>UQIP01000065.1:0-2234 GCA_900541005.1 uncultured Collinsella sp. | reverse complement strand
CGGTAATGGCGGTATCTGCCATGATGATTCTCCTCGTCTTAAGCCTAGTTAGAGCTGGGCAGCGTGGCCGGGGCCTCGGCACCGAGCTTTTTGCCAAAGGCCTCGAGCAGGCGGCTCGCCACGAGCGTTAGGATCAGGTAGACCACGAGCGCCACGCAGTAGACCTCCATCTGGCGATAGTACACGCCGGCGACGGTAGTGGTGGCGTACATAAGGTCGAACACGCCGATGACCGAGAGCACCGACGAATCCTTGATGTTGATGATGAGCTCGTTGGTGAGTGCGGGGATCGCGTTTTTAATACCCTGGGGGAACACGACCTTGCGCATGGCCTGCCACTGCGACAGACCCAGCGAGCGCGCCGCCTCGGCCTGGCCGGGATCGATGGACTCGATGCCGCCGCGCAGAACCTCCATCATGTAGGCGGTGGAGTTGAGCGAGATGGTGACGAGGCCAGCGGTAAAGGTGCTCCAGATCTGGTTGGCCTGGGCGGTCTCGAAGCCCATGCCGCGCAAAACGGTGAAGCCCGCGTAATAGATGAGCAGACCCTGGACCATCATGGGCGTGCCGCGCACGATGGTGGAGTAGACGGTCGCAAAGCCGCGGCCGATACTCTTAAAGAAGCGCACCAGGTCGTTATCCACGCGGTCGAACGTCTGAATACGCAGGAACACGAAGAGCAGTGCCAGGAAGAATGCGATGACAGTGCCGAAGGTGGCAAGCGCGATGGTGATCTCGATACCGCGGATAAAGAAGTCGCCGCTCTTGTAGGTCATGTAGACCAGGCTCGACAAAAAGTCGCTGGGGTTGGAGTCCGAGACAATGCTCACCTGTACCAGGTCGATAAACGACATGACGCAACGGTCGATAAAGAAGATCGCCGCAATGGCGACCACGACATAGCTGCCCAGGCGCGCGCCGCGACGGAAACGCTCGGATGCGAACGGCGACTTCACGCGATAGTCGCTCCAGTGCATAAGCTTGGTGACCAGCGCCGCCGCCGACACGACGAGCCAGGCCCAAAGAATCGCCCAAAGGCAATCCTGGAACACGCCCGTGGGAGCCAAGAAGCTCAGCGGCGTGGGGTTGCGCTGGCTAAACGCCAGGCCGAGCGCCGCGATAACGCTCGTGCCCAGGTATACATAACGGTGGTCGGCCTTGATAAAGGAGGCCAGGCGATTAATGGTTTTCATGCTGCCTCCCTATGCCGGCTGACGATCGAGGCACGCGTCCCACATTTGGTCGCGTTCCTCTTGGCTAATGCCCTTGAGTGTCTTATCGATGAGCTTAAGCAGTTTGTCCGAACCCTTGCGGCAGCCGACGTTTGCCGCGACCTCCTGCTTAAAGCCCTCGCCCTCGGCAAAATGAATGGGGACGATGCCCGGGTTTTGGGCCATATAGCCCTTCTCGTTCTCGGTGTTATAGGTCACGGCGTCGCACGTGCCCTGCAGCAGGTTCGAAAACACCGTGGGAACCGAATCGACCGGGTTCTTGTGGACAACGCCCGGAATCTCGTCGATGACGGTATCGAGCATGGTGTCCTTTTGGCCGAGCACCGTAGCGCCACTAAAGTCGCTGAGCTTGGTCGCGTTTTGGTAGGGCGAGCCCTCTTTTACGAACAGGCCAAAGTAACCGATAAAGTACGGATCGGAGAAGCCGACAGACTCCTCGCGCTCGGGCGTGGCGCTCATGCCGGCGATGATGAGGTCGATCTGGCCGTTGTTGAGCGAATCGATAAGACCCGAGAAGCTCTGCTTGACGGCAACGGGCTCGCCACCGAGGGCTTTGCAGACGATCTTGGCGATCTGCACGTCGTAGCCATCGGCATAGGCACCCTGCACGTTGTCGATGGGGATGGTGTATTCACTGGCTTCGGAAACCTGCCAGTTGTACGGGGCGTAGGCCGCCTCCATGCCGATACGGATCTTATCCTTGCCGATCACGGAATCGGACAGGTCGTCGCGACCGCCGCCCGTCGTGGGCTGAACTACTTCCAGCGTGGAGGGACGCTGGCAACCGGCAAGTGCGCCGGCGACGACAGAAGCGCTCGCAGCGAGAGCATTACCCAAAAAGATGCGACGGCTGCATATCGGCTGGACATGCATGCCGCGCTGTTGTCGAGATTGCATCTGATGCCTTCCCTATTTCGTTTTGCTGACAATAAGACAGGATATACGCCAGCGACCAGCAGCGCAGTACAAGCTCGAAAAATTAATAGACACACGGTAGTCATT
>UQIP01000064.1:0-2391 GCA_900541005.1 uncultured Collinsella sp. | reverse complement strand
CGTTCTACGAGCCCGAGGGCGCCCAGATCCGCGCCAGCAAGCTCAAGGCCGCCCGCGAGGCCATGACCGCCGTGCTGCCCAAGCTGCGCGCCCAGGCCATCGCCAACGACGGCGAGCGCAACGTTGCCGTTATCGGCGGCGGCCCGGCCGGCCTGGCGACGGCGTTCTTCCTGACGCGCGCTGGCGTGCCCGTCACCATCTTCGAGGCCCGCGATTCGCTCGGCGGCGTGGTCCGTCACGTCATCCCCGAGTTTCGCATTGCGAGCGATGACATCTCCCACGATGCCGAGCTCTGCCTGGCCTTTGGTGCCAAGGTGCAGCTCAATGCCCGCGTGGAGTCCATTGACGAGCTCAAGGCCCAGGGCTTTACCGACGTGGTCGTGGCCACCGGCGCCTGGATGCCCGGCTCTGCGGGCCTGGGCGAGGATGCCGAGCTCGACGTGCTGGAGTTCCTCGAGGCCGCCAAGAGGGGCGAGAAGCTCGAGCTGGGCGAGGACGTCGTGGTCATTGGCGCCGGCAACACCGCCATGGATGCGGCCCGCGTGGCCAAGCGCCTGGCTGGCGTGAAGAACGTGCGCCTGGTGTATCGCCGCACCAAGAAGCAGATGCCCGCCGACGAGGAAGAGCTTGATCTTGCTCTTGCCGATGGTGTTGAGTTCTGCGAGCTGCTGGCCCCCAAGGCGCTTAACGGCGCCGTGCTGACCTGCGACGTCATGGAGCTTGGCGAGCCGGATGCAAGCGGCCGTCGCAGCCCCGTCGCCACGGGCGAGACCGTCGAGCTTTCCGCCACCACGGTGATCTGCGCCGTGGGCGAGGGCATCGATGCCAGCCTGTACGATGCCGCGGGTGTCGAGCACGACCGTCGCGGCCGCCTTGCCGCCACCTCCACTGGCGTCGAGGGCGTTTGGGCTGCGGGCGACTGCCGCCGCGGTCCTGCCACCGTGGTCGAGGCTATTGCCGATGCCGCCGAGGTCGCCCGCGCCATCGCCGGCGTGGACTTTAACAAGTATGCCGACTGCAACGAGCAGGCCGGCCGCGAGGACACTTGCTACGAGCGCAAGGGGTCGCTGTGCCGCGACAAGCGCAACTGCACCAAGACTCGCTGCCTGGGCTGCGGCTCGGTGTGCGAGGTCTGCTGCGATGTGTGCCCCAACCGTGCCAACGTGGCAATTAAGGTGCCGGGCCTGGCCAAGCATCAGGTCGTCCACGTCGATGGCATGTGCAACGAGTGCGGCAACTGCGCCGTGTTCTGTCCCTACCAGGAGGGCCGTCCCTACAAGGACAAGCTCACCCTGTTCTGGAGCGAGCAGGACATGGAGAACTCCGAGAACGAGGGCTTCCTGGCTGTGGACGAGGACCACTTTAAGGTCCGCGTCGCCGGCACGGTCCGCACCGTCTCGGTCGATGCCGTCAACACCGGCCTTCCCGAGGCCGTCCGCCTGACCATCAGGGCTGTGCGCGACAACTATCCGTATCTCCTTAAGAAATAGGCGAGTCTCTTATGGCCAAATCCATTCAACATAACGTGGCCTACGTTGCCTGCGGAAGCGGTTGCGCCTCCGCAGGCGGCGACGCCCGCTGCAGCGAAGGCTGCATTGGCTGTGGCGCCTGCGTCACGGCCTGCCCCCACGGTGCCATTGCGCTGGTCGATGGCATCGCCCGCGTGGATCGCTCAAAGTGCACGGGCTGTGGCCTGTGCGGCATGGCGTGCCCGCAGCGCGTGATTGCCTTCGTCCCCGGCTACCAGAACATTCTGGTGCGCTGCAACAACACCGATAAGGGTGCCATTGCGCGCAAGATTTGCGACACGAGCTGCATCGGTTGCGGTATGTGCGCCAAAAAGTGCCCTGCCGGCGCTATCCGCATCGAGGACAACTGCGCCCATATCGACGGCGTGGACTGCCTGTCGTGCGGCATGTGCGCCGTCGTCTGCCCGCATGGCGCCATCCACGACCGCACCGGCATCGCCGCCGGCGTGTAGAAGGGAATCACCATGGCACAGGAATTCACTTTTACCGTTAACGGTGTCGAGCACACGACGACGGAGAATAAACCACTGCTGCGCTATCTGCGCGACGACCTGCACATTCACTCCGCCAAGGACGGCTGCTCCGAGGGCGCCTGCGGCACCTGCACCATCCATGTGGACGGTGCGGCCGTCAAGGCGTGCGTGCTGACCACCGCTCTTGCCGCCGGCCGCAACATCGTGACCGTCGAGGGCCTGCCCGAGGACGTGCGCGAGGCCTTTGTGTACGCCTTTGGCGCCGTGGGCGCCGTGCAGTGCGGTTTTTGCATTCCCGGCATGGTCATGGCTGGTGCGGCGCTCATCGCCGAGGACCCCGAGCCCACGAGACCCTAAGACATCTCGTATGCCGTCTTCTGCTTGAAAAA
>UQIP01000063.1:0-2523 GCA_900541005.1 uncultured Collinsella sp. | reverse complement strand
GGTCTATGCCTTGCCTTTTTCATGCCAACTTGTTCGCTCTGGACGTCGCTCGCTGGCATTGCCAAAACATCGGCGTTTTCTTGGTTGTCAAATGATCCGTAGGGAGTCATTGGGGACATTGCCTTGATATTATATTCAGTCGGCTGTGATGGCATTTTAGTCATTGGGGACGTTCTTAAATGACTAGGTTGGGCACATTGCTTTGAGATGTTATTTAATCGGCTTTGATGGCCATTAAGCCGGCTACCTGCTCAAAGAAATTAGCGGCATTCATCTGCTATCGAAAATAATGCTCAAAAAATCGTCCGAGAAGTCGCGGGGCGATTTTTGATGCGTCGCGCGTCAAGTGATTTGGCAAGTTCTTGGT
The DNA here is from genome assembly GCA_900541005.1 of uncultured Collinsella sp. Lineage (GTDB taxonomy): Bacteria > Actinomycetota > Coriobacteriia > Coriobacteriales > Coriobacteriaceae > Collinsella. Next base: position 2,156 of record UQIP01000063.1, on the reverse strand, counting down.
TAGATATTGGTCAGTTTTGGGGCAACCTTGCCAAAAGCTTGACGGATGCAGATTTAGACGTCGACGAATGAACACTTCGATTGCGATTCAAGCAAAATTCTGGGCTGATTCTCGATAATCGCTTCCAATCGTCCCTTGCCGCGTGCCGCCCTCGCGTACAATCTGCTCCGACATTCGCGCGCCGTCCGGCGCTTAAGAGGGGAGGGCCCCATGGCAAACGAGATTTGGACCATCAAGCGTTGTCTCGAGTGGACCAAGGAGTACCTGGCCGAGCGCGGCGAGGAGCACCCCCGTCTTTCTGCCGAGTGGCTGCTCTGCGCTGCCACGGGTTTGGCACGCATCGACTTATATATGCGCATGGACGAGACGCTTAACGCGGCTCAGCTCGAGACCATGCACGCGGCCGTTGTTCGTCGCGCTAAAGGTGAACCGCTGCAGTACATCACCGGCAGCACGCAGTTTCGCATGATCGACGTCACGTGCGCCCCCGGCGTGCTCATTCCGCGTCCCGAGACCGAGATGCTCGTCGAGGAAGTCCTCAATTATCTGGATGCCGAGGTGCTGAGCCCCGAGGCTGCTGCCCGTCAGCGCGTGGAGCTGCCTTGGAACGATGAGGTCGAGCAGGCTCGCAAAGCCGAGGCGGCGCTGGCCGACGAACGCGCGACCGCCGAGCGCCGTGCCGCCAACCTGACGGCGGCCGATGAGGCTGCGCTAGGCGGCGACGTACTGGGCAGCCGTGCCTATGCCGAGGAACTGGCCGACCGCGAGGCCGAGGAAGCCACCGCGCAGGCCGAGGAGGCCGAAGCTGAAGAGCTCGCTGAGCCCGAGCTCGACGAATACGGCATCGCCATCGAGGATAACGCCGACCAAGAGGAGACCCTCGAGCAGTATGCCCCCGCGCTCGCCCCCGCCGACCCCCGCGTCGCTCGCGTTCTCGAGGTCGGCTGCGGCACAGGCTGTATCTCGCTTTCCCTTGCCTGGGAGCGCCGCGGCCATGTCACCTGCACCGCTACCGATATCGAACCGCGCGCTATCGATCTGGCCACCAAAAACCGCGACGCGCTCGGTCTCACATCCGATGAGGTCGCCTTTAGCCTCACCAACCTGGTGAGCTCCATTCCCCGCGAAGAGTGGGGCACGTTCGACGTGCTTGTCTCCAATCCGCCCTACATTCCGACCGACGTCATGCGCTCACTGCCGCACGAGGTCAAGGACTTCGAGCCCGACCTGGCGCTCGAGGGCGGCGCCGACGGCCTCGATATCTTCCGCCGCCTGCTCAATGCGGCGCCTTACATGCTGCGCGCCGGCGGCCTGTTTGCCTGCGAGCTCTACGAGGGTGCCCTCGATGCCGCGGCCGAGCTCTGTCGCCAGGCAGGCCTTTCGGACGTGCGTATCGTCCACGACCTCACCGATCGCCCCCGCATCGTCCGAGCAATCGTCACCGAGCCCAAGCAGCGCCAGTAATATTTATTAACTGGTTAACAAAAATTATAAAGTAGTTTATAATTAGGACGGCTGAAAGAGGTCGGCCCATGCAACCTCCTACCTTTCGGGAAATCATTGCCCTACTCAAGCACGATGGATTCGTGAAGGTCGCGCAAGTCGGTAGTCATGCTAAGTATGTTTCTGGCGATCGTGTTGTCACCGTGAACGGCTCTGGTGGTGATCGACCAAAGAAGGGCACGTGGGCAAGTATTCGTCGCCAAGCTGGATGGTAGTTGGAGGCAAAATGAGGCAGCGATTTACCTATGACTGCGTTCTCATAAAAGAAGACGACGGTTACTGCGCCAGTTTCCCGCAGATTCCCGGCGCCTTTGCCGATGGCGATACGCGCGAAGAAGCGATTGCCCATGCCACCGAGGTGCTGATGGCGTTTTTGGCCGACGACCTCAACAACGGTTTGACTCCGGCAGGGTACGAACGCTCGGCCGAGGTCGTGGCCCTTTCGGTCGAAATCGACCACGAGGACGCTCGGGAAGCGGCGTGCCGAACATTTAAAGACGCAGCGCTGGACCTCAAAGTCTCCGCTCCGCGGATTACCGCTCTGGTCAAAGCCGGAAAGCTCGATGTTGAACTCGTCGACGGCCGTCGGATGATAACGATAGACAGCATCGAGCGCTACGCCGCCCAAAAACGCCACGCCGGCAGGCCAAAGA
>UQIP01000062.1:0-2669 GCA_900541005.1 uncultured Collinsella sp. | reverse complement strand
CGAGGCCGAGCGCAAAATGGATTCTAAAAAACACCTTGCCAAATAGGAGCGTCAGGACGCAAGAAGCCCTCGCCGCACGAAGTGCGCAGCGAGGGCTTCTTGCATGTCCGAGGACGTGCCTAAAAGTAAACTAATGGCGGGCCCGGACGACTACAGGGCTATCGATTACCCCGTGTTCTGCAGTCCTGCCGAGACGCCGGTCACAGTCGAAAGAATCAGGCTCATGTACTCGGCCTTCTTCTCCTCGGCCATCTCGTCCTGGTTCATACGCACCTCGCGAAGGGCGCGGACCTGGGCGATGGACAGGGCGTCGACGTAGGGGTTGCGCACGCGGACGGCGCAACCGAGCACGCGGCGGCGCTGCAGCGGCCACTCGTCACCGACGATGGCAAGGACCCACTTACGGGTGAGCTGCATCTCGGTAAAGACCTTCTCGGACAGATCCTGGCGATCGCCCAGGTGCAGATACATCTTGGCGATGCGCTGGTCGGTCTTGGCGATCGACATCTCGATGTTGTCGATAAAGGTGCGGAAGAACGGCCACTCCTGGTAGGCAGCCTTGAGCTGGTCAAGATCGCCGAGCTGCTCGCAGGCGGTGCCCAGGCCGTACCAAGCGGCCAGGTTAATGCGCGCCTGGCTCCAGCTGAAGATCCACGGAATGGTACGCAGGTCGTCGAGTGACTTCGCACCCAGACCGCGCTTGGCCGGACGCGAGCCGATCGGCAGCAGACCGACCTCGGTCAGCGGCGTCACGGTCGAGAACCACGGTGTAAAGTCCTCGGTGTTCAGCAGGTCCAGATAGCGCTCGTGGCTTGCGGTGTTGAGCTTCTCGGCCATATCCCAGAACTTCTGAGTGGTCTCGGTGTTGATCTTCTCGACACTCGGGGCCGACTGCAAAAGCGTTGCGGCGGCAACGGACTCAACATGGCGCTGAGCCAGCGTGCGGTTGCCGTAACGGGCAAAGATGACCTCGCCCTGCTCGGTGAGCTTAAAGAAACAGTTGACCGAACCCTTGGGCTGCGCCAGCACGGCCTTGTTGGCCGGGCCGCCGCCACGGCCCACGGCACCGCCGCGACCGTGCATGAGCACCAGGTCGATATCGTTCTTCTCGGCCCACTTGGCAATGCGCTCCTGCGCGGAATGCAGCGCGAGCATGGCCGTGGTAGGACCGGCGTCCTTGGAGGAGTCGGAATAGCCCAGCATAACCTCCATGCGGCGGTTGGTCTGGGCAAGGCGCTTTTGCACCACGGGCAGCGTAAGCATCTGGTCGAGCACGTCAACGCAGCCCTCGAGGTCCTCAAGCTGCTCGAACAGCGGGATCACGTCGAGCTCGGGAACGTCTTCCTCGTGTGCGAAGGACAGGTGGGCCAGCTCAAAGACGTCGGCCACATGCTGGGCACTCTTGGTAAACGAGATGATGTAGCGGTGCGCCATCTTCTTGCCGTAGCGCTTTTGGATGGAACCGATGGCACGGAAGGTGTCGATGACCTCGCGCGTCATGGGCTGCAGGTCGCCATGGATACCGTTCTCGTGGATATCCTTGAGGGCGCGGGCGTGCACCACGGAGTGCTGACGGAACTCCATCTCGACCATATGGAAGCCGAAGGACTCGACCTGCCAGATGATGGTCTGGACCGGACCGTAGGCGGCACGGACGGCACCGCAGGCAGCAAGCGAACGCTGGACGACGCGCAGGTCATCCAGGAACTCGTCGGCGCTGTGGTACATGGTGTCGGTGATACGGCGCACGGTGGCGTTCAGGCGGTCGGCCATGACGAGCATGACGGCGCGATGCGGCTCGTGCTCGGAGATCAGCTCGGCGCGGGCCGTGTAACGAGGGCTCATCTCGACCTGATGGTTCCACAGGTTAATGAGCTCGGCCGACGGCTTGCTGTAGGTAGCCTCGAGCGTGAGGTTGCGGCCGATGTGGCGGCACTTGTCCTCGAGCTTGAGCACCATGTGCGTAAAGTACTTGGCGGCGACCTCACGGCTCACCTTGGCGGTGACGTTGGGGTTACCGTCGCGGTCGGAACCGATCCAGCTGCCGGGATGGAAGAACGCCGGGCACAGCGGCGGCACAGTACCGGCCTTGTCGCCCAGCACCCAATCGTCAAAACGACGATAGATAACGGGGATAACGTCGAACAGCGTGTTATCGAAGATGTCGATGATGGTATCGGCTTCCTCGACCGGCGTGGGCTTCTTGAGCGCGATGGGACTCGTACGCACCAGGGCGTCGATCTCCTGCAGCATATGGCGCTCGTTCTCCACCAGGTCGGAGCCGCCCAAACGCGGACGCTCCTCCAGCAGGTTGGAGATACGGCGGATCTTGCCCTCGACGGCCTTACGACGGGCCTCGGTGGGATGTGCGGTAAAGACAGGGTGGAACTCGAGCTTGTCGAGCAGCTCGTTGGCACCCTCGACACCCAGCTCATTCACCAGCTGGTGATAGGCAACGGTAAGCTCGTTGGCAGGATCGACCTCGGTATCGGTCGACGCACCGGCCTCGCGCTCGCGCAGCTGCGCCACACGGTAGTTCTCCTCCGACAGGTTTGCCAGATGGAAAAAGCTCGTAAAGGCGCGAACGATGACCTGCTGCTTATCGAGCGGCAGGCTGTCGATCAAATCGACGACCTCACGAAATGCCACGGCAGTGGGCTCGTCGGCGG
>UQIP01000061.1:0-2740 GCA_900541005.1 uncultured Collinsella sp. | reverse complement strand
AGATGTCTTAGGGTCTCGTGGGCTCGGAGATGTGTATAAGAGACAGGCTCATGCCAGCGCCACGCGCTAGTAGTTCACCACCTGCTCCTCAAAGTACGCCTTCGGGTGGTTACACACCGGGCACACCTCAGGCGCCTCGGCACCAACGTGCAGGTGCCCGCAGTTCAGGCACTTCCATACCTTCACGCCCTCACGCTCAAACACCTCGCCCGACTCGATGCGCTCGACGAGTTTGTTGTAGCGCTCCTCGTGGGCCTTCTCGACGGCGGCGACACCACGGAACTTCTCGGCGATCTCGGCAAAGCCCTCCTCCTCGGCGGTCTTGGCGAACTCGTCGTACATCGTGGTCCACTCGTAGTTCTCGCCCGCGGCGGCGTCGCGCAGGTTGTCCAGAGTGCCCGGAACGGCGCCGTCGTGCAGATACTTAAACCACAGCTTGGCGTGCTCGGACTCGTTGCCCGCCGTCTCGGCAAAGATATTCGAAATCTGAACGTAGCCATCCTTCTTGGCCTTAGATGCGTAGTAGCGATACTTGGTGTGTGCCTGGGACTCACCGGCAAAAGCGGTCTCGAGGTTCTTCTTGGTTTGGGAATTCTCAAAATCCATAGGTGTACTTCCCTTCAACACGTGCCGCCCATAGGCTTTGAGCGACCTTGTCTTTAGGATGCCCTCAAGCCGCGAATTTAAACCTTACAATCCCGTTCTTCAGATTTGAGCGGGCTACACACTCAACCAACGATCGTCCTCGGCTCGGCAAAAGCCCTCGCGCTCCAGGTCAGCTAGAATGCCCGCGATCAAGTCGCACTCGACCGGCCCGCGACCGGCTGCCGCTTCCATCTCGTTAACGCCCACCACGGCATCAGCAAGCGTAATCCCCGCCGGCTGCCCATCGCGCGCTGCCAACAACATACGCACGATATGCGCGCGCTTTTGGCGGCGCGAGCCCTCAAACTTGGACTGACGACTATAGCCCGCCGACCGCCTGGACGGATTGGGCAGTGTCTTTTTAAGATACGCGCCGTAATCCAGCAATGCGTAATACCACGCGCGCGGCGTGTCGGCATCGTCTTGAGGCGCGGCAAAGGGCGCGATCTCGTCCGCCGCCGCACCGGGGACCGCCGGACAGGCAGCTTGGATCAGCGGCACCAGTTCGCAATCGGGAACGGCCGGCACATCGGGAAAGAAATGATGCAAAAAGACCGTGCGCACATTGGTCTCCAAATACACGCCCGGAAGATCAAACGCAAACGAACGGATACCCTGCGCCGTTGCCGGGCCAATACCAGGCAGAGCGACCAAGTCACGCGTCTCACGCGGAAACTCCCCGTCCCAGTCCTCTACAACGCGCTGAGCGGCCCCGTGAAGCGCCAGAGCGCGTCGGTTGTAGCCCATGCCCTGCCAAGCGTCCAAAACATCGGAAGGCGCGGCCTGGGCAAGCGCCTGCACAGTCGGAAAACGATCGAGCCACACCGGCATGCGCGCCTCCACACGCGGCACCTGTGTTTGCTGCAGCATGACCTCAGAAAGCCAAATGATGTACGGATCGCGTGTGCGGCGCCACGGAAGGTCGCGATAACGCAGGACCCCTTCCGAACGAATCATCGAACGAAAGGGGTCCTGAATCATGGCTATGCTCCTTATGCGGCGCTATTCCTCCCGGTAAGCGCACGCGCAGGTGGCGTACTCGGGAAACGCTTCGCGGTCGGCGAACTTGGGATCGACGGCCGGGAACTGGCGGTGAGCGACGATGTCGCCGAGCGAAACGGAATCGAGGTAGTCGCGCATCAACGCCTGAGCTCCGGCCCACAGGGGATGATAGCAGCACGCGCCCATGCGCGCACAGTCACCATCGGGCGCGGTGCAATCGTTCATAACCATAGGACCCTGAACGGCCTCGACGACCTGGCGGATAGTGACGTCGTCCGGACTGACCTTGAGACGCATGCCACCGTGGACGCCACGCAGGCTCTCCACAATACCGGCCTGGACCAAACCGTGCTGAATCGAGCGGGCAAACGAATACGGGACATTGACCTCTTCGGCAGCGGTGCGAACAGAAAGCAAACACTCCGGATCCTCAGCAAGCATCGCCAGCATTCGAAGGGCGTAATCAGTCTTCCTCGATATGTCCATTTTTCCCCTTTCAAGGAATACGAACAGCTCGAACGAGCTCCGGGGCCGAGCTTGTGTCGAGACGCTAAATGACCGCCAGGACATCCAAATGGTAAATCGGATATCCACTGAGTGCCGCGCTTGGAGCGAAATGCATCAGATGCGGCGCACAGTGCAATTTAGTATAACCTAACCCCCTGTCTCGTAGAACAGGTGTTGCGCAACAAAGCTGTTGTTCAGACAGATATACTTATTAGATTTTACTTGCGTTCCCGAAGGCGCGGGGATTCTGGGCGAAGATACACCAGGGCGATCGTTCTATCGAAACAAAGTGCATCAAACGCAAAAAGCCACGTCCGAAGACGTGGCTTTAATTGCGTTGGCGGGAAGTACGGGGCTCGAACCCGCGACCTCCGACGTGACAGGCCGGCGCTCTAACCAAACTGAGCTAACTCCCCAGGCAGACGTTCGCGTTTGTTTCCGCTCGCGTGCGCTGCGGGGATTAGTATACACAGAAGTCTGTCCGGCGCGCAACAACTTTTTTGAAAAATTTTTTGGGGCCATCCGGGAGGGCTTCCGGGGCTGAGGGCGGGGGTTAAGTTTGCTGCTCTACAGTCCTGCGCAAGAC
>UQIP01000060.1:0-2826 GCA_900541005.1 uncultured Collinsella sp. | reverse complement strand
CAATGGTATACGGGTGCATCATCGACGTCTTCAATACAGAAGATATCAGTGCGGAATGTTCTGAAAACTAAGTCCAGCACGGGCCCTGTGTTACCACTGCAGACGGGTGCGATTCCTTGATCGCTCACTTAATCTAATGGGAAAGATAGCGAGGCCGGAGCTTTAGCTCCGGCCTCCTTATATAAGGGCTCGGCAAAGCCGAGCCGCTAAATTTGTATCAGCTCTCAGAACATGTTTGAGAACTGTGCCTGAAGTACGTATTTGCAGGTCCCGAATCGGTGTTGCCTCCCGGCGCATTCCGCAGGGGGAGAGATATTTTGCAGCACGAAGTGCGTAACAAAATATCGCTCATGCCCGAGGACGCGCCGGGAGGCAACACCGATTCGGGACCGGACACGCTGATCTACCTGTGCATTTACAAATTCGTAAACTTTTTTGAAAAAAGTGCTTGCACAGTTCTCGAATCATAGGTTATTATCTTCCTCGTTGAACGCGCGGGTCCAACAAAACGAACCGTGAATCAACAACATAGCATGTCGGAGTGGCGGAATTGGCAGACGCGCTAGCTTGAGGTGCTAGTGACCGCTTTTTGGTCATGCGGGTTCAAGTCCCGCCTCCGACACCATCGCATTTGAGAAGCCTCTTCGGAGGCTTTTTTGTTACCGATAGACGGTGAGGTCCACGATGGAAACGCTTGAACGCAACGAGTGGGCAGACGTTGCCCAGCTAGTCGAGATCACGAGCGATGCTGTCATCATCTGCGAGCTCGACGGAACCATTCTGCATGTGAATAATCGCTTACTTGGTTTGATGTGCGAGGAACGCGCCGACGTCATCGGTGGAGATGTTAAAGACGTCCTGTACTCGTCCGCTTTTGAACGTGCGACGGAACATCGTCTGCCATTTGAAACTGATGGCTCCGAGAACGAACTGATGCTCAAGCTGAGTGACGGCTCTTTTATCCCCGTCTTGGTTCGTGCGGGCTCCGTAACGCCTCCACGCATCTTTGGGCGCCGTGCACCACGTGTCCTGGTGGCGCTTCACAGTATCGAGGAACAGTATTCTCACGACCGTCAACTCAAGCGTGCGTTATCGGAGCTTAGAGTGGCGAACAAACGTCTGTCTGGCACGCTCTCGGTCATTATGAGCACTGTGGGCTCCGATGAGTTGCCCAGCCTGCTTGATACCGTTTTGAACCAGCTTGTAGGAACGCTCGATGCTTCGGGTGCCGCTATCTATTTTTCTGAGAGCGGCGGTTTTAAGCTACGCGGTGTTTCCAAGGAGCTGTACGACAGCTATCTGCCCGAGTTTTTGCCGTATGGCGCTGGCATTCCGACGTATGTTCTTCGCGAGTCGCGTGCCTGTCGCTTGTCGATTCAACAGGACCTTGAGGGCGATAGGGCCGCCTCCGGTATGTTCATGGACTTGGACAATCGTTCTAAGCACCTGTTGCGCGTGCAGGATATGCCTCCGTACCGCAGCGAGATCTGTCTTCCCGTTTTTTACGGTACGCAGATCCTTGGCGTGCTGGAAGTTGGTTGGAAACGCCCCCAGGCACCGCTCGCCTATGACGTTAATGTACTCGAGGTCATTTGCGATTACCTGTCTATCCAGCTGGTCGGCATGGCATCGAGCCTTCGTTCTCGTCGTACGGCCGAGCTTGGCCGCTCGCTCAATGTCTTACGTGATGAGTTGTTTACCTTTCTAGACGATTCCGCCGCGGCTACCCAGGCGGTATCGTCCGAGATCTGCAATATGCTCAACTGCCATTTTTGTCCTGTTGAGTATGACGCCAGTCTGGACTCCTACGTCATAGATTTTGAAGGCGGCAGTCGCGTTGCCTTGCCGGACGATCCCGAGAAGCTTTTCTTTTCCACGACGGCGCCGGCGGCACGTCTGGGGGCTGGCCCTGATGGCTTTGAGGCATCTGTTTTGGGCGGCACGAGTGCCGAGGACCTTAAACACGTCCGTATAACTCGCGTTGACGAATCGATGCCTATGGGAGGCTGGCTTAGGGCGCATGGTCTGCCTTGTCAAGGTCTCTACGTCGACTCCGGCATCGAGGCGGGGCGCCTGCGCTCTGAGGGTGATGGCAAACACAGTAACGACGCGATTGTTCCTGCTTCTGTTGCGAAGAGCCCGACTACGCGCGCGCTGCTGCTTCGTGATGGTAGCCAAGAGCCGATTGATGACCTTGAATATGACTACTTGGTGCACTTGGCGCATGACTTTGAACTGATCTACGAAGGCGAATCTCAAAAGCGCGAGGAGCGCCATATCGCTCAGACCCTCCAGATCGGCATGAGAAATTCCCTGGGGGATGTTCCGGGTATCGCAACCGATTCGGTGTACCTGTCTGCCACGAATTCGGCGTTGGTCGGCGGCGATTTCTATACGCTCATTCGTCTTCCCGACGACTGCGCCGTCATGATTCTGGGTGATGTGTCTGGCAAAGGCATTGAGGCCGCATCGATGTCCGCGCTCGTCAAGACGGCCCTGACGGCATATGCCTGGGAGGGCGCTGGACCGGCCCGCATGGCACGCTCCCTTAACAGCATGCTCATGGGCTTTTCGAGGGTCGAGACGTTCGTGACAGCCTTTATCGCCAAGATTGACCTTAAAGCCGGACGCGCAACGTATTGTTCGGCGGGCCATCCTCCGACCATGGTCATCAGGCCAGAGTCGATGCCGCTGGGTGGCGGCGAGTCCCGTGGGGGAGAGGTCGAGCTGCTTGGATGCCAATCGGGCGTAATCGGTGCCTTTGAGAGCATGGTGTACGAGACAGGCGTGTTTACGTTCGCCCCCGGCGACATGCTCTTCATGTAT
>UQIP01000059.1:0-2851 GCA_900541005.1 uncultured Collinsella sp. | reverse complement strand
GAGATGTCTTAGGGTCTCGTGGGCTCGGAGATGTGTATAAGAGACAGCCATAAGCTGGCTGGGAGAGCTTACGGTCTGGGGCGTGGTGCCGGCGGTCGGTTCGGTTAACGTGCTGATTTCCGGTGTTGTCGGTTTGCTATTCATCGGCGTAGGCAACTACTTGCCGCGTGTGAAGCAGAACTATACGCTCGGTATCAAGACGCCTTGGGCGCTTGCCGATCCCGAGAACTGGCGCCGTACTCAGCGTTTTGGCGGCGCCTGCTTTATGGTGCTGGGTATTGGCCTGATTGTGATGGGCGTGGCAGGCAGCGTGCTTTCGAGTGAAGTCGTCGCCGCGGTGATTGCGGTTCTGGCGTTTGGTTCGGTTGGAGCCGTCTACGTCTACTCGTATCTGTTGTGGCGCAAATCGCAGCGAGCCGCTCGTTAAGGTTGCGGAAAACTAGCGTACGCAGTTCATAGTGTGTTAAGGGGGACTTTTCCCAGGTAGTATTAGGGGGTGTGGGCAACCATGCCCCTTTTTCGTTAAGTTTCAGAGCTGGTTTTCTCATTTCGTTTCCACTAAAGCGAAACAAGAATAGGGAAACAGCAGGTAGAAAGGATAAAACAGGCAAATGGCAGAGTTTATCTACCAGATGTATCAGGCTCGTAAAGCCCATGGCGACAAGGTGATCCTTGACGACGTGACCCTGAGCTTCTACCCCGGTGCCAAGATCGGCGTCGTGGGCCCCAACGGTATGGGCAAGTCGACCCTGCTCAAGATCATGGCCGGCATCGAGGAGGTCTCCAACGGCGATGCCAGGCTCACCCCCGGCTACACTGTGGGCATCCTGCAGCAGGAGCCGCCGCTCGACGACGACAAGACCGTCATCGAGAACGTGCGCATGGCGTTTGGCGATATGATCGCCAAGGTCGATCGCTTCAATAAGATCGGCGAGGAGATGTGCGACCCGGATTGCGACATGGACGCCCTCATGGCCGAGATGGGCAAGCTTCAGGACGAGATCGACGCCGCCGACGGCTGGGATATCGATTCCAAGCTCGGCCAGGCCATGGACGCACTGCAGCTGCCCGATTCCGACATGCCAGTCAACGTGCTTTCCGGCGGCGAGCGCCGCCGCGTGGCCCTGTGCAAGCTGCTGCTCGAGGCTCCCGACCTGCTGCTGCTCGACGAGCCCACGAACCACCTGGATGCCGAGTCGATCCTGTGGCTCGAGCACTTCCTGCACAACTACCAGGGCGCGGTGCTTGCCGTCACACACGATCGCTACTTCCTGGATAACGTTGCCGAGTGGATCTGCGAGGTCGACCGCGGTCACCTTTATCCCTACAAGGGCAACTACTCCACGTATCTGGAGACCAAGGCCGCCCGTATCGAGGCGCAGGGCAACCGCGACGCCAAGCTCGCCAAGCGCATGGAGGCCGAGCTCGAGTGGGTACGCAGCTCGCCCAAGGCTCGCCAGGCCAAGAACAAGGCTCGTCTGGCTCGCTACGAGGAGATGGAGGCCGAGGCCCGCGCAAGCCAGAAGCTCGACTGGACCGACATCCGCATCCCTGTGGGCCCGCGTCTGGGCAACAAGGTTCTCGAGGCCCATCACCTGCACAAGGAGTTCGATGGCCGTGTGCTCATCGACGACCTATCGTTCACCCTGCCGCGCAACGGTATCGTGGGTGTCATCGGCCCCAACGGTGTGGGCAAGACCACGCTGTTCAAGACCATCGTGGGCCTGGAGCCGCTGACTTCGGGCGAGCTCGAGGTGGGCGAGACCGTCAAGATCTCCTATGTCGATCAGAACCGTTCCGGCATCGACCCCGATAAGAACCTGTGGGAGGTCGTCTCGGATGGCCTGGACCACATGATGGTCGGTGAGACCGAGGTTCCGAGCCGTGCTTATGTGGCGAGCTTTGGCTTTAAAGGCCAGGACCAGCAGAAGCGCGCCGGCGTACTTTCCGGTGGCGAGCGCAACCGTCTGAACCTGGCGCTTACGCTCAAGCAGGGCGGCAACCTGCTGCTCCTCGACGAGCCCACGAACGACCTCGACGTCGAGACGCTGTCCTCGCTCGAGGCGGCGCTGCTCGAGTTCCCGGGCTGTTCGGTGGTCATTAGCCACGACCGTATGTTCCTGGACCGCGTTGCCACGCACATCCTGGCGTGGGAAGGCACCGACGAGAACCCGGGCAACTGGTATTGGTTTGAGGGCAACTTTGAGGCCTATCAGGCCAATCGTATCGAGCGCCTGGGCGAGGACGCAGCCCAGCCGCATCGTATTCACCGCAAGCTGACGCGCGACTAATTTGTTACGCGGTTTTACCCAACCGCGTAACTACTCGACGCTGCGCGGGCCGCAAGCACCCCATCTTGCCGTTCAAACCGTCGCTCGCGTACCGAAGTACGCGTCGCTCCTCTTTCACGGCAACCTGGGGCACTTGCGGCCCGCTCGCTGTTGGTCACGAAACATCGATGAATGCTAATAAAAGCGGCTCAAATCCTGATTTGGATTTGAGCCGCTTGTCGTTACTGCTCGGGCTCTTCGACTTTGTCGATGGCCCAGGCGGCACCGAGGCCGCCAGTGGTGTTGCGGCGGATGCGCACGGCAACCTCGCGACGCTCGCCGGCCTGCGTGTAGCGCAGGGGGAAGCTTGCGCGGTTTCGCGCGGCCTCGATGGTACCGCGCTCGCGGGCGATCCAGTAGTACTCGCCGACGATGCCGAGCGTGTCGGCGCCGTAGGGGAGATAGGTCGACAGCTGGTGCAGAAGCGGGCCGGGGCAGAAAACCTCGGTTGCGAAATCGATGGGGAAGTCCTCGGGGACTGTCTCTTATACACATCTCCGAGCCCACGAGACCCTAAGACA
>UQIP01000058.1:0-3055 GCA_900541005.1 uncultured Collinsella sp. | reverse complement strand
CGCGCATAAAGAAAGCCTCCCATTTCTCATGTCCAAGAAATGGGAGGCAGTTCAGAATCGTGCGGGCTTTTCACTAACCATGCTAGAAGACAGGCTAGAAACACCAAGCGGGGCAGACGCATAACGAATCCGATGCATACATGCTATACGAGGCGTGGCCGGAGCCACTCCAAACAGAGCTAAAGGTACTTTCACTGTTGATATAGACCGTACGCTCCCACCAAGAAACGCCGATGTTCAGGCAATCGTTGGTCGTCCCGCTGCCAGACACCTTGTCTTTAAAGGCCTCGTACTGGAAGCCCTCAGAGAAAGTCCATGGATAGTGAGTGCCCCAGCCATAGGATTGCGGCACGATCTCATAGCAGCTGAGCACAAATAACCTATCGCTTGTTGCGGTGACATTCCTACCGGTGTAGTCACCATTGATGTTGTTTGTGAGCTTCGTCACAGGCTTCACTTTGGACTTGAACTCGGAGGGCATTAGATTCCAAATCTCGCCGGAATTCATTTTCCGGCGCAAGTCGGACTTCTCCCAGCCGCCTTCGTTCATTTTCGTTGCGTTCATTTGAGACCGAATGCCTGTTGATGTCGTAAGAAATGTCAGTCCAGCCTTACCAGACCCGTCCGCCAAGTCATCATGGTTGATCCCGATGATTCGGTACTTGAGCGTCTGTCCGTCGGTGAGCTTCATCGAGAACTTCGTCCCTGCATCCATTGCGGCCTTAGCTTTCGCGTAGGCGGGCGACGCCTCGCCCTTCGCGGCGATGTCCTCGGCCACGGCCTTCTGCTCATCCAGCGTCCAGTCCTTCGCGTCCTTGGCGATAGCCGCCTGGACGGTCGCGGAACCGGCCCCGGCGGAGCCTCCACCGGACGCGCCGCCGCCCTCTACGCCGCCGGCCGTCCCGCTGTTCACCGTGTTGCCGACCAGGTTGAACTGGTTACGGATGGCCCCGGCCACGCCGGGTCCCGCGAACACGATCACCAGGCCGATAATCGCGATGATCAGGACGTACTCGATGATTGACTGTCCTCGGAGGCGGGTACTCCTAGGAGATACCCCCCCCCCGAAGGTTAACTGCCGCTGCATGCATTTGCGACACTCCCTTCGCTCAGGGTTTGTAGATACATTGCCGAGCGTAGGGCTATTCCATAATTCTGCTCCGGTCTTGCCGCAGCGGCAACCGCACCGATGGTCAACAATCGTGATTACGCTATTATAGAACACGCGTTCGTTATTGATTCGAGAGGAGTGCCGTCGTGGGGGAGAGCGATAAGTCGATACGTTTGGTCACGGCCCTCGTCGAGTGCCGCCCCGACGGCGAGTACGCCCCGTGGGGCATCAAATGGTACGACGGCACCGTCTACCCGTTCGACCGCATCGAGTCCTACAGCTCCCGTTCGTGGGCGCTCGGCAGGAACAAGCGGTCCGAGTCCTGGCGCGTGATCGTCGGGGACGGTACGTGCCGCGACATCTGCCATTACCAAAACAGCTGGTATGTCGTTCACGACCCAGACGATGACACCCCAGCGGCAAGCGCACCGCAAAAATAGCCAAAACGCCCATTCGAAACCAAACGCCCAGGTAAACGGCTTAACACAATCGCGAATACGACCCCAAAAAGACCTACTTGGATACCCGCTAGGGGTACCTGTTTTCAGGCACCTTAAATCGCCTCTCGTTGCCTCGTTTTTTCGGCTACTCAGTAAAAAATAGGGGAGTACGCCAGTACTCCCCCTAAATCGTTTATATCCCGGTTGCTGCCTGCCAGTCTGCCCTCTCAAGCCTAGGCTTGAGCGCGGGGGGGGCTTAGGCCCCTAGTCTTGAACGTACTTGAGGTCAAGCTCTCCAGGCGCGTCCACGTACACCGCGCCGAACGTCAGGTTTACCAGCCGGGGCTGAGCTCCATAAGAGCAAAATCATTCTAGCGCTTACTATCAAGGATATCCGTCGTAGTGGCGGCTATCCGGCAAACGATCGTACTCTCGTGGTCCCGTTTCGAGTAATTCTTTGGCACGGTCAGGAGCATAGCGAACGGTTTCCGCTGTTCCGCTCATGTACATGGACGATGAATGAACTTCGATAGCAAACGCAATTTGGTTTTTGAAATATGGACGAATTCCTTGTCGGGAGGGTAGAATGATGCCGACGGCAGCCCAAGTTGTAGAGAGCTGGGCAGAGCCGTTGCTTAATGAAGTTGGGTCATCGTCTTAGCGACGGTGGCCTTTCTTTTTAGGCTTCGAGCCCTGCTTGAGTGCCTTGGAAAGGCCGACAAGGGCCGTGAGGAGCGAGACCATAGCGGTCAGGAGCTTCACGAGCTCGGTGAAATCGGTCATGGGCATCACCTCCCATCAAATGGAGGGCTCTGCCCGGCACGAGGGCTGCCGACAGCAAGGACGATTCTATCAGAGCGGCTGACTCCCGCCCGATATTACCATCCCACTGCGCCTGTGCAAAAAAGAGGGCCGCCAAACAGCGACCCTCCAGCGAAAGTGCATGTAATTTAAGACAGTCAAATTCTTTGAATAACAAATGACTGCTGTATAATTACATAATAAAGTTCACCCGGAAGGAGCGATCGATGAAAAGCAAACGATTTGCCCTGAATGCACTTCTGGTAGTAGCAATATTGACGCTCTTCGTCTTTTCGGACTCATACATGAATCAGCCAAGATTTGGATATGCTTTATACGCTGTGTTTTCCGGCGAAACAACTTACAACACTTACAACACTATTGGCTTCATTGACGCAATCTTTTTCTATGTAGTCGGCCCCTTATCAAGCGAACTGGTCGCTTTCCTTGTCTGCCTCAACCTGAATCAACGAAGCCAAACTCATTCAGCGACTTCGGCCAAACAAGGAATCAATCTCTTCTCAATAACGATAATTCTGCAAATTCTGACAGTGTTGATTATCGCCCTGACCGCAACAAACGTTTTGAAGTATGAGTTCGGATTCATCGCGAGCTGCCTGATGGCAATTGCCGCGGGTATAGCGGTCTCGTATACGACACCGGCAAAGAAGTGGCTCAACTAACAGGGCCTATTTGGAATCCG
>UQIP01000057.1:0-3547 GCA_900541005.1 uncultured Collinsella sp. | reverse complement strand
TCCTTTTTTATCGCCTCACAGGACAGTTCCCGCCAAACATTGGTGACTATTGTACGAGCCAATCGCTAAAGTACAACCGAAAAAGCATCGGTTAATACGCACCTGTTCGTTTTCTTAAGACCTTCTTTATGCCGCAGGTACGGTAATACGTTTTTCTCGAACCCCTCAGCGCAAAACGTCCGTTAACAGGAGCGCGCGTGGACGTCTTTTGCTCGCCCGCGCGCACCATTTCTTCGTATTTGCAGCCGCGGCCGTCTTAGCCCAGCGACTAGAGCGTGCCGTAGATGCGGTCGCCGGCGTCGCCCAGGCCGGGAACGATGTAGGCGGCCTCGTTGAGATGGTCGTCGATGGCGCACGTATAAATATGTACGTCGGGGTCCTTTTCGGTCAGTGACTTGAGGCCCTCAGGCGCGGCGACGATGCACAGCATGCGGATGTCCTTGACACCGCGCTCGCGCAGGTAGCTGATGGCCATCTCGGCCGAACCGCCCGTGGCGAGCATGGGGTCGACGACCAGGCAGATGCGCTGGTCGATATCCTTGGGCATCTTGCAGTAATACTCGTGCGGCTCGTGGGTGACCTCGTCGCGCTCCATGCCGATGTGGCCCACGCGAGCGGAGGGCACCAGGTCGAGGATGCCGTCGACCATGCCAAGGCCCGCACGCAGGATGGGCACGATGGCGAGTTTCTTGCCGGCGAGCTGTTTGAACGTGGCAGTAGTGATGGGGGTCTCGACTTCGACGTCTTCCATGGGCAGGTCGCGCATGGCCTCGTAGCCGTCAAAAAGTGCGAGTTCGCGCACGAGCTGGCGGAACTGGTTGGTGCCGGTGTTTTTGTCGCGCAGAATCGACAGCTTGTGCTGGACGAGCGGGTGGTCGACAAGCGTCACACGGGACGCGTCGTAGGTGACGGTCATGGGTTGATTGCCCCTTTCGTTGCGGCCGCAAAACGGCCTTGCTGACAAGGCGCGAAGCAATGTTGCCGCCGCACGCCATGCATTAGTTTAGCGGTTTGTTATATCGAGCAGACCATCACAGCCCTACTGTGCGGTGCTGAGCGAGCGCCTGACTGCATCACGCCAGCCCGCAAGGTTTTGCTCGCGGCGTTCGGCGGACATGTGGGGAAGGAAGGTCCTAACGATCTGGGCATTTTGCTCCAGCTCTTCCAGGTCTTCCCAATAGCCGACGGCAAGACCCGCCAAGTACGCGGCGCCGATTGCCGTGGTCTCCACCGTCTCGCATTGCAGCACGGGGATATCCAGCAGGTCGGCCTGGAATTGCATGATGAACTCGTTGCGCGAGGCACCGCCATCGACGGACAGGCGCTCAATCGAAAGTCCCACGTCCTGCTCCATGGCGCGCAGCACGTCGTAGCTCTGATATGCCATGGACTCGCAGGCGGCACGTACGATGGTCGCACGGCTCGAGGCGCCGGTCAGACCGCACACGATACCGCGGGCATGCGGGTCCCACCAGGGAGCGCCCAGACCCGCAAAGGCGGGAACGAAGTAGCAGCCCTCATTGTCGTTGATCGAAGCGGCGAGTTGTGCCGACTCGCTCACACTCGAGATGATGCCGATGTTGTTGCGCAGCCAGTTCATGGTGGAACCGGCAGCAAAGATGGAGCCCTCGAGTGCATAGCTGATCTTGCCGTCCGCGGCGATACCGATCGTGGAGACCAGACCGTTCTTGGATTCGACGACCTCGTCGCCGGTGTTCATGAGCATAAAGCAACCCGTGCCATAGGTGTTTTTGGTCTGGCCGGGATGGAAGCAGCAGTGGCCGAACAGCGACGCCTGCTGATCGCCCGCCACGCCCATGATGGGCGGCATGTTGGTCATGATGTCGCTCGCGACGCGGCCGTAGTCGCCCGAGCTCCAACGAACCTCGGGCATCATGGAACGTGGAACGTCAAAGAGCGCCAGCAGGTCGTCGTCCCAATCGAGCGTATGGATATTAAAGAGCGCCGTGCGGCTGGCATTGGTGTAGTCGGTGGCAAAGACCTGACTGCCGGTGAGGTTGTAGATGAGCCAGGTGTCGATGGTGCCGAACATGAGGTCGCCCGCCGCCGCGCTCTCACGCGCACCGTCGACGTTGTCGAGGATCCACTGCACCTTGGAAGCCGAGAAATACGGATCGAGCGTGAGTCCCGTGCGGGAGCGCACCAGCTCTTCTGCGCCCCGCTCGACCAGCTCGTCGATCAGAGGTGCGGTGCGACGGCATTGCCACACGATGGCGTTATAGATGGGTTGGCCGCTTATGCGGTCCCACACCACCGTGGTCTCGCGCTGGTTGGAGATACCGATGGCGGCGATGCGGTCAGAATGGATGCCGCTCTTAAACTGGACCTCCATCATCACGCCGATCTGGCTGGCAAGCACCTCCATGGGGTCTTGCTCTATCCAACCGGGACGCGGGAAGCTGGTTTTGACGCTACGACGTGCCTGCGCGACGATGCAGCCGTACTCGTCGACGATGGTCGCAAGTACCGAGGTGGTGCCGCAGTCGAGCGCCATGATGTAGGAACCGCCAAAGTTAAACGAGGCATCTTCCATGCCCAGGCTGCCCAGATTCAACGACATCGCTTACACCTTTCTATTGCATCGGGTCGGACAGGACCCGTTCGATCTCTGATGCGGGAAGTGCGCCTTGGCGCAGGATCTGGAGCCCGCCGTGCTGGAACGACACGATGGTCGAGGCGTCGCGACACGGGGTCTCGCCGGCGTCGACGGCAACATCGACCCCCTCCAGGATGCGACCTTCGACGGCGGCAAAGCTTGCCGGCGAGGGCGCGCCGTGTGTGTTGGCGCTCGTGCAGGCAAGGGGACTGCCGCAGGCGCGGATGAGCGCTTGGACCACGGGAGAGGCCGAAGCGCGCAGGGCCACGGTGTCGTCGGCAGCACGCATAAAGGTCGGCACGCAGGGAGCCGCCTTGACCACGATAGTCAGGGCTCCCGGCCAGCATCGTCGCGCAAGTACGCGGGCATCTTCCGGGATATCCACGCCATAGCGGTCGAGCGCCTCGACGCCATCGACCAGCCAGGCGACCGTTTGGGTGAGCTTGCGCTGCTTGAGGGTAAAGATGCGGCGGTAGCCAGTACCAAGCGCAGGGACCGCGGCGCCGTTAACGGTGGCATGCGGATCGCGCGGCCACAACAAGGATTCGCTTGTATCTTGGGGGACGGCATCGGAGAAGGCGTTGACTGCCACGGCGACACCGTAGACGGTCTCGGTCGGGATCAAGACCAGGCCGCCGCGGCCGAGCACCTCGGCCGCGCGCTCGACGGCAAGCCGATGCGGCTCGCGCGTTCCCTTGTATACCCGATAGACCGTCTGCATGTGTATGCCAGCCCCTTACGCTCTGGTGCAAGTTTGTTTACTGAGGGGCATTCTCGCACGAAACATTCAACCTATTTGCCCAGAGCGCATGTTGGTTTGGTGAGCGGCTTTAGTAGTCGGTGAAAGTGAGGGGGTTATTGAACTGCGACGAACTTCTTTGGCCTGCCGGCGTGGCGTTTTTGGGCGGCGTAGCGCTCGATGCTGTCTAT
>UQIP01000056.1:0-3730 GCA_900541005.1 uncultured Collinsella sp. | reverse complement strand
GCTCTAACTAGGCTTAAGACGAGGAGAATCATCATGGCAGATACCGCCATTACCGGCGTTGCGGCCGCCGCACAGATCAATGAGCCGCTCATCCGCGTCGAGGGCCTGCGCAAGAGCTTCGGCTCGCTCGAGGTGCTCAAGGGCATTGACCTGTCCGTTAACCCCGGCGAGGTCGTCACCATTATCGGCGCCTCGGGCTCGGGCAAGTCGACTTTCCTGCGCTGCCTCAACCTGCTCGAGACCCCGGACGCGGGCCACATCTGGTTCCACGGCCAGGACCTCACGGCCGAGCGCTGCAATATCAATAAGCTGCGCGAAGACATTGGCATGGTGTTCCAGGGCTTTAACCTGTTCAACAACATGGATGTGCTCGACAACTGCACGCTTGCGCCCGTCACGCTCAAAAAGATGAGCAAGGCCGAGGCTGAAAAAATTGCGATGGAGCATCTGACGAGCGTGGGACTCGAAAAGTTCGCGCACGCCGCCGTGGGCCGTCTGTCCGGTGGTCAAAAACAGCGCGTGGCCATCGCTCGTGCCCTGTGCATGAATCCGCAGATCATGCTGTTCGACGAGCCGACCTCCGCGCTCGACCCCGAGATCGTGGGAGAGGTGCTCGAGGTCATGCGCAAGCTCGCTGCCGACGGCATGACCATGGTTGTCGTCACGCACGAGATGGCCTTTGCCCGCACCGTGTCCGATCGCGTGGTCTTTATGGACAAGGGCGTGGTGCTCGAGGACGCCGCGCCGGCCGAGCTCTTCGGCAACCCCAAGCACCAGCGCACCCGCGAGTTTCTCTCGCGTTATCTCGAGGACAAATAACCAACCGCAAATGTTTGCGTGGCAGGGCCGCTCCGGTTGGGCGGCCCTCGTCATCACAATCGAAAGGATGTCATGGCCGAGGTTTGGCGCTTCTTTGCGCATGAGGACGATTTTGCCGATTTGGACGAAACTGGCGCGTGCGAGCGCTTGGGCCGCGTGCTGTCATTTCCGACCATCTCGAGTATGGATGCCGAGGCGGTGGACTGGCAGCCGTTCGACGACCTGCGCGCCTATATGCAGCAGGCGTGGCCGCGCGTGTTCGCGGCGGGCGAGGTCGACCTTATCGACCATTCGCTATTGGTGACGCTTAGCGGTTCCGACCCTGACCTCAAGCCCATTATGCTCATGGGCCACATGGACGTGGTTCCCGTGGTGCCGGGTACCGAGGCCGACTGGACGCACGACCCCTTTAGCGGGCACGTGGACGACACCTACATCTGGGGTCGTGGCGCTATCGACATGAAAGACCAGGTCGCAGGCATTCTCGAGGCGGTTGAGTGTGCGCTGGCGCACGGCTGGGAGCACGAGCGCACCCTGCTGCTCGCCTTTGGCCAGGACGAGGAAACCACGCAGTACGGCGCGGGAGCGATCGGTCGTGTGCTCGAGGAGCGCGGTATTGAACTTGAATACCTGATCGACGAGGGCGACTACCGCATCGTTTCGGATGCCGAGTATGGCGCGGGCGAGGGCTGGCTTATGCATGCCGACCTCGCGGAGAAGGGCTATGCCGATATCGTGCTCAAGACGAAGAGTGGAGGCGGGCATTCGTCTAACCCCTACGGCGGCACATCGCTCGAGATGCTCAGTCGTGCCATCACCGCAATCTGCGATATCGAGTGGCCGACGCGCGTGACCGACTTGCTTGCCGCTCAACTCGTCGAGTTGGGGCTCTACACGGCCGATGAAATTGCCGCTAATGGAGACGTCATTGTCCGCGACTGCCTCGCCAGCAAAAAGCTCTATCCGCTCGTGACCACCACCTGCGCGCCCACGCAGATCGAGGGTGGCAGCACCGGCGCCAACGTAATGCCGCAGGATATGTGGGCCAACATTAACTTCCGCATGCTCGAGGGCACGAGCGTGGCCGACGTTGTGGCGCGCTGCCGCGAGGCGGTTGCCGCGGCGGGCCTTGCCGGACGTGTGGAGGTCGAACTTGGCCCCGGCAGCTCCGAGCCTTCGCCGTCCCCGCGCGTTGGTGGACCGGGACTCGAGGCCGTTCGCGCCATCGCCGCCCGCTATTTCCGTGATCCAAAGGGGACGGAGGAAAACGGATCATCCGAGCCGTTGGCGATTGTCCCCTCGACCGTGACCGGCGCGACCGACGCTGCCAACTACCAGCGCATTTGCTCCGAGTGCATTCGCTTCTCGGCCTTTGTGGTCGACGATGACGAGTGCGACCGCGGCGTCCACGGCACCAACGAGCGCATCACCCGCCGCGCCTACCTCCAGGGCGTGCGCTTCCTCATCGCCCTGCTCCAAACGCTCTAGCCAAAAAGCAAGCCCTTGGTGCAAT
The DNA here is from genome assembly GCA_900541005.1 of uncultured Collinsella sp. GTDB lineage: Bacteria > Actinomycetota > Coriobacteriia > Coriobacteriales > Coriobacteriaceae > Collinsella. The sequence goes on along the minus strand of UQIP01000056.1, from coordinate 1,398 downwards.
GGGGTCAGGTTTGTTTGCACCAATCATTCCGTGCGGGTTATATGCAGGTTTGCCTGCGCACGCTATCATATATGGGTTAGACCGCAACTATGTACCCCATACGCGAAGGGATGCGCATGTATCTGAAGATCGACATGTTCTAGCCGGGCTTACCCCCGCAGTGGCGCCGCGCGCCCCATCAACTCTGCCGATTTTCACCTTCACGCATATAAAGGAGTCCCGCCATGCGCGACAAGCTCGAAAAGATTATCAAGGCCTACGAGGAGCTCGAGAAGAAGCTTTCTGACCCGGCCGTCGCCTCCGATATCAAGGAGTTCACGCGTCTCAACAAGGAGTACGCGCACCAGTCCGACCTCATTGCCGCCTCGCGCGAGTACATCGGCGCGCTCGATGACATCGAGGCTGCCAAGGAAATGCTGCACGATACCACCGATGCCGATGAGAAGGAGATGCTCCAGATGGACATCTCCGAAAACGAGGCCAAGCTTCCCCAGCTCGAGGAAGACATCAAGTACATGCTCATCCCGAGCGACCCCAACGACGACAAGAACACCATCGTCGAGATTCGCTCCGCCGCCGGTGGCGACGAGGCGGCCATCTTTGCCGGCGACCTGTACAAGATGTATCAGCGCTTTTGCGAGTCGCGTGGCTGGAAGACCACCGTGCTCGATTCCAGCCCCAGCGAGGCCGGCGGCTTCAAGTCCATTGAGTTCAAGGTCGAGGGCGACCGCGTCTACTCCGTTATGAAGTATGAGTCCGGCGTGCACCGCGTCCAGCGCGTCCCCAAGACCGAGTCCCAAGGCCGCATCCAGACTTCAACGGCTACCGTCGCCGTGCTTCCCGAGGCCGAGGAGATCGACGTCCAGATCAACCAGTCCGACCTGCGCATCGACACCTACTGCGCCTCCGGCCCTGGCGGTCAGTGCGTTAACACTACCTACTCCGCCGTGCGCATCACCCACCTGCCCACCAACACCGTGGTACAGTCGCAGGAGCAGCGCTCCCAGATTCAGAACCGCGAGGTCTGCATGCAGATGCTGCGCGCCCGTCTGTACGAGATGGAACTCGAGAAGCAGCAGGCCGAGCTCGGTGCCGAGCGCCAGAGCCAGATCGGCCACGGCAACCGTTCCGAGAAGATCCGTACTTACAACCAGCCCCAGGACCGCGTGACCGATCACCGTATCGGCTTCAACTCCACCTACAACGGCGTCCTCCTGGGCGATCAGCTCGGCACCGTCATCGAGGCACTCGCCGCCGCCGAGCGTGCCGAGAAGCTGGCACAGGCTGTGTAGTGGGTTACGCGGTTTTGCCAAACCGCGTAACGGCTTGACGCTGCGCGCCGCCCAGAGCGACAATTTGTCATTCAAAAGGCAAGGCATGACCAGAAGGTCTATGCCT
>UQIP01000055.1:0-4658 GCA_900541005.1 uncultured Collinsella sp. | reverse complement strand
ATATAAGGCAGTCTCATGGTTAAAGCGGATACGTCCCCCTAGCTAAAGCACAGCCAGCATCGAGCAACTCATCACGTTCTTCCACAGAGAACCCCTCGGCGTAGACGCGCACCACTGGTTCGGTCCCGCTAGGACGGACCAGCAGCCACGTGTCATCCTCGAATGACAGACGCAAGCCGTCCATATGACTAACGTTTTGCGGCACCTTGCCACAAATCGACTTGGGGTTTACGCCCGGCAGCAGGGTTCGTAACGTTTCGGCATCTTCGGCCTCAAGGCGCAAATCGCGTCGACCGTAACTCGTCTTACCAAAACTGTCCTCGAGTTGGTCGACCAGAACGCCCAAAGGCGCGCCCGTCTTTGCCATAAGCTCACACAGAATCAGACAGGCGAGGATTCCATCGCGCTCGGGCATATGCGCGGCGATGCCGATACCACCGGCTTCTTCGCCGCCCATGAGGACGCCGCCCTTCTTCATCTCTGCCGCTATATATTTGAAACCGACTGGCTTGACGGTCACGCGGCAGCCAAGCGCCTCGGCAATGCGACGCACGAGCGTCGAGCATGAAAGATTGACGACGACGCGCCCCTCCAAATTACGAAATTGAACCAAGTCGCCCAAAACGAGCGCCATGATCTGATGCGGATGTATATATCTGCCGCGCTCGTCAACCGCGCCGATACGGTCGGCGTCGCCGTCGGTCACCAGGCCAGCGCAAGCTCCGTCCTCGATAACCGTGCGCTCGCAAGCGTCCACCCACGGCTCAACGGGGTCGGGGCAGATATCTTCTTGGTCAGACGCCTGCCCGGCGTGAATCTCGTGCACCTCAACGCCAAGCTCGCGCAGCAAGTCGGCTAGATAGCCCTGGGCTGCGCCGCCCATGGGATCGACAACCACGCGCAGGTGCGCGGCGCGGATGGCTTCGGCATCGACAAACGATGCCACCGCCTGCATATAGTCAGGAATGATATCCGCGGTGCGATATTGCCCCTCGATCCCCATTGGCTCGGGAGCCATGGTCTCTTCGAGCTCTTCGATGACATCCTGGTTGGCGGTCGAGCCGTCACCCATGCGAATCTTGAGGCACAGATAGCCCTGCGGATGATGGGACCCCGTCACCATGAGCGCGCCGCACGCCTCACCGTCATAAGCCGCCGCCCACGTAAGGGCAGGGGTCGGGACAGGTCGCGAAGCGAGCACGGCGTCCAGCCCGTGCGCCGCTAGCACGCCCGCCGCAAGCTCAGCGAACTCGCGCGCCAGGGGCCGGGTGTCGAACCCTATATATACCGTTTTGCCCGGATTGGTCTTTTGCCACAACTCGCCGACGGCATCGGCGATACGGGCAACGTTATCGGCAGTGAAGTCCTCATCGACGCGAGCGCGCCAACCGTCAGTTCCAAAATGAATTATCGCGCACACGCGCAGACACCTCACAGTGTTTGGATCATGGTACGCATGGGGTATACCCGCAACATGCACTCGGCAACCTGCCGGCACCAGCATTCACCATTTGGGCAAATGCTGCCGAGGACATGCAAGCAATAAAAAAAACCGCCCCGTATGGAACGGTTTTGCCCTTTATATATCGAGCGCCTCGGCCATCGCTGCCGTAGTGATTGCCGTGGTTCCACAGCAACTGCCCACCATTGCGGCACCGGCATGTCTCCATTCGATGCATGCGCGCGCGAAAGCTTCGGGGTTCTCGTGCCATACGGGGCCATCCTGAGTCTGGACCGGATCGCCTACGTTGGGACGCACCGTGACGGGAGTAGTCGCCGATGCAACCATCCTGGGCACCGCCGCGTTCGCGGCCGCAAGCGAACAGCAATTAACACCAACCGAATTTGCGCCGTGTTTTTCGGCGTACAAAACGGCTGCCTCGATGTTGAGGCCATCGCCCAACAGGTCGCCTTTATCGTCAACGACAAAACTCACCAGAACAGGCATGCCATCGGCGGCATCTCGGGCGCCGGCAAGCATGGGCTGCAAATTACGGATAGACGTCACCGTCTCGATCAGCAGACCGTCAACGCCGGCGTTGAGCAAGGCGTGCGCCTGTTCGCGCGCAATGCCTCGGATTTCACGATACTCGGCAGAGTCCTCGGCAAACCACTCAATACCGATCGGGCCCATCGAGCCTAGCAGCAGCTGAGGGTGCGCCTGGCGGGCATCGTCAACGGCCCCGCGATTGACCTCCGCCACGGACGGCGCAATCTGGTCGTGCTTGAGGGCATAGCTCGATGCCTGAAAGGTGTTGGTAATGAGCACCTGCGCGCCGGCGGCGACATACAAGCGATGGATACGAGAAACGGTCTGCGGCTCTGCCAGATTCCAAAACGCCGGTGGAATGTCGGCGGCATCGTACTCACTCAACAGAACACTGCCCATGGGACCCTGCGCCAACAAGGTCTCGCTCGACAAGCGGCGCGTAAGTTCCTCGGCACCAAAGCGGTTGTAATAACTCGTATCCATATATATCCCGCTATTCCTCGACGCTGATTCCCTGCTTTTCGAGATAGGCGAGCCAGCGGTTCATCGTGTCCTCGGAAAGCGCATGCTCCATCATGCAGGCCTCGGAATCGGCTCGCTCAAATTCGACACCGAGCTCCTGAACCAAAAACGTGCGGATGAGGCGATGACGGTACCAGATAGCCGTACCAACCTCGCGGCCGCGATCGGTCAGGACTACCTTGCCGTAGTGCGATTGCTCGACAAGTTCGGATGCCTTGAGCGCCGAAACCGCTTTATTGACCGATGCCTTGGAGACGCCAAGACGCTGCGCGATGTCGACCGATCGCACGCCGTTGGTTTCCCCCTCTTCGCTTTCAATGCGAACCATGCACTCCAAGTAGTCTTCGTTCGCCACCGTCAGATGTAGTTCGCGCGAGCTATTTGTCGTATCCATGATCTTCCGTCCCTTCTGCATTCAATGGCTGATTCTACCCCATCCAAGCGTCGTGGTATGCCGTGGCATACCGTGCTAGAGTTCTTGTTGCACACGACGACCAAGATTGGAGCGGTCTTTATGGAAAACACCACCACGAGCCCCGATGTCCTCGAACGCTTTTTGCGCTACGTCCAGATCAACACGCAGTCCGAGGATGCAAACTGCGACCAGGTACCCTCGAGCGCCGTTCAGTTTGACCTTGCCAACGTGCTGGCTGAAGAGCTGCGCGAGCTTGGTGCGGAAGATGCCCACGTGACCGAGCACGCCTATGTCTGCGCGCATATCCCCGCAAGTGCGGGCGCTGAGGACAAGCCCGCCCTGGGCCTGATCGCCCATCTCGACACCACCGAAGTTGCACCGGGCGCCGGCGTGAAGCCGCACATCGTGCACTACGAAGGCGGCGACCTGGTCTGCGGCACGGTTGACGGTAAACCCGTTGCCATGAGTACCGCCAAGCTTCCCGCCCTGAATGACCTCGCGGATGAGGACCTGGTCTGCAGCGATGGCACCACGCTGCTGGGCGCAGACGACAAGGCAGGCGTCGCCGAGATCATGTCGCTTGTCGCGCGTATCGCTCAGGACCCTTCTCTGCCCCATCCCGCACTCGGCATTTGCTTCTGCCCTGACGAGGAGATCGGCCACGGAGCCGAGCTGTTGGATATCGATACCTTTGGCTGCAAGTACGCCTACACGGTCGACGGCGGCCCCATCGGCGAGCTGGAGTGGGAGTGCTTTAACGCCGCCGAGGCGACCGTCCGCTTTGAGGGCCAGTCCATCCACCCGGGCGACGCTAAGGGTCGTATGGTCAACGCAGGCAATCTGTTCTGCGACTTCAACGCGTTGCTCCCCTACGTGCAGCGCCCGGAGTATACGGAAGGCTACGAGGGCTTTTATCACCTTGAGGGTGTATCTGCGACCGTCGATCACGCCACAGCGCGCTATATCGTCCGCGACCATGACGCCGCCAAGTTCCAGCAGAAACTCGACCTTATTGATGCCGCCGCCTCGATGCTCAACCAGCGTCTGGGTGAGGAGCGTGTGACGGTCGAGATTAAGCAGCAGTATCGAAATATGGCCGAGATCGTTCGTGACTATCCCGAGCTTATTGATGTTGCCAAGGAAGCCTACCTTGCCTGCGGCGTTGAGCCCCAAGTGCTGCCGATTCGCGGCGGCACCGACGGCGCGCAGCTGTCGTTCCGCGGTCTGCCCTGCCCCAACCTTTCCACCGGCGGCTATTGCTACCACGGCGTCAACGAGTTCGTCCCGGTCAGTTCGCTCGTCAAGATGACCGATGTGCTCCAGGAGCTCGTCGCCCGCTTTGCATAAGCCTGACTGCACAAGTCCGAAAGACGAATCGCCCCGTCCTCAACCGAGAACGGGGCGATTTTTTTGCTGCAATGTGAACAGGTTGACGCACGCCAGCCTCTTAACGCAAGGAGTGTCCCAAACTGCCGGCACAAAAGGAACGTCCCCAAGTGCCAAGTGTTCCGGCAACGCCGATGTTTTGGCGCGGACAGCGAAAACCCGCCAGAGCGAGCAAGGTGCCTTGAAACGAGGCGGCATCGATCTTTTGATCATGCCGCCGAAGTTGAAAGGCAGATTGCCGCTCTGGCGGGTTTGCAGCGTCGAGCAGTTACGCGGTTTGGTAAAACCGCGTAACTTAGTAGTTGGCCTCGTAGCCGTTGCCGTCGCCGGTGGGCTCTTCGTAGT
>UQIP01000054.1:0-5084 GCA_900541005.1 uncultured Collinsella sp. | reverse complement strand
GAGATGTCTTAGGGTCTCGTGGGCTCGGAGATGTGTATAAGAGACAGCTCAAAAGCGGGCTGGCTATCGCTCGCGACTGTTTGCTCAACGGGTGCACCGCACGAGGTGCAGAACTTGGCATTATCTGCAAGAAGCTTGCCGCACGAGGCGCAATACCGAGACATTGCCACTCCTTTCGCCACATTTCAATGCAATACGACGATTATACCCAGCGTCCAAAATTCCCCATCATAAGTTGCGGTGAAATAGGGACTGATTGAAGCTCTGAAACCGCCAAACAGTCCCTATTTCACCGCAACTTTGGAAAGGCACCTTTAGCCATTGGGGACGCACCGAGCACTGGGGTATCATGGCTTGGTTGATATATCTGCATTTACGCGCCTTGTAGGAAGGGGCTGCGCCCATGGCTTTTGTGCCCGCTCAACATAGCTTCATTACGCTCGAGGGTGTCGATGGCGCCGGTAAATCTACGCAGGCGCGCCTGCTTGCCCGTGCGCTCGAGCTCGCTGGCTACCAGGTTGTGAGCCTGCGCGAGCCGGGCGGTACCGCCATCAGCGAAAAGATCCGTGCTCTGCTGCTCGACCCCGCCAATACGGCGATGGGCGACACTTGCGAGCTGCTGCTGTATGAGGCCGCCCGTGCCCAGCTAGTGCATGAGGTTATCGCGCCCGCCCTCGCGGCCGGCAAGGTGGTCCTGTGCGACCGCTTCTACGATTCCACGACCTGCTATCAGGCGTTTGCCGACGGCCTCGATCGTCAGATGGTGCGCGATGCCAACAACCTGGCCGTCGCGGGTACGCACCCGGCGCTCACACTCGTCTACCACATCACGCCCGAGCAGGCGGCGCTGCGCATGGCAGCCCGTGGTGCGGCAGATCGCATGGAGGCTAAGGGCATGGCCTTCCAAGAGCGCGTCTACCAGGGATTTTGCGCCATTGCCGCCGAGGAACCAAACCGCGTAAAGCTCATCGACGCGACCGCGTCCATCGAGGAAGTCTTCGCGCAGACGGTCGAGCGGGTTCGCGCCTACGGCCTCGACATTTCCCAGGACGCCGTCACCGCTGCGCTTGCCCAGGAGGCCGAGTAGCATGGCCCCCGCTCAGGCAAGTCTGCTGGCCAAGCTCGACACCCAAGAGCGCGTGCGCGACTTTTTGACCAATGCCGTCGCCAGCGGTCGCGCATCGCACGCCTACCTGTTTTTGGGCGCGCCCGGCGCGGGCAAGCTCGACGCCGCGTGGGCGCTCGCCCAAGCCTTCCTGTGCGAGCAGGATGGCTGCGGCTCATGCGACAGTTGTGTGCGCGTTGCTCGCCATACGCACCCCGACGTGCACTATTACACGCCCGAGAGCGCCACGGGCTACCTCATTGCCCAGACCCGCGAGCTGCTCGACGACGTGCCGCTGGCACCCATCCGCGCCAAGGCCAAGGTCTACATCATCGACCGTGCCGAGCAGCTGCGCGCCAACACCGCCAACGCACTGCTCAAAACACTCGAGGAGCCGCCCGAGGGCGTTATGTTTATCTTGCTGGGCACCTCGGCAGACGTGATGTTGCCCACCATCGTGAGCCGCTGCCAGTGCGTGCCGTTTCGGCTGGTGTCGCCCGCCGTCGCCGCGCAGGCCGTGAGCCGCGCCACCGGTCAGGACCCTGCGCGTTGCCGCATGGCCGTCGCCGTAGCGGGAAGCCCCACGCGTGGCATCGAGTTCCTCAAGAGCGCCGAGCGCCAGGACGCCCGCCGTCAGATGGTTCGCGCCATCGATTCGCTTATCGCCGCCGACGAGGCCGACGTGCTCAGCCGCGCCAAGTCACTCATCGTCGCCGTTAAGGCGCCGCTCGCCGAGGTCAAGTCCACGCAGGAAAAGGTGCTCGAGCAAAACGCCGATTACCTGTCGCGTGGAGCATTGAAGCAGCTTGAGGACCGCAACAAGCGCGAACTCAACGCGCGCGAGCGTTCGGGTATCATGGAAGCGCTGGCGAGCGCGCGGACGCTCATGCGCGACGTGCTGCTGACGCTTCAGGACGAGGCAGCCGACGTGGTGAACGAAGACGCGTGCGACACGATCGGGCGGCTTGCCGCCGCGACCAATGTTGCGGGTGCCACACGGGCGCTCGAGGCAGTCGCGACCGCCGAGCGCAACATCGCCAGAAACGTTACTCCCCAGCTGGCCATCGAGGTCATGCTGTTCGATATCAGGAAGGCACTGAAATGCCGTTAGTCGTACCCGTTAAGTTTACCTACGCCTCGCGCGACCTGTGGTTCGATCCGCAGGATCTGGATATCCTCGAGGCCGATTATGCCATTTGCTCCACTGAGCGCGGAACCGAGATCGGCCTGGTCACGGCCGATCCCTTCGAGGTGCCGCAAGATGAGATCGGTCAGCCGCTCAAGCCCGTGCTGCGCGTGGCGAGCGACATCGACCTGCAGCTTGCCGATGACCTGGCCATCCAGGGCGACGAGGCCATGGTCGACTTCCGCCGCCTGGTCAAGGAGCTCGACCTCGAGATGAAGCCGGTGGGCGTCGAGTACCTGTTTGGCGGCGAGAAGGCCGTGTTCTACTTTGCAGCCGAGGAGCGCGTCGATTTTCGCCAGCTCGTCAAGGACCTGTCCTCGACGCTGCACATTCGCGTCGACATGCGCCAGATCGGCGTGCGCGACGAGACCCGCCTGGTGGGCGGCTATGCCCAGTGCGGACAGGAGCTCTGCTGCACGCGCTTTGGCGGACAGTTTGAGCCCGTCTCGATCCGCATGGCAAAAGAGCAGGACCTGCCGCTCAACTCATCCAAGATTAGCGGCGTCTGCGGCCGCTTGATGTGCTGCCTGCGCTATGAGTTCGAGGCGTACAAGGACTTTAAGAGCCGCGCGCCCAAAAAGAAGACGCTTATCGATACGCCGCTCGGCAAGGCGCGCATCCAGGAATATGACACGCCGCGTGAGCAGCTGGTGCTGCGCTTGGAGAACGGCAAAGTCTTTAAGGTCAACCTGGCCGACATGACCTGCTCTGAGGGCTGCAAAAAGAAGGCCGCCGAGCAGGGCTGCAACTGCCGCCCCGACTGCGTGACGCGCGACGTGCTCGAGCGCATCGAGTCGCCCGAGATGCGCCTGGCGCTCATGGAGCTCGATCGCGAAAACGGCGTCGATGTGGGCGATGGCCTGTCGAGTGCCGACCGTCTGGCCGGCACGTCGATGCCCAAGCGCCGTCGTCGCGATGCTGAATCCGATGCTCGCGCCGGTCAGGGTCAGGGCGAGGGCCGTGGCCGCGGAAAAGGCCGCGGTAAGGCCGAGACACCCGAGGCCGAGGGGGCGGCCGATGGCCGTCGCCGTCGCAAGCGCGCGGGCTCGGGCGATGCTACCGAGGTTGCAGCCGCGGGCAAGAACGCCTCTCGCGAGCGCGAGGTTCAGCAGCCCCAGCAGCAGAATCGCGGCGGCGGCATGAACCCCACACGTCGCCGCCGCCGTCATCTGTCGAGCGAGGAGCGCGAGGACGCCTTCCGCGCCGCAGCTGCTCGCGAGGCCGGTGCCGCTTCCAAGGGCGCCTCGGCCTCCGATGCGCCTGTCGACAAGAGCGGCAAGTCACGTGGCGAGGAGGAGCGCGCGCCGCGTCCGCGCCGTCGCCATTCCTCGGGCGCGCAACAGAAGCCCTCAGTGCCCTCCGTGGCCGATCAGGTCTCGGATGGCGAGGTCAAGGTCACGCGCCGTCGTCCCGGGGATGGCGGGGGAGCGGCTGCCAAGGCTTCGCGTGGCGCCGCTCGCGACGAGCGCGAGCCGCGCGAGAATCGCGGTGGCGAGGGCTCGGCCGACCAGGGTCAAAAGCGCCGTCGCCGTCGTCGTTCCCGCAAGCCGCGCCAGGATGGTGGCGAGGGCTCGACCCCGTCTTCGTCCGCACCACAACCGCCCGCCGGCGAATAACGCCCGCGAGCGGATTTAACCTGCCTTGCCCCGAGCGCATCGGGGTATCATAGCGCCGAATCAACAACCCTCCCTGCGATCGAGCGTAGGGAGGGTTGTGTCTTGAAGAGCCATCTGAACATATTGAGCCGTCTGCAGAGTGCCGGTGCCCTACCGTTTGCGGACGAATTGCTACCGTTTGCCGAGCGCGCGACGTACGAGGCGCTCGAGGCATTGTCGCCAACACGATGTACCGGCTGCGAGCGCGCCGGTGCGCTTATTTGCCAAGACTGCCTGGCCGCGCTCACGCTCATCGACCCACGTCATAGCTGCACCCGATGTGGCGCCCCGTTTGGGGATTTGCTGTGCACTGAGTGTTCGGTCGAGGGCACGTCTTCGGCAATGGCGGAGGCGCTCGACCGCTGCCTGGCGTGCGCCGTCTATGCGCATCCGCTGCCGCGTATCATTAAAGCGTACAAGGATGCGGGCGAGCGACGTCTGGCTCCGTATCTGGCGGAGCTGCTCTACGACACCGCCCTGCATGCCCAGGTCGTAGCTCCCGATCGCTACGGAGGCGTGCTTTCCGGTGCGGATGCGGTGGTGTTTGTGCCTGCGACGGCGGCAGCGTTTCGGCGGCGTGGTTTTGATCATATGGAGGCTATTGCGCGCCCATTTTGCGAGCTGTCGGGTGTTCCTCTGCTCGATGCTCTCGTCAAGTACGGGCATGGCGACCAGCGCGAACTCGGTCGTGAGGAGCGCCGCGAGCGTGCCCGAGGTATGTACGAGACGGTTGAGGACGTGCACGGCCGCCGCCTGCTGCTTATCGACGACGTTATCACCACGGGTGCGACGATGGCAGCGGCTTCGGCGGAACTCAAGCGCGCCGGTGCCACGGCCGTTGATGGCCTCGCTATCGCACGCGTTTGGTAGGGGTGATTCATGTGGCGGTAACAATCAGGTGGTGCAACAAACCGACAAAAGAGCAGCTAGCGGCTTCCGTAATCCTAACTGGCGCCTCGGCGCTACGCATGATGCGCGCCGAGCGCCGGCAGATGGGCTACATAAGCTGGAAGGACCTTAATCCCGATGAAGAGCGCCGTGTGCTGCGCACATCGTCGCCCTCGACCGAGGACATCTATCTTCCGGCTTATAGGACAAAATGTGTGTCCCGATAGAACATCCGTTTCCATCCATTAAT
>UQIP01000053.1:0-5712 GCA_900541005.1 uncultured Collinsella sp. | reverse complement strand
CCGCCGAGCCTGTCGTCGAGCCCGAGCCTGCTGCAGAGCCGGAGCCCGAGCCCGAGCCGGCAGAGCCCACGACGGCTGACCTCTACGCCCGTCGTCCCCGCAAGCGCAAGGCCGTCGTCGACCAGCTCGCTCGCGAGCTCGAGGCCGAGGACGACGCCGCTGCCGCCGATGCCCCGAAGGGAGGCGATGAGTAATGCCTATCGGACCTGCGCGCATGCCGCTCTTCGATCACCTGGGAGAGCTCCGTCGCCGCCTGACCATCGTGGTCGTCTCGGTGTTTGCCGCAGCTATCGTGCTGTATTTCGCCACGCCTGTTGTGCTCGACATCCTGAAAGATCCCATCCGCTCCTTTGTGCCGGATGGTAAGTTCTACATCACCACCACGCTCGGCGGCTTTGGCTTGCGCTTCTCGCTGGCCATCAAGATGGCCATGGTCATGTGCACGCCCATGATCATCTGGCAGATTCTGGCATTTTTCCTGCCGGCGCTTCGCCCCAACGAGCGCAAGTGGGTCGTGCCCACGGTGCTCGCCTCGACGGTGTTGTTCTTCCTGGGCGCCATCTTCTGCTACTTCATCATTATCCCGGCAGGCTTTGAGTGGCTCATCGGCGAGACCTCGGCCGTCGCCACGGCGTGGCCCGATCTGGAGAACTATGTCAACATGGAGCTGCTCTTTATGATCGGCTTTGGTGTGGCGTTTGAGCTTCCGCTCATCATCTTCTACCTGTCTGTCTTTCACATTGTGTCCTATGCGGCCTTCCGCAGCGCCTGGCGCTACGTGTACGTGGGCCTGCTCGTGGGTTCGGCTGTGATTACGCCCGACGGTTCGCCCGTCACGCTGGGCCTTATGTACGGCGCCCTGCTCTCGCTCTACGAGATCTCGCTTGCCATCGCCCGCGTGGTCATTACCGCGCGCGAGGGCAAGAAGGGCCTGTTCGTGAGCCGTCTGGACCTGTTCTCGGATGACGAGGACGACGAGGAGTAAATCGGTATGCATGAGGTTGGCATTGTCAACGGCATACTCGATACAGTGATTCGCGCGGCGCGTGGGGCAGGGGCTTCGCGCGCCGTTTTGGTAACGCTGCGTATCGGGGATATGACCGAAGTTGTGCGCGAGGCGCTCGACTTTGCGTGGGAGACGTTTCGCGACGAGGATCCGCTCACGCAAGGCTGCGAGCTCGCTGTAGAAGAGATTCATCCGCAAAGCGAGTGTCTGGACTGCGGCGAGGTTTTCGAGCACGATCGCTTCCATTGCCGCTGTCCCCAATGTGGCGGCGCCAACGTGCGTCTGCTGCACGGCCGCGAGCTCGACATCGCAAGTATCGAAATCGAAACCCCCGACGATTAGCCCGCTAGCCATCTGGTGATGGGGTATAAAGGGGCCAAAGTAAGGAGTGCCGAGTATGGCCGAGAAAACGATTGATATCGCATCGCCGATTTTGTCGCGCAACGAACGCCTGGCAGATCAGCTGCGTCAGCGATTTAAAGAGACGAATACCTTTGTGATCAACGTGCTGTCGAGCCCGGGCTCGGGTAAGACCACCACGATCTTGGGTACCAATGAGCGCCTGCGTGACAAGGCGGACTTACGTTGCGCCGTCATCGAGGGCGATATCGCCTCGGACGTCGACGCCATCACCATGAAGGAAGCTGGCATGCCCGCCATTCAGATCAATACGGGCGGCCTGTGCCACCTCGAGGGCAACATGATCATGGAGGCCGTTGACGCGTTCGATCAGGCCGTCGGGCTCGAAAACATCGATGTCATCTTTATCGAAAACGTGGGCAACTTGGTCTGCCCGGTCGACTTTGACCTGGGCGAGAACCTATCCATCATGATTCTTTCGGTGCCTGAGGGCGACGACAAACCTATCAAGTACCCGGGTATTTTCCAGCACGCCGGCGCGCAGCTGCTCAACAAGGTCGATGTGGCCCCGGCTTTCGATTTTGACATGGATAGGTATACTAAGACACTCGATGACCTCAATCCGCAGGCGCCGCGGTTTGCCGTGAGTGCACGCAAGGGCGAGGGCATGGATGCCTGGTGCGATTGGCTCATCGGGCAGATCGAGCAAGCAAGGGCGTAAATCGGCCGCCATACGGGCGGGCGTAGCCGCAGAGACACGAGATAGGAGCCTCTTTTGAAGCTCATCATCGCCGAGAAAAACGACGCTGCGCGTCAGATCGCCGAGCGTCTGTCCACGGGTAAACCCAAAAAGGATAAGGTGTACAACACCGCCATCTACCGTTTTGAGTGGAAGGGCGAGGAGTGCGTGACCATCGGCCTGGCCGGTCACATCCTTGCGCCCGATTTTTGCGACAGCGTGCTGTTCGATAAAAAGCTGGGCTGGTATTCGGTTACTGAGGACGGCGAGATGCTGCCGGCCGACATGCCCGATGGCCTGGCGCGTCCGCCCTACGACACCAAGCGCAAGCCGTTTCTTGCCGATGGCATCTCCATCAAGGGCTGGAAGCTCGAGAGCCTGCCCTATCTCACTTGGGCACCCGTCATTAAGCTGCCGGCCGAGAAGGAGCTCATCCGCTCGCTCAAGAACCTCGCCAAAAAGTCCGACAGCGTCATCATCGCTACGGACTTCGATCGCGAGGGCGAGCTGATCGGTTCGGACGCCCTCAACAAGGTGCGCGAGGTTGCGCCCGACTTGCCGGTCGCCCGCGCCCAGTATTCTTCGTTTACCAAGGCCGAGATCACGCAGGCCTTCGATAACCTTGTCTCGCTCGACCAGAACCTGGCCGACGCCGGCGAGAGCCGTCAGCACATCGATCTCATTTGGGGTGCGGTGCTCACGCGCTACCTGACGCTCGCCAAGTTTGGCGGCTTTGGCAACGTGCGCTCCGCCGGCCGCGTGCAGACGCCGACGCTTGCCCTGGTGGTCGAGCGCGAGCGAGAGCGCATGGCGTTTGTGCCCGAGGACTATTGGCAGATTCGCGGCATGGGCGCCGCGCAAGGCGCTGCCGAGGACGATCGCTTTAAGATCGCGCACAAGACGGCGCGCTTTACCGACAAGGATGCTGCTGAGACGGCGTACGGTCACGTTGACGGTGCCAAGACGGCAACCGTCGCCGCGGTGACCAAGCGCTCGCGCAAGCAGCAGCCGCCCACGCCGTTTGCGACCACCTCGCTGCAGGCTGCCGCTGCAGCCGAGGGTATCTCGCCTGCGCGTACCATGCGCATCGCCGAGTCCCTCTACATGGCGGGCCTCATCAGCTACCCGCGTGTCGACAATACCGTGTACCCCGCGACGCTCGATCTGGGCGCCGTGGTGAGCGACCTGGCAAAGATTAACCCGGCGCTGGCACCCGTGTGCAAAAAGGTACTCGCCGGTCCCATGAAGCCCACGCGCGGCAAGGTCGAGACCACCGACCACCCGCCTATCTACCCCACGGGCGAGGGCGATCCGTCCACGCTCGACGGCGGCCAGCGTAAGCTCTACGACCTCATCGCCCGCCGCTTTCTGGCAACGCTCATGGGGCCCGCGACCATCGAGAACACCAAGCTCGAGCTCGATGTGAACGGCGAGCCGTTCGTGGCCTCGGGCGACGTGCTCGTGACCCCGGGTTTCCGCGAGGCCTACCCGTACGGCCTTAAGCGCGACGAGCAGATGCCGCCGCTTGAGCAGGGCGATACGGTCGACGTGTTCGACATTAAGCTCGAGGCCAAGCAGACCGAGCCGCCCGCGCGCTACAGCCAGGGCAAGCTCGTGCAGGAGATGGAGAAGCGCGGCCTGGGCACCAAGTCCACGCGCGCGAGCATCATCGAGCGCCTGTATGCCGTGCGCTATCTCAAAAATGATCCCGTTGAGCCGAGCCAGCTGGGCATCGCCATCATCGATGCGCTGACGCAGTTTGCCCCGCGCATCACGAGCCCCGATATGACCAGCGAGCTCGATGGCGATATGACCCGTGTGGAGCGCGGCGAGGATACCGAAGAGCATGTCGTGACGCACTCGCGCGCGCTGCTGGCTGGCGTGCTCGATGAGCTGCTCAAGCACACGCAGGAGCTGGGCGACGCCATCAGCGACGCCGTCACGGCCGATGCGCGCGTGGGCGCCTGCCCCAAGTGCGGCAAGGACCTGGTTATGAAGACGAGCGCCAAGACCCGTGGCAGCTTCATTGGCTGCATGGGCTGGCCCGACTGCGACGTGACCTATCCGGTGCCGAGCGGCGTCAAGGTGAGCCCGCTCGAGGGCGAGGCAGCCGTGTGCCCCGAGTGCGGCGCGCCGCGCATTAAGTGCCAGCCGTTCCGCCAGAAGGCCTTTGAGATTTGCGTGAACCCCACGTGCCCCACCAACTACGAGCCTGACCTTAAGGTAGGCGAGTGCAAGGTGTGCGCCGAGGCCGGACGCCATGGCGACCTGATCGCGCACAAGAGCGAGAAGAGCGGCAAGCGCTTTATCCGCTGCACCAACTACGATGACTGCGGCGTGAGCTATCCTCTGCCGGCGCGCGGTAAGCTCGAGGCGACGGGTGAGACCTGCCCCGAGTGCGGCGCCCCCATCGTGGTGGTCAACACGGCGCGCGGCCCGTGGCGCATCTGCGTGAACATGGACTGCCCGACCAAGGAGAAGAAGCCCACCCGCGGTCGCAAGACCACGACCAAGGCGAGCACGGCCAAGAAGACGACGGCGGCAAAGAAGACTGCTGCCAAGAAGACGACCGCGAAGAAGTCGACTACCAAGAAAGCAGCCGCCGACAAGTAACGGCGCAGTCGAAACATTGCCCAAAAAAACGAGCGAGGACCCCACGATCCTCGCTCGTTTTTTGACCGGCAGTTAGGGACGTTCCTTTTCTGCCGGCAGTTTAGGAACGTCCCTAACTGCCGGCTCGGGAACGACAAAGCGCTAGTTCACTTCGACGGGTTTGGCGCCGGGGTAGCGCTCCTCAAAGTCTAGGCGGTACTTATTGTCATTGGTGCCCGCCACGTTGTCGCGCGACAGCGGCGCCACGATCTCATTCTTGTGATCCGCAGGCTTGGTGTATTTCAGGCTGATCTCCCAGGCATCACAGATTGCGTCAATGCGGTGATCCAGGTCGTCATACAGGGCAACGATGTCTTTCCAGGAACTGTAGTTCTTAGAGCTCGTCGGGACGTCCAGGTCCTCGACGATGTCGTAATACTGCTCGATGGTGTCCTCTGTGCGCTCGGCGACGTCGGCGAGATTTTGACGGGTGGTGCGATCTTCTTCCAGATAGCTGCCGTTGAAGTTCTGCGCGCAGCCACGGACGTAGTTGTCGAGGTCTTCGAGCAAGTCGTAGTATTCGCTCAGTCGGCGGTAGAGGTTCTGCTCGGAGAGCGTTGCTTCGCCGCCATCCTCGTCGTCATCGTCATCATCGTCGTACAGGCTGTTGGGATCACCGAGAGGCTTTAGGTCATCTTCGTCGACGTCATGGTGCAGCTTAGCTACCTCGGCAGCCGTCTGCGTGGCGGCGTTGTCGAAAGGTCTGATTGCAAAGAAGATGACCAGGGCGATGATGATCGCCACCAGCACAACGATAACGGCGATAAGCGGCCCGGTGCCGCTCTTTTTGGGAGCGGGGGTCTGTGGCGAAGCGGGCGCGTATGCGGGAGCCGGCTGCTGTTGGGGCGAGCCGCTCGCGACGGGTATGCGCTGCGTGGTCTCGACGGCCGCGGGGCTTGCGGCGGGGTCGGGTCGATAGGCGAGGGGGCTGTCTCTTATACACATCTCCGAGCCC
>UQIP01000052.1:0-6100 GCA_900541005.1 uncultured Collinsella sp. | reverse complement strand
CACTTCTAGCTTCGTCGGCAGCGTCAGATGTGTATAAGAGACAGAGCCCAACGAGTATGTGCCCCATGCCGATATCGTTCGCTGCCAGAACGTACTCATCGCGCTCGCTGACAACGCGCTCTGGGACGCAGGCGGCCAAGTTGGGGCATAATAAGCCGCGAACAAACCGACTCACACGTTAGGACCGTCCATGAAAGCACTTCCGTTTCCCTGCATCCGACCGGCTCAGGACCGCGTGCTCGAGGCGCTGCCTGCGATGGGCGGTATCCTGAGCGGCAACGATGCCCTGCGCGGTGCCATTGCCGACGGCCTGATGCTCAAAGATCCGGGTGCGGCGTATTACGTGTACGAATGCTCGGGAGAGCCGGGTCGCGTGACGGGTGTCGTGGCGATTTGCCCGGTTAACGTGCTGACGGGCAGCGACGAGGCTGTCGTCGAGAACGTCGACGCACTCGCCGCTGCGCACGCGATCGCCGAACTCAAAGTTCAGCCGCGCCCCGTGTCGCTCGCCTACGAAGCCTCGCCCGTCATGGATATCATCCTCGGCGCCGCCAAAGAGGGCGCTTCGCTCTATGCCGTCACCGACCCCGCCGGCATTACGCACCGTGTGTGGGAGGTCAAGCGCGAGGACGCCGTCGGGGCCATCCGCGCTATGCTCGACCAAGCACCGGAGCCGGCACTGGCCGACGACCCCGCCTACGCCGCCGCTCTGACCGGGGCGTCGCAGCTGCTAACCGATGAGGCCCGTGCTGCCGGAACGTACACCGGCAAGGAGCCGTTCAACTTTACCGTGGCCGCACTCTTCCCCGCCGCACAGGTCGCCGGCGGCGCACCGCAGGTCCCGACGGGCCTGCTCACCCACCAGATCTCGCGGTTCTAGCGGACTCAAACGCGAAGCTGAAAAACCCGGCATCCAAACAAACAAGGGGCGGAGATGCAGCAAATGCATGCATCTCCGCCCCTTTCGCATCAAACAATTACGCCGGCAAACCGCGCCGCAACACCAGCGTTATCCACGCTGCGGACCCGCTGCCGCCGCGAGCGGCTCAAGACCCAGCTCGCGCGCGTAGTCTTCCTGCGTAAAGATCTCAACCAGTTCAAACGTATCCTTCGCATCATCAAACACGAAGTGCAGCACCGAGCAGTTGCCCGGCACACGGTCGCGCTCGTCCGCCGCCGCGCCCTTCACGTGATCCATAAACTCCTTGATGGCCGAGCCATGGCTTACCGCGAACACGCACGTATGGTCCGGACGCTGCATAAGCTCGGTCAGCGTCGCCACCATGCGCTCGCGCACCCGCATCTGACCCTCGCCGCCAAACTGACGATAGAAATCGCGCCACGGGCGCTCGGGCATGAGCACCACGCGCTCGGCCTCAAAGTCGCCAAAGAACCACTCGCGCAGACCGTCCAGGCGCTCGTACGCCAAGCCCGGCCACAAGTTGGCGATAGTCTGCTCGGTGCGATGAAGCGTGGAGGTGTAGGCATGATCGGGCTCAATGCCGCGCGCACGTAAAAACATGCCGGCGCGCGCCGCCTGGTCGCAACCCAACTGCGTAAGCGGCGAGTCACTCCAGCCCTGAATAATACGCTTAAGGTTGAATATCGTCTGTCCATGACGGACCAGATACAGATCTTTATTCATAGGGGTCCTTTCGTTCGTTACCAACCCAAGAGCGAAAACGCCCCGTTGCAATAGCCAAAATGAAGCACGGCACCGTTGTCGGGTAGTTCTCCCTCGCCAGTCACATACTCAAGAAACTCCTGGCAGGCTGAGCCGTGGGAAACCGCCAGCACGCAGTCGTGTTGCGGCCTGGCCATGATGCGGGACAGCGCCGCGACCATGCGCGACTGAAGCTGCACTTCCGACTCGCCGCCAAAGGCCACCGGATAATCGCCCCAGGGCCGCGGCGGCATCTCGCGATTTGATGTACCCTCCAGCGAGCCCAAATGCCACTCGCGCAGGTCATCGACCAGCTCTATCGAGCGGCCCTCACCAGCAATTAGCTCAGCCGTACGCCGCGCCCGGCCCAACGGGGAGGAATACACATGGTCAAAGGCCACGCCGCACGCCTCAAACGCCGCGCGCGTCGCCAGCGCCTGCTGACGCCCGCGCGCCGTAAGCGGCGAATCGTGCCAGCCCTGCAAAATGCTCTGCACATTGAGCTCAGTCTGCCCATGCCGCACCAAATACAGATCGGCCACATGCCCTCCCCTCGTACCACCACAAAGGGGACAGGAGTCTTTGTGGTGATTTTGCCGCCGGATTGCGCCGCAACGACGCACAACTACAGCAGCACGTCGGCAAGCGGACGCTTGGGTACGTGGTGCACCCGCGCCTCGTCGCGCCAATAATTGATGGAGCCGTCGGGGTTGGAATCGATCGCATCGATCACCTGTGTCTCGGCCGGAACGCCAAACGCCATGATCAGCTTGAGCTCATATTTGTCGTTATCGAGCCCCATGGCATCGATCGCGTGGGGCGTAAAGACCTTGAACATGCAGGCTGCCACCTCGGGCGTGGCGCTGCGGGCGGCGAGCATCATCGTCTGCGCGGCAATGCCCGTGTCGACATCGGTAATGGGAGCGGCGGGCTTGCCCGGAACGGCGCGCTCAGCAAGAATCGCGATGTAGCCGGTCGGGCGCTCACCCTCGGCAGGACCTGGCCAGTCCTTAAGTGCGCCGGCCCATGCGAGCTCGTCAAATACACGCGCGCAGTCCTCTGCACCGCTTACCACATGAAAACGCAGACGCTGAGCATTGGCACCACAGGGAGCCAGGTGCGCAAGTTCCGCCAGCTCGAGCAAAAACTCGCGCGGCACGCGCATGGACTCGTCAAAGCGACGGCACGTGCGGGCGCGGCGAACCAACGCATCAAACGCGTCCAAGCCGAGCTTTTCGCAACCCTGCTTTGCCATCGATTCGACACTCGACGGTGCCTCGGGAACTGCTTCGTTCATAGGGACCCCCCAATACAAGCCAATTGTCCTTAGGAAAATCTAACCTAAAACGTAGGCAATAACGAACAGGGCTGCAATGTTCTACACCTGTTGAATAGAAAATCGCGACGTGGGGAACAACGGAAACAATTCGGGACCTTTGGGTTACGTTTCGCCCTCCCCGACCCATACGTCAGCGCCTTTAGGCGATACTGGTTGTAACGATCAAGGCTTACGCCGCACGGAAAGGAGACATTATGGGCATCTTTAAGAACGATGACCAAAATCGAGCCAGTTTGGATTTGACGAGAAAAGCATGGCGGGCAAAGCCGTCAAGGCCGTACGCTGGATCTACGCCATCACGGGCGTCTTAGCGCTCATTGCTGGTATCGCACTGCTTTTTGCACCCGCCAAGTCCCTCGTCTTTTTGACGACTGTCCTGGGTTTTTACTTTGTAATCACTGCTGCCATTAGGCTGTTCACTGCCATTTTTGAGCCGCTGCTGCCCACCGGCTGGCGCGTGACGAGCATCATCTCCAACCTACTCATTATCTTGGGCGGCGTCATAATCCTGCGCAACCAGGCCTTCTCGACCGCGACGCTCACCACGATGGTGGTTATCGTGGCCGGCTTTGGCTGGATTGTCGAAGGTGTCATGTCCATTCTGGAGTCCGAGCTTTCGTCCAACCGCGCCCTCGCTATCCTGAGCGGCGCACTCTCCATCATCGCCGGCATGTTCGTGTTTATCTATCCGCTGTGGTCGGCCAAGATGCTCGTTATCTTTAGCGGCGCCGCGCTGCTGGTGTTTGGCGTTACGCTGATTGTTCGCGCTATTCAATTTGGCAAACTGGTGCACTAGATGCCGCGAACGCTCTTTATTGATGCCGACGCCTGCCCGGTCACGCGCGAGTCGATTGATTGCGCGCGGCGGGCGGGCGTCGCCGTTGTTATCGCCGGCAACAGCACGCAAAACCTGGAACGGCACATTCGCCGCGACAACCCGCGTGATGCCGAGCATGCGCGACGCGGATTTTGGGTCACGACGCTCGATGTGAGCGTGGGCGCCGACAGCGCCGACTTTGCCATTGTCGAACGCCTGCAGGCGGGCGACGTAGTCGTGACGCAGGACATTGGCTTGGCGAGCATGGTGCTCGGGCGCGATGCCGCCGCCATCGGCGTGCGCGGGCGCGTCTACGATAAGGCGACCATCGACATGCAACTGTTTATTCGCCACGAGGAAAAGAAGGTGCGCCGCGCCGGCGGTCGCACTCGCGGTCCGGCGGCATTTACCAGCGAAGACCGGGCCCGCTTTAAGCGCAACCTCACCGAGCTGCTGCGCTAACCAAGGTAGATTTTCGGGACATGCCCGGAAATCTACCTTTTTGTTTTGGCAGCGGAAATGCCCTGGTCACAGGGGTAGATCGTAAGACATGTCCCAATAATCTACTTAAAGGCCAACGGCGGAGAGGATGAGGCCCCAGCCGGCACCGATGACGTACATCATGATCAGGAACAGGACGTTTTCGCGGGCGCTGCGGTTGGTGCGGAACAGCACCAGGTAGCCCACACCGGCAGAGATGAGCGTGCCGGCGAGCATCGGGGCCAGCTGCAGCGCGCCTTCCAGGTACAGTTGTGTGATGACGACGCTGGCCGAGCAGTTGGGGATCAGCCCAACAAGCGCCGAGCCCAGGACCGCAAGCGTCTCGTTGCCGCGCAGGAACTGCTCGATTGCGGACTCGCCGAAGGTCTCGAGTACGGCGACTAGGACCAGCGTCACCAGGAAAATAAAAATCGATACCTGCACGGTGTGCGAGATCGCGCTGCGGATAATCGACAGGACGGGCGCACCTTCGTGTGAGTGGGGGTGACCGTGGCCATGATGGTGTTCATGATCGCCCTCATGACCGTGATCGTGGCCATGTCCGTGTCCGTGTTCGTGCTCGTCCTCGTCTTCATCACAACCGCAATGGTCGCGCTCGCACAGCTCGTGGATGTGGTCGGCGCTCACGCCCGCCTCGGCCACCTCGTCGATGATGTCACCGCCAGTGTGGTCGTCATGCGCGCAGTTCACGTGGGCCGGGTTGGCCGCGGTTCCCAGCACGGTACGGCGAATCGCCGCATGCGCGCGAGCGTTACGACGCAGGCCGCGAATGGCGGCGTCCACGATAAAGCCCGTGACCAGCGCGATCAGTGCCTTCGAAGCCAAAAGCATCGCCATAGTCTGCACGGGCACCTGCTCTGCGAGCAACAGCGGCAGCATCTCATCGGAGGTCGAAAGGAACACCGCCACCAACGTGCCCAAGGTCACGACGCGACCGGCATACAGCGTGGCCGCCATGGCCGAAAAGCCGCACTGCGGCACCATGCCCAGCAACGAGCCAACCGCGGGGCCCGCGGCACCGGCACGCTTGATGGCGCCGTTAACGCTGTCGCCCGCAACGTGCTCCAAGGTCTCGAGGGCCAGATACGTCACCAACAAAAACGGCACCAGCGACAGCGTGTCCTTGCCAGCGTCGAGCAAAATATCAATCAGCAAATCCATGAAGGATGGAACCTTTCGTGTCTTTCGGCAGCATTGTAAAAGTCCTAGCGGTCAACTAGGGTATTGTAGTTGTCCTAGGCGCGATGCCAATAGTTGCCCATGGCAAACTATCATCTCGCCATAACTCAATGCCACCGAGCCGCGCGACGCGGCCCGTCCAAGGAGCAGTCTATGAACGTTTCACAAGCACTCGAATACGAGCGCCAGCCGTTTATTCCCATGTTTATCTATGGCGATCACGGCGCCATGGAATCCGAACGTCAGAAAGGCGAAGAGGCCCTCAAGGTGCTCGAGACCGAGTACTTTACCGCCGAGGGCGACCCCGGCTTCGACTTTGCCACCGTGCGCGACCTTGCCGATCGCAACCGCGACCTGTGCGACCAGATTGGCGAGGCGCGCCTGCGCAACGTGACGCCCGCGACGCTTTCGCGCGGCCTGTCCGACGCCGACACCTGCGCCGCCATCGGCAAGATGCAAAAGCGCACTGCCGCGTCCGTCATGCGCGAGATCCGCGGCGACCGCGACGCGCTCGGCGTCGCCTACGCTCGCAAGCCCATCCAAGGCACGGTGCCTGTCTCTTATACACATCTCCGAGCCCACGAGACCCTAAGACATCTCG
>UQIP01000051.1:0-6124 GCA_900541005.1 uncultured Collinsella sp. | reverse complement strand
GTCTCGTGGGCTCGGCGGCCAGCACCTCGGTGATGCGGTGCGCCGATTCGTCGGCCATGGTCACCATGACAAAGATCATCGATAGCTGCATCAGGCTCATGAGGATTTGGAAGCCATAGGTAAAGATCGAGGAGAGCTGGCCCACGTCGAACAGCGTGCCCTGGCTCGTGATGATGAGCTTGGAGCCCAGGTAGATGATGACGACAAACGCGCCGTTGACGCAGATGTTCATCATGGGGTTGTTAAAGGCCAGCAGCTTCTCGGCGCGGGTGAAGTCCATCTGGACGTCGCGTGCGGCGGTCGCGAACTTCTCCTTCTCAAAGTCTTCGCGAACATAGCTCTTGACCACGCGCATGCCGGTGACGTTTTCCTCGACGGACTCGTTAAGGGCGTCGTACTTGTGGAACACGCGCGAGAAGATGGGGCGCACCTTGAAGATGATAAAGAACAGTCCAAAGCCCAGCAGCGGAATGATGACCAGGTAGACCATGGCAACGCTGCCACCCATGATAAACGCCATGGTAAAGGCGAAGATCAATACCAGCGGTGCGCGCACGGCGATACGGATGATCATCATAAAGGCCTGCTGAACGTTGTTGATGTCGGTGGTCAGGCGCGTGACGAGCGAGGAGCTCGAGAACTCATCGATGTTGGCAAAGCTGAACGTCTGGATCTTGTAGAACAGGTCGTGACGCAGGTTCTTGGCGAAGCCGCAACTCGCATGGCTGCAGGTGACGCCGGCAGCGGCGCCAAAAGCAAGCGACGTCAGCGCGATGAGCACCAAAAAGCCTGCGGTGGGAAGCATCTCGGCCACGGTGGCGCCGTCTTTGATGGCGTCGATCAGGTTGGCGGTGATAAATGGAATCAGCATCTCGCAGAGCACCTCGCCAAGCACGAGCAATGGCGTGGCAACAGTGACTTTCATATAGTCGCGCATGCTGCCCATGAGGGTTTTAATCATCCAGTTCCTCCCAGGTTACACGGATTTTCTCGAGCATTTCGGCGAGGTCCTCGCGCTCGTCATGGGTGAGCGCGCTAAAGGCCCGTTCTCTAAAGCGGATGCGGGCTGCCTGCTCAACGCGGGCCTTTTCCCATCCTGCTTCGGTTAGGCGGATGGTGAGCTGCCGACGGTCTTTGGGATTGCGGTTGCGTTCGATAAGACCGCCCATTTCGAGCTTGGACAGAATCTCGGAAAGGGATCCCGGCTTGAGGTCGAAGTGCATGCCGAGTTCCTGTTGGGACAGCTCGCCGGTCGGCTGCTTGGCGAGCAGGCAGACGATGGGCGCCTTGCCAGATATGCCGCCGCCGTGAAAATGCATGTAATGGCCGCAAAACCCCAGCCCATGGAGGATTCTCTTGGCGAGACGGTCCTCCTTGGACTGGGTCTCGGGCTCGTCTGCCGGCCGTGAGGGGTCGCCGCCGGGTTCATGCGGATAGGCGAGTGGTTCAACACACATATCTAAGCTTCGCTCCTTTCTTTAGTTAGGTAGTGGAATTGTTTTGTGCCTAACTAATCTAGGAGCGTGAGAAATAAATGTCAAGGTACCAAACTAGTGGTTACGCGGTTTTACCAAACCGCATAACGGCTCGACGCTGCAAACGTTCCTAAGCGGCAATCTGTGATTCCGCCACGGTCCGCTTCGGTGCAGGTGATCCCTTGGGGACGGAGGAAAAGGGATCATTTTGGGCTGCGGTGACACCCTTCCAAAGTTGCTTTGCCCAAAACTATGCCGGATTACTACGATGAATTCGAAATCTCAGACCTCGGCATTGTTTTTCGGAAAATCACAAGCTGTCTACCTGCGGTTTTGCTGGAGTGCAATTCGTTGTGGTTGGAGACTGTCGGTTTATCGTAGTAATCCGGCAT
Source organism: uncultured Collinsella sp. (assembly GCA_900541005.1). Taxonomy (GTDB): domain Bacteria; phylum Actinomycetota; class Coriobacteriia; order Coriobacteriales; family Coriobacteriaceae; genus Collinsella. The sequence continues at coordinate 4,257 of UQIP01000051.1, read as the reverse complement.
AGTTTTGGAATGGTAGTAAATAGATGGCAGCTACTGTGCCGCTACCGCCGCGATTTGCCTTCCATTTTCGAAACCTTTCCGCAACAATTTGCCCTTCGTGCCGCTCGACTCCGCTCACAACGTCCCCTGCGCTACACTTAGTCGCACTATGGCGCCGTCGCGCCGCGCCCGACCCAAGGGGGACACTCATGAAGAACACTCAGCTGCTGCTGATCAACGATATGTGCGGCTACGGCAAGGTCGCGCTTTCTGCCATGTTGCCGGTGCTGTCGCACATGGGCTATCGCATCCACAACCTGCCGACGGCCCTCGTTTCCGATACGCTCAACTACCCCAAGTTCTACATCCACGACACCACGGAGTATGTCCGCCAGAGCCTCGCCATCTGGGAGGAGCTCGGCTTTGAATTCGACGCCATCTCGACCGGCTTTATCGTGACCGAGGAAGAGGCGCGCATCATCTCGGACTTTTGCCACCGCCGCTCGCAAAAAGGCACCAAGGTGTTCGTCGACCCCATCATGGCCGACAATGGCAGTCTCTACGCCGGCGTGCCCGAGTCGACCATCGGCCTTATGCGCAGTCTGGTCGAGTGCGCAGACTACGCGGTGCCCAACTATACCGAGGCATGCCTGCTCACCGATACGCCTATCGCCGAGCAAATCACGCCCGACGAGGCCCGCGCCCTTGTGGACGCCGTGCGCGAGCTGGGTGCCAAGTCGGTGGTCATTACGAGCGCCGTGGTCAATGGCACGAACGCGGTTATCGGTTACGACCATGTGGCGGGGGAGTACTTTACGATTCCCTTTGAGCTCATTCCGGTTTATTTCCCGGGCACGGGCGACACGTTCTCGGCGGTGCTCGTCGGCCGCGTTATGGCCGGTTGGAGCCTTCAGCGCGCGACGAGCGATGCCATGCGCGTGGTAGCGGAGCTTATCGAGCGCAATGCCGACCAAGAGGACAAGTCGGCCGGCCTTCCCATCGAGGCCTGTCTGGATGTGATCGACCATGAGTAACGCTGGCGAGAACGGCGCCAGGCCTGTGGGCGGGGGCAAGCCGCTCGGCGCGCCGCGTGGAAAGCGTCCACGTATCCGCGTGAGTTGCGTGGACCAGTTGGGCACATGCCGCTGCCATCACGGGCACAAGCCGGGCGACGTTTTTGACTTCGACCGAGATCGCGGCAAGATGTGCGCCATGGCCTGCCATGTGGGCTTTCCCTATATCGATATCCTGCGCTATGGCGGAACCGTGCCTGGCAACGAGCCCGGTACGGCAAAGTTCTGCTGTCCCGAGGTCGATACGCTGAACGTCTGGCTTGCCGAGATCGTCGACGAGTAGTCGAGCGCAATGTGACAAAGGGACAGTCCCTTTGTCACATTCGCCGGTGGTGTTCCTTCTATTGTGCTTGTAATCTCAAATCTCTGCATTTCATCCGATTTTAGGTTCTAAAAATTCTACGTTTTATCGATAATCAAGCGTATAAAACTTTGCATTTCATTTGATGACACTGAGGGGAGAGCCTATGCTGCGCAGGAAAATAGCGGCAGAGCTGGAGCGCTGGCTGAAGTCTGTCGAGCAAAAGGCCTTATTCATTACGGGTTCTCGCCAGATCGGCAAAAGCTATTCGATTCGCGCATTTGGCAAAGCCAACCATGCAACCTACATCGAGCTTAACCTCATGGAAAATCGCCAGGCAAAAGATGCTCTTCTCGAGGCGCGGGATGCCGATGATTTCATCAGCAGGGTGACGCTTCTTTCGGGAAAGTCGATTGCACCAGGCAAAACGCTCGTGTTTATCGATGAGGTCCAAGAGGCCCCCGACATCATGACGATGGCAAAGTTCCTTGTTGAGGACGGGAGGTGCCGCTGGGCGTTTTCGGGGTCAATGCTCGGGACTCAGTTCAAGGGCGTCAGGTCCTATCCCGTGGGGTATGTCCACGAGCTTAGGATGTTCCCGCTCGATTTTGAGGAGTTTTGCTGGGCAACCGGGGTGAGCGAGGGGGCTCGCCAAACGATACGTAACGCGTGTATCAGCGAGAGGCCCATTCCTGATTACATTCATGACGCGATGATGGCAAACTTCAGGACCTATACCGTTGTCGGCGGAATGCCGGAGGTCGTGCAGCGTTTCCTTGACACGCAGGGCGACCTTGCCTCTGTTCGTCAGCTACAGTCAGAGCTCAACGAACAGTACCGACGGGATATTTCCAAGTATGCAAGCGGGCGTGCCCTTCAGGTGCAGAGCATCTACGATCAGCTCCCCATTATGCTTGAGGGCGAACACAAGCGTTTCGTGCTCAATTCCATTGACCCCAAGGCGCATTATGAGAAGTACCAGCGAGATTTTGTCTGGCTTGTCGATGCCGGCGTTGCTCTCAAAGCCGATATCGTAACCGAGCCAAAGTCGCCCCTGCTCAAGACGGCACGGCCATCGCAGTTCAAGCTATACCAATCGGATACGGGCATGTTGATGGCGCGCTACCCCGTTGGAGTCGCCCAAGCGGCGTATCTTGATAGCAAGGAGCCCAATCTGGGCGGCATTTACGAAAACGTGGTGGCCCAGCAGCTGGCTGCCCAAAATCGCCAGCTTTACTACTATCAGACAAAAAAGCGCGGTGAAGTGGACTTTGTGGTCGACGGACCGGATGGGACGGCTGTTCCGATCGAGGTTAAATCGGGCTCCTATTACCACGCGCACGCTGCGCTCGGTCATGTGCTTGATACGGCTGAATATGGCGTAAGGCTCGGGATTGTTTTCTCGAGAGGCAACGTTGAGCGCAACGGAGCGGTTCTCTATTTGCCGCTATATGCGACCTGGGCCCTTTCGGATGTTTTGGGCGACTCCTGCGCCGAGGGGATAAAGCTGGAGGTCAAGCCGGTCTAGGGCCAGTTCCCGATGCGACAAAGGCGTGGCCCGCGACCTCGCTTGCCTACAGCTGCTCGAGCATGGCCGTGCAGCCGGCGAGCACATCGCGGTAGGTGGCATCGAAGTTGCCGGTGTACCAGGGATCGGCCACGTCGCCGGGGCGATCGGTCCAATCGAGCAGGCGCGAGATCTTGCCATCGGGGTCCTTGCCAAAGATGCGACGCAGGCCACGCGCGTTCTCGGCATCCATATAGACAATGTGATCCCAGTCGCCATACTCCGCGCGACGCACCTGGCGTGCACGATGGGCGACGACGGGAATCCCGACCTCGCGCAGCTTGGCAACGGTGCCACGATGCGGCGGATTGCCGATCTCCTCGGTCGATGTCGCGGCGGAATCAATGGCAAACTCCGCCTCGCGCCCAGCGCGGCGCACGAGCTCGGTAAACACGGACTCAGCCATCGTCGAGCGGCAGATATTTCCATAACAGATAAACAGTACACGTTGCATATGTGGTTTCCTTTCGATCGCCATCATCGAGCTCGAGTATCGCATCTACGCCTGCACCCTCGCCCGCTTGCGCTCCCAGCGAGCCAACTTAATCGTCACCAGCGTGAGCGCCCAGGCCACAAGCGAGAACGCGGCGCCCACTGCGCCCACGTACGCAATACCAATGCTGCTTACCACGGCGCCGCCCACTGCGGTGCCAAACGAAATGCCGACATTAAACGCCATGGGTTCTACCGAGCTCGCGAGCACCATCGATTTGGGATGGCGGCTGCGAGCCACGTCCATAAAGTGCGTGATGCACGACACCGAGAACAGGTACATGAGCATCGCCAGGCTAAAGACAAAGACAAGTGCGAGCGGCATGGCAGCGCCTACGGCAAACAGCCCAAACAATGCCACCGCCTGCAGCACAAACGTCACAAGCAGCGCCTTCATGCCAAAGCGCGCATCGATCCATCCGCCCAGGATGTTCGAGATCAGGCAGAACACGCCGTAGGCCATAAGCGTGGTACTGGCTTCGACCGTGCCCATGCCCAGCACCTGCTCAAGATAAGGCGTCACGTAGCCGTAGAACACATAGACCGAGCCCACGCCAAACAAAAAGATAAGCATGCCGGTGATGATACTCGGCTCGCGCAGCAGACTCGCCTGCTCGCGAAAGGTGGCGGGCTCGTCGGTTTGCCCAGCGCGCGGCATAAACGCCACGAGCGCTCCGCAGATCAAAACGGCAAAGGTCAGCGCGCCGTACATGGCAACGTGCCAGTCGAGCGTGTCGGCCACAAACTTACCGATCGAGGTCACAAAGACCATCGCCACGGAAAACGCACCATATACTACCGAGATGGCAAGCGAAGTTTGCTGTGGGGACAGAAGCTCAGGGATG
>UQIP01000050.1:0-6373 GCA_900541005.1 uncultured Collinsella sp. | reverse complement strand
CACTTCTAGCTTCGTCGGCAGCGTCAGATGTGTATAAGAGACAGCCACTCACCATATATTGCAAAACACCCCCAAGCACATGTTCGAAAACACAATATGTTGTGTTTTCAGCAAAGGCGTGATGCCACCTGTAGAACCACACCCGCGAACCTCAACCTTCAAGTTGACCTTGAGGCGATTTTTACGTCCCTTTACATGCCGTTCACATCGCCCCCAAACTCCCCCACCCAAGGCACGTGCGGCCCACCACCGCGACGCCAAGTGGCGAAAAATGGGACGGGCCCCAGATTGCCCATGCGCGCGCAAAAGCACGCCGCGGCAATCTGGAGCCCGTCCCCAAATACCCATAAATATGCAGGTCAGCGATGTGTTAACGATGTGCCAGCGGGTGCGCCGCCAAATAGACCTCGGTCAGTTGCGTACGATCGACATGCGTGTAGACCTGCGTGGTCGATATATCGGCATGTCCCAAGATCTCCTGTAGCACACGGAGGTCTGCGCCGCCCGCAAGCATATGGGTGGCAAAGGAGTGACGCAGCGTATGGGGATGGAGCCCCACCAGTCCCACCTGGCGCCCGTAGCGCTCACAGATGGCATGGATGCCCTGGCGCGACAGACGGCGGCCGTTCTTATTTAAAAAGACCGCCGAGGTCTCGGTTCCGCGGGCATGGGCCGCCAAGCGAGAACGCCCCTCAGTTACATAAAGCGTCAGAGCTCGCGCCGCGCTTCCCACCAGCGGGGACAGGCGTTCCTTCGAGCCCTTACCGCGAACGAGCACAAAGCCATCGTCGATATGGATATCGCCCACATCGAGTCCCACCAATTCGCTCACACGCAAACCGCATCCGTAGAGCACTTCCAAGATGGCATGGTCGCGCAAGCCCATCTCGCCCTCGGGGAAGTCTTGATCGAGCAGCGCCGAGACATCCTCCACCGATAGATACTCCGGCAAACGCTCAGCCTTTTTAGGCAGGCGAAACGCCGCCGTTGGATTTTGGGCCACAGCCCCATCGCGCACCAAAAAGGCATGCAGGCCCTTCACGGCCGCAAGCGCACGCTCCACCGAGGCATCCGAATAGCCCCCATCGCGACGGTCGGCGACAAAGCCCTCCACGACCTGACGGGTCACCTCTTCAAAAGACACAATACCCGCCCGCTCCAGATAGGCGCAGTACGTCGTCAGGTCACGACGATAGGCCGCAATCGTGTTGCGCGCCAAACCCCGCTCGACCGCGAGGTAATCGAGATACTCCCCCGCCGCCACGGCGAGCGACGAGGGAGTAGCTTCGGTATGTTCCTTATTCGCCGGCACCCTTAGTCCGTAGCGAGGTTCATGGGCGTCACCTGCAGACGGTCGACACCCTCGTGCTGGCCGATCGAAGCGCGCACGAACTCGCGGAACAGCGGCTGCGGGTTGGTCGGGCGGCTCTTGAACTCGGGATGAGCCTGGGTTGCCACATACCACGGATGCACGTCGCGCGGCAGCTCGACCATCTCGACCAGGCGCTCGTCGGGCGACAGACCCGAGATAACCAAGCCGGCGTCCTCGAGCTGGTCACGGAAGGCGTTGTTGAACTCAAAGCGATGACGGTGACGCTCGTAGACGAGCTCCTCGCCATATGCCTCGCGAGCAAGGGTATCGGCGGCGAGCTTGCACGGATAGGCGCCCAGGCGCATGGTGCCGCCCTTCTCGGTCACGTCCTCCTGCGAGCTCATCAGATCGATGACGCTAAACGGGCCGTCCGGATCGAACTCGGAGGAGCTGGCGCCGGCAAGGCCGACGACGTTGCGGGCGAACTCGCACACGGCCACCTGCATACCCAGGCAAATGCCCAGATACGGAATCTTGTGCTCACGGGCAAACTCGGCCGCGAGGATCTTGCCCTCCAGGGCGCGCTTGCCAAAGCCGCCGGGGACCAAGATGCCCGAGGCGTCGCCCAGAACCTCGGAGACATTCTGCTCGTCGAGGCTCTCGCCGTCGACCAGCTGGACGTCCACATGGCGATCGTAGAAGACGCCCGCATGGTGCAGGGCCTCGATAACCGACAGGTATGCATCGGGCAGCTGCGTGTACTTGCCCACGACGGCGATCTTCACCTTGTCGGCGTGATGGTTGGCGTGATTCTGTTTGCGCAGGAACTCGTTCCACTCGCTCATGTCGCGCTCACGCGGGTCCAGACCCAGGCGCTCGCAAATGCGCAGGTCAAAGTCCTGCTCGGCAAGCAGCTGCGGAACATCGTAAATGCTCGCGCAGTCCTCGTTGGTAAAGACACAATCGGTGTCGACGTCGCAGAAGCTTGCGATCTTTCCGCGGATAGCGTCATCGATATGGTGGTCGGAGCGCAGCACGATGATATCGGGCTGGATGCCAAAGCTGCGGAGCTCCTTGACGGAATGCTGCGTGGGCTTGGTCTTGACCTCGTGGGCGGCGGCGATATAGGGAACGAGCGACACGTGGATGTAGCAGACGTTCTCGGGGCCGGCCTCCTTGCGGTACTGACGGATGGCCTCGACAAACGGTTGGGACTCGATGTCGCCGATCGTGCCGCCCAGCTCGGTGATGACTACATCGGAGCCGGTCTGCTCCTCGATGCGGCGGAACTTGTCCTTAATGGCATTGGTGACGTGAGGAATCACCTGCACGGTACCGCCCAAAAAGTCGCCGCGACGCTCGCGGGCGATCAAGCTCTTATAGATGGCGCCGGTCGTAAAGTTGGAATCGCGGGTCAGGTTCTCATCAATAAAGCGCTCGTAATGACCCAGGTCCAGGTCGGACTCGTAACCATCCTCGGTAACGAAGACCTCACCATGCTGGAAGGGGCTCATGGTACCGGGGTCGACGTTCAGATACGGATCGGCCTTCTGCATCGTTACTTTGTAGCCACGCGACTTGAGCAGACGGCCCAGCGAGGCCGCGGTGATACCCTTGCCCAGAGACGAAACCACGCCACCGGTTACGAACACATGCTTGGTCATATTGAGTTACCTGCGCTTCCCGTAGAAGTTGTTTATCCACATCTTACGGGTCTTCATTGTAATACTCGCGCCGCGGAGCGTTCGCAATTTTTCTTGCGTGCGATTGCATTTCTCAATCTTGAAACAAAACGCCGCCCAGTTTCCCAGGCGGCGTCGCTATGGCAAGGGTTACATGCTGCTATCGATCAGCAACCTCGTCCTCAAGCATTTCTTGAACGAGCATGCCGGTACGGACGCCCTCAAGATACCACTCGCCACGTTCGGTGAGGCAAATGCCATTTGCAAGCTGACCGCCGTCGTCGCTATAACGCGAGACGACATCAATCATGCCTTCGGAATCCAAGCGATCGATTGCGGCGCGGGCACGATACGGCGAAACCCCCACGCGCTCGGCAAGCGTTTTGCGCGAGAAACCATACGGCCCGCCATTGTCTTCGGTTTGCTGGTCGATCTCCATCAACACCAGCACCTCGACACGCTTCATATCGTTGACACTCGCACGACCCTTGCCCGCCATAGCAGCCTCCTCAAACCGAGCACGAGCATCTAACGCGCCGTGCGCGACCGACACACCTCACGATGGCAGGTAATATCCATCATGCGGCATCCCGCTAAGGATGAAACAGTTACGGTTATTGTATACCGCTCAAATTGTTTCTAGGCAGGTAAACGGCTATTTTTCGCCGAAATAGGCGCTTTATTTATCAAAAAGCCGTACCGGGCGCTAACCCGATACGGCCAAAATGCAATGCAATTACCGCGGTGCTTCAAACTTAGCGATGGAAGAAACCGCGGCGCTCAAACTTGGGCTCGCAGCACACGTTGATACCCAGTTTGCGCAGTACCGTCTCGTCCGTCGGCGAGATAATCACGCTAAAGAAGGCGTCGCAACCGCGCAGCTGCTCCAGGCCCGAAAGGACGCGAGCGGCCGTCTCACTCGTGGCCGAGGTGATCGACAGCGCCATAAGTGTCTCGTCGGTGTGGAGGCGCGGGTTTTTGCTGCCCAGGAAATGCGTCTTGAGCTTGCTGATGGGCTCGATCGCTTCATCGCTAATGACCTCGAGCTCAAGGTCGACGCCCGAGACATGCTTGAGGGCGTTCATAATGAGCGAACTTGCGGCGCCCAGGCGCGTGGAGGTCTTACCGGTCACCACGGAGCCATCGGGCATGACCATGGCACCCACGGGACCACCCGTCAGCTGCTCCCTGGTGAGGGCCGCCGAGCGCGCCGGTGAGTAGTTCTTATCGATGCCGGCTTTCTTCATAATAATCTTGAGACGGTCGACTTGCTCATCGCCCACGCCGGTACGGCGCACATTTTCGACCGCGGTAAAGTAGCGGCGGACGATCTCCATCTTGGAAGCGTCGCGGCAGGCATCGTCATCGGTGATGGCAAAGCCGACCATATTGACGCCCATGTCCGTAGGACTCTGGTAGGGACTCTTGCCCAGGATCTTTTCCATCAGGGCACGGACCACCGGGAAGGCCTCGACGTCGCGGTTGTAGTTGACCGTGGTCTTGTTGTAGGCCTCAAGGTGGAACGAATCGATGATATTGGCGTCGTCGAGGTCAGCCGTGGCGGCCTCGTAGGCAATATTGACCGGATGCGTCAGAGGAAGATTCCAGACAGGGAAGGTCTCGAACTTGGCATAGCCGGCGGCCGTGCCATGCTTGTGCTCGTGATAGAGCTGAGACAGGCAGGTGGCAAGCTTGCCCGAGCCAGGACCGGGGGCAGTGACCACGACGAGCGGTCGGGTGGTCTCGACAAACTCGTTCTTGCCGTAGCCATCGTCGGACACGATCAGATCGACATCGTGCGGATACCCCTCGATGGGATAGTGCAGCTTGGCGGGAATACCGAGCGCGTTCAGGCGGTTGCGGAACACATCGGCAGTGGGCTGGCCGGCGTACTGGGTGATGACCACAGCCGCGACAGCAAAGCCGTTGCCGCGGAACAGGTCAACCAGGCGCAGCACATCCTCGTCATAGGTAATGCCGAGGTCACCACGAGCCTTGTTTTTCTCGATGTGGTTCGCGTTGATCGCGATGATAACCTCGACATCGTCGGCGATGCTCTTGAGCATGCGGAACTTGCTGTCCGGTTCAAAACCCGGCAGCACGCGGCTCGCATGATAGTCATCGAACAGCTTACCGCCAAACTCCAAATAGAGCTTGCCACCAAACTGCGAGATGCGCTCCTTAATGTGAGCAGCCTGCAGCTCGATATACTTCGCGTTGTCGAAACCCTGGCGCATGTATGGCTCCCGTCCCGTTTCCATTTAATGTTCTAGGCGATTATAACGGAGCAGACCCTTCCCAACACCCAAGCAGCCAACGGGCACCAACCAAACACGCCATCGATAAGTTGCGGTGGAATAGTTCCCGTTTAACCCCTCAAGACGGCCAAACAGGAACTATTCCACCGCAACTTCCCCTTTTTGGTTCAAACAAACCTGGCCTTTGTATCAATAATGGAAACGTCACAGGTGGAGCATAAGTCAGACACTATGACCCAATCCAGGGGCACGGAAACGACAGGAGCCCCCGCTCGTGACCGCGGGTCGGGGCTGCGACAATGTTGTTGAAGTGCCAGAGGCGCAGCCGCGCCGCAACGAGGTTGGGAGGCTCCCGTGCCTAGATATTCTACCGCCTTCGGAATGGACGTACACCTCAGGTCCACCACCGTCTGCGCGCTCGACGCGGAGACGGGCGAGGCCGTGACGAGGAGGTTCCGCGGCAACCCCTGGGGCGAGGTCGCGGAGTGGATGTCGGGCTTCCCCGGCCCGTCGCTCGCCGCCTACGAGAGCGGCTACCTCGGCTTCGCCCCGCAGAGGGAGCTCTCCGGGCTCGGCGTCGACTGCGTCGTCGCGGCCGTCTCCAAGGTCCCGAGGTCGGCGGCGGACCTCTCGTCCAAGAACGACCGCAACGACGCGGCCAGGATGGCCAAGGCGATACTGTCGCACGATATCTCCCCGGTATGGGTGCCGTCCCCCGAGATCGAGGGGCTCAGGGACCTCGCCGGGGCCCACGACGCGGCGACCGCGAGGCTCGCGGCGGCGAAGCAGCGGCTCCTGGCGTTCCTGGCCCGCCGTGGCTACGCCTACGGCGGCACGACGCCGGCCGGAAACCCCCGGAGGTACTGGACGTACGACTTCCTCAGGTGGCTCGACAAGGTCCGGCCCGCCGACGACGGCGGCATCCGGGCACTTGCGGCGCTGAGGAACGAGGTCGAGGCGGCCGCCGAGACGCGCGACGACCTCCTCGCCGAGTACAGGGCCGCCGTCGCGGCGGGCCCCCTCTCGGCGGAGGTCGAGGCGCTCCAGTCGATCAAGGGGTGCGGGTTGGATTGGCTACACTGATGTGGACAGCTCCGGGAGGGGCGCAGGAGACGGGAGGG
>UQIP01000049.1:0-7418 GCA_900541005.1 uncultured Collinsella sp. | reverse complement strand
CTACTGCGCTCGCCGGTGCACCCGCTGCCGTCTACACCACGTTTATGTATATCGTCCTTGGCCTGCTCTCTTTGCTGGTTCCCTCGAGTTCTGGACTTGCGGCGCTCACCATGCCCGTCATGGGTCCGCTGACCGAGCTTATGGGCCTCAATCCCGAAGCTGCCGTTACCGCGCTCCAGTTTGCTAATCAGACCATCAACACCATCAGTCCCGTGGCGGGCATGACGGTCGCCGGCCTTGCCGTGGCTAAGATTTCGTTTGGCCAATGGTGGAAGACCATTTGGAAGTTCTTCATTTTCATGGTCGTCTTTGGCCTGATCGTAACGGCAATCTCTGGCATGCTTCCGGTGTAGGTGGTTGTGATGTCTGATCGTTTAACGGTCCTGACGTCTAAGAGCGTCTTTACCGGTACGGGGGACCTGCCGTTCGAAGGTTTCGTAGCGGTCCGTGGCAATCGAATTGAGGCGGTTGGCACCAAGTGTGAGGTAGCTTCGTATTTGACCCAGGCGGACGAGGTAGTTGATCTGGGCGACCGTACCGTCATGCCTGGCCTGATCGATGTGCATACCTTCTATACAGGCTGGGCGCTGCGGACGTTGGGGTCTGATCTGTCCGGCATCGCTGATGCCAAAGAGGCCGTGTCGCTCTTGCGTGCATGGAAAGAAGATCATCCGGATTGCGCGGCGGCTTTTGGCCACAGCCTACCCGAAACGTTGGCATCGGATGCCGAGAACGCAAATACGGCAGCTGTGTTTGACGATTGTTTTGGCGATATCCCTGTCGTCTGCTTTACACCGGGTGCGGAGACCTGCGTTCTCAATGCTGCCGCCAGTGCACGATACGGCTTTACACCCCAGGCGTGCTATGCCGAGAAGATCTGGCGCATGATGAGCGATTTCCTCGCGCTGCCCGAGGTACGTGCGGGGTATTCGGACTACATGAGCATGCTTAACGAGCGCGGCGTTACCGCCATCAAGGAGATGGCGTTTGATGACTACTACGGTTTTGCCGACGAAATGGCTCGCCGTGAGGAATCTGGTGAGCTGACGGTTCGCGTCTCTATGATGTCGCAGCCGGTGGGTGCCGGTGCAAATCTGGCATATGCCCGCGAGGCACGAGAGCGCTTCCGGGGACCGTTCGTTCGTTTTTCTGGCTTCAACCGTATGACCGATCGCGGCGTATGGGCGGGGCTTGCCGAGATGATTGACCCCTATGAGGACACGGCCGATGCGGGCGCTGCCGGCAAGACGGTTGTCGAGGAGCCCGAGTGGGATCTGATTGAGAACGAGCTGCGCGCAATTGATGCTGACGGCTTCCGATATTCCTTGCATTGCCAGGGCGATGGCGCCGTTCGTCGCACCGTGGCGCTCTATGCCTCGCTGCCTCGAGACGAGCATGGACGGTTGCTTCGCCGCCATGCGATTACCGATCTCGAGAACTCTGATCCGACCGATCTTGTCAAGTTTGGCAAGTTAGGTGGAATTTGCGAGGTCTATCCGCAGATTCTGACGCTGGACCGGCGCGAGGATTGCCTGTCGATGATGCGTCGACAAATTGGCAAGACGCGACTTTTGCACAGCTGGAATCGCCGCGGCATGGAAGATTCCGGATGCACGGTGTGCTGTGGTACGGATTTGCCGCTGCTGATTCCGAGCCTGGGCGAGTCAATCTACAGTGCGTGCGGCGGATACTTCGACGATGGACTGCCCGTGAATGAGGCCAACGCGCTGACGCTTGTCGAGCTCTTGCGTGCTTGGACTGCCGGGGGCGCGTACGATCTGATGCGCGAAGACGAGCTGGGTACGCTCGAGGTCGGCAAGCTTGCTGATATCTGCGTGCTCGATCGGGATGTGTTCGACCTCGATTATCGCGACGCACGCGATCTTTCGGTTGATATGACGATGTCGGACGGACAAATCGTGTTCGATCGAAATAAGGAGGCATAAGATGTCTGAATCCAAGCCGACGCTGCGCCGCGAACAGATTGCGGGCATGAATATCCACTACATCATGTGGTCGCTCGATTACTTCCTTGATGTGCAGCAGCGTTTGGGCTTTGAGTCCATTGAGCTGTGGTGTGCAGAGCCGCATGTGACGCTCGACCACACGGGCTACTTTGAGGCTGAGGTCCTGGCGAAAAAGGCTGCAGACCGTGGGCTTAGGTATCGTACTCTGTGCCCCGAGAATGTTGTCTATCCTTGGCAGTATTGCGCATGCAAACCGCTGCATGAGCAGCGCAGCCTGGCGTACTTTAAGCACGGCATTGAGCTTGCCGAGGTACTTGGGTGCGACCGTATGTCCGTCAACTCGGGCTGGGGCGACTGGGACGAGGACCGCGAGGAAGCTTGGAAGCGCAGCCGCGAGCACTTGTCCATTCTGGCGGAGTATGCCGGCGAGCACGGTTTGGTGCTTACGATGGAAAGCCTGCGTCCCGAGGAGAGCAACCTTGTGACGACGGTTTCCGATGCGAAGCGCATGATTGACGAGGTCGCGAGCCCGTACTTACAGCCCATGGTTGATACAACCGCGATGGGCGTTGCAGGCGAGACGCTCGAGGACTGGTTTGTCGCCTTTGGTGATGGGGCAATTCACGAGATGCACTTTATCGACGGTGATCCGTATGGTCATCTGGTGTGGGGCGATGGCAAGCACGATATGGACGCCTTCGTCGCCACACTCAACGCCCATGGTTTCGACGGCATGCTGGGCCAGGAAATCACGGACGGTCGTTACTACGATGACCCGGCGGCGGCAGATGCCAAGAACATGGCCGCATTCGAGAAATATCTGATTGACTAAAACAACCATCGGCCACGCAACCAACGTCATTGATTGCGGGCCAAATAAGAAAGGAACTGGATATGAACGCACACGATCTGATCAAAGAGGCAATTGCCGAGAAGGGCAAGTTCGACAGCGTCTACTGGATTGCTTGCGGTGGCTCCATGATCGATTTGATCCCGGCCCATGAGCTTCTGCAGCGCGAGGCAACCACCTTCACTTCGTATATCTATACGGCTCGCGAGTTCGATATCATGCGTCCGCGTCGTCTGGGCGAGAAGTCCCTGGTCATCGCTTGTAGCCACAGTGGCAACACCCCTGAGGTCGTCGAGGGCTGCGAGATTGCCCTTGCTGCCGGCGCTACGGTGATCGCCCAGACCGACAACGCTGGATCCAAGATCGACTCCGGCAAGTGGACCACGTGGGTCTACCCGTGGGGCGAGGGCGTGCCGCAGGCTGAGGTCCCCGCTGGCATTTCGCTGTCGCTTGCGGCCGAGCTGCTCGATCAGCAGGAGGGCTACGCCGATCTTGCCGATATGTATGCCGGTATCGCCGAGATGGATAAGATTCTTCCCCCGGCACGCGAGAAGGTAAATGCCGAGCTGGGCGATCGCTTTGCCAAGCTTTGCCAGGAGCACGAGTTCTTCTATATTCTGGGCAGCGGTCCCAACTTTAGCCAGACCTACGGTTTCGCTATCTGCTCTCTTATGGAGATGCAGTGGCAGCACTGCAGCTACATCCACTCTGCCGAGTACTTCCACGGCCCCTTCGAGGCTACTCAGGATGGCGTTTTTTACTTCCTGCAGATGGGCTCCAGCGAGTGCCGTGCTATGGACGAGCGCGCCCTGGCGTTCCTTAAGACGCATACCGATACGCTGATGGTGCTCGATGCCAAGGAGTACGGTATGGAAGCCGTGCCGGCGAGCGTCCGTGCCTATCTGGACCCGGTGCTGTTCTACGCCATGAACTGCGAGCTGCGTGCCGCACGCGGCAAGGTGTTTGATCACGATCCCGATTTCCGTCGCTATATGGGTGTTGTCGAGTACTAGAAGGAGCAAAGGCCATGGCATTTAACGTTAACGCGCTCGGATTTGGCGACAACGTCGTCGATCGCTACGAGCATATCCACACCATGTATCCCGGCGGCAATGCGGTGAACTTCGCCGTTTATGCCAAGAAATGCGGTGCCGCACGCTCCGCATACATGGGCATTTTTGGCAATGATGCCGCTGCCGAGCATGTCATTGCAAGCCTCGAGGATGAGGGTATCGAGCTTGACAAGTGCGAGCAGATGATTGGCGAGAACGGAGCGGCTCGCGTGACCGTCGTTGACGGTGACCGTGTCTTCCTCGGCTCCAACGAGGGCGGTATCCGTGGCGATGCGCGTTATGTCCTCGATCGCTTTGACCTTTCGTACATGAAGCAGTTCGATGTGGTTCATTCGGGCAACTATTGCTTTACCGAGCGCGAGCTGCCCAAGCTGAAGGCTGCGGGCGTCACGGTCTCTTTTGACTTTTCGGACGACTCCACCGACGAGTACTACGAGCAGATTGCGCCCTACGTCGATTTCGCTTTCTTTAGTGCGGCGGATGCCGCGAGTGAGGACGAGATTCGCGAGCGTCTGGCATGGGTGAAGGGCCTGGGTCCGCGTTTTGTGTCGGCTACGGCGGGCGCCGAGGGCTGCATTGCTTACGACGGCGAGCGTTATTACCGCCAGCTGGCTAAACCGGTAACGGACATGAAGGACACCATGGGGGCGGGCGACTCGTTCCTCACCTCGTTTTTGATGTGCTATCTCGATTCCGCCAAGCGCGGTGAGGATGGTTCTGAGGCTATTGAGCGGGCGCTTGACTTCGCGGCCAGGTTTGCCTCGACCGTATGCGGCATGGAAGGCTCTTGGGGCCACGGGGCACCGATTTCCGAATAGCCGAGCGGGCTCAGGGAGCTGCATTAGTGCCTCCCTGTGACTCGGTGGTCAAAAAATGCCAAATATGAGTACTGTGACTAATTTAGTCGCAGCATAATTGACCCCTTCAGACGTGATTTAAGCGTTTGGAGGGGTTTAAACTTGCGAAAATGTAGGAGGAATGACTGTAAAAGTGTTAGTTAATGGACAATCGTAGATCATTCTGGTGGTCGGAAAGCTCAAAGTAATGTATCCATTTCGGTAACAGTACTCATATTTGACATTTTTTGACCACAGGGGTCAGCGAAGGCTAAAAACAGAGCGTGAATTTGCCAAAACTGCCGACTCGATGTGCTTTGCGCCACAGTTTTTGAGTGAGGCGATGCGTTCTGAGGTCCATGCGAGCGATCTGATGAGCGACTGTGCGCTTGTTTCTGTGTTTGGTTCGGCTGGTGAATCGGTCTCGAGCAGTAGGCGGTCGAGTGGGATCTGTCGTGCGTATTCGCGACCGCGCTTGGTCGCGAGCATGCGTTCGTTGACGGAAAAATAGCAGCCTGCATCGCGCGCGCGGACGAGTTCGTCCGAAGTACCGCTAAACCAGTGGAAGATGATAACGGGGGAGTCGGGGTTTGGGATGAGTAGTCCATGCGATTCGAGGACGTCCAGTACGGCTCCTGCCGAACGAACGGCATGAATTGATATCACGCGTCCGGTAAGAGGATGCTGCACGAGCGTATCGCAGAGCCGGTCAAGTGCCTGTATTTGCAGCGGCTCGCTTCCAGCAAAACGAGTGGAAAAGTCGAGTCCCACCTCGCCGATGTAGCGCCCTTGGGCAGCAACTTCGCAAAGCAGATTGACTTCGGCAGGACCGCAGCGGCCGTCGGCGAGCCACCAGGGATGGAGGCCGACGCCCGCGATAATGTTTGGGTAACGGCTGGCCCGCTTTTTTGCTGCCTCGAAGTCGCATGGGTCGATGCCACAGTCAAAGAGCCCCAGACCCAATGCCGCCGACTCATTGGCCGTAGCATCGGGGCTGAGCATCAAATCAAGGTGACAATGCGTGTCAAAGAATCGCGGTTCCATCGCAGGGCATCCTGCTAGTCCAGGCGCTGGCCATCGGCGCGCACGCGCTCGGTGCCGCGCCCACTGATCTGGCGGATAACCTCGCCGGCAATCATCTGACCCATGATGGGCGGCATAAAGCTGGCGGTTCCCAGCTCGGTACGCTCGTGGATATTGGAAGGGTCGCGGGGCTGTGTCTTAACCGATTCCTCACAGCTAAACAGTACATGCAGGCTCTTGATTCCGCGTTTCTTGCATTCTTTGCGCATAATGCGGCTCATGGGGTCACGCACTGTATCGAAGATGTCGGCAAAGCGGAGGCACTCGGGATGGAGCTTGTTGGCCCCGCCCATGGAGCTAACCAAACGAATGTCGTGGTCCTGAGCATATTTGGCAATGGTGAGCTTGGCCGAGATGGTGTCGATGGCGTCGACGACGTAGTCGAGCTTGCCGTCCGTCTGCTCCAAAACGCTCGCGAAGAAATCATCGATGTTGTCGCTCAGCAAGTATTCAGTTCGCTTGATGACGGCAGCGGCGGGATTGATGTCGTGGATCATGGCTTCCATCACGTCAACCTTGCGCTTTCCGATGGTGCTGTGAAAGGCGATGGCCTGGCGATTGATATTGCTGGGCGCGATGACGTCCTTATCCAGAATGACGAAATGTCCGATGCCGCCGCGGGCGAGTGCCTCGCAGCAGTTGGAGCCCACGCCTCCGCAGCCGAGCACCAGCACCGTAGCATCGGCGAGCTTATCGAGTGCCTCGCGGCCCATGATGATCTCGAGCTTGGTGTCGCGTGTCTCGATGGCGGCTGCGGCAGCGGTTTCGGTCATAAATATCCTCCGATGGGGAAGCAGGTCGTGTTTTAGCTATCGCCATTATAGGTAATCGCCCATAGGTTGCGATGGCGTTTGCTTTGATGTGGTTTGAAGCAATGCGGTTAGATAGTTAGACAAACATCTAAATATTGAGTATAGTGTGCACGTCATGAGAGATGATGAAAGGAGGTCTTATGCCGGGAGAGGGTTTTAAGGCGCTTGCCGATCCAACGCGACGGCGCATTTTGGAGTTGCTGCGCGAGGGCAATTGCACGGCGGGGGAGCTTGCCGAGCATTTCGATATCAGTAAGCCGTCGCTGAGCCATCACTTGGCGACGCTCAAAAACGCCGGGTTGGTGACCGACGAGCGCCATGGCCAAAACATCGTATACAGCTTAAACACCACCGTCATGCAGGACTTGATCGGTTGGTTTATGGGCTTTACAAACACGGAAGGTGATAAGGATGAATAACGAAAACAAGGGCATTCACGCCACGGGGGTATCGCGGCGTGTGTGGATTGTGCTGATCGCTCTGTGCGTCGCCAATGTCGTAGCGCACCTCATGGTGATGCCGAGCTTGCCTGCGCAGATTCCCACGCATTGGGGCGCGAACGGCGCCGTCGACGGTTGGGGTCCTAGCTGGATGGCCTCTGCGCTCGGTGTGCTGCCTCTGGCGCTTCTCGCAATGTTCTGCGTGGTGCCGCGCATCGACCCCAAAGGTGAGGCATATCGAACCTCGGGCAAGTTCTACCAGGGCTTCGTAATCGCCTTCACCTTGTTCATGTGCGCCATAAGCTGGCTGGGAGAGCTTACGGTCTGGGGCGCTGTCTCTTATACACATCTCCGAGC
>UQIP01000048.1:0-7435 GCA_900541005.1 uncultured Collinsella sp. | reverse complement strand
GGGTCAGCCCGTGGGAGGCCAGGGCGCCGCTGACCGGTGGACGGCACCGAGCCGTCATCGAACTTGGAAGGGGGAGGCCTCGCGGCCTCCCCCTTTTTTGCGTTTGCGGGCTTTTGTCTCACATAGTAGCTGTGTTTTATAACCCTCGTTTGTCGCATCTTCTGTGAACGGGCTACAATAACTTAGTCTGTGCGATATGGAGGTGAACATGGCTGAAGCTGGTATCGGCGTTGATATCGTCGAGATTTCCCGTATGAAATCAATTCTTGAAAAGACGCCGTCGTTTGCTCGGCGTGTGTTTACCGAAGAAGAGCGTGCGTATTGCGATGCATCATCGCGTCCCGCTGCTCACTATGCGAGCCGCTTTGCTTCGCGCGAGGCGGTGCTTAAAGCTCTCGGCACGGGTTTTAGTCAAGGCGTGGGTCGCAAGGATGTTTCGGTAACGCGTGATAAACTCGGCAAACCGAAGGCGCTGCTTTCGGGCCGTGCTCTCGAGATCGCTCAAGAACTGGGTGTTGTTGAGGTCGCTCTTTCCATTACGCTTACAGGAGACTTGGCCGTTGCGAATGCCATCGCGATTACCGAAGATGCTCGGCCTAAGCCAAAAGATGAAAAGGTGAGCACCAAGAAACGCGTTGCGCAGACATTTAAAGAGGCTCGCTCTGTTTTAGATGAGCTTGAGCAGCTGCAGAATTCAGCATTGACGGAGCACCTGGGCGATGCTTCGCAAGATACGCTAGGAGCATAGATGAAACCGGTTTTGAGTACCGAAGAAGTCGTTCGTCTCGAGGATATCATTGAACGCGAAGGGACTTCGAAGGCCGAGCTTATGGAGCTAGCGGGCGAGTTTGCCGCCAACGAGGTCTTGAAGCTCAATCCCGATCGGGTTCTCGTTCTGGTCGGTTTTGGTAATAATGGCGGCGACGGTTGGGTTGCCGCCGATATCCTGAGCCATAAGGGCGTGGACGTCGATATCGTTTCTCCGGTTGAGCCGGATGAGATTCCTGCTGCTCTGGCACGTCATGTTGCTCGTCGTACTGCCGGCCGCGATGTACACGTTTGCGTTGGCCCCTCGCGTGACGAACTCGAGGTTTTGATCGATAAGGCCGATGTTGTTGTCGATGCCATTTTTGGTACCGGTTTTCACGGGAATCTGCGTGCGCCGTTCTCCATCTGGATTCCTACGGTCAATGAATGCGCCGATTGTGTCGTATCCATTGATGTTCCCTCGGGCCTGAATGCCGAGACGGGCGTTGTTGATGACGACTGCATTCGTGCCGAGCATACGGTGACGATGATTGCGCCCAAGATTGGTTTGTATAGCGCTGATGGCCCTGAGTATGCTGGCGATTTGATCTGCGGCAATCTTTACGACCGTCTTGACGAGGTCATCGATGATGTCGACCACGCCGCCGAGATTGTCGAGCCCGGTGACTTAGTTGATTACTTTGCTCCACTACCTACGAATATCGATAAGTATTCCCGTGGCTCTGTGCTTATTGTCGCCGGATCTGCGCAATATCCTGGCGCTGCCATTATGGCGGCCAAGTCTGCAGCTCGCGCGGGTGCTGGTTACGTGGCAGTCGCGGCTCCTGACGCCTGCGCCAATCTTATTCGCATGGCACTTCCTTCGATTCCCGTCTTTGCTATTCCGTCTGATTCCCGCGGCTCCTTTGGCGCCGCTGCGCGCATGACGGTGTGCGAGATTGCAAAGAAGTACAGCTGTGTACTGTGCGGTCCCGGTATGACGACATCTGCCGGCGCTATGCAGGTGGTTTCGGGCTTGCTCGAGCTTGATGTGCCGCTTATCTTGGACGCCGATGCACTCAACTGCCTTGCTAAGATTGCCATTGACGGTATTGATAGTAATCCCGAGATGTATCGTCGCGAGCAGCCGTTGGTTATGACGCCGCACTATCGTGAGCTTTCGCGTCTGGTTGCCGGTGACGAGGTGAACGACCTTGGTACCGCGATTGCGGCCGCGCAGAAGGTTGTCTGGGCTGCGGGCTCAGACAATCTGGTGGTCATTGCCAAGGGCCCGACGACGGCTATCTGTGGCGTTGAGCGTGTGCTGCTGCCGCTCTCGGGTCCGGCTTCTCTGGCAACTGCCGGTTCGGGTGATGTTCTCGCGGGTATTTTGGCCGGCACGCTTGCCACCATGCGCGACGAGATGGATCGTTGGGAGTTGCTGTATTCGTACGCCGTCGCACTTCACAGCTACGCCGGTTTTGCCGCGGCGACGGAGTATGGTGAGAAGAGTGTCATCGCGACCGATCTTATCGACTTGATCGGTCCTGCCATGGAACTGGCGGCAAAGGATGCGCTCGAAGATCTGGGAATCATGGACGAAGGGTCGGATGACTAATCATGAATAAAGCCGATTTGACGCGCTGGTCCTGGGTCGAGATCGACCGCGGGGCGCTCCGTCGCAACACGAGGGCCTATAAGAACTTGCTGAATCCACGTCAGCGCCTGTGCTGCGTGGTTAAGGCCGATGCTTATGGTCATGGAGCTGTTGAGTGTGCCAAGATCATGTATTCGGCCGGTGCCGACATGTTTGCCGTGGCGACGGTTAACGAGGGCGTTGAGCTCCGACAGGGCGGGATTACGAAGCCCATCCTCATCCTAAGCGAGCCGCCTATCGAGGCCATTCCGACGTTGCTCGAGTTTGATATCATGCCTTCGGTCTATACGTCTGACTTTGCTCTTGCGTATGGCGAATGTGCCGTCGCGGCGGGCAAAGTGGGCAAGTACCATCTCGCCATCGAGACGGGCATGAACCGCATCGGCGTACATTACACGCAGGTGCTCGACTTTGTCCGCGGTATTAATTTCCATCGCGGTATTCAGTGCGACGGCGTATTTACGCACTTTGCCACGGCCGATGAGCCTTCGGGTTGGGACTACAAGCTGCAGTGTCAGCGCTTTACCGAGGCCGTTCAGGCCATTAAGGATGCGGGTTTTGAGTGCGGTATCGTGCATTGTGCCAACACGCCGTCCTCGATGCTCGACCCCTCGATGCATTTTGATATGATTCGCGCCGGCGTTGGCTTGTATGGCATGCAGCCGTGCGAGCTGAGTGGCCGCGTGATGCAGCTTGATCCCGTTATGAGCGTCCATGCGCGTGTGACGCGCGTGGCACACCCTGCGATGGGTGAGGGCGTGGGCTACGGTTTTACCTACCGCGTACCGCGTACGCGCGTTCAGATCTGCACGCTGCCGATCGGTTATGCCGATGGCCTATCGCGTACGCTTTCCAATCGTATGGATGTGCTGTATCGCGGCGAGCGCCTGCATCAGGTTGGCAATATCTGCATGGACCAGTTTATGGTCGCCATTCAGTCCAACCCGGCACACGAGATTCCCGAGGCCGAGTATGGTGACGAGATGATCATTGTCGGCCGCGATGGCGATGCCGAGATCACTATGGACGAGATGGCCCGACTGCGCGGAACGATTAACTACGAGGTCGCCTGCGGCTTTGGCATGCGTCTCGACAAGGTCTACGTGTAGGAGCCGCTATGGGCGTCATGCACATCCCGGGCCATACCCATCAGGCGCCGCGTGAGGTCGCACTCGAGGAGATCGAGGCCGTTCTGGGCGATTGTCACCTCTGCCAGCTCTACCAGTCGCGTCACAATATCGTGTTTGGCGTGGGAAATCCCCGCGCTCGCGTGATGTTTATTGGCGAGGCACCGGGCCGCAATGAGGATTTGCAGGGCGAACCCTTTGTGGGGGCGGCAGGCGAGGACCTCAACGGCATTTTGTCCCTGGCGGGTCTTAAACGCGAAGACGTCTACATTGCCAATGTGCTTAAGTGCCGCCCGCCGGGAAACCGCAATCCGCGTCCCGAGGAAGTGCTGGCTTGCTCGCCGTTTTTGCGTGAGCAGATTCGAAGCATCTGGCCCGATATTATCGTGACGCTCGGCAACCCCGCGACGCACTTTGTGCTTAAGACCGAGATTGGCATTACTAAGCTGCGCGGCAGGTTCCACCAGATGGGGCATTTTGTAGTAATGCCCACGTTCCATCCGGCAGCAGCGCTGCGCAATCCGGCATGGCAGGAGCTGCTGGAGGAAGACTTTAAGATGCTGGGCGACTATCTGGAGCGACATCCTGCACCAGAGGACGCCTCGGAATAATAAGGAGCATATATGTCCCTGGAGCGCCTGGGGGTAGGTACTTACAAAACGACTTGCGCTGCCGATACGGAGTACTTTGGCGAGCTAATTGCACCGTGCCTTGAGGACGGCGATGTACTCATCCTGACCGGTGGCCTGGGAGTGGGCAAAACTCACTTTACCAAGGGAGTCTCGCGCGGGCTGGGCGATGGGCATATGGTTACGAGCCCTACGTTTGCGCTCATGGCCGTTCACGATCAAGGTCGTATTCCGCTGTTTCACTTTGATCTATACCGCCTGGAGCATGCCTATGAGCTCGAGGATACGGGCATTTTCGATGTGCTGGGCTATGAGGGTGCTTGCCTGCTGGAATGGGGCGAACAATTCCAAGACGAGCTGACGGATGAGTATCTTTCGGTGACGCTCAAGCGTGATGAGGGCGACAGCGATGTGCGAACGATAACGCTCGAGGCGCACGGTGACCGCGCAATGGAGCTTTCCCATTTGATTGATAAGGCTGTACAAGATGAGCTTGCATAACGACAACGCGCTGGTGGTGGCGCTCGATACTTCGACCGATATGCTTGCCTGCGCGGCAAGCTGGATTGATGGGCAGACGGGCGAGACGAAGCTCGTGAGTGGCGACCATATGTGTCGCCGTCACGCCAACGTTGAGCTCGTGAATACTGTTGATGGCGTGCTGGCTCAAGCCGGTCTGGATCGCAGCGATGTTGGTTGCTACGTGGTCGGCCGCGGCCCGGGGTCGTTTACGGGTGTGCGCATCGGCATCTCCACTGCCAAGGGCCTCGCGCGCGGTGCCAATGTTCCGCTGCTGGGCGTGTCGACGCTCGACGCTTGCGCTTGGACGGCGTGGAAGGCTGGCGTGCGCGGCAAGCTTGGTATCTTGGCCGATGCTATGCGCGGCGAGGTATATCCGGCGCTGTATATGCTGGTCGATGAGGGTCCCGAGCGTCAATTTGAGCGCGAACATGTGGTCAAGGCCGCCGTGGCGCTCGATGAGTGGCGCCAAGCGGCGGACTGGGACCAGGTTCAGCTGACCGGTGATGGTCTCGTGCGCTATGGCAAGCTGCTGGGTGAGGACGAGACCGCCCGCTGCGTGGAGCGAGACCTGTGGTGGCCTTCGGGCGAGGGGTTGCTGCTCGCACACGCTGCGGGTGACGGCGATCCGGCCCGCGTCTTGCCGATTTACACGCGCCTTTCGGATGCCGAGGAAAACGAGCGCAAGCGTCTTGGTCTTGCCGAGAGTGCGCAGAGTGAAATTACGGGCGTTGCCGATGAACTCGCCGGTCGCCATCTGCAGTTCCGTCCCATGGGCGCGGCGGATGCCGAGGGCGCGAGCGCGCTGGAGGCTGTCTGCTTTGAAGGCGCCGGACACGAGGCGTGGACGCCGGGCATGTTCCTGTCCGAACTGGGCGAGGACGTCGCTGCGCCGCGTAGTTGGTGGGTGGCACACGACGACGGCAAGCTGCTGGGCCTTGCCGGCGGTATGGTCGTGGACGGTGATGTGCAGATTCTGGATGTCGCCGTCGACCCGGCACATCGCCGTGAGGGCATTGCCCGCAAGCTGCTGTCGCATGTGAGCTATGATGCCCAGATGCTCGGCTGCACCACGGCTTCGCTCGAGGTCGAGGACGGCAAAGAGGGAGCGATTGCGCTCTATAACGCTCTGGGCTTTACCGAGGCTGGCCGTCGCCGCGGCTACTATGGTGCCGGCAAGGACGCCATCGTCATGACGGCCCCGCTGCCCCTGGTACTTCCGGTCGACAATGCTTCGCCCGAGCCGACGGCGGCAGAGCAGCGCGTGTGGCCGCTGCCTGCGCCTGGGCGCTCCGAGGGGGAGCGTGCCGAAATTGAGCGCCGCCGCCTAGTGCTCGCTATCGAGAGTTCCTGCGACGAGACGGCCGTGGCGATTATCGATGCGGATGGCAATATGCTGGCCAACCAGGTGTCGACACAGATTGATTTCCATGCCCGCTTTGGCGGCGTGGTGCCCGAGATCGCCTCGCGCAAACACGTTGAGGTGATTGTGAGTGTCGTGGATGCGGCGCTCGAGGATGCCGCAGCATCGCTTGGCCTTGAGGGTGGAACCATTGCTCCCAGCGAGCTTGCCGCCGTGGGCGTGACACAGGGTCCGGGCCTGGTGGGCGCGCTCGTGGTTGGCGTCGCCTTTGCCAAGGGCTTTGCCTGCGCTGCCGGCAAGCCGCTCGTGTGCGTCAATCATCTTGAGGGTCATCTGTTTGCCAACCTGCTGGCGCAACCCGACCTCAAACCGCCGTTTATCTTCACGCTTGTCTCGGGCGGGCACACCATGCTCGTGCACGTGAAGGCGTGGGGCGACTACGAGGTGCTCGGTGAGACGCTCGACGACGCTGTGGGCGAGGCCTTCGACAAGGTAGCCAAGGCGTTGGGTCTGGGCTATCCCGGTGGCCCCATCATTTCCAAGCTGGCCGAGACGGGCAATCCCCGCGCGATTGATTTCCCCCGTGCACTCAACAGCAGGGGAGACTATCGTTTCTCGCTTTCGGGCCTTAAAACCGCTGTGACGCTCTACATTGAGCAGGAGACCAAAGCCGGGCGCACGATTCACCTGCCCGATCTGGCAGCTTCGTTTGAGGCGGCGGTCTTTGACGTGCAGTACAAGAAGGCCAAGAACGCGCTGCATGCCACCGGATGCAGAGAGTATTGCATCGGCGGCGGCGTCTCGGCTAATCCGCATCTGCGCGAGATGATGATCAAGAAGCTTGGGCGTCAGGGGATTCGCGTAACGGTGCCGCCCTTGTCTGCCTGTACCGATAACGCAGCCATGATCGCGGAGGTCGCCCGCCGTAAATTCGACCGAGGTGAAATCTCGCCGTTCGACGTCGACGCCGATCCGAACATGACGCTGTAGCTGGTACGGCGCGGTCCCCGGACGGAGGGGCCGGATATAAGGTTTCCTGCTCTGCAGTCCTGCGCAAGACGAAGGCCACATTAAGTGGCCTTCTTTGCGTGCGGAACTCGCGATAAACCTTATATCCGGCCCCTCCGTCCGGGGACCTTTCTGTGTCGATATAGCTTCTGAGCTGGTTTGGCGTCGACAACGTCCAGCAAAGTTAACAAGCCAGTGTCGAATTTCCGGCGTTCTTTAGCTGAAAGAAAAAAGTTGGTGTGCGGAGCTTTGCTCCGCATTTGGGATGGGAGCCCCTGAGAGCCGCGGGAGCCGGGCGGCGCATATGAACTTTATCGCGAGTTCCGCACGCAAAGGAAAGCACTTAATGTGCTTTCCGTCTTGCGCAGGACTGTAGAGCAGGAAA
>UQIP01000047.1:0-7475 GCA_900541005.1 uncultured Collinsella sp. | reverse complement strand
CTAGCTTCGTCGGCAGCGTCAGATGTGTATAAGAGACAGTTCTTAACGAGGTTCTCGAGCGTGCGGGGAATCAGCAGCAGGTGGGCGTCGGGCAGCGTCGCGCGGATCTGCGCCTCGGTCTCGTCCAAGCTGCGGCCGTCTTCGCGCATGGCCAGTGCGTACTCTACCAGCAGGCCCTCGGCGCCGGAGCCGGTGCGCGAGTCGATGCAGCGCACGTCGAGCTCGTGCGTTTCGGCCGTCAGGCTGGCGTTGGCATAGCAGGCGGACCACTCGCTGCACAGCGAGATAAAGATGGCGCTATCGTGGCCGTCGGCGCGCACGCGGTCAAAGAGTGCCTTGAACTCGCCGGCGCTCGGCTGCGAGGTGTGCGGCAACTGCTCGGAGCCGGCCATGCGGGTGACGTATTCCTCGGCGGTAATCTGCACCTGGTCGAGCAGGTCCTCGCCCTCGATAATCACATGTAGCGGAATCACGTAAATGCCGAGCTCTTGGGCGCGGGCGGGGGAGATGTCCGACGTGGAGTCGGTTATGATGGCAAAAGACATAATTGCACCTTTCGTTGGGGCGCCTGCGCGCCGCCTTCTGAGAGCAAAGTGCGACAAGTATAGTGGAGTTGCTCTACATTGCTAGGTTCAATTGTTGAATAGTCAACAGTTTGAAGTGTCGGTGTGGAAATCATCAACTGGGGAAGAAGAATGCCGATGGAGGCGTTTGAGATATGCAAGCGGCCGGTTGTGCTGTTCGATTTTGACGGCACGGTGGCCGATACGGGTCGGGCGGTGATGACCTCGACGCGCAAGACGTTGGCTGCGCGTGGGTTTTCGGAGGCGCAGATGGGCGACCTGCGTCGCATGATCGGGCCGCCCCTGTGGAAGAGCTTTCACGACTTTTATGGCTTCTCCCGCGAGGAGTCGCTTGTGGTGGCCGACGAGTACCGTGCCTTTTTTGATGAGTTGGGACCGGAAGAGTATCCCGTGTTCGATGGAATCCCCGAGCTGCTCGATGGCCTTGTCGCACAGGGGCATCGCTTGGCCGTGGCGACGTCACGCATGGAGAAAAAGTGCATTGACATGGTGGGCGAGTTGGGGCTTTCGCAGTTTGAGGCGGTTGTCGGCATGAACCCTCCGCAGGGGCGCGAGACCAAGGCCGATTCGGTTCGCGACGCGTTGGCGGCCTTGGGTGCGGTCGCGGACGAGGCCGTGATGATCGGCGACCGCTTTAACGACGTTGAGGGCGCGCACGCGATGGGCGTGCCGTGCATCGGCATTTATTCGGGTGCGGCGGCGCCGGGGGAGCACGAGGCAGCGGGCGCCGATGCGGTGGTGCACTCGGTGGCCGAGCTTGCTAAACTTTTCGCTATCTAATAGACGTAATGTGAGGGGCGGGCGTGATCGCCGCTCATGGCTTAGGAGGTCGTCCATGAATCAGGTGGAGCAGAGCGTTGCCGAGTATGTTGACGAGGTCTGGGAAGATGTCGTCGCCGATATCGAGCAGCTGGTGAGCTATCCGTCCGTGGCCGTTGCTGCCGATGCGGAGCCCGGTGCGCCGTTTGGCCGCCCGGTCCGTGACGCGCTCGATTGCGCGCTCGGCATTGCGCAAAAGCTCGGCTACCAGACGAGCGATGACGAGGGCTTTGTGGGAATCGCCGATATTCCGGGCCGCGGCGACAAGCAGCTCGCGACTATCTGCCATGTGGACGTGGTACCCGCTGGCCCCGGTTGGAACACCGACCCGTTTGCGATGGAGCGTCGCGAGGGCTGGCTGCTCGGCCGCGGCGTGATCGACGACAAGGGCCCGGCGGTATTGTCGCTCTACGCTGGCGCTTATCTGCTCAAACACGGCATTGTGCCGCGCTATACCTTCCGCGCGTTGCTGGGCTGCGATGAGGAAGTGGGCATGTCCGACGTTCACCATTATCTGGAGAACCACGCGAACCCCGACTTTCTGTTTACGCCCGATGCCGAGTTCCCGGTCTGCAATGCCGAGAAGGGCCAGTTTGGAGCGACGTTTGTTAGCCCCAAGATCGACGGCGGGCGCATCGTGTCGTGGAGCGGCGCCGAGGCGAGCAATGCCATTCCGTCGCAGTCCATCTGCGAACTTGCGATTGCCGCCGATGAACTGCCGGCGCCGGTCGAGAACGCCGACCGCCTGGAGATCACGGCACTCGATAACGGGCATGCGCAGATTTTTGCCCACGGCATTGGCGGTCATGCCTCGATGCCCGAGGGAACGATCAATGCCGTCGGCCTAGTTGTGGCGTATCTGCGCGAGGCCGAGGACGCGTTTGGTGCCCGTGACGAGCGCCTGCTGACGCCTGCCGAGCACGAGTTCGTCAAGTTTTTGGCCTTTGTGCATGCAGACGCCTATGGCCGCGGCCTGGGTATCGATGCGACGAGCCCGGCGTTTGGCCCGCTCACCTGCAATCCCGGCGTCATCCGTGTGGCGGATGGTCACATTGAGCAGGTCATCGACGTGCGCTTCCCCGATAGCACCAGTGCCGATACCATCCGCGAGCAGCTCGAGCCGCTCGTCGGCCGCTTTGGCGTGACGTGCCAGCTGGGTCGCGCGAAGGTGCCGTTCTCGGTATCTGCCGATGATTCGGCCGTGAGGGCGCTCATCGATACCTATAACGAGTTCACCGGCAAGCATGCTGAGCCCTTTGCCATGGGCGGCGGCACGTACGCGCGCAACTTTGCCCGCGCCGTCTCGTTTGGCCCCGAGGAGACCGGCCTGGAGCTGCCCGCATGGGGCGGCCAGATGCACGGTCCCAACGAGTGCGCCAACGAAGAGCAGCTCAAGCAAGCACTCAAGATCTATATTGCTGCGATCCTCCGTTTGAATGAATTAGAGCTTTAAGGTTTCGCGGTTTCCCAATCTAAGTTGCGGTGGAATAGTTCCTAGAATGGGCCATTTGATGGCCAAGCAGGAACTATTTCACCGCAACTTTGTTTTTATTGGTGTAAAAGGTGCGCCATGTTTGGCGCTGGATTGTTATCCGTTTGTAAAGGCTGGGCAGAGCTTGCGGTAAGGGTCTATCAAATGACCGTAAGAAACCGCAGTTGGCGCGGGCGCTGCCCGATCGAGGCCGTATCTTTCCAAACAGCAAAGCGGGCAGGGTGCCCGCGAGTCGCATGTATGAAAGGAAGATCATGCTCGATCAGGCTTATTCTCGTCGTCAGTTCCTCGGCCTCGCTGGTGGTCTTGCCGGCATCGTCGGTCTCGGTCTCGTTGGTTGCGGCGGCGCAGGCGCATCCAACGCCGCCGACAAGGGTAGCGCCGCTGCCGCCGAGTCCGTCTCCGGCGAGGTGACCTACGACGGTGCCTCCTCGTTCCAGGCTCTCGTCGAGGCCGCTGCCGAGAAGTTCATGGATGCCAACCCCGATGTCTCCGTCTCCGGCTCGGGTAACGGTTCGGGCAAGGGTCTGACCGCTGTCGCCGCCGGCACCGTTACCATCGGTAACTCCGACGTCTTCGCCGAGACCAAGCTCGAGGCCGACCAGGTCAAGAACCTCGTCGACCACGAGGTCGCCGTCGTGGGCATGGGCCCCGTCGTCTCCAAGAACGTCAAGGTCGACGACCTGTCCCTCGAGCAGCTCAAGGGCATCTTCTCCGGCCAGATCACCAACTGGAAGGAGGTCGGCGGCGACGACGCTACCATCGTCGTTCTCAACCGCAAGGCCGGCTCCGGCACCCGCGCCACCTTCGAGGCCGCCGTCTTTGGCGACGAGGCCGTCGACTTTAAGGGCGACGCCGAGCTCGACAAGTCCGGCGACGTCCAGACTCAGATGGGCAGCACCGACAACGCCATCTCCTACCTGGACTTCTCGCACTTCGATGATTCCAAGTTCAACGCCATTAAGGTCGAGGGCGTGGAGCCCAAGAGTGCAAACGTCACCGACGACTCCTTTAAGATCTGGGCTACCGAGCACATGTACTGCGCAAAGGACGCCGACGAGGCCACCAAGGCCTTCCTGGAGTTTATGCTCTCCGGCGACGTCCAGGGCAAGCTCGTCGAGGAGCAGGGCTTCATCCCCGTCTCTGCCATGAAGGTCGTCAAGGACGCCAGCGGCAAGGTCTCTGCTAAATAAGTAATCGCCCCCGGAAAGGTTTGCAATGGCAAAACAGCTGCCAAAGCGCGACCTTGAGAACGTGGGCCTGGGCGTCACGGGCGCGTGCGTAGCGCTCGTGACGCTTGTCGTTGCCGCGCTCATCTTTATGGTCGCCCAAAAGGGCCTCTCGGCTTTTCTCAGGGACGGCGTCTCGGTTGTCGAGTTCTTCACCGGCACCAAGTGGGACCTGGCCAACACAGCCGAAAACGGTCTGCCCTATACCGGCGCCCTGCCCTTGATCGTCACCTCGTTTGCGGTCATGGTGCTCTCCACGCTCATCGCGCTGCCCATCGCCATCGGCTCTGCCATCTTTGCGGTCGAGATTAGCCCTAAGTTTGGTTCCAAGATCTTTCAGCCGCTTATTGAGCTTTTGACCGGCATTCCCTCGGTCGTCTTTGGTCTGATCGGTTTTCACGTGGTTGTCGGCCTTATGAAGAGCGTTTTCCACGTGAGCACGGGCCTGGGCATCTTGCCCGGCGCCATCGTGCTGGCCGTCATGATCCTGCCGACGATGACCACCCTTTCGGTCGATGGCCTGCGCGCCGTGCCCGACAGCTACCGTCAGGGCTCGCTCGCGCTGGGCTATACCCGTTGGCAGACCATCTGGCACGTGGTGCTCAAGTCCGCCATGTCGTCGCTCATGACCGCGGTCATCCTCGGTATGACCCGCGCCTTTGGCGAGACGCTCGCTGTGCGCATGGTTATCGGCGGCATCGAGGCCATGCCGACGTCGCTGCTGTCGCCGGCCTCGACCATTACCACCACGCTCACCACGTCTATGGCGGTCTATGCCGAGGGCTCGGCCCAGGACGACGTTCTGTGGGCGCTCGGCCTGCTGCTGATGGGCATGAGCCTCATCTTCATCCTGATCATCCACCTTATCGGCCGCAAGGGGGCGAGGGCTCGTGGCTAGCACGCGCATCCACATCGACGAGGCGAGACTTGGGCGTGTCCAAAAGCAGGACCGCATCGCCACGGGCGTGCTGACGGCGATCGCCGCCATCGTCATGCTCATCGTCATCTCCATGGTGGCTTACATCCTGTTCGAGGGCATCTCGACGCTGTTCCAGCCGGGCTTTCTCACGCAGCCCGCGCGTGCCAACGGAACCCAGGGCGGCGTGCTCTACCAGCTGTTCGACTCGTTCTATCTGCTGCTGATCACCTTAGCTATCTCGGTGCCCATCAGCCTGGGCGGAGCGGTCTTCCTGGTTGAGTACGCACCGAACGGCCCTATCCGCGACATCGCCTCCACCGCTATCGAGACGCTGTCCTCGCTGCCCTCCATCGTCGTCGGCATGTTCGGCTTTCTGGTGTTCTCGGTGCAGCTGGGCTGGAAGTATTCCATCATCTCCGGCGCCGTCGCGCTCACCATGTTCAACATCCCCATCCTGGTGCGCGTGATTCAGCAAGCGCTTGAGGACGTGCCGCAGGCCCAGCGCGATGCGTGCCTGGCCATGGGCCTCACCCGCTGGGAGGCCACGCTGCACATCCTAATCCCCGAGGCCATGCCCGCCATCGTGACCGGCATCGTGCTTTCGGCCGGCCGTGTGTTTGGCGAGGCCGCGGCACTGCTCTTTACCTCGGGCATGAGCTCGCCGGTTCGCCTGAACTTCTTGAGCTTTAACCTGTCGAGCCCTACCTGCGCCTGGAACGTGTTCCGCCCTGGCGAGTCGCTCGCCGTGCATATCTACAAGATCTATGGCGAGGGCAGCCCCGAGGCCCAGCAGATCGTCTGGGGCACCGCGGCATTGCTGATGATCTGCGTGCTGCTGTTTAACGTAGTCGCCCGCATTGTGGGCAAGCAACTGGCAAGGAAGATGACGGCCGAATGAGCGAGATAAATGAAACGCCCGCAACCGAAGCGGCATCGTCCGACACCCAGGACTTCTTGTCGAGCGTGGGGGAGAGCGAGAAGCGCGTGCGCGTGAGCGGCAAGGCCGTGAGCGACGAGGTCGTGCTCTCCACCAAGGACGTCAACGTGTACTATGGCGACCACCATGCACTGCACAATACGTCGCTCGACTTCCACAAGGGCGAGATCACGGCGCTCATCGGGCCTTCGGGCTGCGGTAAGTCAACCTTCTTGCGCAGCCTCAACCTCATGAATCGCGAGATTCGCGGCTGCCGCGTGGAGGGCGAAATCAACTACCGCGGGCGCAACGTGAATACCAGGACCGAGAACACGTACGAGCTGCGTCGCTCCATCGGCATGGTGTTCCAGCAGCCCAACCCGTTCCGCAAGTCCATTCGCGACAACATCACGTTTGCGCCTAAGCGCCACGGTATCACCGACCGCGACGAGCTCGATCGCATGGTCGAGGAGAGTCTGCGCGGCGCGGCGCTGTGGGACGAGGTCAAGGACAAGCTCGACAAGAGCGCCTATGCGCTTTCGGGTGGTCAGCAGCAGCGCCTGTGCATCGCGCGCACGCTGGCGCTCAACCCCGACGTGATCTTGTTCGACGAGCCTTGCTCGGCGCTCGACCCCATCTCGACGCTGGCGATCGAGGACCTCATGTCGTCGATCGTTGCCGAGCGCGCCATCGTCATCGTGACGCACAACATGGAGCAGGCGTCGCGCGTGTCCAACCGCACGGCGTTCTTCTACATGGGCGATATGGTCGAGTACGACGAGACCGACGAGATTTTCCAACGGCCCAAGGATAAGCGGCTGAATGATTACCTCACCGGCATGTTCTCCTAGTCCGGGACATGCTTGAGGCCCGCGGCGGCCACGGTTGCCGCGGGACTGATTGGAGGGGCGGGTCATCTCTTGTGGGAGATGGCCCGCCTTTTTGTGTCGCGTGCGGCCCGCCTTTTCGCTGCTATCATGGACAACGTTGAATTTCTACGAAGGAGCAGGGCATATGGCGATTCTTTTGGGATGCGATTCCGTCAGCCTAGAGTTTCCCACCAAGCATATTTTCGATAGCGTTACGCTCGGCGTGGGCGAGGGCGACCGTATTGGTATTGTCGGTAAAAACGGCGACGGTAAGTCGACGCTGCTGAGCGTGCTCGCCGGCACGCTTGAGCCCGACGACGGCCGCGTGACGCACCGCCGCGACACGACGATTGGATTGCTCGGCCAAAAGGATAACCTGGTCGATACCGACACCGTGCATCATGCCGTCGTCGGTGACACGCCCGAATACGAGTGGGCCTCGAGCCCGCGTACGCGCCAGATTCTGGCCGGCCTTATTAGCGATGTGCCCTGGGAGGGCACGGTGGGCGAGCTTTCGGGCGGCCAGCGCCGTCGCGTGGACCTTGCGCGCCTGCTGATCGGCGACTATGACGTGCTCATGCTCGACGAGCCCACCAACCACCTGGACATGCGTACCATCAACTGGCTCCCGCCCCCCTTAAAGGCCC
>UQIP01000046.1:0-8315 GCA_900541005.1 uncultured Collinsella sp. | reverse complement strand
GGGTCTCGTGGGCTCGGAGATGTGTATAAGAGACAGCCACTTAAAGGCCCGCTGGCAGCGCGGTCAGGGCGCGATGCTCGTGGTCACGCACGACCGCTGGTTCTTGGACGAGGTCTGCACCAGTATGTGGGAGGTCCACGACGGCCAGGTCGACCCCTTCGAGGGCGGCTATTCGGCATATATCCTGCAGCGCGTGGAGCGCGACCGCATGGCCGCGGTTACCGAGGAGCGCCGTCGCAACATGGCGCGCAAGGAGCTCGCGTGGCTGAGCCGCGGCGCCCAGGCGCGTTCCACCAAGCCCAAGTTTCGCGTTGATGCCGCTCGCGAGCTGATCGCCGACGTGCCGCCCGTGCGTGACGAGCTGGAGCTCAAGCGCCTAGCCGTGAGCCGCTTGGGCAAGCAGGTTATCGATGTGGTCGACGTGGACGCTGGCTATGCGGATACCGATGGCGCGCCCAAGCAGGTGCTCTCTGACGTGACCTGGCTCATTGGTGCGGGCGACCGCTATGGCCTGCTGGGCGAGAACGGTGCCGGCAAGTCGACGCTGCTCGACGTGATCCAGGGCAAGATTGAACCCACGCGCGGCCGCGTGAAGATTGGCCAGACAGTGCGCTTTGGCGTGCTGTCGCAGCAGCTCGAGGAGCTCGAACCCTACATGGGCGACACGATCCGCGAGGTGCTCGGCAACTATAAGAAGTACTACGTCATCGACGGCAAGGAGACTTCGCCCGAGAAGCTCTGCGAGCGTCTGGGCTTTACGACGCAGCAGCTCTGGAGCCGCATCGGCGATCTTTCGGGCGGCCAGCGCCGTCGCCTGTCGCTGTTGCTGACGATTCTGGACGAGCCCAACGTGCTCATCCTGGACGAGCCGGGCAACGACCTGGATACCGACATGCTCGCGATTGTCGAGGACCTGCTGGACGGCTGGCCCGGCACGCTGATCCTGGTGACGCACGATCGCTTTTTGATGGAGCGCGTGACCGACCAACAGTGGGCACTGCTCGATGGCCATCTGACGCATATGCCCGGCGGCGTGGACCAGTACCTGCGCCTGTGCAACGCTACCGCCGAGGGCGAGCCCGTGGGCGCGCCGAGCGCTAAGACCGGCACGTTTGACACTGGTGCCGCGGCAGCTGCGGCCGAAAAGCCCAAGTCGAGCGGTCAGCCCAACGGCCTGTCCAACGCCGAGCGTCAGAAGCTTCGCCGCGAGGTGAGCTCGCTCGAGCGCAAGATGGAGACGCAGCGCGCCCGCGTTGAGGAAGCCGAGGCAGCAATGGCCCAGGTCGACCCCACCAACTACACGGCGCTGGGCGAGCAGCAGGCAAAGATCGACGAGGCTCACGCCGCCATGGACGAGTTGGAGATGGCGTGGCTCGAGGCGAGCGAAAAGCTCGAGGGCGAGGAGTAGGCGAGGATGATCAAAGCCGCATTTTTCGATATCGATGGTACGTTGTTGAGCTTTAAGACGCACCGGATTCCGGCGTCGGCGCAGCAGGTGCTCGACAGCTTTCACGAGCAGGGGATTGCGTGCGTGATCGCCACGGGCCGTCCGACCTACCAGATGCCGGATTGGCTGCTCGATCTTGGTTGGGATGCGTACATTACGCTTTCGGGCCAGCACTGTTTTGATGCCAAGGGCGTCTACCGCAGCTGCCCGATTGATCCGGACGACGTTGCGGTGATTGTGGACCAGGTGGCGCAGGGGTGCTATGACTCGCTGTGTATGCAGGGCGAGAACTCGTTTGTGAACCGCCTGTCCGAGCGCGTGGTGACGGCCGGTAGCAATGCGGGAATCGTCTACCACGAGGAGCCGTTTGAGCACGCCTTTGACGCGCCGGTCTACCAGTTCTGCGCCTTTGTGGACCCTGACGACGAGCATATCGTGACCGATGCCGTGTCGCATTCGCTCACCACGCGCTGGTGCGACCTGTTCTGTGACATTATTCCCGCTAACGGCGGCAAGGACCTGGGCGTGGCGGCGACGCTCGAGCGGCTTGGTATCGACGCGAGCGAGGCGATTGCCTTTGGCGACGGCGAGAACGACCTGTCGATGTTTGCCGCCGTGGGCACGAGCGTGGCCATGGGCAACGCACAGGACACGGTGAAAGCTGCGGCGACCTATGTGACGACTGCCGTGGACGACGACGGCATCTACAACGCCGCGAAGCACTTTGGATTGATGTAACTGCGGGCCGGCACCCGGCGCCTGGGGACACTCCTTGTGGGGCGCTCCCATTTTGTTTTCGTCCCGCACGTTTTGTGAAACACGGCTAACTTTTAGACAAAGTAGTAAGACATGGGCAACTGTTGCGGTAAAGTTAGCCGTGAAAAGTATCCAAAGGCTAACTAGCAATCATCGCGAAAGGCGGCCCATGGCCCTACGTGAATCCGGAGAAGACTATCTCGAATCGATCTACGTTCTGTCGGAACGTCAGGGCATCGTACGCTCGATTGACGTTGCGGAGTACCTCGGCGTAACTAAGGCGAGCGTTTCCAAGGCCATGGCGACGTTGGAAAGCAACGGCTATGTCGAAATGGGCAAGCGCGACGTTCATCTGACAGAGCGAGGGCTGGAGGTCGCTCGTCAAATGTGGGAGCGTCACTGCTTTTTCGTGGGGCTGCTAGAGGATGCGGGTGTTTCGGCTGAGGTCGCGTCGCAAGAGGGCTGCCACATGGAGCACTGCCTGAGCGAGGAGAGCTTTGAGAAGCTACGGGCGATGTTGGGTCGGGAAGATGCAGCGGGTCCAACAACAGAAGCCTAACTGTCCCACAGTAGCGCGGAGTTCACGCAAAGCGCGAACCAGCGACTGGGACCAGCGGCCCTTTCGGCCAAGTCCATTTCAGCAAAGGAACCCTGCCAGCAAGCGATGCCCAAGAACCACCAGCAACGTCACCGTAGGCCGGGGCCGGGCTTGGTTTTGAAAACACTCCGCAGCGCGAGGCCCGTCTTTCCGTTGCTCCGCAGGAGCAGGAAAGGCGGGCCTCATGCGTGAGGACGTTTTCAAAACCAAGCCCGGCCCCGGCCGGAGGGACCACGAGTGCTACAGGTTCTTGACACCCATCGCGCGCATGGCGTTCAGGATGGCGATGATCGCCACGCCCACGTCGCCGAACACAGCAAGCCACATGTTGGCGATGCCCAGTGCCGCAAGCACCAGAATCAGCAACTTAATGCCCAGCGCAAAGATGATGTTCTGCCAAACAATCGACATGGTCTTGCGCGCCACGCGGATCGCGCGGGAGATGTTGGACGGCTTGTCATCCATGAGCACGACGTCCGCCGCCTCAATTGCGGCGTCCGAGCCCATAGCGCCCATGGCGATGCCAACGTCTGCGCGGGTAAGCACGGGTGCGTCGTTGATACCGTCGCCGACAAAAGCGAGCTTGCCCTTGCCGCTTTCGCCCGCGAGCAATGCCTCGACGCGCTCGACCTTGTCGCCCGGCAGCAGCTGCGCGTGGAACTCGTCGAGCCCCAGCTGCTTAGTCACAGACGCCGCAACCTCCTCGCGGTCGCCCGTGAGCATGACGGTGCGCTTGACGCCGGCGGCGTGCAGGTCGCGGATCGTCTGCTCGGCGTCGGCCTTAACGGTGTCTGCAATCACGATGTGGCCGGCGTAAACGCCGTCAACGAGCACATGGAGGATCGTGCCGACAACCTCGCAATTGGGAGCGTCGATACCGGCCGCAGCAAGCATCTTGGCATTGCCAACGACGACGTGCTTGCCGTCGATAGTTGCCGTCACGCCGTGGCCCGCGTCGTTGGTGGAGTTGCTAACGCGCTTGGGGTCGACCTCGCTCTGGTAGGCGACACGCACGGACTGCGCGATGGGGTGATCGGAGAACGACTCCGCAAGGGCTGCGACTTCAAGCAACGACTGCTCGGTGTAGCCAGCCTCGGGGTGTACCGCGACCACCGAGAACGTGCCGTTGGTGAGGGTGCCTGTCTTGTCAAAGACGACGGTGTCCACATCGGCGAGCGTCTCGAGATAGTTAGAACCCTTGATGAGAACGCCCAGCTTGGAGGCGCCGCCGATGCCGCCAAAGAAACTGAGCGGCACGCTGATCACCAATGCGCACGGGCAGCTGACGACCAGGAAGGTCAGGCCGCGCAGGATCCAGTCGGACCAGGCGCCGGTGACCAAGCCGCCGCCAAGCGCGAGCACCGCGGCAGCGCCGGTGACGGCGGGCGTGTAGACGCGGGCGAAGCGCGTGATGAAGTTCTCGGTGCGCGCCTTCTTTTCGCTGGCATTCTCCACGAGCTCCAGGACGCGCGCGACGGTGGACTCGCCAAATGGCTTGGTGGTGCGCACGTGGATGAGCCCCGTCATGTTGATGCAGCCACTGATGATATCGTCGCCGGACTTGGCGGGGCGGGGAACTGACTCGCCCGTGAGTGCGGCGGTGTCGAGCTGGGTTTCGCCTTCGACGATGACGCCGTCGATAGGCACGCGCTCGCCGGGCTTGACCACGATCACGGTGCCGACGGCGATGTCATCGGGGAAGACCTGCTCGAGTGTGCCATCGGGTTGCTCGACGTTAGCGTAGTCGGGCGCGATGTCCATCATGGCGCTGATCGACTTGCGGCTCTTGCCCACGGCGTATGCCTGGAACAGCTCGCCGACCTGGTAGAACAGCATGACGGCGGCGCCTTCGGCCATGTGCGGGTCGGTATCGGGGAAGAGCACCATGGCAAACGCGCCGATGGTCGCGACTGCCATGAGGAAGCTCTCGTCGAAGGCTTTGCCGCGGCGGATGTTGTTGAACGCCTTCTGGAGCACGTCGTAGCCGGCAATCAAAAACGGCACCAGGAACAGCACGAAGCTGGCGTAGATGTCACCCGGGGTACCGAATGCGGCGGTAAGGGCACCGAGTTCGTCGAGGGCATACACCACCGCAAAAATGCCCAGTGCTACCAGGATGCGGTTGCGCTTATGCTCGAGTGATTCTTTTTTCTTGCGCTTCTTCTTTTTCTTTTTGGGGTCGGCGGTGGCCATGACTCGTATCCTCCCATTTGAATGTATGAACACTCGCTCATACAATTTCGCGAGCAAAGGCCGCGGCAAGCGCGGCCTTGCAGGTTGGCGTAAACCTGGGCTAGAGAATGATCTCGCAGTCCGGCTCGGCGTCGGCCGTAAACTCTACAACGCGGTTGAGCACCTCGTCGAACTCGGCGTCATCGGCCTCGAGCGTCAACTTCTGGGTCATAAAGTTGACGGACACGGATTTGACGCCCTCGAGCTTGGCCAGCTCGTCCTGAAGCTCGCGCGCACAGTTGGCGCAGTCGATCTCGTCGAGCTTAAACTGCTTTTTCATGGTGGGTTCCTTTCTCTGTATTTGCGGCTTGGGTGCAGCCCGCGCTGGTACCGTGGTTGGTTGCTATTCGCAGATATGACTCATGCCCTGGTTGAGCATGGTGTAGACGTGATCGTCGGCAAGCGAGTAGAGGATGTTACGGCCGTCGCGGCGGAACTTGACCAGGTGCGACTGCTTAAGCGTGCGCAGCTGGTGCGATACTGCCGACTGCGAGGTTTCGGTCGCTTCGGCGATGTCTGCCACGCAGAGCTCGCGGCCCATGAGGGCATAGAGGATCTTGATGCGCGTGGTGTCGCTGAAGACCTTGAACAGGTCGGCGAGGTCGTAGAGAAGCTCCTCGTCGGGAAGGTCCTCGGGCGAGCAGGTGGTGGGGATCGCGGGTTCGGTGGCCTCGATGTCGGGTTTCGTTTCATCAACGCGGATGCTCATTGCAATATCCTTTCATATGAACATGCGCTCATATAACTTGCTTCCAATTATATGAGTGTATGTTCATATGTCAATGACGTTCAGGTAATTCGTTGCACAAAATGATGGGGAATAGTGGACGAGATCCCGGAGTGAGCGGTTTTGATAGCCGATGCCGGGGTGGGTGCCCCTGAGCCGTGCAAAAATTGGAGTATTCTGCAACGATAGGGGGTCCGTTAATTTATTGCAGGCCATATAATGCAGTTCAAGAGTTATCTTAGGGTGTTAATCCGATGAGTTCTTCCTCAAATGTTGCCTAACGCTCTCACGCAAGAGTGATTTCGCTTCACATTTGGATCCACTCGAGGGTGATAGACACCCGGCTCTGCTGAATACTCGCAATTTTGCACGTCGCTAAGGTGCCCACCTTGTTAGCCGGTCTAGCTTCCGGCCCCGAAGATCCTGCCCTCGGGCGCGAGGCTGCTTGTTTGGGCAAATGATGGGCTGTCGGATTCGACTGTCTGCATGTCATCGATTGCCGGAACTTCATTAATTGTCGGGTCATCCAGCGTGATGCCTTCGAGCGTTGCTTTTTCGAGGTCGATTCGTTGACGCTCTTCGGAATCCTGGCGAAGCTGCTTCTGAATTCGCTTTTTCTCTTCTATAAACCTTCTGAGCACAAACTGTCTCAGGTCCTCTTGCATGATTTGAAAGTCTTTTGGCAGACGCGAGGGGCGTACGCCCTCTTTCCGCTGGATTGCTTCCATGACCCTAACGAAAGAGCTGGCATGCATAAAGGAATAACGGCTGACGGTGATGATTCCGTACCCCATGGACGCAAGTGCATTCTTGCGCTCCTCATCGATGGCGCGGTCTTCTTCCGCGTCATGATAAAAACCGTTGTATTCAATGTCTGTGCGAGATTTCTTTAGATACGCATCCATAAAGAACTTTTTGCGTCTCGTGAGATTCATTGCGGCAGTGGTGACCTGCACCTCGTAATCGGTCTCAATTCCCTTAATACCAAGCCCTCCTTCGCTTTTGGGCAGCGTTAGCATCATGACAAATGCCGTTTCCATGGGAGACCGGCATCCGTCGCGCACACATTGGATCGCCTTTCGGGCAAGGGCCAGACCGTCGCATCTGGTAATGGAATTAAAGAACTGCTTTAACCTCTCGGTCGAGGTGAGCGCGAAACGCTCGGTATAGGAGGTGGAAGAGTCGGTTCCAAGGGAATAAGCGCCGCACAGTTCAAAGTAGTACTCCACTAGTTCGCGAAAAGAAAGATAGGTGGCGGCCTGAAGTGCGCAAAGCTCAACGCCAACAATGAAGATGCCATCTTTGAGCTCTATAAAGCGTGAGTTCGAGAATCGTTTTGAAGAAACGTGGCATTGACAGTTCATTGCATAGCGCGCATTCCTGCGATCAAACACCATCACCTCGAGGGAATCATTTGCGTCGAGGGAAACATCATGTTTGGCGAGCCATTCTGCGGCTGCGTCAAGGAGCGTTCCGGTGGGACATGATCCGTAAATCGCGGCAGGGTTACAGGACTCGATGCCTTTCGCAGACACCGAATGCGCGGCCTGGTAGACCGCTTTTGCAGTGGTATGTGGCAATACGATACTCATGGTATATATCGTGTCAGCTAATGCCGTGTTGATGGCGCTGAGTGAAAAAGTCGTTTTAGAGGTCTAACCAAATGCTGTCCAAAAGCTTGACGCAATTATGAGTTGGTATGCCCTAAATAAAAGTTTTCGCAGCTTACCTATAGCATATAACTACTCAATTGCCGCACATTTGATAGTGGTGCATCACCATCCGACAACGAATTACGTGTCGGGAATTGGCCGAAATCGTTCGCAATGAGTGTTCAGAATTTGTGATGGCAAATCTATCTGTGGAACGTAGGGCGGCCCCGCTGCGGGGTTTCCCGCTGCGAGACCGCTCGTGATCTACGCCGGGGTTTGTCGCAGGCGTTTCTACTTGGCGAATAGGTTCTTGAGGTTGAACTCGGCTTGGACGGTGCGGAGCATGAGGTCGGTGTCGTCCAGGCCCAGATGCTGCTCGTTGGCGTCGGCGGCGAGGGTTCCACGGCGGCGCGCCCAGTTCTCGAGCGCGGCGGGGGCGGATTCGCGGGGGAGCGAGCGGACGTCGGCATCCAGGCTGCGGCAGATCTGGCGCGAGTCGATGACGATGATCTTGCCGGCGCGGCGTGCCTCGGCGTAACCGTCCAGATGAATTTTGAACCAGCTGTCCTCGAACGCGGCGTTATGCGCCATGTACGGGTACTTCTTCATAAGCTTGAGCAGCTGCTTCTGCAGTTCCTTGTTCTCGCGGAAGGGCGTTTTGCCGTCGATGTCGTCCCAGGTGATGTGGTGGATATTCGACAGCGGCACGTCCTCGCCGCGATAGATGTCGGGCAGGCCGCAGTAGTGTGCCTCGGCGTCATGCGGCACGGCGTCGCTGGTGAGCTCCATGATTTCCCAGCCCACGTTGATGATGTAGCCGCGCTCGGGCGCGCGACCGGTGGTCTCGATGTCGATGCCCAGCACCGTGCCTTGGATGGGCTTGCGAGCGTAGGCGACGCCGAG
>UQIP01000045.1:0-8576 GCA_900541005.1 uncultured Collinsella sp. | reverse complement strand
GGCATCGACCTGCGCCGATGCCCCCAACGTGGACACACATTTTGTCCTATAAGCCGGATCTCCCGTAGAGTTATAGGTCGAGACCACGTCATTGGCACGAGAAACATAGCCGTCGAGCATGTTGTACTTGGTCACAAGCCAACTGTGAATGCTCTCTTCCTCAGCAGCGGAAAGGCCGCCGGAGTTTGCATCGTTGTCAGTGTTGCCGCCCGTCGAGCCGCCGTTTCCAGGCCCTCCGGCAGAGGAACCCGACCCAGAGCCGCCGCCCGAACTCGATGAATCCGAGCCGGAGCCAGAAGTATCCGAGCTACCGGGCTTTCCGGACTGCTGGGCGTCCTGCTCCTTTTGCTGCTCGACCTTATTCACCGTTGCCGCCACGCTATTGTTGGACAATCGATCGATGATCTTGGTGTTGGTGAGCACGATGGTTTTGCCATTGGCAAGCGTGACTTCGTTGTCCGGGGCCTCGGCGCCGTCCGCATCGTCGGTGCCAAACACAATATGCCCGACCACACTTGCCCAAGCATATCCAGTCGTGGTGCCCAGATCGCTTTTGACCTCATGCCCCACGCGCGGTTCGCGTGCGGCATGCGCCTGCATCATGGACGGCACGGTCATGCCATAGGCAGAAACGCCAGCTATGACCAGCACCAGCGAGCACGATAGCAGTGCGTACGCCCG
This sequence comes from uncultured Collinsella sp., assembly GCA_900541005.1. Taxonomy (GTDB): domain Bacteria; phylum Actinomycetota; class Coriobacteriia; order Coriobacteriales; family Coriobacteriaceae; genus Collinsella. Next base: position 7,895 of record UQIP01000045.1, on the reverse strand, counting down.
CGGCGCCAAGCCCAGTCGGCGTCGTATGCGCACCGCGGCGCCGCGCTTTGTCTGAGTGCCACCGGGCCGCATGCGTTCTCCTCCAACAAAAACACGCCGCTCGGGAGCGGCGCATTCATTCGAATCCATATTTGAGTGTATCAGCGAACCAAAAAGGTTGCGCAACGAATGGACAAATTAAGGATGCGAGCGGAAGCGTCCATGCGATAAGCGGATACGAAGCATCTTTGTTGCACAACAAACTCACAGTCGCACGGGGAAATTATGACTACCCCGTGCGTCGCGAGGAAAACATACGGCAGGAGCAGGCTCGCCACCTAAATCGCGCGGCGGGCCTCGATGGCGCGGCCAAGCGTAAGCTCGTCGGCATACTCCAAGTCGCCGCCCACGGGAAGGCCGCTTGCCAGACGCGACACCTCGACGCCCAACGGCTTGATGGTACGGGCCAGATAGCTCGCCGTGGTCTCGCCCTCAATATTGGGGTTGGTGGCGATGATGACCTCGTGGATGTCCTCGTGGCCCAAGCGTGCCAGCAGCTCTCGAATGTGCAGCTGCTCGGGGCCAATCTTGTCCATGGGACTGATCACGCCGCCCAATACGTGGTAGAGGCCGTGGTAGCTGCCCGTGCGCTCGATCGCCTGGACATCGCGCGGCTCGCCCACCACGCAAATGCGAGTGGTATCGCGCATCGGGTCCTGGCAGATGGAGCACTCGTCGGCCGTGGCGTAGTTAAAGCAGCGGCTGCAAAAGTGGACCTCCTGCTTGACCTCCAGGATGGCCTCGGCCAGGCGGCGCGCCTCCTCGGCGTCGGCCTCCAACAGGTAATAGGCGATGCGCTGGGCCGACTTGGGACCAATGCCCGGCAGACGGCCCAGCTCATCGAGCAGTTTTTGCAGACTGTGGTTGGCACTCATATATATGCGTGTCTTAGAACGGCATGCCCGGGATGTTGAGGCCGCCGGTGATGGCGCCCATCTGCTTGTTGGCGAGCTCGTTGACGCCGCGGACGGCCTCGTTGACGGCAGCCATGATCATATCCTGCAGCATATCGACGTCCTCGGGATCGAGCGCATCGGGATCGATGGTGAGGTTGACGAGCTCCATCTCGCCGTTAACGGTCACCTTGACCATGCCGCCGCCGGCAGAGGCGTCGACGGTCTGGGACTTGAGGTTCTCCTGCGCGGCGGCAAGCTGCTCCTGCATCTTGCGAGCCTGCTTCATCATCTGCTGCATGTTCATACCGGCCATGATGGCTCCTTTACGTGCGGCCGCACGCCGAGCTGCAAGGGCAGCCGGAGCACGGCGGGACTTTCAAACTCAAAAATCGTACCACGGCGCGAGGCCAGCGAGCGGGGCGGACGTGTTACCTCAGTCGATATACATGTCCTGGAGCGCAAGCCGCACCCATAGATTATGCAAAGTTGAATAATTCGCATCTGCATAATATTTAAAGCTAAATCTTGTAGAGCCGGAATCCGACATTTAATGCGTACCACTAAATGGCTAAATGCCGAGCCACTACTCGAGGCGGCGCTCATGACGGCGAGGTATAATTTGATTGCCATAGATAGTAATCTGGAGGTGCCCCATGAATGCCCCCAACGCGCTCCAAATCATCCGCTCAAAACACCCCGTTGCATATGTGGTTCTCTATCTCTTTGTCGGCTGGGCATTGCTGGTTGTCATCACCCATGCCATAGCTTTTGGAGCAGAACTGCTGATAGCCAGCTCGGACCAGCCCGTCGTCAAATGGGAGACGACCGATGAGTGCACCGACGGAACCCGAACCGTCTACTACAACAGCCCGTCCCTCTATCAAGAGTTCAAGGTCAAGATAAAGGACTTCAAGATTGTCGATGCCGAGCTAGGCGTTTATTTGGCAATCGGAGCAACCATTAACGCCGAGCAAGTCGAGTACACGGACAGCCATGCGACGTATCGTATCGACCTCAGCATCCTAGGCCGACCGTCACGCACCTGTCTGCTCAAATGCGACATACGCGGCACCACGTTGCACATGTCCGAAATACAGATGCGCCCGGGCAAAGAGATCTCTTCTTGAGCAGCATACCCGCCCGCACGGTTACTCCACCGGCTTGAAGATGGTGGACTGACCGAAGACGCTGCGGATGAGGGCCTTGGCCTCATCCTCGGTCTGCGGGATGCTCGGGGCTGCGCCCTGATGGCCGAAGGGGCTGCCAGCACCGGGATTGGATTCCCAGGGAGCGGCGGGGACGTCGTCGTTTGCAGAGGCTGCGGGTGCCACAGCAGCGGCCTTGGTCGCGGACGCCGCACCCGGCACGTCGAACGGGGGCAGATTGTCCCCGCCGGCATCGGCAGCAAAACCACCGACCATAGCATCGTCGTAGGGCACCTGCTCGGATTCCCATGGCGCAGCCTGCGCAGGCGGCTGAGCCATGGGGACGGACGCGCGCTCGGGCGCTCGGGGCGCGGGCTCGGTCGGGAGCTTGCCCGTGGCAGGAGCACCGGCAGGGTTGTCGGAGCGCAGCCAAGGGGCCTTGGCCAGGTCGGATGACTTGGGCGCAGGCGCGGCAGCGGACTTGGGCGCGGGGATCGGAGCAGCCGGTTTGGGCGCAGCGGGTTCAGGCGCCGACGGGGTCGGTGCCGCTACCGGCGCCGCTTTTGGCTGCGTCGCGCTGGCGCTCGAGGATGCAGGGGGCACCGAGGACACGGGTTGCGGGTCCGCAGATACCGCAGCCCGTGCAGATGGAGAATGCTCCTCATGTTGAGGAGCCGGCGTGCCACCCCCATCCAGGACATAGTCGACGGTACGACGACCGAAGACCGCGCAGACCGTCGGCAGGACCACCGACTGCGTATCGGCGCGACCGAGCATCTTGATGGCAAAAGTCGAACCCGCGGGGAACGAGACCGTGAGCTTGGAGCCGTCGTCGGCCGTGGCGCGGGCGTTGAGCAAAAGCCCTGCGTAGGAGGCCTGACGAGCCTTGACGCGCTCGACGACCTCGGCCCATTTGCGCTGGAGCTCGCCGGCGTCCTCAACCGCGGGGGTCTCGGCAGCACCGGCGGCGGCAACCTGGGCGGCGTTGTTGGGCTTGGACACCGACACGGTCGATGCAGCAGGCGCGGAAGCCGGAGCCGCAACGGGCTGAGGTGCAGGCGTTACAGGTCTGGGCGCCGGCGCAGGAGCCGCGGACTTGGTCGCAGGCTGGGCAGCCGGAACAGCAGCGCCGCGGTCCCAAGGCATACCGCCCTGGCGCGCGGACGTAGCAGCGGGGGCAGCGGATGCCGCCGGAGCGGCAGCACGAGCGCCCGAAATGAGCGTCGGCTGTTGGGCAGCAGCGGGTACGGATGCTGCAGGCGCGGCGGCCTGAGCAGCAGCCACGCTCGCCGGCACGGCGCCGTTGGCAATCATGGCCTCCAGGCGTGCCACGCGCTCGGCCAATGCCTCAATCGTTAAATCGGCCTCGGGACGCGCCAGACGCGTGCAGGCAATCTCGAGCACCAGGCGCACGTCGCTCGCGCCCCTCATCTCCAGTGCGGCATCGTCGAGCACCGTCAGCACGCGGGCCAGGCGGTCGGCAGGATGCTCGCCAAAGGCAGCGGCCTCGGCAGCAAGCGCCTCGGCCTGCTCGGAGCCGCCCTCAAACAGCTCGGCACGGGCACCGGCAACGCAGGCAACGTACACGTCGCGCACATGCGCCACCAGGTCGCGCGTCAGCTCCAGCAGGTCATTGCCCTCCTCGACCTGCGCACGGATCAGTCCATAGAGCTCGGCAACATCGCGATCGGCAATGGCGCGGGAAAACTCGCCCAGAATCTGGTCCGAAACCTCGCCCAAAAGCGAGCGGGCGTCGTCCGCATGCACAGAACCGTTGCCAAAGACGCTCAGCTGCTCGAGCGTGGAAAGCGCGTCGCGCATACCGCCCTTGGCATGGCGCGCCACAATGGCGAGTGCCTCGTCGTCGTAATCGAAGCCCTCCTGCTCGCACACGTAAGACAGGCGATGCTCGATATCCTCGTTGCCGATGCGGTGGAAATCGAAGCGCTGGCAGCGTGAGAGAATGGTCTCCAGAATCTTTTGCGGGTCGGTGGTGCACAGCACAAAGATCACGTGTGCCGGCGGCTCCTCAAGCGTCTTGAGCAGCGCGTTGAACGCCGCCGTCGTGAGCATGTGGACCTCGTCGATGATATAAATCTTGTACTTGCCGCGCACTGGGGCAAAGTTGACGGAGTTGATGATCTCCTCGCGCACGTTGTCCACGCCGGTACGGCTTGCGGCATCGAGCTCGTAGACATCGGGGTGGTTACCCTCGGCAATGAGCTCGCACTCCTCGCAAGTACCGTCGGGCATGCAGCCGCTTGCACCCTCGGCGCGCGCCGCCTCGGCATTGCGGCACAGCAGCGCCTTGGCCAGAATGCGCGCCATGGTGGTCTTGCCCGTGCCGCGCGGTCCGCAGAACAGGTAGGCGTGGGACAGGCGCCCCTCGGTGATGGCGTGCTCGAGCGTCGAGACGATATGCTGCTGGCCCACCACGGAGTCAAAGGTGAGCGGGCGATACTTTCGGTACAACGATTCCATGGGTGCTCCCCCGGGTATACTGAGTCTTGTTGCCGCGGCGGCCATGCGGTCGCACGGCATACTGCATTCCATAATAACCCGTACGGCGAGCCCGCCGCGATAGGAGTCCAAAGAGCATGGCAGACGCAGAGAGCAACCTCGTTCCCTCCGAAGCAGCCGACCAGGTCGAGGTCGCGCTCGAGGAGCAGGCCGCAGCCGATGACGGCATCCTGTACCTCAACGAGTACCAGTACGAAAACGACCTGGTCACCGACTTCGCCCGCCTGGTCGCCTCGCCCAGGCGTCGCGGCTCGCTGTATGTCGCCGCGGCAGTTGCCGCGCTCATCGGCATCGGCATGCTGGTGGCCGGCGGCAGCTGGATCAAGTTCGGCGTCGTGTTGATCGTGTTCGGCGCCTTTTTGGCCTGGTGGAGCAAGAACCTGCACCACACGCTCGCCCGCGACTTTATCGACGCCGTCGAGGCCGACGAGTCCATGGGTGGCCGCTATCGCCGCGTCGCCGCCAACGAGGACGGCCTGATGGTTTGGGGCAAGAGCGGCAAGTCGCAGTTCTTCCCGTTTGACAAGCTCGACCACGTACTCGACGGCGAGCGCATCTTTGTGGCCATGTTCGCCGACCAGGGCGTGACGATCCCCAAGGACACCTTCGTCCGTGGCGATGCCGAGCAGTTCGGTCCCTTCCTCAAGGCCCGCATCAACAAAAAACTCCGCATCGAGACCAAGAAGAAGAAAATGAAGGCCGAGAAGGCCGCCGCCGAGGCCAAGCAGGGCGACAAGCCCCAGGACAACAAGGGCAAGCAGCGCAAGCAGAAGAAGAACAAGAAGAAGCGCTAAGGCCAAGCCAGACGGGCAGCCTCGCATCCCGCTATCCTCCCCATGCACCCGAGCGTGCTACACTAGCAGCATCTATGCCACCGCGAACGGCTCGGCCCCGCGCCCGCCGCTCGCAAACGAACTTTAAACGCACGAGGGTTGGCCATGCCGCTTTTCTCGCAACATACCGCCCGGTTCTCGCCGGACGTTCCTTTGGAGGGCACCAGCTCTCGCGAGCTGCTCAAGCGGTACCAGCCGCTCGAGACACTTGCGACCGGCGGTTTTGGCTCCATCGAGATCTGCCGCGACACGCACCTGCGCCGCCGCGTCGCCATTAAGCGCATCCCCCTTATTAACGGTGTCGGCATGCCCGCCAGCGACATCATGGATGTCCTGCGCGAGGCGCACACTGCCGCCATGCTTCAACATCCCAACATCGTGCAGGTCATCGACTTTACGCACGACACAGCCTATGCCTACCTAGTTATGGAATATGTCGATGGCATGTCGCTGGCCGAGTTTTTGCACCGCGTGGACGGTCACTCACTTACCTTTGACGAGGCCGCGGCCATTGCCGATGCCCTAGGCCAGGCGCTCACCTTCGCCCATAGTAATGGCGTACTCCACCTGGACATTAAGCCCGCCAACGTGCTCATCGACCACTCGGGCAATGTAAAGCTCACCGACTTTGGCATGGCGCGACTGTCGTCCGCCGGTGGCTTTGGCGGCTCGCGCGGCGGCACCATCGGCTACATGCCGCCCGAGCAGCTCGATATCGAGACCGGCACGGTCGATGAGCGCGCCGATGTCTTTGCCCTCGCCTGTGTAATCTATGAGGGCCTGTGCGGCAGCGCTCCCTTTATGGCGGCCACGCCCGCCGACTCGCTCGACCGCATCATCGGCGGCGCCACCTATCCCAGCGAGCTGATACCACACTTTCCCCCGGGAGCCGAGGCCGCGCTCATGAGCGCGCTCTCCCCCATGCCGCAGGACCGCCCCAGCAGCGTCGAGACATTTTGCGACCAGCTCCTTGCCGGTCTGGGCAGCGTGCGCGAAGGCCGTCGCAGCCTGGAGCAAATGGTTGGCGAGCTTTCGGATGACGAGCAGGAGCTCGACGATATCGAGCCGTCGCACTACGAGGACGACGCCATCGAGGTCGACCCCGCACTCGGCTGGGCGGGCACGCGCTGGAGCCATGCGCGCGACTACACCATGCGCATTATCTCGGCGCTAACGTGCGGCACCTTTAGCTTTTTGCTGATGCAAACGGCCGGGGTCGCGGCGCTTCCCGGCCTGGTCATTGCGGCCATCGCGATCGGCGCGGCGGCTGGCCTGGCCCCCCAGATTGGCTCGGCCATCTCGGCTGTGGGCTTTTTGGTGCTCATGGCCAACGCCACCATGCAGGCACAGGGCATCCTGTCGATGCTGCCCGTCGCGGTGATCTTTGCCGCCGCCATGTCCGGTTGGTGGATCGCCTGGGGTCGTACCGAGGCTGCCGCGAGCGCCGCGCTCACCTGTGCACTCGCGCTTGGCTGTCTGACCGGCAATACCTTCCTGGCAGCTGGGGTCGCCGCCGGCGTCGCGTCATTTTGGCTCGGCCCGACAAGCGCCGCCGCGGCAACGGGCATGGGCGCGCTTTTTGCCCGTCTGGCCACGGTCGCGCTTTCAGCCGGAGGCGTGCTGGGGCTCGGTAACGTTGCCGCAGCGCTGGGAGACCCGCTCCTTTGGGTCGCCTTTGTGCTGGTCGCGACAACTGCCGCAGCGTCATCCGCGCTGCTCAATGCCCATGCCAAGCGTGCCGACCAGGGCTCAAACCTTGCCGCAATCGCTGCCATCGCTGTCACCGGCATCGGCTGCGCAGCGGCGTCCTGTCTTGCACACCATATGGAAATTGCCAGCCTTGCAGCCGCGGTCGTCGCCAAGGCGGCGGTTGCGGGAACCCTATCCTCTATAATCGTTGGGATATGCCTATATTTGCTCGGATACCAAAGAACCTATACGGAGAGTGATCTTTCGTGAACTTCCTGAACATCTTCGAGGACCACGTGGCCGGCATCTTCGGTGCCACCCGTGCCCCGTTCTCCTTTAAGAAGCTTGCCAAGCAGGCCGCTCGCGACATGGAGGATCAGACTCTGGTGATCAACGGCGTCAACACGGCGCCGGCACTCTATACCATCCTTATCGCCGCCGACGACGATCCCATGCTCGCCCCGTTCTACCCCGAGCTTTCGCGCGAGGTCCGCGAGTTTGTGAAGGCACAGGCCGAAAAGCGCCGCTATGTGTTTGTCGGCGAGCCCCTCGTGCGCTTTATGATCGATCCGCAGCTGCGTGCCGGCAAGTTCTCGGTCTTTGCCGAGAACGTCGATGCCCCCACGCTCGGCCGCCTGTACGAAGAAGAGCGCGCCTATCAAAACGGCCTGGGCCAGAACAACTCCGCGGCAAGCCGTGCCGCCAGCGCCCCGCGCGCCGGCCAGCAGCTGTCTCTTATACACATCTCCGAGCCCACGAGACCCTAAGACATC
>UQIP01000044.1:0-9016 GCA_900541005.1 uncultured Collinsella sp. | reverse complement strand
CAGCGTCAGATGTGTATAAGAGACAGGATCAGCATCGCAAACACCAAGAAGAACAGCACGGTTCCGACAAAACCAACTTCCTCGCCAATGATGGCTAGGATGTAGTCGTTGTGCGCTTCGGGCAGATACGAGTACTTCATGGTTGAGTTGCCGATGCCGCGGCCGAACAGACCGCCCGAGGCAAAGGCCATGATGGCAAGCGTGGCCTGATAGCCATCACCATACTCGTCGGCCCAAGGGTTCAAGGCAACCTGAATACGCACCATACGGTACGGCTCTGCGACAAGCGCAATCACGATCACGAGAATGCCGAAGATTAGCACGCCGATGATAAATCTGGGGTCGAGACCCGCAAACAACGCCATGCACATGAGGGTCAACAGGATGATCAGGACAGTACCGAAATCGGGCTGGATAAAGATCAGAAAGAGCGAAATGCCCAGGTAGATGCCCATCTTGCGAAGGAATTCGTTGATGTTGCCACCGGGCGAAAAGAAGCGATCAAGCATGATGGCCGAATACGCAATGGCAAATGGCTTTAAAAACTCGGAAGGCTGGAACTGAATGCCGGCGATGTTGAGCCAGCGCGTGGCGCCACGGCTGCCGCTGCCCACCAAGAACACCAAAAACAGTAGCCCTATCATGCCTATGAGGAAGATCCTGAGCACATCCTCCCCAAACCAGCTGTCCGGCAAAACGCGCACGATGGCAATCAGCGCCAGAACACCGACCACGGCAAACGCGGCCTGTCGACCCAGAAAAAACGTCGCCGAGCCATTCTCGTGCAGCGCCTCGACCGAAGACGCTGAGTACACCATCAGCAGGCCAAAGCATACCAAGGTAAACAAGCAGGCCATGAATATCAAACGGGGGCGCATGATACGGGCGGGAACGCCGGCAATATAGCGTTCGCTAAACGACTGCCCGCCGCGGCTGGAACGCGGTGTGGTGCGACGTGAGGAAGCACGGTCCGAGTCGGGCCTCCTCATACCTTGTCGGGGGCTCTCCTCTCTCACCGCAACCCCTATTCCATTTGTGATTTCGCTGTAGCGGCAAGCTGAGCCACGTAGTCCTTAAACACGCGGCCGCGCTCCTCATAGCCCGAGAACTCATCGAACGAAGAGCAGGCAGGAGAAAGTAAGATCACGTCACCACGGCTCGAAAGCGAACGGGCAACGTCCACGGCGTCGCGCAGGTCATCCGCCTGGGCGATATCCACATCGCCATCGACATCGGCCTCGTCCATAGCGGCGGTGAAGCGCTCGCGCGCATCGCCAAAGCAGACGACCGAGCGCACGTTGTCCATAACGACGCGCGCGAAGTCCGTGAGCGGCGTGCCCTTATCGTGGCCGCCGAGCAGCAAGATCACATCGTCATCGGGAAATGCCGTCAGCGCCTTCTCGACCGCATCGGTGTTGGTCGCCTTGGAATCGTTGACGTAGCGCACGCCGTCAATCTCGCCACACGGCTCCACGCGGTGCTCGAGCGGCTGGAACGAGGCCAGACCGCGGCAGACACCATCGACATCGGCACCGACTGCCAGGGCAGCCGTGGCAGCGCACAGGGCATTGATAACATTGTGATGGCCCGAGATCTTGAGCTCGGACGTGGCGACGAGCTGAGTCTCGACGCCCTTCAGGCGCACGACCATCTTGCCGTCGCGCACAAAGGCGGCATCCTTGCCCTCAGGCTCGTCAAAGGCAACCTTGCAGATGCGACGACCCGGCGTGTAGATGTACTCATCGAACTCGTGAATGCCGGCGTCTTCGACGTCGACAACCGCCAGATCGTCATCGACCATATTGTCAAACAGTTTGATCTTGGCAAGTGCATAGTTCTTATGGCTCTTATGCCAGCCCAGGTGGTCGGGAGTGATGTTGAGCAGCACCGCCACGCGGGGGTGGAGCTCGGTTGTCGTAGCAATCTGATAGCTCGAGAGCTCAGCCACAAACCACTCGTTGTGGGCTCGGCCGTCAATCTCGTTGACCGGCGGCTCGCCGATGTTGCCGACAGCAACGCTGGCCTCGCCGGCAGCCTTAAGCAGATAATCAGTCAGCGACGTGGTGGTCGTCTTGCCGTTGGTGCCCGTGATGGCAATCCAGTTATCGGGCGACAGGCGATAGGCAAACTCGGGCTCACCCATAATCTGGGCGGCATGCTCGCGCCCGGCCTTAAAGAAGCCCGAGAACTCCGAGATGCCCGGGCACGTCACGCATACGTCATAGGCGCCCTCGACCTGTTCGGTCCCATAGACAAACGACGCACCAGCAGCCTCGAGCGCACGCGTGGCGTCATTGGGCTCAGAGGTGCCACCGCCATACACGGTAACGGCGCTTACGCGCTCGGGATGTGCCAGCGCCCAGCGGGCGACATCGAGACCGGATTTGCCCTGACCCAAAACGAGCAGGCTAAAGACATCAGCAAGAGGCATGAAAGACCACTATCCCAACTGGAAGAACAGGGCAAGGCCAACGGCACCAAAGGCAGCAGCGATAATCCAAAAACGGATGACGACCTTGGTCTCGGCCCAGCCCTTCTTTTCGAAATGATGATGGATGGGCGCCATAAGGAAGACGCGCTTGTGCGTAAAGTGGAAGTAGACAACCTGAATCATGACCGACAGGGTCTCAACGATAAACAGGCCGCCGATGATGAGGGAGACGACCTCGGTGTTGGTCATGATGGACGTGCAGGCAAACGCGGCGCCCAGGGCAAGCGAGCCGGTATCGCCCATAAAGATGCTCGCCGGATAGCAGTTGAACCACAGAAAGCCCAAGCAGGCACCGGCACACGCGGTGCAGAAGATGGACAGGTTCACGTCTCCGTGCAAAAACGCCATGGCAGCCATGGCGAGCATGGCAATCATAGAGGTGCCGCCAGCAAGACCATCAAGGCCATCGGTCAGGTTCACGGCATTAGAAAGACCGGCGATCATCAGCCAGCAAAAGACAATGTAGAGCCACGGGAACGAAAGGCCGCAGATGGTGGTCGAAAGAACACCGAGGTCAATCGTCAGGCCGCCGGGAAAACGAATCTCGGGGGCGACGCCGCACCAGTTGACGGCGAGCACCGTAAAGGTGACACAGATAATGGTTAGGCCGATCATCTTGGCATGAGGCGTCAGACCGAGCGAGCGCCCATGCGTAACGGAGGTCAGGTCGTCGATCAGGCCCAGCACGCCGGTCGCCAGCGTGGCGAGGAGCACGAGCACGAGCTCGGTGGTGAGCTTGCCCATCAGCAGGCAGGTCAGCGAGATCGCGACGAGGATGACAACACCACCCATGGTGGGCGTTCCCTGCTTAACCAGATGACGCTTGGGGCCGTCGGCTCGAACCTGCTGGCCGATACCCTCGACCTTGAGCAGCTTGATCCACCACGGCATGAGCAGTAGCGCAATGGCAGCGGCGATGCCAAGCCCCAAAAAAGCCTGATACGTGGGATACGAGGGATTGCCGAACATGGGCTAGCACACACCTTCCACAAAGCGGTCGAGCTCAACAAAACGGGAACCCTTGACCAGTACAACATCATGTTTTTCAAGTGCGCCGCCCATGCGGTCGAGCACCTGTTGATAATCGGAGAACACCTGGATGCGGTCCTCGTCCATACCCATCATGCGCGCGGCATCGGCCATAAGCTGGGCCAGCTCACCACCCACGCACGCCAGCATGTCGAGCTTCTTGGCGGCGGCATAGGCGCCCACGAGCTCATGCATGCGAGGAGCCTCGTCGCCCATCTCGCCCATCTCGCCCAGGATCGCCATGCGAGACCCCGTGCACGAAAGCGAGCACAGCAGATCGAGGCCAGCGGCCATCGATTCGGCGCTGGCGTTATAGGAATCGTCGATGACGCGGGCACCGCTCTTGGCGCGCTTGATCTCCTGGCGGTGACCGGTGATCGTGAGGCCCCTAAAGGCAGCATCGATCTGCTCGGGCGTCACGCCCAGGCGATAGGCAACCGCGGCGGCCTTAACGGCATTTGGGACGGACTGTACGCCGGGGATGGCAAGCATGGTATCGATTGTCTCGCCCTGACCAAAATCGAGCGTAAAGACCGGACGGCCCTCGTCATCAACACGAATGTCGCGGGCACGGACCTCATCATCGTCCGAGACACCGGCCAGCATCACGTCGATACCAGCAGGCTGGGCGAACGTATCGCGAATGAACGGCGTAAAGTCGTCCTCGCCACCCAAGACCAGCAGCGGCAAGAAGTCGCCGGCGGCGCACATACCCTGGACAATCTCGGCCTTAGCACGGGCGATGTTCTCGCGGCTGCCCAAAATGCCGATGTGAGAGGTACCGATCTTGCTCACGATGGCAAGGTTGGGATTGGCGGACTGGGACAGGCGCTCGATCTCGTGGAAATGGTTCATGCCCATCTCGAGCACCAGGACCTCGGTATCGGCCGGAGCGGAAAGCACCGTGAGCGGCATGCCGATCAGGTTATTGAAATTGCCCTTGGTGGCCCAGACACGATAGCGCTTGGCGAGCACAGCGGCGAGCACGTCCTTGGTCGTCGTCTTGCCGATGGAACCGGTAATGCCAACGACCAGGCAGCCAAGCTCCAGGCGATACGCGTGCGCCAAACGCAGCAGAAACTTCTCGGGATCATCGGTCAGCAAGATGGCACAGCCCTTGTCCTGCGCCAGCGAGACCAGTTCGGCCTCGGGCTCACGCGTCATCACGACGGCGCCGGCACCCGACTGGACGGCACGGGAAGCAAAATCATTGCCGTCGACGTTTTCACCGGGAAAGGCGACGAAAATTGTCCCTTCCTCGACCTGGCGCGAGTCGATAACGCACCCGCGGCATACCCGATCGGCTTCTCCCGTCACGGTTCGGGCCCCTGTTGCGGCCACGAGGTTGTTGACGGCGATCTCTATCATTGCAGCTCCCCTGTAAACCTAATAATGCTATCGGCGTATTGTATCCCAGCGCCACGCATGCGTGGTGCAGGGCATGTGAACACCCCTCATACGGGACAACAAACCACGCCCCAAAGATTGTAACCCCCTACTTCGTGCGCGGGATACCCAGCACGTCGAGCGCGTTGGCCATAATGGACTGGAACGGCACCGCAGCGGCATCTGAGCCGCTCGGCGTTCCGTCGAGCGTGATATAGCACAGCACCTTGGGCGATTGTGCCGGTGCAAAGCCCATAAAAGACGACATGTAGTTCTCCTTGAGGTAACCGCCGTTCTCGTCGGCTCGTTCGGCCGTACCGGTCTTACCCGCCACGTCATAGCCGTCAACCGCGCCGCCAACGCCCGTTCCCTCGGACACGACCGTCTGCATGCACGATGTCACCTGGGATGCGGCGTCCTCCGAAATCGCGCGCTCGCCTTCGCCCCAGTCCTTCTCGTCGCCTTTGCTGGACTTATAGAAGTGCGGTGTCATCATCACGCCGCCGTTGGCGATGCCGCCCACGGCACGTGCGATCTCAATCGGCGAGACGGACAGTGCCTGTCCAAAGCTCATCGAGCCCAGCGTGGCGCCGTCATACTGGTCACGCTCCTTGACGATACCCAGGCTCTCGCCCGGAAAATCTACACCGGAGCTATGACCGATGCCCCACTTGTCCACATAGGCGGCAAAGTCGTCGGCACCGATCTTGCGCCCCACCAGGACAAAGCCCACGTTGGACGAACGGCGCATCATCTCGCGCACATCCATGGTCATGGCGTAGTCGCGCTTGTCAGCATCGGTGACGGTATCGTCGCCCACCTTGATGCTCGCCGGCACCTCAAACGACGTACTCGATCGCACGACGCCCAAGTCGAAGCCGGCGCCTGCCACGAGCGTCTTAAAGACCGAGCCGGGCTCGTAGGCGTCGGTGACCAGGCGCAAGTTCATATCCTCGGTCTTGGCGTTTTCCAGATTGGTCTGGTCGTAAGTCGGATACGAGCAGGCTGCCAAGATCTCGCCTGTCGTAGGATCGGTGACCAGCGCCGAGCCGTTCTTGGCCTTAGTCTTCTCAACTGCCTCTGCCAGGGCATCCTCGGCCGCACGCTGGATATTGACGTCGAGCGTCGTCACGATATCAACGCCGTCGACCGCAGCCACCTTTTTATAGGCACCGCCCGCGATATAGCTGCCGTCCCTCGCGCGCTCGCGTACGAGAGAACCGTTCGTGCCTGTCAGAAGCTTGTTGTATTGCTTTTCGAGACCCGTCAAGCCGTCGTTGTCCACATTCACTACACCCAGCACCTGCGATGCCAGATTGCCGTATGGATATACGCGCTTCATGGCCTGCTCAAAAAGCACGCCGGGCAGGTTCTTCTTCTCCAGCGCCGCAACATCGTCTTCGTCCACCTGGCGCTTGATATACACCCAGGTTCCATCGGACTCAACGAGCTTGCGGCAGGTCTTTTTATCGATTCCAGTTGCCTTGACCAGCGCCGACACCGTCTTGTCAACATCCTCGATAAGCTGCGGGTTCACGGCGATGTTGCGACATTCGACCGACGACGCCAACACGTTGCCGTTGCGGTCGTAGATGGTGCCGCGTTTGGCATAGAGGGTCTGCGCAAGCAGGCGGCGCGCATCGGCACGCTCGCGCAGTTTATCGGCTTCGACAATTTGATAGTCGGCAAGGCGAAAGACGCCCAAGCCCAAGCCAAGCCCGATGAAGCCCATGACAGCTTTGCGGCGAGGCAGAGGCGTGCCTGTGAGCCATTCGGCCGACGAACTCTTACGCGACCTGGTGTTATGCACATGAGGGCCGCCCGAGCCGCGAAGTCGCGACGCCGGGTCGTTGCCGCGGGACCGCCCGGCGTTGTAAGATTGCCGACCTGTTCCTTGATAACCAGAACGTCCCCGCGACGAGGGACGTCCAGAACCGCGGCCCCCATCGGAACCGCGGCGATAGTCATTTGTCATACTCAGCTACCGTCTTGCTACTGAGCGGTCGCGGTCGCGTTGGCGCCCGCGGCTGCATCCTGCGAAAAGTCAAGTGTAACGCTCTCGCTGGGCTCCACCATGCCATAAGCGCCCGCAAGGTCGCGAATGCGCGTGTCGGCGCCATAGACCGAATGCATGACCTCCAGGTCGGAGCTCTCATCGGTCGCCTTTTCGAGCGTGTTGGTAAGCTCGGCGTTGCTGTTGAGCACCTGGGCCGTAACGCCGGCGAGCGCCACGCGGGCGATGCCGATCGTCATGAAGATAGCCGCAATGATGCAAAACGTTTTAAGAACGCTCATGAAAACCGGGCTTACCGCCTGGTTTGCCTGACGGCCCGCGCCCGTGTAGACATCAAAGCGCGGCGTGCGCTGCTCACGGGGAGCAACGGGGGCCTGCGGCGTCTCACGATAGGCGGGCATGGCGTTCATATCATAGGCGAGTGCTGCGCTTGAAGTGTTGTAGCCCATGATATGCCGCCTCCCATCCCGAGTACGTTGGTAGTGTGTTTAAGCTTCGTTTATGGTGCGAGCGGGAGGTCCAATATCGCGCGGTCGCGCCTACAGACGCTGCGCCACGCGGATTTTGGCTGATCTCGCCCGAGGGTTGCGCTCAACCTCATCAGGCTGGGCAACCAAGGGTTTGCGGGTGATGACCTTGAGTATCGGCACGTTGCCGCACACGCACACCGGAATCTCCGGCGGACACGTGCACCCCTGGCTCATCTCCTTAAAGTGGTTCTTTACGATACGGTCCTCGAGCGAGTGATACGAGATGACGCAGATACGTCCGCCCGGGTTGAGCCACCTGGTGGCGGCATCAAGCCCTCGTTCGAGCACATCGAGCTCGTGATTGACCTCGATGCGAATGGCCTGGAAACTTTTCTTGGCCGGGTGTCCGCCATGCCGACGAGCGGCAGCCGGGATACCCGCCTTGATGATCTCGACAAATTGGCCGGTGGTTTCGATCGGTTCTTGCTCGCGGCGGCGCACGATCTCGCGCGCGATCTGCGAGGCGAACTTCTCTTCGCCGTAGACGCGTAGAATCCGGGCGAGGTCGTGTTCGTTATAGGTGTTGATGACCTCAGCTGCGTTTAAGGTGTTATTACCCGGATCCATCCGCATGTCCAATGGGGCGTCCTCGTTATACGAAAAGCCCCTGCCAGGGATATCGAGTTGCGGCGACGAAACGCCCAAATCGAACAGGAAGCCATCGACCCCGGGCACCTCGGCCGAGCAAAGCAGCTCGTCCAAGTCGCCGAAGTTGCCCTTCAGCAGCTGGTGCGGAACGCCGGGAACCTCGCGGTCCAGACGGGCGCCAGCGGCCTCGAGGGCCATGTCGTCCTGATCGACGCCGAGCAAAAGGCCCGTCTCCCCCACCTGCGCGGCCATCTTTACCGAATGGCCGGCACCGCCAAGGGTGCAATCGCAGACAACGGAGCCGCTCTTTAGCCGCAGCGACTCAAGCACTTCGCCGAGCATGACAGGTTCATGCCGATATTCTTGTGTCAAGATCCCACGCTCCATTCGTTACCCGTGCCTTGCCCTTACGAGAAGAAGAGGTCCAGCAGGGCCTCATCGTCATCGTCCTCATCGGCCGCGGCGCGATCCCAAACCTCAAGGTGGTCGTAGTTGCCCACAACCGTGACCTCGCGGTCGAGGTTCGCCTGCTTGCGGAGAGACTCGGAAAGACCGATACGACCGGCGCTGTCCACGTCCATCGACGTGGTGCGCTTGTTGATCGCCCTCATGAGCTTCTGGTCATTAATGTCACGCGGGTTAAAACCCTCGTGGCCCTCACGACCCGCGAAGAGTCCTTCGACCCACTTATCGAAGGCCTCGGCAGAGAACACGTACAGAGCATCGACATCCAGGGCTTTGAACACGCGAACGTGCTCTCCAAGCTCCTCGCGAAGGGGTGCAGGCAGGGACAGACGACCTTTTGCATCGAGATTGCGCTCGTATGCACCAGTCATTCCCATGTGCGCCCTCCCCCCGGTTACTCAGATGGCACGTACGCGGGGAACCACCCCGCCTGTCGACGTCATCAATAATATGGGGAATCGCCCCATTTTTCAACACCTTTCCCCATGTCTCTTATACACATCTGACGCTGCC
>UQIP01000043.1:0-9575 GCA_900541005.1 uncultured Collinsella sp. | reverse complement strand
GTACAATAGTCACCAATGTTTGGCGGGAACTGTCCTGTGAGGCGATAAAAAAGGAAAGTGAGGACGCCAGTGTTTCAGATAGCCGATCTGCTCGCTATCGTTGCAGGTGCCATCGCGGGCGCGATTGCCTTCCTTCCCTTTGTCTTTACGCTCAAGCCGGTTCTTGACGATAAGCAGAATGCGGACATGCTCAAGGGTATGGTGAGTCTCGCGGTCTCGGCAATCGCGTTGCTTGTCTTTACCTTGGTTGTGTTTGTGTTGTTCGGAGAGGCATTTCGCATGTTCCTCCTGGGCGAGGCGATCGGCTTCGTGGCCTTTATGGCCGCCTGCGCGGTTCGCGTCGCCAAGGCGCTGCGAGATCCTCATGAGGTCGAAAGGTAAGTCGTGGAAATTTTTGAAAAGCTGCCTGATGAGATTAATCATCTGGTCAGCGAGTTCAGCTCCACCCCTGTCGTGGGCGATCTGAGCTGCGGCATCACGCAGTACTCGTTTTGGCTGATCGTCTCCACGATCGTGCTCCTGATCGTCCTGGCCGTGTTCAAGAAGAAGCAGACCCTGGTTCCCAAGGGCTTCTTCGTCAACGGTTTCGAGTACATCATCGAGTACGTCGAGAACGATATCGGCAAGGGCGTCGTGGGTGAGAACTGGAAGAAGCACTTCCCGTTCCTGTGCTCGCTTTTCCTGTTCATCCTGATCAACAACATGATCGGCCTGATTCCGGGAATGAAGCCCGGCACCGGCGCAATCGGCTCCACCGCCGCGCTCGCCATCTTCGCCTTCGTGTACTTCATCTACTACGGATGCAAGGCTCACGGCGTGATCGGCTACATCAAGAGCCTCGCTCCGCAGGGCGTGAGCTTCCCGATGAACGTGCTCGTGTGGGTCGTCGAGCTTTTCTCGACCTTCCTGCGCCTCATCACGCTCGCCGTCCGTCTGTTCTGCAACATGTTCGCAGGACACGTGGTCATGGGCTCGTTCGCCATCATGGCGAGCATGTTCATGCAGCCGCTGCTTCAGCAGGTTTCCGCGGCCCACGCCGTCGGCGCCCTGCCTTCGCTGGCCTGGCTTGCCATTCTCATCCTGATCTATGCGATCGAGCTTGTGGTCGGCGCCATCCAGGCTTACGTCTTCACGGTCCTTACCGCCGTGTATGTCTCCGAGGCAGAGGAGGTCGCGGAGGAGGAGTAGTCTTCCGTTCGCGCCTTAAAGGTAAGGCAATTCGTTAAACCGCCGGTGCCCGTACCCATGGAGCCCGGCAGTTATAAAAAGGTTATCCTGCGTGAAATAAGACACGCACGACAAAGGAGGAATCGTGGGAGTTATCGGTTACGGTCTCGGTGTTATCGGCGCTGGTCTTGCTATCGGCCTGTCTGCTCTGGGTGCTACGGGTGCTATGGCCCGTCAGCCTGAGGTCCAGGGCCGCGTGTTCACCGTCTTCATCATGGGCTCCGCCTTCGGCGAGGCTCTGGCTCTGATCGGCTTCGTTGTCGCGCTGATCGTTAAATAGCACGGAGCGTCAAGTATGAATCTTTCATCCCAGAAGAGCGCGATCGCACTCTCCGCGTCCGCGGCCGCGCTGCTCATGCCGGTTTCCGCGTTCGCCGAGGACGGCGCCGCCGGTGCGGACATCCTCATCCCTAAGATGGCGGAGTTCATCCCGGCGCTTATCGCCTTCCTGATTATCTGGATCGTGCTGGCCAAGGTCGCCCTGCCGGGCATCATGAAAACCATGGAGGAGCGCGGCAAGAAGATCGAGGAGAGCCTCGACGAGGCCGAGAAGACCAAGCAGGAGGCTATCGCCAAGCGCGCTGAGTCCGACTCGATCGTCACCGACGCCCGTCGTCAGGCTGCCGACATCGTTCTCGAGGCCCGTAAGGACGCCGAGTCCGAGCGTGCCCGTATCATCGAGGCTGCTCACAAGGAGGCCGAGGAGATCATCGCCAAGGCCCATACGACCGTCGAGGACGAGCGCAAGTCCATCTACGCCGGTGCCGCGAGCTCCATCGCCGACCTGTCCGTTGCCGTCGCCACCAAGATCGTGGGCGAGGCACTCGAGGACGATGCCGAGCAGAAGAAGCTCATCGAGCGCTACATCCAGGAAGCAGGTAGCCTGAATGCCGACTAGCCGCTATCAGGACAAGGTGCTCGAGACCTACGCGCGTTCCCTTTTGGAAGCCGCCAAGGCCGAGAACCATGTGTTCGAGGACCTCGAGATGATCGAGCGCTTGGCTTCTGCCAGCCCCGAGATCATCGCCGTGCTCGACACCATGTCCAAGCGCGACCAGCTCGACCTTCTTCCCAAGGTGGCAGCTGCCTTTAAGTATGTTGCCGAGGAAGACGAGGATGTAGTGGGCGTGACCGTCACCACGGCGATCCCGCTCGACGACGAGCTGCGTCAAACCATCACTAAGAAATGCGAGCAGGACTTCGGCCGCAAGGTATTCCTTATCGAGCAGGTCGACCCGTCTATCGTGGGCGGCCTGGTGCTCGAGGCCCGCGGCGAGCGTCGTGACATTTCCGTCAAGACGCAGCTGCGCATCGCGCAGGAGACCCTCGCAAACTCTGCTAATTCGTACGGAGGTGAAGCCTAATGTCCGAAACCCTCAATGCCCAGGATATCGCCAAGAAACTGCAGGAGCAGCTCACGAGCCTCTCCGCGACGGTCGATACGCATGAGGTTTCAACGGTCGACGAGGTAGGCGACGGCATCGCGCGCGTCTCCGGCCTCAAGAGCGCCATGGCAGGCGAGCTTCTGGAGTTCAAGAGCTCCGATACCGGTGAGACCGTCTTCGGCCTTGCCCAGAACCTTGACCGTGACGAGGTCGGCGCCGTTCTGTTCGGTGCCGTCGACTCCATCAAGGAAGGCGACGAGTGCCGCACCACTGGCCGCGTTATGGATATCCCCGTGAGCCGTGCCATGCTCGGCCGCGTCGTCAATCCGCTCGGCCAGCCCATCGACGGCCTGGGCGACATCGTCGCTACGCACCGTCGCCCCATCGAGTTCAAGGCTCCCGGCGTCATCGATCGTACCCCGGTGTGCGAGCCGGTTCAGACCGGTCTGCTCGCTATCGACTCCATGGTGCCTATTGGCCGCGGTCAGCGTGAGCTCATCATCGGTGACCGTAAGACCGGTAAGACCGCCATCGCCATCGACGCTATCCTCAACCAGCGCGGCAAGGGCATGGTCTGCATCTATGTCGCCATCGGCCAGAAGGCCTCCACGGTTGCCAACATCCGCGAGACCCTCGCTCAGCACGGTGCGCTCGACTACACCATCATCGTTTCGGCCACCGCTGCCGATTCCGCCCCTATGCAGTACATCGCGCCTATGGCCGGTGCCGCTATTGGCGAGTTCTTTATGTACAACGGCGAGGACGGCAAGCCCGCCAGCGAGACCAACCCCGGCGGCCACGTGCTCGTCATCTACGACGACCTGTCCAAGCAGGCTGTGGCCTACCGTCAGATGTCGCTGACGCTGCATCGTCCGCCTGGACGCGAGGCCTATCCTGGCGACATCTTCTACCTGCACTCTCGTCTGCTCGAGCGTGCCGTCAAGATGTCCAAGAAGAACGGTTACGGCTCCATGACGGCACTGCCGATCATCGAGACCCAGGACGGCGACGTCTCGGCCTACATTCCGACCAACGTCATTTCCATTACCGATGGTCAGATCTACCTGCAGTCCGAGCTCTTCTTCCAGGGTCAGCGCCCGGCAGTCGACGTGGGTATCTCCGTGTCCCGCGTCGGTGGCGATGCGCAGACCAAGGCCATGAAGCAGGTCGCCGGCAACCTCCGTCTGGACCTCGCTTCCTATCAGGAGCTCGCTGGCTTTACGCAGTTCGGCTCCGACCTCGACGAGGCTACTCAGAAGCAGCTGACCCACGGTGCTCGCATGACCGAGCTCCTGAAGCAGCCGCGTTACAAGCCGTTTGAGGTTGGCGAGCAGATCGTTACGCTGTTCGCTGGCAACGAGGGCTTCCTGGATGACCTGGAGATCGCCGACGTGCTGCCTTTCCGTGCCGAGCTCATCGAGTACATGGACAATGGCTTTGGTTCGCTGCTCGACAAGGTTCGCGCCAAGAAGATCGATGATGACACCAAGGCTGAGCTCTTGCGCGTCATCGGCGACTTCAAGCAGCAGTTCATGGCCAAGCACCATTCGGATGTTTCTGGATCAGAGGAGAACTAAGCCCCATGGCCAACCTTCGCGACATTAAGAAGCGAATCTCCTCGGTTACCACGACCAAGCAGATCACGCGCACGATGGAGATGGTCTCTACGGCCAAGATTCGTCGTGCCCTCGATCGCTCCAAGCAGGCCGAGCCCTATAAGGAGGCGCTGACCGACGTCATGTTGACGGTCGCCGGCGACGCCTCCTGTTCGGGCACCGATCCCATGCTGCAGAAGCATGAGAGCGTCAAGCATGGCCTGATTGTCGTTATTGCCTCGGACCGCGGCCTTGCCGGCGGTTTCAATACGACGGTGGAGCGCACGGCCGAAAAGCTCGCCGCTTCTTGGGCGAACGACGGCATCGAATGCGAGATCATCGCGTGCGGGCGTAAGCCGGCCACGTATTTCCGTGACCGCGCAAACGTTGTCATGCACTTTGAGGGCAACTCCTCTGAGCCCGATTTCAATCAGGCCCGCATGATCTCCTCTCATATCTGCGATGCGTATCGTGCCGGTGAGCTTGACCGTGTCGAGCTTGTCTACCACCACGCCAAGAACCGCGTGGATCAGGAGCTTCGCGTCGAGCATCTGTTGCCGCTCGACCCCGAGATGATCGCTATGGCCCACGGTCCGCGTAAGAACGAGACCGACGCCCCTAAGCGCATCTCGTCCACGTTCGAGTTCGTGCCCTCTCCCGAGCATGTTCTCGGCAAGCTTGTGCCGTCTTATATCCTGACGGTCATCTACCAGGCCCTGATCGATTCGGCGGCTGCCGAGCAGGGTGCACGCCGCAAGGCCATGCACTCCGCGACGGAAAACGCCACCGCGATCATCTCGACCCTTACCCGCACGTATAGTCGCGTGCGCCAGGCTTCGATCACGACCGAGATTAACGAGATCGTCGGCGGAGCCTCAGCATTGGAGGAACAGTAATGGCTAATAACACCGTAAAGCTTGCGGTCGAGGAAGCCACCAAGAAGACGACTGCCGGTGATGGTCGCATCGTGCGAATCATCGGCCCTGTCGTCGACGTCAAGTTTGACGGCGCGGTGCCCCCGATCTACAACGCGCTCACGGTCGAGGCCGAGACCCCGATCGGTCATCTGAGCACGATCCTCGAGGTCGAGAGCCAGCTTCCGGGCGGCGTCGTCCGCACGGTCGCCATGTCCTCGACCGACGGCCTGCAGCGCGGCCTCATCGCCACCGATACCGGTGAGCCCATGAAGATGCCCGTTGGTCCCAAGACGCTCGGCCGCATTTGGAACGTCATGGGCAAGCCCGTCGACGGCAAGCCCATGCCCGAGGTGGAGGAGTTCTACCCCATCCACCATGCAGCGCCCCGTTTCGACGAGCTCACCACCAAGACCGAGATCTTCGAGACCGGCATCAAGGCCGTCGACCTGCTCGAGCCCTACATCCGCGGCGGCAAGACAGGTCTGTTCGGCGGCGCCGGCGTCGGCAAGACCGTTCTGATCCAGGAGCTCATCAACAACCTCGCCCAGGAGCACGGCGGCACCTCGGTGTTCACCGGCGTCGGCGAGCGTACCCGCGAGGGCACCGACCTGTTCCTCGAGATGAGCGAGTCTGGCGTTATCGACAAGACCTGCTTGGTCTATGGTCAGATGAACGAGCCGCCCGGAGCGCGTCTGCGCATCGGTCTGGCCGGCCTTACCACCGCTGAGTACTTCCGCGATCGCGGCCAGGACGTTCTGCTGTTCATCGACAACATCTTCCGCTTCTCCCAGGCAGGTTCCGAGGTTTCCGCACTGCTGGGCCGTATGCCGTCCGCCGTTGGTTACCAGCCCACGCTGGCAACCGAGATGGGCGACCTCCAGGAGCGCATTACCTCGACCAAGACGGGCTCCATTACCTCCGTCCAGGCTGTCTACGTCCCCGCAGACGACCTGACCGACCCGGCGCCTGCCACGACGTTTACGCACCTCGACGCCACCACGGTTCTTTCGCGTAGCATTTCGTCGCTCGGCCTGTTCCCGGCTATCGACCCGCTCGCATCTTCCTCCGACGCTCTCGATCCCTCGATTGTCGGCGAGGAGCACTACCGTGTCGCCGTCAAGGTCCAGGAGCTCCTGCAGGAGTACTCCGACCTTCAGGACATCATCGCCATTCTGGGTATGGACGAGCTGTCCGAGGAGCAGCGCCTTACGGTCAACCGTGCCCGTAAGATTCAGCAGTTCCTCTCGCAGTCCTTCCACGTCGCCGAGAAGTTCACCGGCAACCCCGGTGTCTACGTCCGCGTCGAGGATACCGTCCGTTCTTTCGCCGAGATTGTCGACGGCAAGGCCGATGACCTGCCCGAGCAGGCTTTCCGCTATGCTTCCACGATTGAGGACGTGCGCGAGCGCGCCCGCAAGATGGGGGAGAAGTAGGTTATGCGTATCCGCATCGTGTGCCCCGTGAGCTGCGCCTATGAGGGCGACGCTGCGTTTGTGTCGATTCCGTCCACGGATGGCGAGTTTGGCGTTCTGCCTGCTCACTCCAGCGAGATCTGCACGATCGACCGCGGTTACGTTCGCGTTTCCGATAAGGCCATGGGCACTGTCGACCACACGTTTGCCGTGGCCGGCGGCTATGCCCAGGTTGCGGACGATGTCGTGACCGTTCTCGCCGAGCGCGCTTGCGATTTGGCGACCGTCGATGCCGACAAGCTTAAAGCTGATATTCAAGGTTTTGAAGAGAAGCTGGGTAATTTGTCGGAGGATGATGCACGCCGCGCCTACCTCTATAATGAAATCGCATGGTGTAAGCTCAAGCTTGCCCAATAGTCAAACGATTTAGCGTTCGACCATTTGCGAACACATCATGCCCGGGATGGCCCAGCCACCCCGGGCATGCTTTTTGAAAGGGTAGACCTTGGATATTATCCGCGTTGAGGGTGGCCACGCCATCGGAGGCTCCGTGCCCGTTTCGGGCGCCAAGAACTCCGCACTCAAACTCATGGCGGCAACGCTTCTGGCGCCGGGCAAGACGACGCTGCAGAACGTGCCCGATATTTCCGATGTCCACGTGATGGGCAAGGTGCTCAAGGGCATGGGCGCTACGATCGATGTTCTCGACGAGCACACGCTCGAGATTGATACCTCTCAGGTCGATTCTTGGGAGGCCCCCTACGAGCTCGTTGCCAAGATGCGTGCTTCCACCGCCGTCATGGGACCCCTGCTGGGTCGCTTCCATCGCGCCAAGATTGCCATGCCGGGCGGCTGCAACCTGGGTGCTCGCAAGATCGATATGCACATTCTTGGTCTTGAGGCCCTGGGCGTTGAGTTCGATACCGCCCACGGTTACATCAACGCTAATGCGCCCCAAGGTCTGCTCGGTACCACCGTCACGCTCGAGTTCGCCAGCGTCGGTGCGACCGAGAACCTCATCATGGCCTCTGTGCGCGCACAGGGCACCACGGTTATCGATAATGCCGCCCGCGAGCCCGAGATCGTCGATCTCGCTAACATGCTCAACGAGATGGGCGCCAAGATTGTTGGCGCCGGTACGCCCGTCGTGACTATCGAAGGCGTGGAAGAGCTCCATCCCGTTACCCATCGCGTGGTGGGCGACCGCATCGAGGCCGGTACCTTTATCGTTGCCGGTGCGTTGATGGCCGACGATCGCGGTGTCGACGTCACGGGTTTTTGCCCCATTCACTTGGGCATGGTGCTCAAGAAGATGGAGCTCATGGGTATCGACTGCGAGCGCGTCGAAGATGGCGTCCATGTGAACCGTGCCGAGCGTATCAAGCCGGTCGACATCCAGACGCTTCCGTTCCCCGGTTTCCCGACCGACATGCAGGCGCAGATTATGGTGCTCTCCGCCCTTGCCGACGGCAGTTCCGTTATTACCGAAAATATCTTCGAGAATCGCTTTATGTTTGCCTCTGAGCTGGTGCGCATGGGTGCCGACATTCGTATCGAGAGCCATCATGCCATGATTCATGGCGTCAAGGGCTTCTCGGGTGCACAGGTTACCTCGCCCGATCTGCGTGGCGGAGCGGCCCTCGTCGTAGCGGGCTTGATCGCCGACGGGACGACCGAGGTTTCGGCCATCCATCACATCAAGCGCGGCTACGAGCAGTTTGTCGAAAAGCTGCAGGCGCTCGGCGCGCATGTCGAGCATGCTACCGTCCCCGATCCCGTCATCTACTAATACAGGTTGCCTATGTTTAATAAAAAGCCCCTCGCGGATACCACCGCCCGAAGACCCTCAACTGGTGCGCAGGCCAAGATCTACAGTCGCGATAACGTGGCTCGCTATTCCGAGCGCGCTCGTCAACGTCGTCGTAGCCACACGATTCGTCACGTCGCGCTCATTGTCGTGCTTGGCGTGCTGCTGAGTGCCACTACCGCTGCCGGCCTGTGGTTTGCCACCATTATGGGCAAGCTCGGCGATTCCAATGTCATTACCGACAATCTGCGTCGGGTTCTGGTTGACACCGATGAGGCAAAGGATCCGTTCTACGTGCTGCTTCTTGGCACCGACGGCCGTCCGGGCGAGGATACGTATCGTGCCGACTCGATTATCCTGGCACGCATCGACCCCACGCAAAAGCAGGCGACGCTCATTTCCGTTCCGCGCGACACCAAGGTCGAGTACAAGGGCGAGACCATGAAGATCAACGCCTGCCATACCGTTGGCGGCGCCGAGGCCATGGTCGAGGCGGTCAACGAGCTGTGCGGTGTTCAGATTTCCCACTATGCCGAGGTCAGCTTCGACGGTATGCAGGCGCTGATTGATTCGGTTGGCGGTATCGACATTAACGCAACCGATGATGTTGACGACCCCGAGCACCTGGATATTAAGATTACCGCTGGCCAGCAGCATATGGACGGTGCCACCGCCCTTACCTATGCCCGCTGCCGCTACACCTATGCCGACGGCGATTACACGCGCATGCGCCACCAGCGTCAGGTGCTTGGCGCCCTTGCCAACCAGATTCTCAATAACTTCGATGCCACGAAGATCTTTGGCCTGGTTAATTCGCTGTCCGATATGCTCGTAACCGATATGAGCGTTCAGGATATCGTGGCTACGGTCAACGCCATGCGCGGTATGGATGTCGACGGTATCTACTCGGCCAACCTGCCCTCGTACGCCGACGACAGCACCATGATCGACGGTGTGAGCTACGTCTTTGTCTACGAGGACGAGCTCAAGGAAATGATGGAGCGCGTCGATGCCGGCAAGGACCCCAAGGGTCCCAACACCATGGGCCTTTCCGACGGTTCCAGCTCTACGATCGGCGACCTGAACAACAACACGTCTGACGACTACGCAAATGGTACCGCAACCTCATCGGTCAGCTCTGACGATTCCGATGACTCAAGCGATTCGAGCGATTCGGACTACTACGAAGAGCCCACCGGCGACGGCAACGGCTACGAGGCCAACTACTAAGT
>UQIP01000042.1:0-10624 GCA_900541005.1 uncultured Collinsella sp. | reverse complement strand
TATAAGAGACAGTCATGGTGCCTCGATGCGCGTGCCCTCGATCAGGTCGTTCATGCGGTTGATGCAGCGCAAAAACGTCGATTTGCCGCAGCCCGAAGGGCCAATAAACGAGGTGATGGCGTTTTTGGCGATGTTGAGGTCGAGCCCCGTCAGCGCATGAAAGTCACCGTACCAAAAGTTGAAATCCTTGGCCGTAATGGCCGCTTGCTCCAGCGTGGGAGCGGACTGATAAACGGACATGGGACTCCTTAACTAGCGACGCTTGCGCGACAGGAAGCGCGCAAACAGGTTGAAGGCCAAAATGATCACCATCAGCAAGAGCGCGGTGCCGTAGGCTGCGTTCATGTTGATGCCGTCGTTGGCAAGCAGGTACAGGTGAACCGTCATGGGGCGGCCGGAATCGAGCGGCGAAATAGGTAGATTGATGGCCTGCCCCATGGTGTAGAGCACCACCGCGGTCTCGCCAATGGCACGGCCGATGGCGAGGACGATGCCCGTGGCAATACGGCCAAAGGCAGAAGGAAGCACGATCTTGGAGACAACCTGCCACTTGGTGGCGCCCAGGCCGTACGCGCCCCAACGGATATAGCGCGGAACGGCGCGAATGGCCTCTTCGGTGGTGCGCATGACGATGGGAAGCATCAAGAGCGCGAGTGCCAGGGCGGCAGAGACCATCGAAAGGCCCAAGCCCATGGCCTCGACAAACAAGGCGTAGCCAAACAGACCCATAACGATGGAGGGCACCGAGGCCAAAGCGTCAGCAGCGTAGCGAATGAGCTCGACGACCTTGCCCTGCTTGGCGTACTCGGCCAGATAGACGGCTGCCAGCACAGCGATCGGCGTGCAGATGAGCATGGCGAGCGCCGTCACATAGACGGTCGAGACGATCGTGGGCCAAATACCGCCCTCGGCGTTGACGCCCTGGGGCCAACCGAAGATAAAGTCGAGCGAGATGTGTGGCAGGCCGTTGATGACCACGTAGGCGATGATAGCGACCAGCACCAGCGTGGTGATGTAGGCAGCGGCACGGAACACGCCAAGCATGGTCTTGTTGGACAGGTCCTTGTTGATGCGGCCCTTCTTGCCGTGGGAAAGGGCACGCTTGATGCGCTCGCGCGACGAGGTCGTATCGACCGTCGTGTCAACGGAATCGGACATAGCCTACCCCCTCTTCTTCTTGGAAATCAGACGGACGATGCCCACCAGCGTGGCGGAGATGATAAACAGGACCACACCCATGCCGAACAGCGCCGAGCGGTGCAGACCCGAGGAATAGCTCATGTCGAGCGCAATCTGGCTCGTGAGCGTCGAGATGGGGCTCGCAATGCTGTCGGGAATAACCGGGGCGTTACCTACGACCATGAGCACGGCCATGGTCTCGCCGATGGCACGGCCCATACCCAGCACGATGGCATCCACGATACCCAGCTTGGCGGCAGGTAACACGACCTTATAGATGGTCTGCCACTTGGTGGCGCCCATGGCATACGATGCCTCGCGAATGCCCATGGGAATGGAATTGAGAGCATCGATGGTGAGCGTGGTGATGGTAGGGACGATCATGATGGCAAGCACGAACCACGCCGTCAGCGCACCAAAACCAAGGCCGCCGGTCAGTTGTGCGATAAACGGGCGGATGATGATCATGCCAAAGAAGCCGTAGATGATGGAGGGTATGCCCGCCAGCAGGTCGACGGCAGGGCTGATGAGCTTGCGCACGCGCTTGCCGGCGATCTCGACCAGGTATACGGCCGTACCCACACCTAGCGGCACGCCCATGGCGAGCGCACCGACGGTCACCAGACCTGAGCCGGCAAGCAGCGACATGATGCCGTAGTGGCCCTCAGAGGGCGCCCACGTAAAGCTAAAGAAGTCCGCCAGACCGATGTCGGTAAAGACGGGCAGCGCCGAGTACGTGGTAAAGACAAAAATCAGGATGACGGTAACGACCGCCAAGAACGCGCAGGCAAAGAAGATCCACTGCAGCGCCTTCTCCTTGATATAGGTACTGCGCGATACGAGCGCCAGCTCGCGCTTCTTGGGCGTCTGAACATTCTGCTCAGTCTGGGAGTTTTCCTGTGCTTCCATGCTACTCACTCCCCTTCTCGTCGTTGGTGACGGGGATAAAGCCCGCCTCGCGAATCTGCTTGTCCATCTTTTCGGACGTCACGTAGTCGATGTAATCCTGCGCCTGCTGCGAAGGCGCACCCTTAACAAAGAAGTAAAGGTCGCGCGAGATGGGATAGCCGCCGCTCGCGACCGTCTTCTCGGACGCCTCAACATGATTGACCGAGACGGCCTTGACCGAGGTCTTGGCGTTGAGGCTATCGACGAAGCCCAGCGAAATGTAGCCAATGGCTCCGCGCGAACGAGATACCACGTCGCGCACCTGGCCCGTGCCCGAAAGAACGGCCGAGCGGCGATCGAAGGGGGTGCCGTCCATCACGATGGTGCGAAAGGCCTCACGCGTGCCGGACGCCTCATCTCGGTTGATAACCTGAATCCTCAGGTCCTCGCCACCGACTTCTTTCCAGTTGGTGATCTTGCCGGCGTAAATATCGCGGAGCTGCTCGGTCGAGAGGTTATCGACCGGGTTATCGTCGTTCACGATGACCGCGATACCGTCGTGGGCAATGACGATGGGAGTCAGGCCCAGATCCTGTTCGTCGGCATTGAGTCCACGGGAGGAGCTGGCGATATCGGCCGTGCCGGCGCTGACGGCCTCGATGCCAGCGGAAGAACCCAAACCGGAAACGAGCACGTCGATGCCGGTCTCCTCCTTAAAGCCCTCGGCCGCAATCTCGGCGATAGGAAGGCAGGTCGTGGAGCCAGCGACAGTAATGGAAGAGGTAGAAGATCCCGAAGAACAGGCGCACAGCGTAAGTGTAAGCACAGCGGCGCTCAGGACCGATACGATCTTTCTCATAGCATCACGCCGATCGCAGCATGGCGCCCACAGGTGCCGTCCTCGTTACGGTAGGAATAAAAGCGGTCGTTCTGACGCACGGTCGAAAGCTGGGTATCCACGATATTATCCGCGTCGACACCGACATCTACCAGCGCCTCGCGAATGGCAGCGGAAAGATCGAGCATGCGAGAGGTACTCGCATCGATGCAAGAGAACTCGGCGGCAAAGCGATCCATGAGCTCCTGGGATACTTCATATTCGTCACCCAAGATATGGGGGCCGATATAGGCGGAAACGTCGCTCGCATCGCAGCCGGCAGCATCGCAAAGCGCCTGGCACGCCTTGGCGGAAATACGTGCAATCGTACCCTTCCAACCGGAGTGCACCACGGCAAATCCGCCAGGGGCCACCAGCACCACGGGAACGCAGTCGGCAAAGCAGAGCAGCACGGGCACGTTATGCGCCGTACAGACGATGGCATCGCAGCCCTCGGCAATCTGCTCGCGGACGTCCTCAAGGTCATCGGCGCCGTTCGAGGTCACCGCAACGATATGGTCACCATGGACCTGATTGGGAACGAGCAGGTTGTGCTCGCACTCGGCGGCACCCATAGCCTCGAGCGCGCGACGACGATTTTCTTGAACAGCAAAGGGGTCATCGCCAACATGCGAGCCCAAGTTGAGTGAGGAGTACGCATCTTCGGAAACACCACCGGCGCGCTCGGTGAAGGCAAAGCGAACATCGGATGTCGCGCCTTCCACCAACGTAACTCCATCATGGTCGACACGCGAAACGTTGTCCGCACGTGCTGCCATACTAAAGCCTCCTAATAACACAAGTACCGCGGCATCGCCGCTACAGCCCGCGTTTATACGGCTGTCATACTTCTCTAAAAGGATACCTGCTGCGCTGGAGGCAATCGTAAAGGGAACGTAAAGAGATTGGAGGTTCTAGTTTACAAAGTCGAAATAAAAAGGGCGCGTCCATACGGACACGCCCCTGTGCACAACAATGCAAAGAACGACTTAGAAGCTACCGCGCTTCAGGAAGTCGGGAAGCTCGAACTGATCGTTGCCGAAGTTAGGAAGCTCGGTGCCACCGACGTTGCGGGTCGGAGCGGCCTGAGCCGGGCTGGTGGCCGGAGCGGTGCGCTGCGGCTCAGCGGAAGCAGCGGCCTTGCTCTGAGACTGCTGAGCGGCAAAGAGCTCATCCTGACGGTTGACGTTGGAGTCGGAGAAGCCCGTAGCGATGACGGTGATACGCACCTGATCGCCCAGGGACTCGTCGACAACGGTACCGAAGATGATGTTGGCCTCGGGGTCGACGGCGTTGGCGACAACGTCGGCGGCGTCGCTGATCTCCTGGATGCCCAGGTCCTTGGAACCGGCGATGGAGAGCAGCACGCGCGTGGCGCCATCGATGGAGCTCTCGAGCAGCGGGCTGGAGATGGCCTGCTGGGCAGCGTCGACGGCACGGGTGTCCCCAGAAGAGGTACCGATACCCATCATGGCGGTACCGGCCTGCTTCATGATGGTCTTAACATCGGCGAAGTCCAGGTTGATGATACCGGGGACGGTGATGAGGTCGGTGATGCCCTGGGTGCCCTGGGAAAGGACGCCATCGGCAATCGCGAAGGCCTCGAGCATGGTGGTCTTCTTCTCGGCGATGTCGAGCAGCTTATCGTTGGGGATGACGATCATGGTGTCGACGCAATCGGAGAGGGTCTTGATGCCCTCCTCGGCGCTCTTCTTGCGCTTGCGGCCCTCGAAGGTGAAGGGCTTGGTCACGACGGCGACGGTCAGCGCACCGACCTCGTTCATCGCGATATCGGCAACGATGGGAGCAGCGCCGGTACCGGTGCCACCGCCCTCGCCGCAGGTGATGAACACCATGTCGGCGCCAGCGAGCGCCTCGGCAATGTCGTCGCGGGACTCATCGGCAGCCTTGCGGCCAACCTCGGGGTTGGCGCCGGCGCCCAGGCCGCGGGTAAGGTCGGTGCCGATGTGCACCTTGATATCGGCATCAGAGATCGCGAGTGCCTGAGCATCGGTGTTGATGGCAACAAACTCGACGCCGCGGATGCCCTCTTCGATCATTCGATTGACCGCGTTGGTACCGCCGCCGCCGACGCCGACCACCTTAATGACGGCAAGGTAGTTGTTGATCTCTGTCTCGTGCATGTCGGTCCTCCGAACAAAGGTTATAGCCATAGCATGGGTCGACCCCTGCGCACATTAACCTTCAGGTTGAAAGTAAATGCAAAGGTAAACCGTATTATGTTTGCACATTATGAACGTATCAGTCAAATAATTGACCGTGAAAACCAAACAAACCAGATAAACGGCGTGGTATGGCCCCTCAACAAAGCATCAACCAGCGCTACGAGGTCGGAGCGTTCCTAAATGTATAGTTACCCGGAGAGCGCACATTGATATACGTTACGCCCTCTACCTGCGAAAGCAGCTTGGTAACTACGCGCTCCTTCTTGACGATATCGTTCGAATCGCCCAGCGACACCTCAATGCCGTTATTGAGGTTTGCCGAGATGGCTTCGACCGAAGGCGTGGAAATATCCTTAACTTGTCCCAAGAACTCGCTCGAAAAACCACGCACATAATCCAAGCCAGCCTTAACGGCCTTGGAGCTCACCGCCTGGCCGGAAACCGGAGCGACATCCGCCGAGACATCAGTCAACAACACCGCGCCATAGTGCTTAGCGAGCGCCAGTGCGGCATCAATGCCGGTCAGGGTATTTGAGCCCTGCCCCGTCGTGATGACGTTGCCCTGGTCATCCACTTCGACCGACGTCGACAGCGGGGCGATCCAGGTGTCATCATCCCCGATGGCCCAGGCAAGGTCATCGGAGCTGATATAGGCAATTGCAATGACCTTGCGCTCCATCGGCGTAATGATGAGCGTATGTGGGAACTGACGCTGGACATCCACGCCCGAGACCCACGGGTTCTGCTTGAGGTCCTCGGTAATCTGGTCGGGATCGACGTTAAAAAGCGACGTCCCCTCGGGCAAATCGATCAGCTGGATAGCATCGTGCTTCGTCACATGCTCGCTGCCTTGAATCTGAATATCAGTGGCGGTAAACAATCCAGAGTTGATAACCACGATGGCAACGACGACGAGCACGGCCAAGACAGCCAGAACGCCGCCCACGATTTTGCCTTTGCCTGCAACGAGAGAAGCGGCCTCTGACGTTTTATTTGCCATCGCCCCAAGTGAAGACAACGGGTTGACGCCTTTTTTACCCGAAGGCTTCTTGGCGGTAGCCGGCACCGATGTCAGCGAGCGCGGTTTCGATGCGCCCAGCGTGCGACTCGGACGCGCCGCCTTAGTTCCTGTCGAGGGCTTAGGAGTTGCCATAGGACGGGCAGGCTTGGCGCCCATAACAGGCTTTGACGTCACCGAGGGACGCGAGGACTTTTTTGCGGCCGGACGATTACCGAGCTGCGAGCCGACAACCGGACGACTGGTCTGTCGAGCATGCCCGACAGACTTAGAGTGCGCGACGGTATTGCGTTGAGGTTTGGCAGGCGCGCCGGAACGCCCTCCGGCGCGGCGGAAGGTGGGTTTCGATGCTCTAGAAGCCGAGGAATTTAACTTCCGGTCTGAGCTCGATGCCATACGCCTCCCTCACCTTTCCGTGCACATGTCTGATAACCGCGGCAACGTCATCGGCCGAGGCAGTTCCGTTATTAACGATAAAATTAGCGTGAACGGGCGAAACTTCCGCGCCGCCAATCGAAAAACCCTTTAATCCACAATCCTCGATAAGCTTGCCCACGCTCGCATCGGGCGGGTTGCGAAAGACCGACCCGCAGGATGCGCGACCCATGGGCTGTGTACGCTTGCGCCTCGTCAGGTACCGCTCCATGCGCTCGCGAATGTCGGCCTTGGGCGCCGGTTTAAGCTTGAGCACGCACTCGAGGATGATCTCATTGCGGGGAAGGCTACATTCGCGGTAGCCCCAAGTGATCTCGGACCCCGCATAATGCTTGATACCGGATGCCGGGTCAAACGTTACGACATCCTCAACCAGCGAGCCAATCCACTCGGTCCGTGTGCCGGCATTCATAGATATCGCACCGCCAACCGAGCCAGGGATGCCAACGGCAAACTCAAGGCCCGAGAGGCTACGCGACAGGGCATCGTTGACCAGGCGCGCAAACATCACGCCCGCACCGACCGTCAGCGTACAACCGTCATCGGCAACAACCGTGCGCTGAAACTCACGTCCGAGCGAAATGACGGCGCCGCGATAACCGCCATCGGCAACCAGCAGATTGGAGCCCTTGCCGATGATGACCCACGGCACCTGCTCGCGATCGAGCACCGCCACGGCGCGGCGAAGGGCATGATAGCTATGGCACGTCACAAAGAGGTCGGCCTTGCCGCCGATACGATAGCTCGTATGACGCGCAAGGCGCTCGTCCTCGATCACATCCGTGTCGATCATGCCCGAGAGCGCCATGACGGCGTTAAACAGACCCATTAGACTTAAGCGTCTTTCTTGGCAGTCAGATACTCAATGAACTCGGGACCGACGGTCGTAACGTCACCGGCACCCATAGTGAGCAGCAGGTCGCCCGCGCCCACCATCTGCTCGAGCTCCTGATTGAGCTCAAGACGGCTGGAGCAGTACACGACCTCCTTGCCAGGATGCTTGGCGCGCACGGTATCGGCGAGCATCTTAGAGGTGACACCCGGGATGGGCATCTCGCCAGCCGAGAACACATCAATCAGCAGCAGTTTATCGGCATTGGCAAATGCATCGGCAAAGTCGTCGCACAGGGCCTGCAAGCGCGAATAGCGGTGCGGCTGGAACACGACGTCGACGTGCTTGTAGCCCAGCGACGAAGCGGCAGCAAGCGTCGCCTTGATCTCGGTGGGGTGATGGCCGTAATCATCGACCACGGTGATGCCATCGATATCGCCCACGTGGGTAAAGCGACGGCGGACGCCCTCAAAGCTCGAGAGCGCCTTGGCGGCGGCGTCGATGTCAAGGCCCAGGACATGGGCGACGGTGAGCACCGCCGTGGCGTTGAGCATGTTGTGGCGACCGGGATTGCTCTTGATCTCCACAGCATGCTCAGTGCCGTCCTCAAAGCGAACGATAAAGTCACTCTGGATGCCCTTGACATCCGGGTGCATGCAGACGATGTCGTTGCTCTCGGCAAAGCCGTAGGAAAGCACGTGACGGCCCGTCGACTTGGCGAGCTCGACCAGATGTGGGTCCTCACCGCAGACGATGACGGTGCCGTCCTCGCCCACCAGGCTCATGAATTTGGCGAAAGTTGCCTCGATCTCCTCGATACCCGAGTAGTGATCGAGGTGATCGGCCTCGACGTTGGTCACAATGACCACGTTGGGGTTCAGGAACAGGAAGGAGCTGTCGGACTCGTCGGCCTCGGCGACAAAGTAGTCGCCCGAGCCGTTCTTGCCGTTCGTGTCATAGCCCTCGACGATGCCACCGATCAAGAAGCTCGGATCCAGACCCATGCGGTCGAGCATGGTGGCGCACATCGAAGACGTGGTGGTCTTGCCATGCGTGCCGGCAACAGCGACGGTGGTGTATCCGTGGCCCAAAGCAGAGAGCATCTTGGCACGGGGCCACACGGGAATACCAAGCTCGCGAGCGCGCACGAGTTCGGGGTTGGACTCCGGAATAGCGGTGGAGACAACAACCACGTCGGGCTTGACCTCGTCGATCGTGGCGGCCTCATGGCCCACATGCACCTTCACACCAGCGCGGGTAAGCTGGCGGATATAACGTGACGTCTTAAGGTCGGAGCCGGTAACGGCATAACCGCGCTCGTGAAGAACGAGGGCGATGCCGCTCATGCCGGCGCCGCCGATACCGATAAAGTGGGCGCTCTTAAACTCGGGCGCGGAGGTTGCAGTCTGGGAATCAGCCATGTGCTCGTGTACTCCTTGCGTAAACACTGCCTGTAACCCGTTAACTGTACCGCACCTACCGCATCAGCGCGAGGGCGACCGACGATATCCCGTCTAACTAACGCAAACCCTCTACCGCATCCGCCAGAAGAGCGGCGGCCCTATCCTGAGCCAGACCACGCGCCGCCTGACGCATGGCGTCGCGCGCCGCCGCGTCATCGACCAGGTGCAGCAGTTCATCGGCAAAGGCAGAACCGTCGATATCGGCATCGGCGCAGAGCACGCCGGCCCCGGCGTCGACCAGATAACGGGCATTGGTGGTTTGGTGGTCGGCCGTCGCATGCGGGTACGGCACGAGCACCGAAGGCACAGCGAGCGCAGCGATCTCGGCCACGCTCGATGCGCCCGAACGCGAGAGCACCAAATCGGCAGCAGCCAGCATATCGCCCATGTTGTCGATGTAAGGCTGGACGCGGTAACGCTTCGCCTCCTCGGGCGTCAGCGCCAAAGCGCGCTCGGTCTCCTCAAAGCCGTCGGCACCCGTCGAATGCAACACATAGAGGTTCTTGCGCGAAAGCAGCTCGTTTTTGAGCGAAGCCACGCGCTCGTTGAGGTGCTGGGCGCCAAGTGAACCGCCAAAGACGAGCAGCAGCGTAGCGTCCTCGGGAACGCCAAGTGCCTTGCGGCCGCGAGCGCGATCGCCCTCGATCACCGAGCGACGTACGGGGTTGCCGGTCATGAGCACGTGGTCAGGGTCACCTTCGCGCTCAAAGACCGAACGCGCTGCCGGCACCGAGATGCACACGCGGGCGGCGTGGGAGTTCATCATCTTGTTGGCCAGGCCCGGAACAGAGTTCTGCTCATGCAGCAGATACGGAACGCCCGCGCCCTTGCACCACCCCAGCAGCGGAACCTCGACATAGGCACCAAAACCAATGGCGGCATCGGGCTTGCCGACCTTTGAGAAATGACTGGCGAGCGCACGCTTGGCTTTGTTGACACGCCACAGCGAGGTCAGCGCCGTCCAAGGACGGGAGCGGTCGAAGCCCGTGACCGTAATGGGCACAAAATCAAACCCAGCCTCGGGAACCAGACGACCCTCGAGCTTGCGCGACTGGCCCACGAACACAACGTGGTGGCCACGGTCACGCAGCTCCTCGGCCAAGGCGAGCGCGGGGTTGATGTGTCCTGCCGTGCCGCCGGCTGCAATAGCAACGGTCATTTCATCGGTCATGGTAGTCCCTTCGTACACGCGGTCCCTGGTCGTCGGTACGCAGACGCGCCGACGGGTCCGAGTTCAAATCGATTCGATTATATCCGCCGCCCGCGTTGCGAGGGCTGGGGCGCTGCGGACGACCTTGCGGAGCCGTTCGCGGACGTGGACGAGTTGCCGGCTCGGATGTAGAACCATCCAGAACGGTAAAGCCGCTACGCGAAGGTCGTTCACCGCGCACATGGGCTACGCCGGCGGTGCTCTCGTCCATAACGGCAAAGCTCTCACGGCGGCGGTCATACTCATCGCGGCGGGCGCTCTCGTACGAAACGCGCAGGATCAACCCAGCAAGCATGAGCGACACAATAATCGACGAACCGCCGTAGCTAATAAACGGCAACGGTTTGCCCGTCATGGGAAACACGTTGAGGATGCCCAGCGCGTTAATCAAAAACTGCACCGCGAGAATGACCGCGGAGCCAGACGCCATGAGCGCGCCCCGACGATCGGTCGCCTGCTCGGCAATGCGAAACGCCGAGTAGATCAGCATCGCAAACACCAAGAACTGTCTCTTATACACATCTGACGCTGCCGAC
>UQIP01000041.1:0-10752 GCA_900541005.1 uncultured Collinsella sp. | reverse complement strand
GGGTCAGCCCGTGGGAGGCCAGGGCGCCGCTGACCGGTGGACGGCACCGAGCCGTCATCGAACTTGGAAGGGGGAGGCCTCGCGGCCTCCCCCTTTTTTGCGTTTGTGTGGCATAAATGACTCATTTACGCCAGACGATTTAATTCTTTTTGGTATTGAGCTTTTATTTAAAGAAAATAAAACGAATAACAAGGGCAACTGCTATAGCCGCAATGATCAAAAGCAGGATTGTCATTCGATGCTGCTTGCGTCGTTTACTTGACGAAACGAAGATCGATTTTCCTTGTTTTGGCGTTTCGAGATAGCGAGCCGAATGCGTCAAGGTTTGCTTTGGTCGAGGACCTCTTTGTTGATGAGCGGCGGATGCTTTCAGCGGCTCATCACTAGCTGCGCTGTTTTTAGATAATGGTGCGTCTTTCAGATATACAGGGTCTCCCGAGGCGACGCCCATATGTTTACGTCCCGTTTGGGCATCCTCGAGCGTTTGATATCGATTTCTTGTCACATACTCGGGCTCAGGATCATTAATGGGCTCTTGCGAGATGTGGGGGCGATGGAACCGTGGCGGCTGCGTGGAAGTTTCTTCCCCCTGCGTCTGCATAAACATTTTGTTCTGGTTCTGGTCGTCCATGATGCCCTTTAGCTCGTTACCAACAACGTGTACGCGCTCATTGTAAGCCCCTTGTTATTTGTAGCTGCGAACATACTTGTTATTTAAGCTCTGGTTCAAAGAACCTTAACCTTATTAAAACCTGAGTCATACACACTTAGATATGCTTATAGTACTGGACTCAAAAAACTTTATAGTCGATGTATATATAAGCACTGTGTGGGCATATATAAGAGCGTCAAAAGAAGTCCCAGTCACCTAGAAGATGGCTCGGCAGTCCTAAAAGGAGTGGTAAACATGGCAAGCATGGTTCCTTATCGTTCGGTTTTTGGCGTTCGTCCTTCTGCTAGCTCGCTGTTCGATCTGTTTGATGATATGACCGACCTTGCAAACAACTCGATTGCTTCCAAGGCGTTTCCCGTTGACGTTGAGGATAAGGGCGACGGCTATGAGGTCAAGGCCTATCTGACCGGTGTCGCCAAGGACGATATCGATGTCGAGCTTAACGAGGGCCGTCTGTCCATTAGCGTGAATGTCGAGGAAGACGAGGAGAACGAGGGCAAGAACTTCCTGCAGAAGGAGTTCAGCTCGTACAGCGCGACGCGTGGCGTGTATCTAAAGGACGCTTCGAGCGAGGGCCTCTCGGCTAAGTACGCTGACGGCATCCTGACCGTTACGGTCCCCAAGATCGTCGAGAAGAAGAACGTTACGAAGATCTCCATCGACTAACTTCGTTGGTGTTCTGCGCTATTAAAAGACAGCAAAAGGGGCTGGGAAGCGATTCTCGGCCCCTTTTGCTGTCTAGGACAGTCTATTGAATGGTTGCCGGCTGATACTGACTCGCAGGGCGTATCGAGAGCTTTCGCGATCCTTGGAGAAGGGTTGCGGAGCTGCCGACCTCGTCATCCAGGGTTGCGGCCAGAGCTTTGGCATAGCTTTTGACGGTAAGGCTCGGACGATTGTTAT
Source organism: uncultured Collinsella sp. (assembly GCA_900541005.1). GTDB lineage: Bacteria > Actinomycetota > Coriobacteriia > Coriobacteriales > Coriobacteriaceae > Collinsella. Next base: position 9,176 of record UQIP01000041.1, on the reverse strand, counting down.
CTTGGCTGATATGCATGGCAATGAGCTGTTCGGTGCGATCGGTAACAAGTTCGCGCGCGGCTTCGGCGGCTTGGCCATTGGAGAGGTGTCCCCTTGCAGACAGGATGCGCTCCTGAAGAAAGCGGGGATATTCTCCCTCGCGCAGCATGGTCACATCGTGGTTGCTTTCGAGCGCGAGGACTCGACAATCTTTGAGGGTGTTCATGGCTTGGCTCGATAGCTCTCCGGTGTCGGTGGCAAACCCAATGGAATCATCGAGAGCATTGAATCGATAGCCGACCGGATTGATGACATCGTGTGATGTTGAGTAGGTTTGCACGTGGATGCCGGCAATGGATAGGTCGTCGCCGGGATCGAATTCCTCGACAGGCAGATGCGAAAGATTTTCTTTGTTCGAAAGAGTGCCCCTGCTGGCAAAGAGGGGGCCGTGCCAGTGCTTGCACCAGACATCGAGGCCCTTGATGTGATCGCTGTGCTCATGAGTAATGAGAAGAGCCGAGACGTTGTCTGCCGAGAGCCCCAGTTCTGCCATGCGCTTTAATGTCTCGCGGCGAGACAGTCCGTTATCGACCATAATGAGCCCCTGCGGGCCCTCGATGAGTGCGCAGTTGCCTTTAGAGCCACTGCCGAGGATATGAAGGTGCAGACGAGACATAAGATTCCAAAGGATACAATGGGTGCGGACGAATAGAGGAGGAAGCAAATGCCTACGGTATCTCAGCATTATGGACACCATGCCGTGCCTGGGGCAGTCGATGAGACCCGGACGAGGCAGCAGGCTGCTCCTGTCGTGCTCATGGTATCAGGCGGCGCGGACTCGACGGCACTGCTTCTTATGGCGTGCAAATCAAAGCTGGATATCCAAGACGGACGCGGTGTTGCCCCCATTGCTCGCGAGCGCCTGCATGTGCTGCATGTAAACCATCATCTGCGCGGCAAGGCGTCCGATGGCGACGAGGCCTTTGTGCGTGAGCTCTGCGCGAAATATGGTTTACCGCTGTGCGTGGAGCACGCTTATTTTGATGGGGAGTCGGGCAATATTGAGGCCGCGGCCCGCGAGGTGCGCTATGCCGCGGCGCGGAGGTATGTTCGCGAGCTCTGCGCCCAGACGGGGGCACCGCGAACGGCGGCTCGTATCTGCACCGCGCACACGTCTTCGGATCGCGCGGAAACGTTTTTGATGAACGCGATTAAGGGTTCGGGGCCCGCTGGCCTATCGAGCATTCCTCGCCGGAGGAATATCGTGGTGCGTCCCTTGCTCGACCTAACTCATGGCGAGCTCGTGGGCTATCTACAGGTACATGGTCAGCCGTGGCGTGAAGACGAGAGCAATGAGGATATCTCGTATCTGCGAAACTACGTGCGCCATCGAGTAATGCCAGTGGTGGCGCAGCGCAACGCGAGCGTCTGCAAGACGATTGGCACCGCCTGCGAGATCTTAGGCGATGAGGACGCGTTTTTGTCTCAGCTTTCGGCACAGGCGTTTCGAAGCTGTTTGCGCAAAGAGGCAGCGGGTGCGCTGGTGCTCGATGCCAGGCGCCTGGCTGCGGCCGAGGTGGTAATCGCGCGGCGCATCGTGCGACTGGCGATCAAACGCATCGATCCGGACGCTCGTCCCGAGATGCGACATGTGGAGCGAGTCCTTTCCTGCGTTGCCGAGGGCACCGGCTCGGTCACGCTTCCGGCGGGGATTGACGCACGCATTGAGTTTGGCATGCTGGCGTTTAAGGCGCCGGCGGCTCGCGAGGGCCTGGTCGCGGACTGGGTTACCGTACCCGGTCGTTTACCGTTGGGCGGGGGACGCATGCTGGTCACAGAACCGATGGCTGTTGAGCCGGGATGCGATATCGTGCGCCGCGCCCGTGAGCTTGCGGCTGCCGGGGAAGTGACAGCTTTGGTAGACGCGGCTGCCCTGGGTTTTGCCGACAGCGATAGTGAGCGGATCCTGGCGGGCTCGCGTGGCGAGATCCCTGCCGAGGCGCGATTGGCGCGCCTGTGGGTGGACGGTCCCGCGCCGGGAGACGTGATGTGCCCGTTAGGGATGAGTGGCCGAAGCAAGAAAGTATCCGATTTGCTAGGTGAGGCTCGCATTCCCGTTTCCGAGCGCGCCGGCGTGCCCATGGTGAGGACGGCGCCGGGGGGTGCCGTGGTGTGGGTCGCCGGAGTTCGCGCGGACGAGCGTTTTAAGTGCACGGCCGCAACGCGCGTGGCATATCTGCTCCGCGTGGTCGATGCGGAATAGCGTCCCACGCCTGCTATTCTGTGCGACGTTGACGGTATTCCCGCGCTGATGGCGCACGGGCTGGTAAATTTACCCCGTGCGCTGCTAGAATGTGTAGTTCGCGTCCATACGGCGGTGTGTGGGCGATAAGCACAAGAAAGGGTTGTCATGGCTTCTCAACATCCGGATATCGAGAAGGTTCTGTTCACGCAGGAGGATATCGACGGTATCGTCTCTCGCCTGGGCGAGGAGATTACGCGCGACTACGCGGGTAAGGATCTGGTGCTGATTGCGGTCCTGCGCGGCGCCGTGGTCTTTATGGGCGACCTGATGCGTAAGATCGAGCTGCCGACCAACATCGATTTCATGGCTGTTTCGAGCTACGGCGACGGTGTGAAGTCCTCGGGTATCGTGCGTATCATTAAGGACCTGGATATCGACATCCGCGGTCGCGACGTGCTGATCGTCGAGGACATTCTGGACTCGGGCCTGACGCTCAAGTATCTGATGAAGAACCTCGAGAGCCGCAAGCCCGCTTCTCTGGAGGTCGCCGCCTTCCTGTGGAAGGACGTTGAGGACCGCGTCTCGGCCATCACGCCCAAGTATGTTGGAACCCATTGCCCCGATGCCTTTGTGGTGGGCTACGGCCTCGACTATGCCGAGCGCTATCGCAACCTTCCGTATCTGGGCATTTTGAAACCGGAGGTTTATTCGTAAGATGCCCGACGACCGTAACGACAACAATTCCCAGACTCCCCGGGACCCAAAGATCCCGGGGATGCCCGGAGGCAAGAAGCCCACGCGTACGGGCTGGCTGTATTTTATTTTGGCTTGCGCGCTTCTGGGCTACGCCTTCTTTAACATGGGCTCCGGCTTTGCCAGCTCCAGCAATACCGTTAAGCTCGCGACGAGCGAGATGGTCAGCGCCATCAAGCAGGATCGCGTCGAAGATCTGACCTATACGGTTCAAGACGGAAGCGTGACGGGTCATTACTGGAAGACGAAGAAGGACAAGGGCGATACGAGCGAGCTCAAGAGCTTCTCCTCGACCTATGTCGGCTCCGATTCGCTTGCCGAGCTCATGGCGGAGCACCCCGATACCAAGTACATCGTCAACACCAACGATCCCGATTTTTGGGGCGACTTGGCGATGAGTGTGCTTCCGACGATCGCCCTTATCGCCATCATGTTCTACTTTATGCGCCAGATGATGGGTGCCAACAACAGGAACATGCAGTTTGGCAAGACCAACGCCAAGACCAACGAGGCCACGCGCCCCAAGGTCAAGTTTGAAGACGTTGCCGGCGTGGACGAGGCAGTCGAGGAGCTCCGTGACTTTTTGAGCGATCCGGATCGCTATCGCAAGCTGGGCGCCAAGATCCCGCGTGGCGTGTTGCTGGTTGGCCCTCCGGGCACCGGTAAAACGCTGCTGGCCAAGGCCGTTGCCGGCGAGGCGGGCGTGCCGTTCTTTAGCATCTCGGGCTCTGACTTTGTGGAGATGTTCGTGGGCGTCGGCGCCAGCCGCGTGCGCGACCTCTTTAAGGAGGCCAAGTCTCAGGCCCCGTCGATCATCTTCATCGATGAGATCGATGCCGTGGGACGTCAGCGCGGAGCTGGCTTGGGCGGCGGTCACGACGAGCGCGAGCAGACACTCAACCAGCTGCTGGTCGAGATGGACGGTTTTGAGGAGAGCGAGTCGGTCATCCTGATCGCCGCCACCAACCGCCCCGACATTCTGGATCCGGCGCTGCTGCGTCCCGGTCGTTTTGACCGTCAGGTTACGGTCGACCGTCCGGATGTGAAGGGCCGCGAGCAGATCTTGCGCGTGCATGCCGAGAACAAGCCGATGGACGAGGACGTGAAGTTTGAGAAGCTCGCCCAGATGACCGTTGGCTTTACTGGTGCCGATTTGGCGAACCTGCTCAACGAGTCTGCGCTGCTGGCCGCTCGCCGTCATCGTTCCGTGATCTCGATGGACGAGGTCGAGGAATCGATGGAGCGCGTGATTGCCGGACCGCAGCGCAAGGGTCGCGTGATGACCGAGGCCGAGCGCACCACGATTGCCTACCACGAGAGCGGTCACGCCCTGGTGGGCCACATCCTGGAGCACTCCGATCCGGTCCACAAGATCTCGATCGTCAGCCGCGGTCAGGCTCTGGGCTACACGCTGCAGCTTCCGCAGGAGGACCACTTCCTCAAGACCAAGAACGAGATGCTCGACGAGCTCGCCGTGTTCTTGGGCGGTCGCGTTGCCGAGGAGCTCATGTGCGATGACATTACGTCGGGCGCGAGCAACGATCTGGAGCGCGCAACCAAGATGGCGCGCGAGATGGTCACGCGCCTGGGCATGAGCGAGGAGCTGGGCACGCAAGTGTTTGGCGAGGCGCAACATCAGGTGTTCCTTGGTCGCGATTACGCCGATCACCAGGATTACTCCGAGGAGACGGCGCGCCGCATCGATATCGAGGTTCAGCGCATTATGCGTGAGGCCCATCGTCGTGCGGTCGAGATCCTGGACGCCCGTCGCGATCAGCTCGATCTGATGGCGAAGGTGCTGCTTGAGCGCGAGACCGTCGAAGGCGACGCCGTGAACGCCCTGCTCGACAACGAGTGGGATGCGTACCTTGAGCGCGAGGGCGATATCCTGGCGGCCAAGGAGGAGCGCAATGCCAAGGCGGCCGGCATGCCGACCAAGAAGCGCGCGCCTCGTATGAGCGAGGAGGAGCTGGCGGCTGATGCCGCGGCCTTTGCGCAGGCGGCCATGCAGGAGGATGCCGAAGCCGCATCCGATGATGCTGACGATGACCATGCCGTCGTCGGCGCCGATGCCGACACCGACGCCGACAAATAATCTTTGTGGCGAAAGCCTCCGCGGGGAAACCTGCGGAGGCTTTTTCTTTTGAGCGATATGGGGCCGTCTGTTGATTGGGGACAGACTTAAATGAGCGTTTTCACGCATTTAAGTCTGTCCCCAATCAACATTGCTGCGGCACTTTGCTCGGCTAAAGCGTACAATAGCGCCTATGCGAAAGGGGAACAGATGATCAACGAAACTATGTATGCTCGCGGTGCGGAAAGCTCCATCATCCGTGAGATTTTTAGCTATGGCCTTGAGCGCAAGGCGCAGATCGGTGCGGAAAACGTATTCGATTTTTCGCTGGGCAATCCGAGCGTTCCGGCGCCCGCTGCTGTGGCTGAGTCGATTAAGAAGGCCCTGGAGCTGCCGAGTGACCAGTTGCACGGCTACACCCCCGCTCCGGGCCTGCCGCAATGTCGAGCAGCCGTCGCCGAATCGCTCAACCGCCGCTTTGGAACGAACTATGAGGGCAAAGACGTCTTTATGACGGTGGGTGCCGCGGCTTCGCTCACCTGCACGCTCAACGCCGTTACGAACCCGGGCGACGAGGTTATTGTTATCGCCCCATACTTTCCGGAGTATCGCGTTTGGATTGAGAAGGCCGGCTGTACGTGTGTTGAGGCGCTCGCCGATGAAGATACGTTCCAGCTGAGCGTGGACAACGTGCTCAAGGCGATTACCGATAAGACGACTGCCGTCATCATCGACTCGCCCAACAATCCGACTGGTGCCGTATATACACGAGACACGCTGACGCGACTGGCCAATGTTCTGCGCGAGGCCAACGCTCAGCGCGATCCCGAGAATCCGATTATGCTCATCTCGGATGAGCCGTACCGCGAGATCGTGTACGGTGCCGAGGTGCCTTGGGTGCCCTCGATCTACGAGCACACCATCGTGTGCTACTCGTATTCCAAGTCGCTGTCGCTGCCGGGCGAGCGCGTGGGATGGATCTTGGTTCCCAACACCAATCCGCAGGCTGCCCGTCTGATGCCGGCTGTTGCGGGTGCCGCCCGTACGCTGGGCTTCGTGTGCGCGCCGGCGCTCTTTCAGCGCGTGATTATCGATTGCATCGATGAGCCGAGTGACGTTGAGGCCTATGCACGCAACCGCACCGCGCTTACCGACGCACTAGCGGAGTATGGCTACACCTATGTTGAGCCGGATGGCGCGTTCTACCTATGGGTGAAAGCGTTGGAGCCCGATGCGAATGCGTTTTGCGAGCGCGCAAAGAAGTATGAGTTGCTTGCGGTTCCCTCGGACAGCTTTGGTATGCCGGGCTGGTTCCGCTTGGGCTACTGCGTGAGTTACGAGACGATTGTCAATTCGCTACCCGCTTGGAAACAGTTGGCGGACGAGTATCGTTAAAAGTAAAGCGCTCTGCCTACAATGTTTTACGTGAAACGGGGTTTGGTGTTAAGCCGGACCCCGTTGTCATGGACGTTGTGTCTTTGGGATGGAGTGGTTTTACGACTATCGAAGGCTATGCGTACAATGAATATAAGCGACGGCCGTGCCAGATAAGGAGACCTGATGCCCTACCTGCTTTCTTGTGACATTCATACCCATACGATGTTCTCTGCGCATGCATATTCGACCATTGAGGAGAATGTGTACTGGGCGGCAGAGCGTGGTCTGCAGGTGCTCGGATCTGCCGACCATTTGAGCTCTATGGTTACGGCTTGCCCCAATGACCTGCGCAGTTACCAGTTCTTTATCAACCAGGATATCTGGCCGCGCATTTGGAGCGGCGTGCTGGTGCTGCGTGGTGCCGAGGCCGATATCGTTTCGCTGGACGGAAGCCTGTTTGGCGAGGACACCCCTGTCACGCTCGATATTGCCGGCGATTCGTACAGCCGTCAGCATTCGCTGTTCGATTTGGTTACGCGAAATTTGGATTATTTGGTTGCGAGCGTGCATAATCCGCAGATTGCTGAAGGCGCGACGCTGGCCCAGACGACCGAGATGTATATCAATGCCCTGGAGCACCCCAAGGTGTTCATGCTGGGTCACACGGGGCGTTCGGGCGTGCCGTTCGATATCGACGAGGTGCTGTTGGCGGCTAAGGCCAAGCACAAGATTATCGAGATCAACAACCATAGTCTTGAACACGGTGTCGACACTGAGCATTGGGCCGTATGCCGCAAGATCGCCGAGCGCTGCGCCGAGCTGGGCGTGGGCATTGGCGTGTCAACCGATGCCCACATTGGCATGGCCATTGGCAAGCTCGATCACGCGCGCAAGATGCTCGACGAGATTCACTTCCCGCTGGATTTGATCGTGACGCGCGACCGCGAGACGCTGCTGCGCGAGATGGCGGCAGCCGGCGTGTGCGATCTGCGCAATGGGATGTAGCGGAGTTTATAAACCAAGCGAAGGGGGCGGCCCAGGCGGGTCGCCCCCTTTCTTGTCCCAAAAATCTACTGAGGTTGGTTAGCGGCGTTCGAGGACCGCTACGGTTTCGGTGTGGTCGGTGTGAGGGAACATGTCGACGGGCGTGATCTTGAGCAGGCGATAGCCTCCGTCGAGGAGCTGATGCAGGTCGCGCTCTTGAGTTACGGGGTTGCAGCTGATATAGGTGATGCGGCGCGGCTTAAGCGCGCAGGCAGCTTCGAGGAACTCGGGCGTGGAGCCGGCGCGCGGCGGATCGATGGAAAGGACATCGACCCGCTCGTTGTTATCGGCGGCATCCAGGATGTAATCGGTGGCGTCGTCGACCATAAACCAAGCGCTGCGGGTGAGGCCGTTGAGCTCGGCATTGCGGCGTGCGTCGGCAATGCCCGCCGGGTTGCGCTCCACGCCGAGCAGCATAATGCCGATACCCTTGTTCTGGGCATCTTTAGCTGCGCAAAGACCGATGGTACCGCTGCCACAGTAGGCATCCATGAGCACATCGCCCTGGTGCAAATCCATGCCGTCGATAGCGAGCTGATAGAGCAGCTCGGTCTGTTGCGGGTTGGTCTGATAAAACGCGGTGGGGGAGATGTCGAATTCGCAGCCGAGCAGCTGGTCGCGCATGCATTCGGCGCCATAGACGATACGAGTCTCCTCACCCAAGATGGCATTGCCGGGGCGACCGTTGATGTTTTGGGCGACGGTGACGATATGCGGATTGAGTGCGGCGACAGCCTCAAAGAACTCCTGCGCATGCGGTAAGTCACGCTGGGCGGTCACGAGGGTGACCATAATCTGGTCGGTGCGCCAGCCGCAGCGAACGACGGCATAGCGAAGCAGCCCCAGATGCTTGTCTTCGTTAAAGGCAGGAATGCGCAGGCGCTCAGCCTCACGCGCGATGCCGTTAAGAATCTGTCGGGCGCCCGGTGCCTCGACGGGGCATTCGGGTACGGCAACGATCTTGTGCGTGCCGCGCTCAAAGAAACCGCAACGGACAGCGCCCTCCTTACCGGGAGCAAAGGGAGTGGCAGCCTTATGACGAAAGCCACGCGGTGCAGGATATTTACCCGGGTCGCCCAGGGTGACGCCCATACCGCGAATGGGGTCGACGCTAATACCCTCGCGCTCACAGAGCTCAGCAAACAGCTCCTCCATAGCAGCCTGCTTGGCCGCCAACTGCTTCTTATAAGGACGATTGAGCGCCGTACACCCACCGCAAGCTTTCATGATCGAACAGGGAGACTTAGGGTCCACAGCCTTACGCACAGACGGAACCGGATTCTTATACGGGCGCTTGGGGCGAGTCCGAGGCGCTTTGTCTCCGCCTCGACGAGAGTCGGAACGCTTGGTCTTAGCCCTGCTCTTGGTCGATTTGCTTTTTGCAGCTTTAGAAGACTTGGATTTCGTAGAAGATTTCTCCTCCTTCGACCCCTCAGCCGCCTCGATCAAAGCACGACGAGCCTTACGCTCCGCACGAGATTCTGCCATGAATTAACCCCACTAATTTACAAATTGAAATCTGAAAGCATTGTACCGTGCCAAGCTAGCGGACGATATACAAGCGCCTATTTCATGTCAGTGATAAGTCCAACGATGTTTGCCCGGCGTGGGCGGGGAGCGGCGCGTAATTAAGTTTATCGCGAGTTCCGCACGCAAAGGAAAGCACTTAATGTGCTTTCCGTCTTGCGCAGGACTGTAGAGCAG
>UQIP01000040.1:0-13252 GCA_900541005.1 uncultured Collinsella sp. | reverse complement strand
AAGAGACAGACCCCTCCCAGGCCCCTTGGGGGTTCTCGGCGGTAGCCGCTTGGTTCTCGGCCTTCTGCAGTGCTTCGGCAATCTCAGGAATGGGTCTATGTACGGTGCCTTCTACGGCAATTCGAACAACAGGCTCGGCAACTACAGGTGGAACTATGGCGGTCGGAAATCTGGTCAAACGCGGAATACGCTCGTCGAGTCCACCCGCTTCGAGCGGGCATGCCCCGTCAACTGACGAAAATATAAACCCCACGGCGTTTGGTAGCCCAGCGGCGAAGAACGCCAAAACCAGATAGGAAACAATGAGGCGTTACTGCAAGCGCGTGGACATCGAGGACGAGGGCTTCTGCCTCGTCGCGGTCCGCGACTTCCTGCGAGGCAAGAGCGGGCGCAGGGAGGTGCAGGCGCTTCTGGACGAATACGGAGGTGAGGAGGAGCTGGCGCGCTCCCTCGCCGCCGAGATACGCGAGCGGCGCGTCACGGTCGCACCCATCCAGTACTTCAACCGAATCGAGCCGATCAACGGCAAGCACCGCATCATCGGGCGCGAGACGCCGAAGCACCAGTGCTTCGACTACATCGCGGTGAACGGTCTGTCCGAGATGCTCATGGCCAAGATAGGCGACTACCAGACGGCCTCCATACCGGGGCGCGGGCAGATATTCGCCAAGCACGCCATCGAGAAGTGGATACGCGAGCCGGGGGCCAAGTACTTCATAAAGCTGGACATCCGCAAGTTCTACCCGAGCATCGACCAGGCGGTGCTCCGCGCCATGCTCGCGCGCGACGTGAAGAACGAGGCCCTGCTCTACCTCGTCGGCGTCCTCCTCGACCAGTTCCCGCACGGCCTGAACATCGGCTCTTTCTTAAGCCAATATCTGGCCAACTACTACGCCTCGCGCGCGTACCACTACGCGCAGGAGCGCCTGCGCAAGACGCGCGTGAACAGGCACACGGGCGTGGTGACGGACAAGCGCCTCGTGGACCACGTGCTGTTCTACATGGACGACATCCTGCTCATGGGCCACGACAAGCGCGACCTCAAGATGGCAGCGCGCCGCCTGTCCAAGTTCGTGAGCGACGAGCTGCACGTCGAGCTGAAGCCGTGGAAGGTGTGCGCCGTCGACAAGGAGCCGCTGGATATGGTCGGCTTCGTCTTCTACACGTACAAGACCACCATCCGGCCGGGCATCTTCCTGCGCGCCAGGCGGGCCTTCATGCTCGCCGGGCGGTCGGAGGTCATACCGCTGCCGCTGGCCCGGCGCTGCATCAGCTACTACGGCTATCTAAAACACAGCTGCAGCAAGGGAGTCATCGAGAAATATCACGCCGAGGATACATTCGCACGGTGCAAGGACGTCGTGAGCCTTGCCGAGACCGAGAGGAGACTCGATGAGAGTTTATTCGACGGCGGAGCTTCAGGCCGTGGACTACCACGAGCGCCCGGACGGCTTCGCGGACATCAGGCTGCGCCGCAACATCCGGAAGGTGACGCGCGAGCAGATCGACCCTGCCGGAGAAGCCACCGTGGAGTGGCAGGCTGACGAGCAGTACGTCCTCGCCGCCATCTCGAAGGACGATGCCACCGCATCGTTCGACCAGCTCTGGGAGCAGGCCGTGCGCGACGGCATGACCCTCGACGAGCGAATCGACGAGACCGAGCAGAGCGCCAGCGATAGCGGCGACGCCCTCGCGGAGCTCGGCGACATGGTCGCGGAGCAGCAGTCGGCAATCGAGGACCAGGAGGCCGCACTGGCCGAACTCGGAGACCTCGTGGCGGCAATCAAGGGAGGTGAGTAGCAATGGCGAAGATCTACTACCGCCAAGTCAAGGCCGGAAAGCGCACCATCGACGAGGTGCCCGAGCTTTGGCGCGAGAAGGTGCAGAAGATGCTGGACGAGGAGGCCTGATGCTCTCCACCGTTATCAGCGGACTGACGCTCGCGGTGGTGACGGGCCTCGCCGGATATCTCGGCAGGCAGCTGCATGACATCCGCAAGGAGTACTCGGCCGTCATATCCGCGCAGCGCTCGCAACTGAAGGCCTCCATCGTGCGCAGCTACGAGGAGGCAGAGGCCCGGGGCTACATCACGGCCATGGAGCTGGACACGCTCAACAAGCGCGCCGACAACTACGCCCTCCTCCACGGGGACACGTACATCGAGACGATCAGGGCGCACGCCAACACCATGGACATACACGGCAGCATCCCCGAGCACACGCATCCCGAGAACCACAATGGTTAGGAGCAACTATGAACAGGGACGCACTCAAGCGCTGGCTCATCGCCGCAGGAGTCCGCGCCGTGAAGACGGCGGCCCAGACGGCCGTGACGCTCATCGGCTCGACCGCCGTGGCCATCACGTCGCTCGACTGGGGCCAGATCGCGGCCGTGGCCGCGTGCACCGCAGTGGTATCGGTACTCACCTCAATCGCCGGAGTCCCGGAGGTCGAGGAGGGTACCTCGCCGTTTGCGATGCGGCACTAGCGCTACTCGCGGCATCCGTGCTCGTCTTCCTCTCTCTCGAGCTGGGGATGCCGCAGGTGCGGACGGCCGGAAAGGCGATACCGACCGTCTACGACAAGGACGCCCCGGCGCAGGTCCCGACCTACCTCCAGACGGACGGGCGCTGGGGCACCCTCCCCTATGCGGGGGACGACATCGCCACGAGCGGCTGCGGCCTCACAAGCGCGGCCATGGCGTACACCCGCCTCACCGGCGAGGAGTGGACGCCGCTGCGGCTCGCGCTGACCGTCGGCGACACGTGCACCACGGACGGCCTAAACGACATGCAGAAGTTCTGCGCGTGGATGCGCGCGAACGACGGGAGCCTGTCGAGCACGGGCCTGCTCTACGACCAGCGGGAGGCGCTCGGGTATGCCGGGCGCGGCTGGATGGTGTTCGGCTCCATGACCGGCCAGCTGCACGAGGGCGGGAGGGCCTACGGAGGCCACATCGTGCTCATATGCGGGTGGGACGGCAGCACGGCCGACATCCGCGACCCAGACGAGGGACAAGTGAATCTGAACACAGACGAGTTCGCCAGCGTATCGTGGGCGTACTTCATCGCTATAGGGAGTGATTGACGGTGCATGGCATCGACATCAGCAACTACCAGAGGGGCATCGACCTCGACAAGGTCCCGTTCGACTTCATGATCTGCAAGGCTACCGAGGGCACCGGAATCGTCCACGACACCTGCGACGGCTTCGTCCAGAAGGCCAAGGCGCTCGGGAAGAAGTGGGGCTTCTACCACTTCCTGAACGGCGAAGACCCGGTGAAGCAGGCCGAGTTCTTCGTATCGCAGACCAAGAACTACTTCGGCAACGGCGTGCCCGCACTCGATTACGAGATGTACGGCATGGTCCACGGGGCCGCCGGTGCCAAGAAGTTCCTCGACCGCGTCCTCGAGCTGACTGGCATCCGCTGCGCGGTCTACATGAGCCGCAGCGTCTGCACCGAGGACGACTGGAGCGCCGTGGCCAAGGACCACCCGTTGTGGGTCGCCCAATATGCCAACACGGAGCGCACGGCATACCAGGCGACCCCGTGGCTGCCCTCCGGCGGCTTCGGCGCGTGGAACGAGTGCGCGCTCCACCAGTACAGCTCCAACGGCCGCCTCGACGGATACGACGGGCCGCTCGACCTCGACATCGCGCACCTCGATGCGGACGGCTGGGACAGGGTGGCGAACCCCAAGGGCCTGCCCGTTCCCGATGCCAAGCCGAGCGGGACGGTCCCGCAGCCGCAGGAGACGGCGCTCGAGCTGGCCGCCCGCGTCATGGACGGAACCTACGGCAACGGAGACGCGCGCAAGCAGGCGCTCGGGGACCGCTACGACGAGGTGCAGGAGTTGGTGAACTACGTCCTGAAGGCGGGGGCCGCGGAGCTGGCCGACGCGGTAATCCGTGGGCAGCTCGGCAGCGGCGAGCTTCGCAAGCGCGTGCTCGGCGGGCGCTATGCGGAGGTGCAGGGCGTGGTCAACGACCGCCTCGGCGCTTCGCCAAAGAAGACCTACACGGTCAAGAGCGGCGACACGCTCTCGGGCATCGCCGCCAAGTACGGCACGGACTACCATACGCTGGCCAAGGCGAACGGGCTGGCGAACCCGAACGTGATCTACCCCGGCCAAGTTTTGGTGGTCGGATAGCCAAAGCAAAAGGGGAGGCTCCTCGCGGGGCCTCCCCTTTTTCAGTAGTTGCTATTTTAGGCGGCCCGAGAAAACCTGATGAACACGGAGCGCCCGAGCGCCAGTACCTGGGTTCGACTATCTTTTGAAACGGGGCACCATTTGAATTGAAGAGCCCGTTACCCTCGCGGTAGCGGGCTTTTTGCTACCCATGCGCCGGGATTCGAACCCGACAGGGTGCGGAGCTGAGGAAACGCGAAGCGTTTTCCAGCGCAGCACGCAAGGAGCGAAGCGACGCGGCGAAAGCGGGCGGCGTCAGCCGCACGCGGACATCCCGCTGGGGGCACCATTTGAAACGAGAAGCCCGTTACCCTCGCGGTAGCGGGCTTTTTGCTACCGAAACGCCGCGGTTCGAACCCGACAGGGTGCGAACCGCGGCATCATCGCAAGGCCTGTGGGCAAAAAATAGCAAATATGAGTACTGTTACCATTTTAGTAACAGCAATTTCATGCCTTCAGAAGGCGATTTAGACGCCAGGGGTCCTACGGCGGAAGAATTGCAGGCGTTTATCAGCTATGTACTTGGACATATGTTGCGTAACAACCCATATTTTGTAAATAAATAATGCTACAGGACTTGTGACAGTACTCATATTTGACGTTTTTTGTCCACAACCCTTTATACCTAGGCAAGTCGGCGGCAAAACGGGCTTCAAAGCGTCCTTCGCAAACAAAAACCGGGGCCCGCATGATGCGGACCCCGGCTCAATACCGTGACGATATGTCAGTTACGCCCTACACGTAGAACAGGATGTCGTCGTAGGTCGGGACCGGCCAGTAGTCGGCTGCCACGATCTCCTCCATGGCGTCCACGGCGGCACGCAGCGCATCCATAGCGGGAACGACCTCGTGCGCGTACACGTTGGCCTGCTCCTGGCCATCGAGGGCCTCAGCCTTCTGATGCACGGCGTCAAGCGCCTTGATGGAGTCGTTGATGGTGGTGATGCCGTTGCAGAGCTTGTTGAGCGTGTTCTGCTCGCACTGCATGGCGGCCTCAGCACCGGCAGCACGAATAGTCTCAAGGCCCTTAGCGACCTTGGTGGCATAGGCGGTAATGACCGGGCGATAGGTACGACGCGCCTCGCGAACCATCGTGGTGGCCTCGATGTTCATGAGCTTGTTGTACTTCTCGAGCTTGCAGTCGTAGCGGCACTGGGCCTCGGCCTTGGTCAGGACACCCGTCTCCTCAAAGAGCGCGATGGCCTTATCGGAAACAAAGGCGGGCAGGGCGTCGGCCGTGGTCTTGTTGTTGGCAAGGCCGCGCTTCTTGGCCTCGACGGGCCACTCATCGGAGTAGCCGTCACCGGAGAACAGGATGCGCTGGTGGTCGGTCAGGACCTTCTTGCAGTACTCGAGCGCGGCGTCCTGGAACTCATCCTCGGGCGTACCCTCAAGCGCGTCGGCGAAGGACTTGAGCGACTTGGCCACGGCGGCATCGAGCACCAGGTTGGAGTCGGAGACGTTCTGCTCGGAGCCGCAGGCACGGAACTCGAACTTGTTGCCGGTGAAGGCGAACGGGGAGGTGCGGTTGCGGTCGGTGTTGTCCTGCATCAGCTTGGGCAGGGTATCGGCGCCCAGGTCGAGCACGCCGCGCGTGGCATGAACGGAAGCCTTGCCATCGATGATCTTCTCGACGACCTCGGTAAGCTGGTCGCCCAGGAAGATGGACATAATCGCCGGAGGAGCCTCGTTGGCGCCCAGACGATGGTCGTTGCCGGCCGAGGCAACGGAGGCACGCAGGAGCTCCTGATAGTTATCGACGGCCTCGATCACCGCGGTGAGGAAGACGATGAACTGCAGGTTGTCGAGCGGGGTGTCGCCCGGATCGAGCAGGTTCTCGGACTCGGTGCCAAGCGACCAGTTGTTGTGCTTGCCCGAACCATTGATGCCCTCAAAGGGCTTCTCGTGCAGCAGGCAGACCAAGTCGTGGCGGGAGGCGATGAGCTTCATCTTCTCCATCATGACCAGATTCTGGTCGATGGCCTCGTTGACTTCGCCATAGACGGGAGCAAGCTCATGCTGGCAGGGAGCAACCTCGTTGTGCTTGGTCTTGGCGGGAATGCCGAGCGCCCACAGTTCATCGTCCAGGTCCTTCATGTAGGCCGAGACGGTGGGGCGGATAGCGCCAAAGTAGTGCTCCTCGAGCTCCTGGCCCTTGCAGGGAGCGGCGCCAAAGAGGGTGCGGCCGGTGATGACCAGGTCCTTGCGCTTGCGGTAAGCATCCTTCTTGATCAGGAAGTACTCCTGCTCGTCGCCCACGGAAGGAACGACCTTCTTGGGGGTCTTGCCAAACAGCGCCAAAACGCGCTTAGACTCACGCGAGAGCGCGGTCATGGAACGCAGCAGCGGGGTCTTCTTGTCCAGGGCCTCGCCCGTGTAGGAGCAGAAAGCCGTGGGGATGCACAGGACATCGTCCTTGATAAAGGCGGGGCTAGTGGGGTCCCAAGCGGTGTAGCCACGGGCCTCGAAGGTAGCACGCAGGCCGCCGTTGGGGAAGCTCGAGGCATCGGGCTCGCCCTGGATGAGGTTCTTGCCCGTAAACTTGGTAATGGCGGTGCCGTCGTGGTTGGGCTCCAGGAAGCTGTCGTGCTTCTCGGAAGTAATGCCCGAAAGCGGCTGGAACCAGTGCGCATAGTGCGTCGCACCCTTGGAGATGGCCCAGACCTTCATGGCATGGGCAACGGCGTTGGCCACATCCAGGTCGAGCGGCTCACCGCCCTCGAGGGTTGCAGCAAGGCGCTTCCAAATGTCCTTGGGGAGGTAGTCCTTCATGACTTCCTCAGAGAACACCATGGTCCCGAAGCGGTCAGTAAGTTCGGCCATACGGAACTCCCTTCGTATCGGCACCGCGTGAGATGCGGTGTTGATTACTAACGAACGAGTCATAGCTTAGACTCGCCGTGTTTCCGCGACATTACCGTTATGTTGCTGTCGCGAAACCAATCAATGAGGTTACCCTATCGAGGCGGCGTTGCCACCCTCAACAGCCAATCAACTGCATAAATTGCAGACCTCTCCCCATGGTTTAAGGGTAGTCAATTTGGGATGGAGCTCTATTAACTGGTATTTTGCATCAGATACCAGTCTTTATAGTCCGTGCCTAGATTAGCCGCTCTGTTATAGAGAAAGCCGATAGCAAGGCATCTTTGATTGGTATCCCCGAATAACGAGTGAAACTCCACCGTGACACAGTGGTGCTGTAGAATCCTTACAACACATCACACTATTACGTATCTAGAGGAGCACGATATGCGCGTCGACGAGGTTTTTAAGCAGGCAGCATCCCAGGGCACCGCGCCCGTTTCGTTTGAGATGTTCCCGCCCAAGGGCGAGCTCACCCTCGACACGGCTCGCGAAGTGGCAGGCAATCTGTGCAAGCTTTCGCCGAGCTTTGTCTCGGTCACCTGCTCGGCCGGCGGCTCGGGCAACGGTGCCACCACCGCCCCCATCGCGCATATGATTTCGAGCGAATTCGACACGCCCTCGGTGGCACACCTCACCTGCGTGGGCCGCACCCACGCCGACATCGCCGCCAAGATCGACGAGTATCGCACCGCCGGCGTTGAAAACATTCTGGCCCTGCGTGGCGATCTCCCTGCCGGCGCGACCGAGGACGACAAGCCCGCCTCCGACTACGCCTACGCCCGCGACCTCATCCCCGAGCTCGTCGACGCCGGCTTTTGCGTGGGCGCCGCAGCCTACCCCGAGGGCCACATTGCCTGTGAGGATCTCAACCTCTCGGTCGAACACCTCAAGCAAAAACAGGACGCCGGCGCGAGCTTCTTTGTGACACAGCTCTTCTTTGATAACGAGTGCTTCTACCGCTTCCGCGAGCTTGCCGACAAGGTCGGCATCACCGTGCCCATTACCGCGGGCATCATGCCGTTTATGGGCAAGTCCCAGATCAGCCGCATGGTCTTTATGTGCGGCGCGTCGCTGCCCTCCCCCGTCATCAAGATTCTCGCCAAGTACGAGAACGACCCCGAGAGCCTGCAGGCAGCCGGTGTAGATTATGCCGCCCGCCAACTTTGCGACCTCAAGGAGCACGGCGCCGACGGCCTGCACCTGTACACTATGAACCGTCCTGCGATCGCCGCGACCATTATGGAGCGCCTGGGGTAATGGAAAAACCGCACATCGATACAACCGCTGTCGAAGTGCCGGCCGACCTTGCGTCGCCGGCGCTTTACCGTGTCGATGCCGCGCACCATCCCCGTGTCGACCGTGCCGAGATGCTGCGGTATCTGGGTTACGGCGGCCAGCAGATTGAGCCCGAACTGTCACGACGTATTGAGCTTGTCGTTGAACGTCTGGAACTGGACATTGAGCCCCGTGGCGTGCGCCGCGTGTTTGCCGTCGATGCCACGGGCGTGGACGAACAAAGTGAGCCTTGCATTCGCTTGGTCGGCACCAACGTTGAGCTGCGGGGTCGCGATATCTATCGACATCTCAAAGATGCCCGCTTTGCCGCGCTCATGGCATGCACCCTCGGCATGGACGCCGAGCGTCGCCTGCGCACCACGGGAGCCCAACATCCCCTGGAGGGCGCCGTGCTCGACGCCGCGTGCTCCGCTTACGTAGAAGCCGCCGTTGAGCAAATGGACCAGCAGGTCAAGACGGACGCCGCCGTTCATGGGCTCGCCGGCAACTGGCGCTTTAGTCCCGGCTACGGCGACTGCCCGCTCTCGGCCCAGCGCTCGATCGTCAATGCGCTCAACGCCACGCGGCTCATCGGGCTTACCGTCACACCCACCAGCCTGCTCATGCCCACCAAGAGCGTGACCGCGGTGATCGGTCTGTTCGAAGGCGAAGTCCACGACGCCCAGAGCCGCCCCACCTGCAATATCTGCCGCATGCGCGAGCACTGCCGCTTCCGCGCCGCCCACACCACCTGCTATTCCAGCCATTAGGAGCCCTCGATGTTTACTCCGCTTATCACTCATGATTCTGACGGCACTGCATTGGCGGCACCTGTTGATGCCGCACGTCGCAACGGTGCCACGTACAAGACGCGCACGATCGACGATCTGCGCATTAAGGACGATCGCCTGCGTGCGGCCATCGATGGCACGGGACACCTGCTGTTCGACGGCGGCATGGGCACCATGTTGCAGGCCGCTGGCATGAAGGCGGGCGCCCTGCCCGAGCTGCTCAACTTTGAGGAACCCCAGGTTATCACCGATATCCAACGTCAATATGTCGAGGCTGGCTGTGACGTGATCACCGCCAACACCTTTGGCGCCAACGCCCACAAGCTCGACGGTGCTGCCACCGTGGCAGACGTCTTTGCCGCGGCCGTCACCTGCGCCCGCGAGGCCGGCGCCCGCTACGTCGCCGGCGATATCGGCCCCATCGGCGCGCTGCTTCGCCCCCTGGGTACTCTGAGCTTCGACGAGGCCTACGACCTCTTTGCCGAGGAAGTGCGCGCCGGCGTCGCCGCGGGTGTGGACCTCTTTATTATCGAGACCATGACCGACCTGGCCGAGATCAAGGCGGCTGTCTTCGCCTGCCGCGAGAACTCCGACCTGCCCGTCTTTGCCACCATGACCTTTGAGGAAGACGGCCGTACCTTCCTAGGAACGAGCCCCGAGGTCGCCGCCATCACGCTCGACGCCATCGGTGCCGACGTTTTGGGCATCAACTGCAGCCAAGGACCGGCCGAGCTCCGAGGACTCGCCGCACGTATGCTCACCGTTACCGACAAGCCCGTTATGGTGCAGGCTAATGCAGGACTCCCCCATGTAGACGACGACGGCAACACCGTCTTTGATATCCAAGCCCCCGAATACGCCGAGGCCGTCGCCGGCATGATCGCCGACGGTGTGAGCGTCGTGGGCGGTTGCTGCGGCACCACGCCGGCGCACATGGCGGCCTTGCGCACGCTTATCGACAACCACACGCCCAGCCCGCGCCGCCGCAAGCCCAGCATGTCGGTCACGAGCGCCCAAACGGTCGTGGACCTTCCCTGCGACGGCCACAAGATCGCCGTCATCGGCGAGCGCATCAACCCCACCGGCAAAAAGCGCCTGCAGCAGGCCCTGCGCGACGGCGACCTGGACTACGTCGTGAGCCAGGGCATCAGCCAGCAGGAACAGGGCGCCGACATCCTGGACGTCAACGTCGGCCTGCCCGAGATCGACGAGGTCAAGATCATCCAACAGGCCACCGAGCAGCTCCAGGGCTCCACGCTGCTGCCGCTGCAGATCGACTCCACCGATCCCGCCGCTGTCGAGGCCGCCGTGCGCCGCTACGCCGGCAAGCCCATCATCAACTCGGTCAATGGCAAGCAGCAGATCATGGATGAGATCTTTCCGCTGGTCGCCCACTACGGCACCAACGTTGTCGGCCTTACGCTCGACGAAGGCGGCATCCCCGATACCGCCGAGGCCCGCTTCGCCATCGCCGAGCACATCGTGGCCGAGGCTGCCCGTTACGGCATCGGACCGGACCGCATCCTCATCGACTGCCTGGTCATGACCGCCTCGACCAACCAGCGCCAGGCCGAGCAGATCCTGCGCGCCATGTCCCTGTGCAAGGAGCGCCTGGGCGTCAAATGCGCGCTCGGCGTGTCGAACATCAGCTTTGGCCTGCCTGCCCGCCCGCTGCTGGGTTCGGTCTTTTTGGCCGCCGCCTTTGGCGCGGGCCTGGACGCCCCCATCATGAACCCGGGTTCCAAGCGCTTTATGGACACCGTCTACAGCTATCGCGTCCTGAGCGTTGAAGACGAGGGCTCGACCGGATACATCGAGCGCTATGCCGGCTGGACCGATCCGTACAAGATCGCCGCCAACCCGGCAGCGGCTCAGGCCGCATCGAGTGATGCCGCGCCTGCTGCTGGCACCGCCGGCACTGACGGCAACGACGACCCGATTCGTCGCATGGTCGTCTCGGGCCGCAAAGGCGAGATCGCTGCCGAGACCGAGCGTCTGCTGGCAGACCACGACGCCATGGACCTCATCAACAATCACTTTATCCCCGCCCTCGACGAAGTTGGCGTCCTCTTTGACCAGGGCAAGTTCTTCTTGCCGCAGCTTATGGCCTCGGCCGAGGCCGCACGCGTGGGCTTCGACACCATCAAGCGCCTGATGCCCGCCGGCGAGATTGCCGACAAGGGCAAGATCTGCGTGGCCACCGTCAAGGGCGACATCCACGATATTGGCAAGAACATCGTCAAAATGCTGCTCGATAACTACGGCTACACCGTCTTTGACCTAGGCCGCGACGTCGACCCGCAGGAGGTACTCAAGACCGTGCAGGAGCGTGACATTAAGCTTGTCGGCCTCTCAGCGCTTATGACTACCACGGTCGTCGCCATGGAGGAGACCATCAAGCTGCTTCATGCCGAGGTGCCGGGCGTCAAGATCATCGTGGGCGGCGCCGTGCTCACCCCCGAATACGCCAAGCAGATCGGCGCGGACTACTACGCCAAGGACGCCGCCGAAAGCGCTCGTATCGCCGAAGAGGTCTTTGGGCAGTAACACAACGGAAACAACCGAGCACCAAAACGTGTCGCATGCGCCACTTGGCACGTACGGCACGTTAAAATAGATAAGACTATGCTCGTTTTGGCAGATAGGAGCGCAAGGATGGCGATCACGCCCGCAGAAATCGCGGAAACCCGCGGCATGGTTGAGGAGCAGAACCTCGACATCAGAACCATCACCATGGGTGTTTCGCTCATGGGTTGCGGTGACGAGAACCTCGACCGCATGTGCACGAAGATCTACGACCACGTGACGCACACGGCTGAGCACCTGGTCGAGACCGCCGAGAACCTCGAGCGCGAGTACGGTATCCCCATCGTCAACAAGCGCGTTTCCGTCACCCCGGTGGCGCAGATCGCCGCGTGCTGCAAGGATGAGGACCTCACCCCCATCGCGCATGCCCTCGATCGCGCGGCCGAGACGCTCGGCATCGATTACCTGGGTGGCTTCTCCGCACTCGTCCAGAAGGGCATTGGCGACGCCGACCGCCGCGTCATCCAGTCCATCCCCCAGGCGCTCGCTACCACGAGCCGCGTCTGCTCCAGCGTCAACGTCGCCAGCCTGCGCGCCGGTATCAACATGGATGCCGTGCTCATGGCCGCCCAGACCATCATCGATGCCGCCAAGCTCACGGCCGACCAGGATTCCGTTGGCGCCTCCAAGTTTGTCTGCTTTGCCAACATGGTCGAGGACTCCCCGTTTATGGCGGGCGCCGTCCACGGCGGTGGCGAGGCCGACGCCGTCATCAACGTTGGCGTCTCGGGCCCCGGCGTTATGGCTGCTGCCTTGGAGACGCTCCCCGACTCCGCCTCGATGATGGAGGTTGCCGAGAAAATCAAGCAGACCGCCTTTAAGATCACCCGCGCCGGCGAGCTCATGAGCCGTGAGGCAGCCCGCCGTCTGGGTGTCGAGAAAGGCATTGTCGACCTGTCACTGGCTCCCACGCCTGCCATCGGCGACTCCGTTGCCCGCATCCTCGAGATCATCGGCGTGGGCACCTGCGGTGGCCCCGGCACGACCTGCGCGCTCGCCATGCTCAACGATGCCGTCAAGAAGGGCGGCGTCATGGCCAGCTCCAGCGTGGGCGGTCTCTCCGGCGCCTTTATCCCCGTGTCCGAGGACGCCGGCATGATCGCCGCCGTCGAAGCCGGCGCGCTTTCGCTCGAGAAGCTCGAGGCCATGACCTGTGTGTGCTCCGTCGGCCTGGACATGATCGCCATCCCCGGCGACACCCCGGTCGAGACCATCGCCGGCATCATCGCCGACGAGATGGCCATCGGCGTCATCAACAACAAGACCACGGCCGTCCGCGTGATTCCCGCCATTGGCAAGGGCGTGGGCGACTGCGTCGAGTACGGCGGCCTGTTCGGCCGTGCGCCCATCATGCCGGTGAACCCCAACGCCGGCACCGTGCTTGCCCACCGTGGCGGACGCTTCCCGGCACCGCTGAACTCGCTCAAGAACTAGCTGAGGGGTTCGGGCGAGGAGCCCCGGGGAGGGCAAATATATAAGGTCGCCTGCTCGGACAGTCCTGACTCGCACGGAGAGCACATTAAGTGCTCTCCGTGCGAGTCAGGAC
>UQIP01000039.1:0-14315 GCA_900541005.1 uncultured Collinsella sp. | reverse complement strand
GAGTTTATTCTGGGCCAGCTCATTCAGAACAGCATTAAATATGCGCGTGAGGACGGCGCAAAGATCGTGTTTTCGGGTGCGTTGCTGGACGAGGGTCTGGCAAGCGAGCGCATCGAGCTCACCGTTGCGGACAACGGCTGTGGCGTGTGTGCGGCAGACCTGCCGCGCGTGTTCGAGAAGGGCTTTACCGGCGACAACGGCCGCACCACCAAGCGCGCAACGGGCATCGGCCTCTACCTGGTGGCGCGCCTGTGCTCCAAGATGGGCATCGACGTCACCGCGGCATCGGAGCCGGGCGAAGGCTTCGTCGTAACATTCGCCTTCTCAACCAACAAGTTCCAATATTTCGAGTAGTCGGGCCGTCTTGCGGTGCGGACGGCAATGTTCCCGAACGTGAACATAGCTAAGGCAATTGGCGCTATGTTCCCGAACGTGAACACAACTATGGGGGCTCAAATGAATCCCCCATAACAAAAACGTGTCGCCCCAAACAAAACGTGCCGCCCCAAACGGGGCGGCACGCCATTTTTCCATCAGACAACTCGTTGAAGCAAGGCTGCGAAGGCCGCGGGGCCGGGAGGGGTTTCCTAAGGGCACATCCCGCAGCCGCAACGCGGCGAGGACGTGCCCGTGGAAACCCCGCAGGCCCCGCGGCCGGTGGGAGCAACGCTACTTCACGACCAAGATGTCGCAGTCCGTGTTGCGCAGCAGGAACGTCGAAATCGAACCCAGCAGCGCATACTTGATCGAGGACAGGCCGCGTGCGCCGCAGAGCACCAGGTCGGGCTTAACCACGTCGAGCATCTCGTCCTTGAGCGTCTCGCGAATACGGCCGGCGCGAATCATAACCTCGACCTCGGGAATATCGGGATTGGCCTTGGCCTCTTCGAGCTGCTTGGCGATGGAGTTCTTAAATGCCTCCTCTAGGCCGTTGACCAGATCGACCGGATAGGAACCGGCGCTCTCGAGCGCCGTGGAATCGATAACGTGGCCGATGATTAGCTTGGCGCCGTTGTTCGCGGCGACCTTGATGGCGCGTGCGAGCACAAAATCCTGCTGCTCAGTACCATCGAGTGAAACAAATACCTTGGTGTAGCCCTCGTTCATGGTTTCCTCCTTGGTCTATCGCACGGGCGCGGGGCTCGTGCATCGGGCGGGCGCGGGCGCGTTGGCCGCCGAACACTTTATCTTGTTGCAGTTATACCCAAGGATTTCGGTTTGACCGCTCGCAATTCTGTGAACGGACGAGTTTTTTGGTAAGGGTAGGCGCAGACGCGCCCGAACGGTTG
Source organism: uncultured Collinsella sp. (assembly GCA_900541005.1). Lineage (GTDB taxonomy): Bacteria > Actinomycetota > Coriobacteriia > Coriobacteriales > Coriobacteriaceae > Collinsella. The sequence continues at coordinate 13,026 of UQIP01000039.1, read as the reverse complement.
ATAATGGGACATCGCCCGCACCGTCCGCAGAACAATATCGGCGGGTGTCTAACGAGGGGGTCCCTTTGGATATCATCGAGCTTCTAAAATCTGCCTTCATGGGCCTGGTCGAGGGCATCACCGAATGGCTGCCTGTTTCGTCGACCGGTCACATGATCTTGGTGGACGAGTTCGTCAAGATGAACGTGAGCGAGACGTTCTGGAACATGTTCCTGGTCGTGATTCAGCTCGGCGCCATTCTGGCCGTCTGCGTGCTGTTCTTCCATGATCTCAATCCGTTCTCGCCCAGCAAGGGCAAGGAGGGCCGCCGCGACACCTGGGTGCTGTGGGGCAAGATTGTGCTTGGCTGCATTCCCGCCGCGGCAATCGGCCTGCCGCTCAACGACTGGATGGAGGAGCATTTCTACAATGCTCCCGTCGTGGCGCTGGCGCTCATTGTGTACGGTGTGCTGTTTATCGTGATCGAGAACTGGCGCGCGAGCAAGCGCGAGGAAATGGCTGTTGCCGGTTCGTTTGGTTCGCGTGCTGTGGTGTCGGGTGGACGTCCCGCCGGTGCGCACTTTGCGGCGCCCGCCGCGGCTACCGCTGAGGATGAGGACGATGACGAGAATCTGGACTTTGGCTCCATCGCCACGCTCGAGGACCTGAGCTGGAAGACTGCGCTGGGTATCGGCTGCTTCCAGGTGCTTTCGCTGGTGCCTGGTACGTCTCGCTCCGGTTCTACCATCATCGGCGGCCTGCTTTTGGGCTGTACGCGTTCGGTGGCGTCCAAGTTTACGTTCTTCCTGGCCATCCCTGTCATGTTTGGCGCGAGTGCACTCAAGCTGGTCAAATACTTCATCAAGGGCGGCACGTTCGGCGCCAACGAGGTCGCTATCTTGGGCGTGGGCTGCGTTGTGGCCTTTGTGGTTTCGCTCATCGCCATCAAGTGGCTCATGGGCTTCGTCCGCCGTCACGACTTCAAGTGCTTCGGTGTTTACCGCATCATCCTGGGCGTCGTAGTGCTCGCATACTTCTTCGTTCTGGAGCCTATGCTCGGCCTCTAATGGAGCCGATGCTCGGCCTCTAACTTAGTCGAAGCTGCGCGGCGGCCAGGGCGACAACTTGTCATTCAAAGGGGGTGGCATGACCAAAAGGTCTATGCCGCCCCCTTTTCATGCCAATTTGTTCGCCCTGGCCGCCGCTCGCTACCGTGGCCATGACATCGGCGGTTCCGTGATTGTCAATAGATTGGTGCAAAGCAACCTGACCCCATTGCGCCAAATCCGCTGGGGCGGGTCTGACGGTGGCGCACGGAGTCGTGGTGTGATTTGCGCCGGTGTCCGCGCGGCTCGGTATACTGGTACGGCTCAAACTATGGCGCTGCCCGCAGGCGCGCCGTCCGTCAGATGAGGAGTCGCCCATGACCCAGCCCCTGCCCTGGGAAAAGAACGCCGCGGTACCCGTGCCGCCCGCGCCGGAACCCGTGCCGCTCGATGCATACACCGCCCCTGCAGCGCCGGAGCCCGAGCTCGTCCCGCTCGACATCTACGACGCTCCCGCGCCGGCGCCCAAGCCCGCCAAGCCGCTCGTCGACATTGACAGCCTTAATCCCGCCCAGCGCGAGGCGGTCCTGTCCACCGAGGGTCCGTTGCTGGTGCTCGCCGGCGCCGGCTCGGGCAAGACCCGCGTCTTGACCTTCCGCATCGCACATATGCTCGGCGATCTGGGCGTTAAGCCTTGGCAGGTTCTTGCCATCACGTTTACCAACAAGGCCGCGGCCGAGATGCGCGAGCGTCTGGCGGCGCTCATTCCCAGCGGCACTCGCGGCATGTGGGTGTGCACCTTCCATGCCATGTGCGTGCGCATGCTGCGTGAGGACGCCGACCTGCTGGGCTATACCGGTCAGTTCACCATCTACGATGATGATGACTCAAAGCGCATGGTGCGTGACATTATGCAGGCGCTCGGCATCGAGCAAAAGCAGTTCCCCATCAACATGATCCGCAGCAAGATCAGCTCGGCCAAAAACGCCATGATCGGCCCCGAGGACATGCTCAAGAGCGCCGATAGCCCCAACGACAAAAAGGCCGCGCAAGTCTACCTGGAGCTGGAGCGCCGCCTGCGCGCCGCCAATGCGATGGACTTCGACGACCTGCTCGTGCGCGCGCTTGAGCTGCTGCGCACCCGCCCCGAGGTGCTCGATAAGTACCAGGAACGCTTCCGCTACATTAGCGTCGACGAGTATCAGGACACCAACCACGTCCAGTACGAAATTGCCAACCTGCTGGCCGCCAAGTACCAAAACCTCATGGTCGTGGGCGACGATGACCAGTCCATTTACAGCTGGCGTGGCGCCGACATCACCAATATCCTGGACTTTGAGAAGGATTTTAAAAACTGCAAGACCGTCAAGCTGGAGCAGAACTATCGTTCCACGGGTCATATCCTGAACGCCGCCAACGCCGTGGTACGCCACAACTCGCAGCGCAAGGACAAGCGCCTGTTTACGGCCGAGGGCGATGGCGAGAAGATCCAGGCCTTCCAGGCGAGCGACGAGCGCGACGAGGGCCGCTGGATTGCCGGCGAGATCGAGAAGCTGCATGCCAAAGGCACGAGCTACGACGACATTGCCGTGTTCTATCGCACCAACGCCCAGTCGCGTATCCTCGAAGATATGTTCCTGCGCGCGGGCGTGCCCTACAAGATCGTGGGCGGCACGCGATTCTTCGACCGTGCCGAGATCCGTGATGTCATGGCCTACCTTAAGATGATCGTGAACCCGGCCGACGAGATGAGCGTCAAGCGCGTCATCAACACACCGCGCCGTGGCATCGGCTCCACCTCGATCCAAAAAATCGAGCAGCTGGCGCGCGACAACCGTTGCTCGTTCTTCCAGGCTTGCGAGATTGCGTGTGCCGAAACCGGCATGTTTAGCGCCAAGGTGCGCAACGGCCTGTCGAGCTTTGTGGCGCTGGTGCGCGAGGGTCGCCGCATGGACGGCGAGCTCAAGGACGTCGTCGAGATGATCGTCGATAAGACGGGCCTGCTGCAGGCTTTCCGCGCCGAGGGCACCATGGAGTCCGAGAGCCGCGCCGAGAACATCCAGGAATTCCTGGGCGTCGCCGCCGAATTTGAGGAGACGCACGAGGATATCGAAGGTACGCTCGAGAGCTTGGAAGAGCTGCGCGCTGCCGGTGTTGCCGATGTGCCTGCTAGCGCCGAGCCCGAGCCTGTCGTGGTGAGCGCGCCTGCGCCCGAACCGGGGCCATCTGCCCCGGTATCCTCGTTTGAGGCGCTCGTTGGCGCGCGTGACGCCGCGGGCTCCAATCCGCTCGATAGCTTGGCCGCTCCGGCGCTGTCTCCGCAGGATGCCCTGGCCGCCGCCATCGCGGGCAACGCGTATGCCGCGCCGACGGAGATGCCGGCGGGTGCCGTGCATGCCGACGAGATCGAGCGCACCTACGGTCCGCTCACCTGTAAGGCGCTGCCGGCGCTCATGGAGTGGCTGGCCCTGCGCTCCGACTTGGATTCCCTGGCCGGCGAGACGCATGCCATTACCATGATGACCATCCACTCCGCCAAGGGCCTGGAGTTCCCGGCGGTGTTCGTGGCCGGCATGGAGGAGGGTATCTTCCCGCACGTGCACGACTTTGGCGGTAGTGACGATCCGGGCAAGCTCGAGGAGGAGCGTCGCTTGGCCTACGTCGCCATCACGCGTGCTCGCAAGCGCCTGTTCCTGACCTATGCGGCCACGCGTCGCACCTACGGCTCGACCTCTGCCAACCCGCGCTCGCGCTTCCTCAACGAGATTCCGTTTGAGGATATCGAGTTTAGCGGCATCGGTTCTGCCGGTTTTGAGGGCACGGGCTGGGAGAAGCGCGGCGACCGTCACGGCACCTTTGGCTCGGGCATGGGCTCGGATATGTACGGCGGCAAGGTGTTTGGCTCGCATACGCGCTCGACCGGCGGTTCCGGTTCGCGCGGCGGATCGAGCTTTGACGATTTCTTTGGCGGCAGCAGTTACGGGACCGAGCGCCATCGTGGGGTTTCGCCTGACGCCGGCCGTGTTGCCTCGACTTTTGGTTCGGGCGCGTCGCGAGCCAAAAAGCCGTCTTCCAAGGTGTCCCCGACGGTGGAGCGCAAGGTCGATCGTGCCAGCGCATCGCAGGACTTTGCCGCGGGCGATACCGTGAGCCACAAGACCTTTGGCACGGGCACCGTGATCTCGGTCGCCGGAGACATGATCGAGGTCCAATTCGAAAAGACCGGCCAGACCAAAAAGCTAATGAAAGGTTTTGCACCGATCGTCAAGCTGTCGTGATCCCGGCGGACCTGGGCGGGCGTATGGGGCAACATCGCCTGCTCGGGCAGTCCTGCGCAAGACGGAGAGCACATTAAGTGCTCTCCTTTGCGTGCGGAACTCGCGATCGATGTTGTCCCATACGCCCGCCCAGGTCCTTGGGTAACGTTGCTTGCGAACGCCGCTCCGCTCGTCCGCTTTTTGATTTGGAGAACCGGGTGGGCTGAAATGTAGATACGAGTAGGGGCTCCTCCGTTGATGAACGGGGGAGCCCCTTGTTTCGTTTTGGTTGTTGTTGTGACCTAGAGGTGGCTGATGATCAGTTCCATCTTGCCTTCGAGGTCGATGGAGCTGACGGTGTTCGGGGCCAGCAGGTGGCTTCCCTTGTGGACGGGGTCGCCGCAGACGGTGCCTTCGCCGTCGATGACCGACAGGCACATGAAGGGCCAGCGCTGGTCGAGGGTCTTGCTGCCGTTGACGCGCACGCGATCGACGGTGTAGCAGGGGTTGGACTCGAGCTCGGTCACGCCGTCCACCTCGGGCGCGGTCACCGTGCCGTCGGTCGGAGCCTGAGCATCAAAGTCGATGCAGTCGAGGCTCTGCTCAATGTGCAGCGGGCGCAGCTTTCCGTCGGTGCCGGGACGGTCGTAGTCGTACAGGCGATATGTCACGTCGCTCGACTGCTGCGTCTCCAGAATCAGCGTGCCGGTCTTGATGGCGTGAACGGTGCCGGAGTCGATCTGGAAAAAGTCTCCCTTGTGAATCGGCAGCACGTTGAGCATCTCGTCCCAACGGCCCCCCTCGATCATCTGCGCGGCCTCGGCGCGGTCGTGCGCGCGCTGGCCGACGATGATCGTGGCATCGGGCTCGCAGTCCAGTACATACCAGCACTCGGTTTTGCCCAGGCTGCCGTTCTCGTGCTTGGCGGCGTACTCGTCGTTGGGATGAATCTGGATCGAAAGGTCGTCCTTGGCGTCCAGAATCTTGATGAGCAGCGGGAACTCCTTGCCCTCGCAGTTGCCAAAGAGCTCGCGGTGCTCGGCCCACAGCCACGACAGCGTGTGGCCGGCGTACGGTCCCTCCGCAATCTGGCAGTCGCCGTTGGGATGGGCCGAGATGGCCCAGCACTCACCGATGGGACCCTCGGGAATGTCGTAGCCAAACACGGTCTCCAGCTGGCGGCCGCCCCAGATCTTCTCGTGGAAGATCGGCGTGAGTTTAATCAAATCGGACATGTGCATACTCCCATAAGGTTGTGCGGGTGCCGCGTAAGACGGCTCAAAACGAGCGCCCGCGTGACTACAAAAACCTATGCCAACGTTACGTTGTGCAACTCAAAGCGATCGCCAACGTTGCGCGAGATCGAATACTCAAAGGCGGCGCCGCTGTCCAAAAAGCCAATCTGGGTGAGCTCGAGCAGGGGAGAGCCAAGTTTGGTGTCCAGACGCTCGGCTTCTTCCTCGGTTGCTGCCACGGCGCGAATGGTACGGTGGAAGCTCGAAATCTTCAGCCCACATTGCTCGCGGATGAAGCGGTAGACCGATCCGTACAGGTCCTTCTTTTTAAGGCCTGGAATCAGCTCGAGGGGCATGTAGGTGTACTCGATAACGATGGGCTTCTCATCGGCCTGACGCACGCGCACAACGTGATAGGCAAAGTCATCCTCGGCAATTCCCAGCTGGGCTGCGATGTCCGCTGGTGGATTAACGATCGAGAAATCGTAGACCACCGAGGTCACCTTCTCCTCGCGATGCTCATACGAAAAACCCTGGGTACGGTCGTTTTTGCCCTGGAAAAACGCCTGGCCGGGAAGCCCCGCCGTGTCCTTAACGTAGGTACCCGATCCACGCCGGCTGGTAATAAGACCTTCTTCGGTGATTTGTTCAATAGCTCGTTTGACGGTGATTTTGGAAACGTTATAGAGCTTGCAGAACTCAACGACGGTAGGAAGCTTGTCGCCCGGTTTAAGAGCGCCATCCTCGATAGTGCGACGAATATCTGCAGCTATCGCTTCGTATTTGGGAATCATGGAACCTCCTTTCCAACTTGGTTGAGTATAAAAGAAAGTATAGTTAACACCTAAGCATCTCTATTATATATTTAAAAAGTTCGAGAAAGATATAATTAAAAGTCGCTTTGCATATAAATTAGAGCGCTCTAAATAGATAAACATCTGAGTAATGTCGTGTTAAGCGGCCATTCGCGTTTTCCCAGATAAAACCTGCCAAAACAAACCTGTCCCTTTTTGGTAGGTTTTTGCCTTGGGAGCGGTACCATACAGGCAATGTTTAAACGAGAAAGGCGGGCTCCCATGGAACCTAAGCAGTACTACATCGGCATCGACGTCGGCGGCACTTCGGTTAAGGAGGGCCTGTTCGACGAGGACGGCAACCTGCTTGCCAAGGCCAGCGTGCCCACGCCTCCTATCGTTGACGCTGCGGGCTTTGCCGCGGTGACCGAGGCTATCGACCAGGTGGTCGCCAAGGCACAGATTCCGCGTGCCTTTGTGGCGGGCATTGGCCTGGCCGTTCCGTGTCCCATCCCGGCGTCGGGCGATGCCAAGGTCAAGGCCAACATTGCCATTAACCTGCCCGAGCTGAGGGTCGCCATTCAGGAGCACTGCCCCGATGCGGTCGTTAAGTATGAGAACGATGCCAACGCCGCTGCCATGGGCGAGGCCTGGCTCGGTTCTGCCAAGGGCGTGCAGAACGTGGTGATGGTCACCATCGGTACCGGCGTGGGCGGCGGCGTTATCGTCAACGGCGACGTGGTGTCGGGCGTTGTGGGTGCCGGCGGCGAGATCGGCCACATGTGCCTGAATCCGGCTGAGGAGCGCACCTGCGGCTGCGGCGGCCATGGCCACCTGGAGCAGTATTCCAGCGCCACCGGCGTGGTGAGCAACTACCTTGCCGAGTGCAAGAAGGCGGGCGTCGAGCCCATCGAGCTGACCGGCCCCTCCGATTCCAAGGACGTGTTCCAGGCCTGCCGCGAGGGCGACAAGCTCGCGCTGGCCGCGGCCGATACCATGGCCGACTATCTCGGCCGCGCACTGGCGCTTATTGCCAACGTGGTCGACCCCGAGATGTTCCTCATCGGCGGCGGCGCCTCCGCCTCGGCCGATGTCTACCTCGACAAGGTTCGCGAGCACTTTAAGCAGTACGCGCTTTCCGCCTCGCGCGAGACGCCCATTAAGGTCGCTTCGCTCGGAAACGACGCCGGCATCATCGGTGCCGCCTACGTAGCCCTGCGCGCCGCCGGTAAATAGCTGGTGCAAGGGGGTCAGGTTACTTTGCACCAACATGGTGCAAAAGGGACAGCCTTGGCCCCCATACCTGCCACAAAATATGCCGTGGCCCTTCCGTCTGCGAAGGCTCGGCATCGGCGTGCTACCATAGCTACGTCCAAGTACACATATCAAGTGGAGGATATCCATGGCAAACGTTCTTGTCTTTGGTCACCAGAACCCCGATAACGACGCCATCATGAGCGCCGTCGTCCTGTCCCAGCTGCTTAACCAGGTTGAGTATGCCGGCAACACCTACGAGGCTTGCGCTCTGGGCCAGCTTCCGGCCGAGTCCGCCAAGCTGCTCGCCGATGCCGGCATTGCCGAGCCCCGCGTGATCGAGTCCGTCGAGGCCGGTCAGCTCGTCGTCCTCACCGACCACAACGAGTCCGCCCAATCCGTCGCCGGCCTTAAGGACGCCACGGTCTTTGGTGTTGTCGACCATCACCGCATCGGCGACTTCGAGACCGCCGGCCCGCTGCACTACATCTGCCTGCCCTGGGGCTCCAGCTGCACCATCGTCACCAAGCTCGCCGGCGTGCTCGGCGTTGAGCTTTCCGACGTCCAGGCCAAGCTGCTGCTCTCGGCCATGATGACCGACACGCTCATGCTCAAGAGCCCCACCACCACCGATGTCGACCGCGCCGTCGCCGCCAAGCTCGGCGAGCAGGTGGGCGTCGACCCGGTCAAGTTTGGCATGGAGGTCTTCCTCACCCGTCCGTCTGGCTCCTTCACCGCAGCCGAGATGGTCGGCAACGACATCAAGATGTTCGAGCCTGCCGGCAAGAAGCTGCTCATCGGCCAGTACGAGACTGTCGACAAGACTCGCGCACTCGGCATGATCGACGAGATTCGCGAGGCCATGCGCGCCTACGCCGCCGAGAAGGGTGCCGACGGCATCGTCCTGTGCATCACTGACATCATGGAGGAGGGCTCGCAGGTCCTGCTCGAGGGCGAGACCGAGGCTGCTCAGAAGGGCCTGGGCATTGCCGACGAGCACGACGGCGTCTGGATGCCGGGCGTCCTCTCCCGTAAGAAGCAGGTCGCTGCCCCCATCATGGCCGCCTGCTAGGTTTAGTTGACCAAACGCCACGACCGGATCGCGGAAGCCCCGCGCTCCGGTCGTTTTTTGTGCACGGCGCCGCGTCGTCTCTTGGATAGGCGCGCCCGTGCCGTTGAGCAAATAATGTTCAACCTGTGGTTCCGCTTTTCGGCCACGCCTGCGTGCCTGTCGTGCAGGGTAGGCTAGATGCAAGCGTAATACGTTAGAGCGCGGCACCGCCACTTGGGCGGGCCGTGCTTTTTTAAGACGGGAGCTTTCCCGTGAAAGGAGCCGCCCATGGCAGCACCCGAGCAGCTGTTTAACGTTCGTGAGCGCAAGCGTTTTGAGCGCCACGACATTTGGGAGCGCATCACCGAGAACGGCACGATTTCCGCCGCCGTCATGGTCTTCGCCGCCATCGCCGCCGTCATTTGCGCCAACACCGATGCCTACGAGGCCATCCATCACTTTTTGGAGACCCCGCTGTATGTGGGTCTGGGCAACCTTACGGCCGGTCTCACCGTTGAGCTTTTCGTCAACGACTTCCTCATGGCGATCTTCTTTTTGTTGGTGGGCATTGAGCTTAAGTACGAGATGACGGTCGGCGAGCTCAAGAACCCGCGCCAGGCTATGCTTCCCATGCTGGCGGCCGTGGGCGGCGTCGTCGTTCCCGCCTGCATCTATCTGATCTTTAACCATGCCGGCGCGCACAACGGCTGGGCCATTCCCATGGCAACCGATATTGCCTTTGCGCTGGGCGTGCTGTCGCTTTTGGGCAACCGCGTGCCCAACGGCGTGCGCGTGTTCTTCTCGACGCTCGCCATCGCCGACGACCTCATCTCCATCGCCGCCATCGCCATCTTCTACGGTCAGAGCCCCAATCCGTTTTGGTTGGGCGCCGCCGCGCTTGTGACCTGTGCGCTCGTGTGGCTCAACAAGACGCAGCATTACCGCCTTGCCCCGTATTCGGTACTGGGCCTGCTGTTGTGGTTCTGCATGTTCAAGAGCGGCGTGCACGCTACGCTTGCTGGCGTCATCCTGGCCTTCACCATCCCGGCCAAGTGCGGTGTTAAGCTCGATAGCCTCACCGATTGGCTGGGCGAGTGCCTGCCGCTGCTCGATGACCGCTACGACGACGAGGCGCACATCCTGGGCCAGCATGACTTTACCGTCTCGACCACCAAGGTCGAGCGCGTCATGCACCGCGTGACCCCGCCGCTCATTCGCATGGAGCGTCTGATCTCCACGCCGGTCAACTTTGTGATCCTGCCGATCTTTGCGTTCGTCAACGCACAGGTTCGCCTAGTGGGCGTGGACATGAGCACGCTGCTCACCGACCCGGTGACGCTCGGCGTGTACTTTGGCATGCTGCTGGGTAAGCCGATCGGTATCTTTGGCATGACGTTCGCCTTGGTCAAGCTCAAGGCCTGCGAGCTGCCGCACAACGTCAACTGGCACATGATTGCCGGCGTGGGTATTCTGGGCGGTATCGGCTTTACCATGTCGATTCTCATTAGCGGCCTTGCCTTCCCGACGGCCCAGTTTGAGGTTCTTGCTGCCAAGGCTGCTATTCTTGCCGGTTCGGTCACCGCTGCCGTGCTCGGCATGATCTACATGAGCATGGTCTGCAAACACCCCGCGCCCAAAGACAAGTAAAAGCATATACAAGTTTGAAAACGCCGCCTGTGAACACCATCACAGGCGGCGTTTTAGTCATTGGGCAGTCATTGGGGACAGACTTAAATGACTACCCAAGTGCCGGCAGGTTGTGACTACTCATTTAAGTCTGTCCCCAATGACTGGTTCTATTCCACGGTGCCGTAGACGGCGCCCCAGCCGTGGGCGGCCAAGGCGGAATTGAGCTGGTCGCAAAGTGACTGGCGGTCGTAATAGCCGGGCGGTAGCAGGTTCACGATTTCCATGAGATCGGGCGCCAGGTCCAAGATTTCGGCCTGTACGATCAGATCCAGGCGGTCGATGGCGTGGCGGTCGTAAAACAGTCCGTCGACCAGGCGCTGCAGGTCGCCGAATTCCTCGGCCTGGAACGATCCGTACTCCATAGTGCCTCCTTGGGCGCTTCATGCCGGCATGCGCGGCGATTCGTAATTCATTGCGATGGACTTAATCTATCACGGCTTCATAACGTTGCGACGGTGGCGGTCTATACTTAGAAGAATTGCAACGTACCGCTTCGTGAAAGGTCGCACCCATGCAGACGATCTACCAGAAGATGGAAACCACCGAACTCGATGCCGCCATCGAGGCGCTCAAAGCCGAGGTCGCCGAGGTCAAGGCCAAGGGCCTGGCGCTCGACATGGCCCGCGGCAAGCCGTCGCCCTCCCAGGTGGACATCTCTCGACCCATGCTCGATATCCTCAATGCCGATGCCGATCTGCACGACGGTAACGTCGACTGCTCCAACTACGGTTGCTTTGAGGGTATTCCCTCGGCACGCAAGCTGGCGGGGGAGTTCCTGGGTTGCCCCGCCGAGCAGACGCTCGTACTGGGTTCGTCGAGCCTGCTGATCGAGCACGACATCGCCGGCATGTTCTGGCGCTGCGGCTCGTGTGGCAGCGAGCCCTGGGAGGCTTATGAGGCCGCGCACGACGGCAAGAAGGTCAAGTTCCTGTGCCCTGTTCCCGGCTACGACCGCCACTTTGGCATCACCGCCGACCTGGGTATCGAGAACGTTCCCGTCGCGATGACCGACAACGGCCCCGACATGGACGAGGTCGAGCGCCTGGTTGCCGCCGACGACTCCATCAAGGGTATCTGGTGCGTGCCCAAGTATTCCAACCCCACGGGCATTACCTTTAGCGAGGACACCGTGCGCCGCCTGGTCGAGATGCACGCGGCCGCGCCCGATTTCCGCATCTTCTGGGACAACGCCTACTGCGTGCACGACCTGTACGACGAGACCGACGAGCTCGCCAACATCTTTGATCTTGCCCGCGCGGCGGGCACCGAGGACCGCGTGGTGGCATTCGCCTCGACGTCCAAGATCACCTTCCCGGGTGCCGGTATCGGCTTTATCGGTGCGAGCCCCGCGGTTATCGCGGAGTTCTCCAAGCGCCTGAAGGCCGGCCTCATCAGTGCCGACAAGCTCAACCAGCTGCGTCACGTGCGCTTCCTTCCTACCATCGAGGCGGTCAAGGAGCACATGAAAAAGCATGCCGAGTTCCTGCGCCCGCGCTTTGAGGCTGTCGAGCGCAAGCTCACCGAGGGCTTGGGCGACACGGGCTGCGCCACCTGGACGCACCCCCGCGGCGGCTACTTTGTAAGCTTCGATGGTCCCGAGGGCTCGGCTCAAAAGGTCGCCGCGCTTTGCGCAGACCTGGGCGTTAAGCTCACGCCGGCCGGTGCCACCTGGCCCTATGGCAAGGATCCGCGCGACACCAACATCCGCATCGCGCCGAGCTATCCCACGGTCGAGGACCTGGAGGCCGCGCTCGATGTGCTGGTGCTGGCCGTCAAGCTCGTCGCTGCCGAGCTTGCGCGTTCCGAGCGCGCCTAACGCGCGGCTTCCCGTACTATCCGCACTTTCGATACGTAAAGGAGCGTATACATGGATTTGGGTATTTCCACCAACCCCACGCCAGAGCTCTACACCATTAAGGTAACCGGCGAGATCGATATCTCTAACGCCGATAGCCTGCGCAATGCCATCGACCTGGCGCTCGAGCAGCCCACTGAGGCCGTTGAGCTCGATTTTGCCCAGGTGAGCTACATCGATTCGACGGGCATTGGCGTGCTCGTGGGCGCCGCGCACCACGCGGTCGACCACGGCAAGCGCTTTAGCTGCACCAATGTGCAGCCCCCGGTGATGCGCGTGGTCCAGCTGTTGGGTGTCGACCAGGAGATTTCGATCACCGCTGCATAATCTTTGCCCCCAAAAGGGCGTGCCGTTTGGCATATGTTTGTGATGCGCTCGGACGTTTTGGCGTCCGGGCGCTATACTTGACCGAATGAATAGACGAGTTCCGGCCGAATGGCGCGGTGCGGGCTCGACTCACATCGAGCCTTGGAGGTATGTGTGTTTGGTATTGGAGAGGGTGAGCTCGCGATCATCGTGGTCTTCGGCTTTTTGCTGTTTGGCCCGGATAAGCTCCCACAGATGGGCCGCACGATCGGCCGTGCTATCCGTCAGTTCCGCGAGACGCAGGAAAAAATGACGGCTGTTGTTCAGTCCGAGATCATCGATCCGGTAAGCGAGGCCGCGTCGGCCCCGGTCAAGCCCAAGAAGGCTGCTGTCGATGACGATTCCGATGCGGACGAGGATGCTGCCGAGACGGCAGCGCCCGCCAAGAAGGAGACCTTTGCCGAGCGTCGTGCCCGCCTTGCTGCCGAGAAGGCCGCGAGCGAGGGTGCCGCCGAGGGCGAGGGTGCTGCTGAGGAGTCCGAGGCCGAGGGCGCCGAGCC
>UQIP01000038.1:0-18045 GCA_900541005.1 uncultured Collinsella sp. | reverse complement strand
AAGGTCGAAACCATCACAGGTGACACCGGCAATCTGCAGATCACCCGAGCCCACGTGCGCGTTGACTCCCTTCAGATGTTCGGCAACACGGCGCGGCAGCTCGACCGTAACTGAGCGATCGATTGCCTTACCGTCATCACTTCCAAACTGGGAAACCTTGAGCGTCGAGTCCTCGACGGATGCGATGTTCTGCGTCGCGGCCTTGGAGGCATCCATACCATTGGCAACGCGTCCCCGCTCGATAACGCGAGCCTTGTTACCATCAATAACCTTGACGTCCACCGTAGCCGCATCGATATCGAAATCGAGGTAGCGAAACTCATCGGCATCAAAGGTCGTACACGAAAGCTGCTGAGGCCGAGCGGAATAGTTACCGCCATCGTTCATAAAATCGTCGTCATCAACCACATCGTCCATACCGGACAAGCCGGGTATAACATCGTCGAGATCCCACGGGCCATCAAAATGAATCAAAGTCCGCGAAGTGCCAAAGACAAGCCCGATGATGAGCACAAACGCTCCGATGCCAATGCCCAGGCGCAGCCTGGATTCATGCGAAAGCTTCATCATTCGTCACCCTCTTTGGCACATGGCTCAGCGGTGACCGCGGTAGCCACGTCAGCATCAGGTTCCGCAGAAGCATCCTTCCCCTGGGCCTTGACCGCCACCGACGCCGAACCAACCTGAATATCCCCGCGCGCCCAATCGCCATCGAGCGCACGCGCCACCCAGTGATAGATGGGAATCGTAAAGAAGATCAGTGCGGGAAAGGGGCTGACACCAACCAGGAGCATCAGTAAAAAGAACAGCAGCCAGCACACGGCCCAATACGGGAACGACTGGAACGGGCCCTTCACCGGAGTCGAACCAACTGCGCCGCCACTCGTCGCCTGCGCCGTAGCGGCATTGGCGGCCTGCGCACTCCAGCTTGCCGCTTGTGCCGCCTTGGCCGCAGCATCACTCGCCTGCGTTGCCGCCTCGGTAGCGCGCGCCGCCGCCTCATGGGTGCGAGCACGCTCTGCCGCCTCGGCCTCGCGCTGACGGGCGCGGTCCTCGTTCTCAAACTCGATATCGTCCTCGATCTCGTCGCTCGGATTGAGCAGCTCGTCCAGGCTCACACCATAGAGTTTGGCGAGCGAGATTAGGTTCTCGGTATCGGGCGAGCTCTCCGCGCGCTCCCATTTACTGACTGCCTGGCGCGACAGCCCCAGCTTTCGCGCCAGCCCTTCTTGGCTAAAACCCTTGCTGCGACGAAGGTCGGCGAGCCGCTGCGCAGTTTCTACATTCATGGTTCCTCCTATGTGATGCCAGCCGTGCCGCCGGACCGTTTTTTGTTCTTAAGGCGCCTTGCACAGTTAAAAATCTATCCGCCACCGCCAAAAGCATGCCACCTATTCTAGTGAGATTTTTGACAACCGGCGGTTGCGGGCACATATGAGCTGCGGAAATGTGTCCAAACAAAGCAATGACCCACGGCTCGGTTGTCCCCGTTGCGGCGTTAACGGTAGTATGGTCGTACTGTTTATTCCGCACCGCCAACGGAGGGAGTCCCGCGCCGTGAACCGCGATTTCGCCTCATCGCTCATCCAGCTCAACAATACGTTCTATCGCGAGCACTCCGCCTCCTTTTCCGATACGCGCCAGGCCCCGTGGCCCGGCTGGGTGCGCACCATGGACATTGCGCTCGAACAGCTCGACGTCGCCACGATCGAGCATCCCGTCCGCGTCTTCGATCTTGCCTGCGGCAATATGCGATTCGAGAACTTTGCCGCCGGCGGCGCACTTGCCGCCAAGGGCGTCGATGGCGCAAACCCCTCGGCAGATGCCAGCTGCCCGTTTGAGTTCTATGGTGTCGACTCGTGCCAAGACCTGGCCATCGATGCACATGGCCACGCGCTGCGCATTCCCAACCTGCACTTCCAGGAACTCGACGTGCTCGACGCCCTTATGAAGCTCAACCCCGCCGAGACGCCCGACGTGCTTTTCGACGCCCCGCTCGCCGACATCTCGGTCTGCTTTGGCTTTATGCACCATGTGCCGTCGTGCGAGTACCGTGTACGCGTGCTCGACGCCCTGGTGCGCCAGACGCGCCCGGGCGGCATCATCGCCATCAGCTTTTGGGAGTTTATGAACGACGAGCGCATGGCGCGCAAGGCTGTTCGCGCCGAAGCCCGCGCCGAGCTCACCCCGCCGTTTGAGGGTTACGATTCCGCACAGTTTGAAGCCGGCGACCACCTCATCGGCTGGCAAAACGACCGCCACGCCTACCGCTATTGCCATCACTTTGACGATCAGCAGATCACCGACCTGGTGCGCGGCGTCCGTACGTTCTACAAGAGCGGCGAGGTCCCCGTGCGCGAGCTTGAGCGCTTCCATGCCGACGGTCGTAGCGGCGAGCTCAACCGCTATGTGATTCTCAAGCGCCTGTAGGCACCGACGACTCGCCGCCGAGCCGCACCATATCTTTCGGGCAATCTATGCCCGCCCTTTTCAACCCATTGACGGAACGCGCGGCCATGCGTTTCGCATTTATGACCAAGGAGCCTCATGGGAGCCGTCCACGTTCGCACGCCTAAGAACTTTGTGCTCGAGGAGCGCCTGGAGCGCTACGCCGATGCGATCGAGACGAACCCCGAGGCTTATGCCGGAGATTGGCGCGAGGCTTGTGCGCCAGCTGGCAGCAAGCCCTTCGAACACCTTCACCTGGATCTTGGCTGTGGCAAGGGAACGTACCTTGTAGAGCGCGCGGGCCACGAGCCAAACACCCTCTTTATCGGCATGGACCAGGAGCCCATCTGCATTGCCTATGCCGCGCAGAAAATCTGCGAGCAGGAGCTATCCAACGCACTCGTCCTGCCCCGAGGCGCCGCATCGCTGCCACAGCTATTTGCCGCAGGCGAGCTCGATGCCATCACCATCAACTTTCCCACGCCGCAGCCCAAGGCCAAGTACGCCAAAAAACGACTCGTCCATGTCGACCATTTGATGCTCTACCGCCCGCTCTTTGCAGCCAACGCCACCGTCACGCTGCGCACCGACAGCAAACCATTGCGCGATTACGCCCTGGGACAGTTTGCCGCGGCCGGCTACGACACGCTTTGGGTAAGTGACGACGTACGCCGCGACCATCCCGAGCATCCCGAGACCGAGTACGAGCGCCGCACGCGCGAGATGGGTGCCGCCGTCTATGGCATTCGCGCCACACCTGGAGCGCAGCCCAGCGATGAACAGCTCGCGGCGGGCCGCGCGCAGGAGCAAAGCCTTGCCTGCTACCTGCCCGAAAACCTCGATGCGCTCACCTATGTACCTCTGGGCATGGAAGAGGCCGTCGAGAACTTTAGAAACCGCGCCCGCAAAGGCAAGAAGCGCCTGCCGCAGGAGTCCTAGGGGCTTCTGATGGTCGCGGCGTCGGCAAACAAGTGAAAATAGGCGTCAGCGAACGACCCTCAAACCTAAGTGGGTAGACTTTTTTGCAATAGCCAAGCACAACCCGCATAACGAAAACTAAAACCGCAGGTAGAGCTCTTGCGCAAAAGCCATGTGCTCGCGATATTGCAAAAAGTCTACTCACTTAGCTGGCAACTGCACCAAACGGCTGGGCAGAACGCCCATTTCCTGCATTTTCTCGCGCGCTGGCACCCCGCGCCGCTGCTACGCCATAATAGTTGGCGGACAAACGGCGAGAGAAAGCAACCACATGGCACAGACCACGACAGATACCGCCGCCAGCACCGTCTCCGGCGCCGGCGCCGCCAGCTCATTCTCGGGCGGCACGGGAACCGAAGCCGAGTTTGGCTCGCTCGGCGCGCTCTCCCCCACCTGGTGGGAGCCCGAGGGCGGCAGCGAGCCCGAACCGTGGCTCACGCCCGATCAAGCCTTCGAACGCTTCTTTGAATGGACGAGCGATCGCGGCATTGAACTGTGGGATCACCAAGAAGAGGCCCTCATGGACCTGGCTGCCGGCGATCACGTCATTTTAGGCACACCGACCGGATCGGGTAAATCGCTCGTCGCGCTGGGCATGCTCTTTATGGGCATGGCGCAGGGCAAGCGCTGCTACTACACGGCTCCCATCAAGGCTCTGGTCAGCGAGAAGTTTTTCGACCTTGTGCAGGTGCTCGGCCGCGATAACGTAGGCATGATTACCGGCGACACGCATATCAACACCAAGGCACCCGTCATCTGCTGCACGGCAGAGATCCTTGCCAACGACGCACTGCGCGAGAGCGAAGATGCCGACGTGGGCTGCGTGGCCATGGACGAGTTCCACTACTTTGCCGACCCCGACCGCGGTTGGGCTTGGCAGGTGCCGCTGCTCACCCTGCCCCACACGCAATTCATGCTCATGAGCGCCACGCTCGGCGATGTCACTGCCATCGCCGCCTCACTCGAGGAACACACCGGTGCTACCTGCGACTTGGTCGTCGATGCCCCGCGCCCCGTGCCGCT
Source organism: uncultured Collinsella sp. (assembly GCA_900541005.1). Taxonomy (GTDB): domain Bacteria; phylum Actinomycetota; class Coriobacteriia; order Coriobacteriales; family Coriobacteriaceae; genus Collinsella. The sequence continues at coordinate 13,596 of UQIP01000038.1, read as the reverse complement.
GAGCTACGACTACGTGACGACCTCCCTCGAGGGCACGGTCGAGCTCGCCATGCGCCGCGGCGAGGCCCCGCTCTATATCGTGCACTTTAGCCAGGATGCCGCCCTTGCAACGGCACAGTCGCTCGCCAATTTTGGCATCGCCAGCAAGGAGCAGCGCGAGGCCATCAAAGAAGCGGCAAAGGGGACGAGCTTCTCCACGGCCTTTGGTAAGATTCTCAAACGCCTGCTTGGATGCGGCGTCGGCGTGCACCATGCCGGCATGTTGCCGCGCTATCGCCTGCTGGTGGAGCGCCTGGCGCAGCAGGGCCTGCTGCCCGTCATCTGCGGCACCGATACGCTCGGCGTCGGCATCAACGTACCCATCCACACCGTGGTACTCACCGCGCTCACCAAGTTCGACGGCTACAAGATGCGTCGCCTGCGCGCCCGCGAGTTCCATCAGATTGCCGGTCGCGCCGGCCGCTCGGGCTTCGATACCGAGGGCATGGTCATCGCCGAGGCCCCGGAGCACGAGATCGAGAACGCCAAACTCATGGCCAAGGCGGGCGACGACCCCAAGAAGCTCCGCAAGATTAAAAAGAAGAAGGCCCCCGAGGGCTTTGTCACCTGGAACAAGCAGACCTTTGAGCGCCTGATCGAGACGCAGCCCGAGACGCTCAAGCCGCGCCTTCGCATCACGCACTCCATGGTGATTAGCGTGGTCGAGCAGGGCGGCGATGCCCGAGTCCGCGTACACGACCTCATCGAGACGAGCTTGCAGACCCCCGAGGAAAAGGCCAAGCTCGAGGTTCGCGCCGACGAAATCTTCGCCACGCTCATCGATTCCGGCGTCGTCGTTCGCACCGAGGTGCCGCCCGCGCCCGACGCCCCGACTGACGCCGCGCCAGACATCGACTATGCACTGACGGTCGATCTGCCCGAGGACTTTGCGCTCGACCAGCCGCTCTCGCCGTTTTTGCTTGCCGCGCTGGAGCTGCTCGACCCCGAGAGTGAGACCTATACCATGGATCTGATCTCAATGGTCGAGGCTACGCTCGAGGATCCCAAGCAGGTGCTGCGCGCGCAGGAGCGCGCCGCGCGCGACCGCGCTATGGCCGAGATGAAAGCCGACGGCGTCGAATATGAGGAACGCTTGGAGCGCATCCAGGATGTCACCTACGAAAAGCCGCTCGAGGATTTGCTCGATGCCGCCTTCGACAAGTACTGCCAGGAAGTACCTTGGGCCAACGACTACCAGCTCTCGCCCAAGAGCGTCCTGCGCGACATGTTGGAGAGCGCGAGCGACTTTAAGGGCTATATCCAAAAGCTCGGCATCGCCCGCTCCGAGGGCATTCTGCTGCGCTACCTAGCCGAGGCCTACCGCTCCCTCGATCGCACCGTGCCCATTGAGAAGCGCGATGAGCGCTTGCGCGACATCATTTCGTGGCTCGGCTTTGTGGTGCGCTCGGTCGACTCGAGCCTGGTGGACGAGTGGGAGAACGCCGGCAACCCGGCGGCCCTCGACGCCGCGCCGCCGCAGGGCATCGACGAGGTCGTTGCGGACCGTCGCGGCTGCACGCTGCTGGTGCGCAACGCACTCTTCCGCCGCGTGACCCTTGCCGCCCGCGAGCACGTTCGCGACCTGGGCGAACTCGACGAGGACTGGGGCATGAGCGAGGTCCGCTGGCAAAAGGCGCTCGATGCCTACCATGAGCAGCACGAGGAAATCCTCACCGACGGAGATGCCCGCAGCGCCGCGATGTTTACCATCGACGGGAGCGACGAGAAGACCGATCACGTGTGGCACGTGCACCAGATTTTTGCCGACGAGGATGGCGACCACGACTTTGGCATCATGGGCGATGTCGACCTGGATGCCACGCAAGACGGCGGCGAGGTCATCTTCAAAAACTACCGCGTCGGCTTTATCGAGGACCTGCTCGAGGACTAGCCGTACATACTGGAACGAAGCGGGGCCGTTGGCAATATCGCCAGCGGCCCCGCTTTTGCACTATACGCTATCCCCTACTCGGCATCCTCGACCTCATACGAATCCGCCTCGGCGGGCTCATCGTTTGCCCCTGTCGCAGCCCCGCGCGCCTCGTCAAACGCCGCCTTCATGGTCTTGTTGCCCCAGGTGAGCTTGCGAATGGTAAGATCGTCGGCCTTCTTGTTGGCTAGACGTAAATTGTTCTCGGAGGACAGCAATGCCTCCTTGGTTTTCTGCAGATGGCTAATCGTCTTGTCAATCTCCTCGATCGCCGTCTGGAACTTACGGCTCGCAAGCTCATAGTTGCGGCCGAAGTCGTTCTTGAACTTCTCCATCTTGGCCTCGAAGTTCGTGACGTCGATGTTCTGTTGCTTGTACTCCGCCAGCTCCTGCTTATAGCGCAGCGAACCCATGGCGGCGTTGCGCAGCAGCGTGATCATGGGAATGAAGAACTGCGGGCGGATCACGTACATCTTCTCATAGCGGTAACTCACGTCGACTATCCCTGCGTTATAGAGCTCGCTTTCGGGCTCGAGCAGTGTGCAGAGCACCGCGTACTCACAGCCTTTCTGGCGACGATCGTGATCGAGTTTCTTAAAGAAGTCCTCGTTTTTGTGCTTGGTCGCGGTCTCGTCGTTCTCGTTTTTCATCTCGAACATAATCGAAATGACCTCGTTACCGCTTGCGTCGCACTCGCGGAAGATAAAGTCGCCCTTGGTGCCCTCGGACGCATCGTTATCCTTCTCGAAGTACGCGTTAGGAAACGCCGTCATGCGCAGACGGTTAAACTCGGTCTCGCAGTGCTGCTCGAGCGACTCGCCCACCATCTTGGTGGACAGGCGGACCTTCATGTCCTTAAGGCGCTCAATCTCTTCGTCCTTGTAGCGAATCAGGTCATCGCTCGCGCGCTTGGCCTGCGCAAGCTCGAGCTCGTGTGCCGCCTTGACCTGTTCCTCGTGAGAATCGCGCACCGCCAGCTCGCTCGTCAGTTTGGCACGCGCCTCATCGCGCTCTCGCTCCGCCGCGGCGACCGCCTCTGACAGGTTCATTTTTGCCATCAGTTCCTGCTCGCGCAGCTGGGCACGCAGGCCCTCGGCCTCTTGCTCGGACTGAGCCTTTGCGGCGGAAAACTTCTCTTGCACCTTCGCGCGATAGTCAGCAAGCGCGCGCTCGGCCTCGCTGCGAGCGGCATCGAGCTCACGCTGCGACTCTGCCGCGGCAGCGGCAAGCGCCATCTCCTGGGCCTTGTCCGCCGCGGCAAGCCTGGCCTGCAGCTCGGCAATCTGAGCGTCGCGTGCAGCTAAATCGTTTTGAGCAGCGTTGCGCGCCGCCGACTCGGCAAGCTTTGCTTCGTCATCTTTGCGCCCAAGCTGCGCACGCAGGCTATCAATCTCACGCTGGAGTTCGGCATTCTCTTTTTGAGCATTGGCTCGTGCCTCAACCGCCGCGCGCTGGCTTGCACTCTCGCGCTCTGCGGCAGCGCCCTCGAGCTTAGCGCGCAGCTCGGCAAGCTCAGCATCGCGCTTGGCAACCTCTTGCGCCAGTTTCTGATCCGCAGTGTTCTTCTGCTCGACAAGCTGAGCGTCGCGTTGAGACTCCGCCTCCTGCAGGGCAGACGCCGAACGCGAACGCTCAAGCTCCAGCGCCTGCTCGCCCTCGCGTCGAGCCGCCGCTACGCGCTCATCAAGATCGCGCGAGAACTCGGCATCGCGCACTTGCTTGACGATATCCGCATAGCCGGACGCATCGACCTTAAAAACTTCGCCGCAATGCGGGCACTTGATCTCGTTCATAGCAGCTCCTCGATGGACGCAAATTTCAACCGCCTACACTCTACCGCGCCACGCGGACAAAAAAGGCGCCGCCGCCATAATGGCAACGGCGCCAGAACCACCACAAAGGTGCCTGTCCCCTTTGTGGTGGTTCGAGCATTACAGTCCAAAGAAGCCCAGGATTTGATCGCGGCTTACGGGTCTGTAGTCGTTGGCATCAAGGCCAACGTCATAGCGCAGGATCGGGCGCTCGCGATCGCGGTTGCGTGCGTTGGTGCGGTCACCCCTGCTGTGGATATGCCCATGCAGCATAATGGCGCCACGTGCCTTGCCGTTCCAGCTGAGCATGGGGTAGTGGCTCATAACCAGACGATGGCCCTTGGCATAGCCGGGAGCAATCTCCAGGTAATCGCGCACGTCTTCCCAAATTTGCGGGGCGTCGGAATCTTCCCAGTCGCCGTCATGGTTACCGCGGATGAGCGTCGCATTCTTGCATTCGATACGCTCGCGCAGGCGCACCGCCTCCGCCATGGGCAAGCGATACGTAAAGTCTCCCAGGATATAGAGGCGGTCGTCCGCAGCCACGCACTCATTGATGGCATCGATGACCTTGCGGTTCATCTCCTCGACCGAATCAAACGGTCGATCCATGTCGTGCAAGATATTCGTATCGCCCAGGTGCAGGTCGGCGGTAAACCACATCATCGTCTATGCCCTCATTTCGCAATGCATCCAACTCGTGCTAAGTATACAGACGTAGCGATGCGGCGGTTATCCAAAGAGCCCGCCGAACAGTCCGCGGCGGCGCTTGTCTTGCTTTTTCGAAGCGTCACCCTGAGTTTTCTTGTCCTGCCGCATCTTACGGTCCTGTTCCAGCTCATCGTCATCGAGTAGCACATCCCACTCAAACGGATCATCTGCCAGATCAAACAGGTCATCGTCATCAAACATGGCAGCCTCCATTGCCGACTAGCGAGCATCCACCACGTAGAGCCCAACGCGCACCTGATGCCACGGGCTGCGCTCGGGGGCAACCTGTTGCACACGGGCCTCAAATACGTCCTCGTGGCCGTAATACATCATCAAGGACAGTGGGCCGACCTCGTTTCCCGGAACGTAGCCAAGTTTGGTCTTGCCATAGTAGATCGCAACTGCCTCGGGGTCATGGGGATTATCGCGCTCGGCACACAGCGTCAGTTTATCGCCCGCTTTAAGATCGCCTAGGACCAAAGCGCCATCGGCATACTGAAATCCTGCAATGTGAAATGACAGAAGAACACGCGAAGGCTCGTACATAGCAGCTCCTCTAACGGCCGGATAAACCGGTGTGTAACCTTATTGAGAAGTCTACGGTCCCGTGCGGACACAAATACATCCTGTCTGCGTCCTTCAATCGTTTGCCTCAACGCTTGCGCGACAGAACGCTTGCAGATAAGATAGGAACACGGATGGCACCCGTTGCCGCGGGTCTTGCCAACTCCGATACACGTTTTCATCGTGAGAAGTGGCCGTCTTCGCTTACGCGGGGGCGGCTATTTCATTCGGCCGATAAACAGACCGAGTTCGATAGCCGCAATCAACAACGCCAATAACGAAATAACATCGCTTACGTTCATACCAAATCCCTTCTAAAGGGAGTTGGCCCATCCGTGCTCCATAACAGTAGTCTAACGCAAAATGCAGGTAATAGGAACACTTGTTCGTATTACCTGCGCCCTTTTCTAATGCACAAACATGCGCACGAACTTGTGCTTCCAGCTTGCGTAAGGAGCATAGCGGAATGGCACGTCCAGCCACGTTGCCTTGTTCACGATGCTCTTCTTGTGGCTAAACGTATCGAAGCTCTCGCGTCCATGGTACTGCCCCATACCGCTCGCACCCATGCCACCAAAGCCCATATGGCTCGTAGCCAAGTGCATAATCGTGTCGTTGACGCAGCCGCCGCCAAAGGGCACGTAACGCACAAAGCGCTGCTGAACTGCGCGATCCTGGCTAAAGATATACAGAGCCAGCGGCGTCGGACGATCCGTAATAAACGTCTCGGCCTCGTCTAGGCTCTCAAACGTCAGCACCGGCAAGATGGGGCCGAAAATCTCCTCCTGCATCACGGCGTCATCGGGGGTCACGCCGTCCAAAATCGTCGGCTCAATCTTGAGCGATGACTCGCGCGCCGTGCCTCCAAGCACAACCTTATCGGGATCGATCAGCCCACGCACGCGCGCAAAATGCTTGGCGTTGACGATATGCCCATAATCCTCGTTATCGAGCGGATGCTCGCCAAACATACGGCGGGCCTCTTCCCTGATGAGGTCCAGCAGCTCGTCGTGCACGCGCGTATCGACCAGCAGGTAGTCGGGCGCCACGCAGGTCTGCCCTACGTTGAGCCATTTGCCAAAGGCGATACGCCGTGCCGCGACCTTCAAGTTTGCCGTCGCATCCACGATGCAGGGGCTCTTGCCGCCCAGCTCAAGCGTCACGGGCGTGAGGTTTTTACTCGCGCGCTCCATGACGAGCTTGCCGACCGGAACGCTACCGGTAAAGAAGATCTTGTCCCAGCACTCATCGAGCAACGCTTCGTTCTCGGCGCGCCCGCCCTCGACAACCGTCACCAGGCGCGGATCAAATGCCTCTTCACAGATTTGCTTGAGCACCGCGCTCGATGCCGGAGCATAGGCACTCGGCTTGATGACCACGGTATTGCCCGCGGCAAGGGCGCCGGCGAGCGGCTCGAGTGTTAGCAAAAACGGGTAGTTCCACGGAGCCATGATGAGCGTGACGCCATAGGGCACGGCTCGCGTTTTGCACGCGCTCACGGCGTTGGCAAGGTCACACGGACGCAGGCGCGGACGACTCCATCGAGCCACGTGAGCGATCTGATGACGAATCTCGGAAAGCGACGTGCCGATCTCGCACATATATGCCTCGTCATGCGACTTTCCCAAATCGGTCTTGAGTGCATGGGCAATATCGGCCTCGTGCGCCCGTACCGCATCGCGTAAACTCACGAGCGCGCGACGTCGGGCATCAACATCAAACGTAGCGTGCGTTTTAAAGTAAGTGCGCTGATCGCCGACGATGCGCGCAATTTCCTCGGTGTTCATGGACCCTCCTAATTCTCGTCCTCAAACATACCACCTGCAACGACTTCGTACATATGCTCGAGCTCCAAGCGGTCCATTAGAAGCGGAACGGGGTATAGCGGATTGGCCTCGGCATCGGCATGCGCCGCCATCTCGGGAATGTCAGAGCGGCGAATGCCCGAGACATATTTGGGGATTCCCAGGGCCTCGTTCATGCGGTCGACCCAATCGATAAAGGCCTCGGCCGCAAGACTATCCTGCGCGGTAGCCGGCGCAATGCCCGCCATGTGAGCAAGATCGGCAAGCTTGGGGGCGGCGGCGTCACCATAAGCGCGAAGCATGTGCGGCAGGATGATCGCGTTGGCCAAACCGTGCGGAATTCCGTATCGGCCGCCCAAACTGTGCGCGATGGCATGCACATATCCGACATAGGAGCGGGTAAACGCAACGCCCGCCTTATACGCCGCCAAAAGCATATTGCGACGAGCGCACATGTCGTCACCATGCTCATAGGCCTCGAGCAAATTGTCGTGGATAAGCTGCACCGCCTGTCGCGCCATCTTGCGCGTATAGGGCGTGGTGCTTCGCCCGATAAAGGCCTCAACGGCATGCGTCAGGGCGTCCATGCCCGTCTGCCCCGTAATGGAAGCGGGCAAGCCGCACGTAAACTCGGGGTCGTGGACTGCAAAACGCGGGATGAGCACAAAGTCGTTAATGGGGTATTTGTAGTGCGTCCCGTCATCGGTAATTACCGCCGCAAGCGTGACTTCGCTTCCCGTACCGGCGGTAGTGGGAACGGCGATGAGCAGCGGCAGGCGACGATGAATCCGCAGCAGGCCGCGCATCTTGTTGATGGGCTTGTTTGGCTGCGCAATGCGTGCGCCCACGCCCTTGGCACAGTCCATGGCCGAGCCACCGCCAAAGCCGATAATGGCCTGGCAGGCGCTCTCTCGATACAGGGACGCCGCTTCTTCCACGTTTGAAACCGTGGGGTTTGCACGCGTTTCGGCATAGACCGTAACGCCAATCCCCCTGCATGCGAGCGCCGTCTCGAGCGGTGCCGTGAGCCCCAGACGGGCAATGCCGGGATCCGTCACGATAAGGACCTTCTGGATCGAGCGCTTTTGAAGCACCGCGGGCACATCCTCGGCATGCTCTAAAATGCGCGGCTCGGTATAGGGCAGGATCGGCAATGCAATGCGAAAAACCGTCTGATATGTTCGGCACCAGGCACGACGGGCTAGATGCATAAAGGAAACTCCTTCATTTGTTGATAGGTCAACATTTGCTCGACCGATTGTACTCAGCGGCGGTCAAAGACGGCCTGCCAATCGTTAATCAATCAACATCTTCATATCTCAAAATTGTTTTATTAAAAATCATTCCTAATAGGCTTCACATTTGGTTGCATTTATGGATAATAGGACTCGTCAAGACGCACGTCCGGAGAGGGCCCTTACGGGACCGGACGAGCGCACAATCGCCATCGATCGAAAGGATCGAATCATGAAGTTTGTTTGCCCCGTTTGCGGTTATGTGGAAGAGTTCGACGGCGACCAGCTGCCCGAGGACTTCAAGTGCCCCCAGTGCGGCGTTCCCGGTTCTCGCTTCCTGAAGCAGGAGGAGGGTCAGCTCGAGTGGGCTGCCGAGCACGTCGTGGGCGTCGCCAAGATGGAGGGCGTCTCCGAGGACATCGTTGCCGACCTGCGCGCCAACTTTGAGGGCGAGTGCTCCGAGGTCGGTATGTACCTGGCCATGGCTCGCGTCGCTCATCGCGAGGGCTATCCCGAGATCGGCCTGTACTGGGAGAAGGCTGCCCACGAGGAGGCCGAGCATGCCGCCAAGTTCGCCGAGCTCCTGGGCGAGGTCGTGACCGACTCCACCAAGAAGAACCTCGAGATGCGCGTTGAGGCCGAGAACGGCGCCACCGCCGGCAAGACCGATCTTGCCAAGCGTGCCAAGGCCGCCGGCCTCGATGCCATCCACGACACCGTGCACGAGATGGCTCGCGACGAGGCCCGCCACGGCAAGGCTTTCGCCGGCCTGCTCAAGCGCTACTTTGGCTAAGCCAACCGCCTGAGACATAACCTCAAGCTCGATGAGGCCCGGACCGTATTGGTTCGGGCCTTTTTCGTGCCTCACGAACTTGTTAACGCCCTGAAATAGGACCGTCTTCGGCATCGGCTTCTCGTCAAAACTAAGTGAGTAGACTTTTTGGAACTTGCCGAGCAGACCATCCATATCACTTTATAAAGCCGCAGGTAAATGCCTTGTTGCAAAACGACCTAGTCGCCAAAGTGACAAAAGTCTACTCACTTAGATTCGCAGCCGTCCACGATCGAGCCATTTTGTGTCTAACGGGCATCTTTCCGTCGATTACTCCCAATTTTGTCCAGTCAATGAATAGTTCAGACCGGAGTAATATCTCAGCCCTTTGCTCATCCGAGCTTTTATCACGATATTCAGCATCGAGCATCCTGCATATGGCCTTAACGATCGCGCGGAATCTATCCTCATCCGATATCTGTCTGTGTGTCAGGAGAAGCACATCGTAGCCCATGGCCTGAAGGGCCGTCATGCGGTCAGCGTCACGCAAGCCATCCCCTGCGCGTCCGTGCGAGGCCTTTCCCTGACATTCAATGGCCACCTGTCGCCTACCGTCCGGTGAAGAAAGAAGTAGGTCGATATATATACGGGACTTTCCCACAATCGCTCGAGCACTTGTGCCTAGCATCACTTCAACATTAAGCTCTATGTCGCAAAAACCTTCGCCTCCCAGGGATCGCGGCAGTGCAAGTAGCAAATACGCCTCGACCTCAAAAGGCGACGCGGCACCCAATGGAACGAGTTGCGATACCGCCATAAATCTATTGCCGTAACGCATCCCGCAAACATCTGAACAAAAACGGTCAAGGTCTCCGCCCAAAACCAAAGCGTCTCGACGCCATAAATTTGAGGCGGTGCCGTCCTCGGACGGGCAGCGCACCCAACCGAACGTTGTCGAAATCGCGCCCGAATCAATTGCACGCGAAAGCTCCGCCTCAAGTGCCGCCGGCAGAGCGCACACCGCAAACAAGCCACACATCTCCGCCAATACCAAAAGAAGCTGGAGATCCGTCAGGTGCCGCGACATGATGAATGCCGTCAGTAGAGGAGACGTAATCAAAAACCCATGCTCCGTTTCCAGCACGGATTCCCTGGGAAGCTCACCAAGAAACAGCCGCTGCCTAATGCTGGCTGGACAAGTCCGTTTGTTTCTCGTCCGAACCAATGTATACAACGGAAAACCGAGCGCGACCGCAGCCGTCGGGTTGCGGGCGAGATCATATCGCTGCCGGTCTTCTTCCGGTCGTGGAAGCGGCGGACACAAAGCGCGGACTTGAGGAGGCAAACGCCAGTACCTAAAAGCCGATATGTCACAAAGTAAATCCTTCATAGGCACAGGAAAACACGAATTTCAACCCAGTCAGTCACGCATTGGCGCGAACGCACCAAAAATGGCGCCGAACGGACTGCCAAGTTTTCAACAGCACTCCCCAACTGGCCAAAAGCTTGCCGAGAGCTGGACGAAGCCCTGTTGAAAACCCCATTTTTTCTCATGCAGGAGCTTTGCGCGGCAAGTGAGTAGACTTTTTTGAACATCCCGAGCAGGCCGGTCATCCTGCTTTTCAAAACCGCAGGTAAATAGCTTGCTACAAAACTGCCTGGTCGCCAAAGTGCTAAAAGTCTACTCACTTAGGTTGCAGAGTGCCCCCCATTAGCTGCAATTCCAAGGTTGTTAGTACTTTTGGACTCAGATCGTCATACTGAACAAGAATTTGAGTTGTGTTTTCAGGGACAGATGCGCCATCGGCACACCAAAAACAGTCACCGATATCGATAAAAGGGATGCTCGAGCGCGTGAGGGCCCGTGCAAAAGTGCTTCCGCCCGTTCTACGCTCCGCAACCACGATACAGTAAAGGCCCGCGTCTGCATGCTCGATCGAGACTTCCCCTGCCGGAAATGCCTTCCGTACAAGCGCCACTAGGCCATCACGCGCCTCGCGGGCACGAACGCGCACGCGGTTCACATGACGCTCGTAATCACCCGATTCCAGCAAGCGAGCCAATGCAACTTGATCTATGGAGCTAACCGACGAGGCGTAAAAACCAAGGTCGCGCCTAAACCGCTCCATCAGCTCGTCGGGCAACACCATGTACGCTAGGCGCAACGCCGAAGACAGGCTCTTCGAAAACGTGTTGGTGTATATAACCGACTGGGCGGCATCGATCGACGCGAGCGCGGGAATCGGCTTCCCGGCAAGGCGAAACTCACAATCAAAGTCATCTTCGATGAGATACCGACCTGGTCGCTCGGCGGCCCAGCTCAGAAGCGCATAGCGACGCGCAATGCTCGTCACAAGGCCGGTCGGATACTGATGGGACGGCATCAGGTGAAGGACATCGGTCCCGCTTTTCTGCAGAGTGCTCAAGTCCACGCCCTCATCATCCAACGGGATATGTCGAACTTTGCAGCCCATAGCCTGATAGATACGCGTCAGACGCAAATAGCCCGGATCCTCAACCGCATACACCTTGTCCGCGCCAAGCAACTGAACCAACATGGTATCGAGCAGCTGGGCGCCCGCACCGATAACGATGTTGTTGGGGTCGACATTCATACCCCTTGTCCCGTGCAGATGGTGAGCAATTGCGCGTCGCAGCCGAGCAGTGCCCTGCGCCGGTGCGGGCGAAAAGATTTCGCGCTCGTCTTCGGATGCCAGCGTCGCCCGTAGCGCGCTTTGCCAAAGCCGCGCCGCCTCCAAAGCAGAAGGAGAAAGCGCATCGAATCGCTCGACCTGTCCGTTGACATCATGCACGCTGGGGCCCACAGAGACGGCATCTCGGTCGATGCCCTCCGCAGCCGAAGCCAAAACCGGTGCATCCGGAAGCTCGCAAGCGTAGTAGCCACGACGCGGTATTGAGCAAATATAGCCCTCAGCGAGTAACTGGCTATATGCATTCTCGATGGTAATAACACTGATTCCCAGATGACTGGCAAAGGCGCGCTTAGACGGCAAATGCTCCCCCGCCACAATGCGTCCAGCTACGATATCATCTCGAATTTGCTGGTAAACATACTCATAGAGCGATGCTTCGCCGCGTTTTTCCAAATTGTAGTCAAGCATGAGCCTATCACCTGACCTTATTAAGTCATTCAATCTGGTATTAGTCTGACCTTGTAATTATCTCGAAAACTGAGTATTTTGTCATACCCAGCTCCCCGATAGGATGTTCCGTCAAGCAATGCACATGCCAACCAAGGGAGCAACCATGGCAGAACAGAACAGCAAGGCCGACCGCGTCAAACTCAATCGCGAGCTCGCGCAGATGCTCAAGGGCGGCGTCATCATGGACGTTACCACGCCCGAGCAGGCACGCATCGCCGAGGAGGCAGGCGCCTGCGCCGTCATGGCCCTCGAGCGCATCCCGGCCGACATCCGTGCCGCAGGCGGCGTCTCGCGCATGAGCGACCCCAAGATGATCAAGGGCATCCAGGAGGCCGTCTCCATCCCCGTCATGGCCAAGTGCCGCATCGGTCACATCGTCGAGGCGCAGGTCCTGCAGGCCATCGAGATCGACTACATCGATGAGTCCGAGGTTCTCTCCCCTGCCGATGACGTCTATCACATCGACAAGACCCAGTTTGACGTGCCGTTTGTCTGCGGCGCCCGTGATCTGGGCGAGGCGCTGCGCCGTGTTGCCGAAGGCGCCACGATGATTCGCACCAAGGGTGAGCCGGGTACGGGCGACGTCGTTCAGGCCGTGCGTCACATGCGCAAGATCCAAAAGCAGATCCGTGACGTTGTTGCCCTGCGCAACGACGAGCTCTTTGAGGCAGCCAAGCAACTGCAGGTTCCGGTCGAGCTGGTGCGCGAGGTCCATGCCACGGGTAAGCTTCCCGTCGTGAACTTTGCCGCCGGCGGCGTAGCGACCCCCGCCGACGCCGCGCTGATGATGCAGCTGGGCGCCGAAGGCGTGTTTGTCGGCTCGGGCATCTTTAAGAGCGGCGACCCCGCCAAGCGCGCAGCCGCCATCGTCAAGGCCGTGGCAAACTTCACCGATGCCAAGCTCATTGCCGAGCTTTCAGAGGACCTGGGCGAGGCCATGGTGGGCATCAACGCCGACGAGATCGAGATTATCATGGAAGAGCGCAGGCGCTAGTCCAGCAGAAAGGATCGCACATGAGCGATTATGCAGACCAAACGGTCGCCGTGCTGGCGGTCCAAGGCGCTTTTGCCGAGCACGAGGCAAGACTATCCGGGCTTGGCGCACACTGTATTGAGCTGAGGCAGGCGGCTGATTTGAAGCAGGACTTTGACCGTCTGGTACTTCCCGGCGGCGAGTCCACCGTTCAAGGAAAGCTGCTTGCCGAGCTCGGCATGCTCGAGGAGCTTCGTGCCCGTATCGCTGAAGGCATGCCCGTCCTGGGCACCTGCGCCGGCTTGATTCTGCTGGCGCGCGACCTTGCCGCCCACGACGATAAGGGGACGCCGCGCCTGGCAACCATGGATGTGCTCGTCGAGCGCAATGCCTACGGCAGGCAGCTCGGCAGCTTTCGAACCAAGGGGCAGGTAACCGGCATCGACGGTGAAGTGCCGCTGACGTTTATCCGCGCCCCCCGCATCGTTGAGGTGCACGGCGATGCCGAGGCCCTGGCCGAAGTCGATGGCCGCATCGTCGCCGCCCGCCAAGACCTGTCTCTTATACACATCTCCGAGCCCACGAGACCCTA
>UQIP01000037.1:0-18374 GCA_900541005.1 uncultured Collinsella sp. | reverse complement strand
TACACTTCTAGCTTCGTCGGCAGCGTCAGATGTGTATAAGAGACAGGCATAAGATCCTCCCTGCATTGGTATAGTTAAAGTGCAGTTTGCAAAGATAAGAGTAAGTATTGCAGCTCGCCCGTTGTTGCACAACAACCCCTCGGTAAACGGCAACAACCCTCCGCGAAATCTTAAGGAATTGCGCTCAACCTACAGCTTAATGTCAAAGTTGATTTCGGGGACGGCGGCCAGGTCGGCCAACGTCACGCCGTCGACGTACTTTTCGATCACGTCGTCCAGACCGCGCCAGAACTTGACGGTCGAGCACAAATCGCTGCGGGTGCAGCTGTTGTCGATGCCATCGCACGCCACCGGAGCCGTGCTGCCCTCGACGGCACGCAGGATGTCGCCGGCGCGCACCTCGGCCGGGTCCTTCGCCATCATGTAGCCGCCGCCCTTACCGCGCACGCTCCTAAGCAGGCCCGCCTTCATAAGCGGACGAACCAGCTGCTCCAGATACTTTTGTGAGATATGCTCGCGGCCGGCAACCTCGCGAAGGGCAATCTTGCCCTCGGTGTCACCAAGTGCTGCGATATAGATCATCAGCCGGAGGGCATAGCGGCCCTTAGAAGAAATGAGCATACCTACCCTCTCATCGTTACCGGGACAAAATACCAGGCTTGTTTGTCCCAAATCTTAAGTAAGTGGGACAAACAAACCTTGTTATTTTGTCCCACATCTAGAAAAGTCGAGTGGATTAGTCGGGTTTTCCCTTGACTAACGCCGAACCCATAGTAACTTTATTCCGAGAAGATTCCTAGGGTTTAGTACACCTATGAGTACACTATATACAGAGAGGGACAGCATGAGCGCAAATCCGCTGCTTTCCATCGAAGGTCTGACCGCCTCCGTGGACGAGAAGACCATCCTCCACAACGTCAACCTCAACGTCGCCGCCGGCGAGACCCACGTTCTGATGGGACCCAACGGCGCCGGCAAGTCCACCCTCGGCCACCTGGTCATGGGCGACCCCGTCTACACGGTCAACGACGGCCGTATCGTCTTTGACGGCCAGGACATCACCGAGCTCACCACCGACAAGCGTTCGCGCGCCGGCCTGTTCCTGAGCTTCCAGGCCCCGGTCGAGATCCCAGGCGTGCCGCTGTCGAGCTTTTTGCGTGCCAGTATCGCCGGCCGTCCCGGCCTGGAGATGAAGGGCAAGGAATTCCGCCGTCGCGTCAAGGAGCTCGCGGCCGAGCTCAACATGGACACCGCCTACCTCAACCGTGAGCTGGGCGTGGGCTTCTCGGGCGGCGAGAAGAAGAAAGTCGAGATGCTCCAGCTTTTGCTGTTGCAGCCCAAGCTCGCCATCTTGGACGAGACTGACTCCGGCCTGGACGTCGACGCCCTTTCCACCGTCAGCCATGGCATGGACGCCTACCGCAAGAGCTGCGACGGCTCCATGCTCATCATCACGCACAACACGCGCATCCTGGAGCACCTGGATGTCGACCGCGTCCACGTTATGGTCAAGGGCCACATCGTACGCGAGGACGACGCCTCGCTGATCCCCTGGATCGACAAGAACGGCTTTGAGACCTTCGAGCGCGAGGCCGCCGAGCAGCGCGCCCAGGCCGAGTCCGCCGCCGCCGAGCAGCAGGCGTAAAGGGGCGACGCAATGACCAAGAACCGCACCGAGGTCGCGGACATCGACCGCAGCCTCTACGACTTCACCTATGGCGAGGAGGGATTCGAGCGCCTCGACGCCGGTATCACGCCCGACATCGTGCGCGAGATCAGCGCCAAAAAGGACGAGCCGCAGTGGATGCTCGACCTGCGTCTCAAGTCCCTCGAGATCTTCAATCGTTTTCCCGACCCGACGTGGGGCCCCTCCATCGAGGGCCTGGACATGGATAACATCGTCACCTATGTCAAGCCCAACACCGACCAAAAGCACGACTGGGAGTCGGTGCCTGACGACATCAAGAACACCTTTGAGCGCCTGGGCATCCCCGAGGCCGAGCGCAGCTACCTGGCAGGCGTCGGCGCGCAGTACGACTCCGAGCTCGTCTACCACAACATGCAGGACACCGCCTCCAAGATGGGCATCGTCTACTCCGGCATCGAGGAGGCCCTGCACGACCCGCAGTGGGAGCCGCTCATCCACGAGAAGTTTATGACGCTCATCCCGCCCACCGACCACAAGTTTGCGGCCCTGCACGGCGCCGTATGGTCGGGCGGCTCGTTTGTCTACGTGCCCAAGGGCACCAAGTTGGACTTCCCGCTGCAGAGCTACTTCCGCCTTAACGCCAAGGGCGCCGGCCAGTTTGAGCACACGCTTATCATCGTCGAGGACGACGCTGACCTGCACTTTATCGAGGGCTGCTCCGCGCCCAAGTACAACGTAGCCAACCTCCACGCCGGCGCCGTCGAGCTCTTTGTGGGCAAGCGCGCCCACCTGCGCTACTCGACCATCGAGAACTGGTCCAAGAACATGTACAACCTCAACACCAAGCGTGCGCGCGTGGACGAGGATGGCGACATCGAATGGATCAGCGGCTCCTTCGGCAGCCACGTGGGCTACCTCTACCCCATGAGCGTGCTCAGCGGACGCCGCGCCCGCTCGAGCTTTACCGGCATTACCTTTGCCGGCGCCGGCCAGAACCTGGATACCGGCTGCAAGGTCGTGCTCAACGCGCCCGATACTTCGGCAACCGTCGAGACCAAGGGCATCTCCAAGAGCGGCGGCATCCAGACCTTCCGCAGCTCCATCGTGGCCACGCCCAAGGCCGAGGGTTCCAAGGCAACCGTGAGCTGCCAGTCGCTCATGCTCGACGACCAGAGCCGCTCCGACACCATCCCCGCCATGGACATCCGCGCCAAGAATGTCGACATCGGCCACGAGGCCACCATCGGCCGTATCGGCGACGATAAGGTGTTCTACCTGATGAGCCGCGGTATCTCGGAGGAAGAAGCCCGTACCATGATCGTCAACGGCTTTGCCAACCCGGTCTCCAAGGAGCTGCCGCTGGAGTACGCCGTCGAGATGAACAACCTGATCAAGCTCGAGATGGAAGGAGCGATCGGATAATGAAACAGACCACGAACACCGCTGCTACCACCCTTGAGCAGGTCAATGCGATGCCGGCTGCCACATGGGGCTGGCTGAAGATGAACCAGACCAAGCTCGAGCTCTCTGACGAGCTTGCCGCCGCTCCCGCCGAGACCGTTAAGGTTGAGGGCTTGGACGAGCAATTTACTGGCGTGGCAGACGCCTTCGACACCGCCATGGACGCCATGGCCGAGCGCTTCCCCGAGCGCCGCGCCTCCGCGCCCGGCGATGCCGCCGACCGCGCCCGCATCACGCCCGAGACCGAGCTCGACGTGCCCGCCACCTCCGTCTACCAGGCCGGTGCCATTAAGCTGGAGGAGGAGCTCTCCCCCGCTGAGGCCTTCGAGACCGGCATGGGCGAGGCTGCCTACACCTACCTGGCCGACCACGCCACCAAGCGCGTCTTCATCGATGTGCCCGCATACAAGCACGCCACGGTTACCGTGCGTGTGAGCGGTGTCGATGCTGCCGCGACCATCGCCGCCATCGACGTCGTCGCCCGCCCGCAGGCAACGCTCGACCTGCAGATCGCTCTGGACTCCCCCGTTGCCGGCGAGGGCGTCGTGGGATCCGTGCTGCGCGTGTGCGCCCACGAGTACGCCACCGTCAACGTGGCCTGCACGCAGACGCTCGACGATAGCTGGATCGCACTCGACGACACCGGCCTGTTCCTGGACGAGGGCGCGCGCGTCAACGTGCAACACACCGTCCTGGGTGCCGGCGCCAGCGCCACCGGCCTTGCCGGCGACCTGCTGGGCGATACCGCCAAGGTCACCATCGATACTGACTACCTTGGCGCCCGCGAGCAGGTGCGCGACTTTAACTACGAGCTGCGCCACCGCGGTCGCAAGACCGAGTGCGAGATCGACGCCAACGGCGTGCTGACCGGCACGTCCAAGAAGGTCTACCGTGGCACCATCGACCTCGTGCACGGCTGCAAGGGTGCAACCGGCACCGAGCGCGAGACGGTGCTTTTGGCCAACAAGGGCGTCGACAACAAGACCATTCCCGTCATTCTCTGCGACGAGGACGACGTCGCCGGCAACCACGGCGCCACCATCGGCCACGTCCGCGACGAGCAGCTGTTCTACCTCGCCTGCCGCGGCCTTGACCAAAACGCCGCCGAGGACCTGTTCATCCGCGCCAAGCTGGAGGACGCCGCGCTTTCCGCCACCGACGAGCGCACCCGCGCAGCCGTCGTCCGCCTGGGCAATAACCTGATCGACAACTTTGAAGAGGAGCTCGCATGATCGACACCGAGCACGTTAAATGCGACACCTGTACTGCCCCCGAGCCCATGGAGCTCGACGCCAGCGACGAGGCTTCGCGCGGCTGGCCCACTGTGGACATCGAGACCAACCCCTACAAGGCGCAGTTCCCGCTGTTTCAGCAGCACCCCGAGATCGCCTTCCTCGATAGTGCCGCCACCGCGCAGCGCCCTGCCTGCGTGCTCGACGCCGAGCGCGACTTCTACCAGCGTATGAACGCCAACCCCCTGCGCGGCCTGTACTCGCTGTCCGTCGAGGCCACCGAGGCCATCGCGAAGGTCCGCCAGCAGATCGCCGACCTCATCGGCGCCTCACAGGCCAACGAGGTCGTCTTCACCCGCAACACGAGCGAGTCGCTCAACCTGGTCGCCAAGAGCTTTGCGCCAACGGTGCTCGAGCCCGGTGACGAGGTCGTCATTACCATCATGGAGCACCACTCTAACCTGATTCCGTGGCAGCAGGTCTGCCGCGAGACCGGCGCCAAGCTCGTCTACCTCTACCCCACCAAGACCGGCCAGCTCACCACCGAGGAAGTTCTTGCCAAGGTTGGTCCCAAGACCAAGATCCTGGCCGTGGGCCAGGTCTCCAACGTGCTGGGCGTCGAGAACCCGGTCAAGAACCTCGGCAAACTCGTGCACAAGTACGGCGGCTACCTGGTCGTCGACGGTGCGCAGTCGCTGCCGCACATGCCGGTCAACGTGGCCGACCTGGGCGCCGACTTCTTTGCCTTTAGCGCGCACAAGGCCATGGGCCCCATGGGCATCGGCGTCCTGTGGGGCAAGATGGACCTGCTCAACGCCATGCCGCCCATGCTCACCGGCGGCGAGATGATCGATTCGGTCACCGAGCAGGACGCCGTCTGGGCGCCCGTTCCCGAGAAATTCGAGGCCGGCACGCAGGACGCCGCCGGCATCTTCGCCACGGGCGCCGCCCTTGATTACCTGGTCAACACGGTGGGTTACGAGAACATCCAGGCCCGCGAGCAGGCACTCGTCCACTACCTGATGGGCGAGCTCATGCAGCTCGACTTTATCCAGATCATCGGCTCCATCTATTGGGACAACCACCACGGAGTTGTGAGCTTTAACGTCAAGGGCATCCACCCGCACGACGTCGCGAGCATCATGGACATGGACGGCGTCTGCATCCGCGCCGGCCACCACTGCGCGCAGCCGCTGCTTACCTGGCTGGGTGTCGAAAACCTTGCCTGCTGCCGCGCCAGCGTGGCCTTCTACAACGACAAGGCCGATATCGACAAGTTCATCGCCGGCCTGCATCACGTTTGGAGCACGTTCAATGGGTAATCTGTACACCTCCACCACATTTATGGAGCACAACTCGCACCCCGACTATAAGTACGAGATGGATGCTCCCACGCACGAGCACGACGGCATCAACCCCAGCTGCGGCGACGAGCTCACCTTGCAGCTGCGCGTCGAGAACGGCGTGATCGAGGAGGCCTCCTTTACCGGCCACGGCTGCGCCAT
Source organism: uncultured Collinsella sp. (assembly GCA_900541005.1). Lineage (GTDB taxonomy): Bacteria > Actinomycetota > Coriobacteriia > Coriobacteriales > Coriobacteriaceae > Collinsella. The sequence continues at coordinate 12,528 of UQIP01000037.1, read as the reverse complement.
CAGCCAGGCCAGTGCCGACATCATGGCCGACCTCATCACCGGCGAGACCGTCGAGGAAGCTCACCGCCTGGCAGAGCTCTTCCTCGCCATGATCCGCGGCGAGCAGCTCTCCGAAGAGGACCTGGAAGACCTGGACGAAGCCGCCCAGCTCCAGGATATCTCGCACATGCCCGCCCGCGTCAAATGCGCCGAGCTCGCCTGGCGCACCCTCGACGGCATGCTCGAGGGGCAAACAAACCAGTAGTTTATGCCCCGAATCCAAGGTTTTTGATTGCCGAGCCGCCCGATACGGGCGGCTCTGTTTTTACCTAATGAGCGCGAACGCACAAAGTCCGCGCGTCCGGCGCCCCGTCTGACATTTGCCACACAGCCAGACGCGAGCACGGGCGTTTTCCACAGCACCAAAGGCCTGCGGCAGGGCCCCGGGCCCGCCAAGCAATGCGCCAAGCCCCGTTCTGCGAAGCTCCGACTCGCTTCGCGCCTGCCGCAGACGGGCCCCATAGGGAGCGGCGTGCATTTTTGCGAGTATTCAGCACGCCAAGCTGTGTGTATACGCATCGAAAGCGTTAATCAACGTCTTTAGGCGCATATATATTGTGTTTTAGAACAAGCATCGCGGTCTGACGGGACGCAGGCACGTGCTTCGGGGGGGCGCAACGGCGGGAATCAATAGCTTCGGGACCTGTATGTTGCAAGATTGCGGCGGTGCCGACAGCAACACGATGCTGAAAACTCCGTTTTTTGCACGGCGCAGACGGGGGTAGGCACGGGCAAACCCGGACCGAGCCGTTATTTTATGCAAGATGGCGATTTTTCTATGCATATTAAGAAGTGCATTTACCGTACCAGGCTTTTAGAACAATGGTTGTGGCATATGGGCGACCCCAGCTGCGGTGCACAGGCAGTCCTACGCCACGTTTCCGCCAGCCCGCATCGCCGTTCGCGCGCGGGCGCGCACGATACGAGAGACGGTACTTTTGCCAATCCCGGTATACCGCTCAATCTGGCGCACCGTAAAACCGGCATCGTGCAATCCAAGAATGACGATATTGCACTGCGCCGACGGCGCGGCTTTAACCCCGTGGAGCGGAACCCCGAGGCGCTTCGCCAACTTGTTGGCAAAGGTGTGGCGTTCCCACTCCGTCTCTTTCATATCGCACAGCGCTGGCTCACTGCCGTCGGGCGCCGAAAGCGAATAGGCAATAAAGCCCTCGGCAGAACCAAAAAGCTCAAGCACGCAAGAAGGATCAGAAAATCCCCTCGCGACATCGGCCGCGTCACCGTCGTAAGCGCACAAATGCTCCGCAAAGCTACTCCAGGGATAACGCTCTATTAGGCTAACGCCCGCCTCCTGCGGATCAGCGTGTACGGAGCGAATAGCCTCCATCACCTGCCAGTCGGTATCGAGCGAGCGCCGGTCAAAACGGTTCTGGAACAGATGCCCTGTGCGCCCCGTGCGTTTATTGAACCGCCGCGCGTACGTCAAAAGCAACCGGTGCATCGCCGCGCTCATCCTGTCCTCGTAATCTGTAAGCACCAAATGCACGTGATTGCCCATAAGGCACCAGGCGATAACCGTCACACCCTCCTCGCAGCAGCACTCGCGCATCAGCTCCAAAAACTCCCACCGGTCTTCATCGCCCTCAAAGATGAGCTGCTTGCCCACACCGCGAGCACGGACATGGTAAAAGCCGGTAACCGTTCTCCAAACGCGCTGCATGGCGCTCCCTTCGCCGGGATCTGCTTACCATCCAATACAGCACGATTGAAGCGTGCCATCAAAACATTCACGCAAAACAATACGCTCGCGCGGCCAAAGGCAGCAAACAGGCGGCGAACGGCACCGTTGCAACAGGTCAACCACTGCAACGCTTGCAAGAGCGGACCAAAAGCTTGCCCAAGACGGACCCCCTCTACGGAAGCTCACGACCACAGAACATAGAGTTAAACCGTTTCAATTAAAACTTCCGGACTTCTCGCTACGAAAACTGAGCCGTTCGCCGAATATTCCGTGCATTTCGCGGTATTATAGGGGCTGCATGTCATGTCCCTTTCGAAGGGTCGCCCGGCAATCGCCAGCCACGACCCCCAGACGGGACGCCAACACGATAGAGAGGAGAGGCATGCAGTACTCACAGGAAGTGGAGAACATGTGCCCCGTTGCCAAGGGTGCATACCACGGCCCCGCACCCATCCCCGAGGAGGGCAAGTGGGTCCAGGCTAAGGAGATTTCCGACATCTCCGGTCTTACGCACGGTGTGGGTTGGTGCGCACCTCAGCAGGGCGCCTGCAAGCTCACGCTGAACGTCAAGGACGGCATCATCGAGGAGGCCCTCGTTGAGACCATCGGCTGCTCGGGCATGACCCACTCTGCCGCCATGGCTTCCGAGATCCTTCCCGGTAAGACCATCCTCGAGGCCCTCAACACCGACCTCGTCTGCGACGCCATCAACGTTGCTATGCGCGAGATCTTCCTGCAGATCGTTTACGGCCGCAGCCAGACCGCGTTCTCCGAGGGCGGCCTGCCCGTGGGCGCCTCCCTCGACGACCTCGGCAAGGGCCTTCGCTCTCAGGTCGGCACCATGTTCGGCACCAAGGCCAAGGGCGCTCGTTACCTCGAGCTCGCTCAGGGCTACGTCACCCGCATGGCTCTCAACGACAAGAACGAGATCATCGCATTCGAGTTCCTGAACCTCGGCAAGTTCACCGACGCCGTCAAGGCCGGCAAGACCCCCGAGGAGGCCATCGCTGGCGCTATGGGCCACTATGGTCAGTGGGAGAACGCTGCCAAGTACATCGACCCGCGCACCGACGAGGAGACTCACTCCGTCGCCAGCGTGTTCCCGGTTCACGAGTAGAAAGGGAGGGAAATAACTATGACTGTTACGTTCGAAGGTTACGAGCGCCGCGCTGACAAGATCAACAAGTGCCTCGCCGACAACGGCATCGCCTCCCTCGAGGAAGCTCTGCAGATCTGCACCGACAAGGGCTTCAACCCGCGTGAGATCGTCAACAACACCCAGTCCATCGCCTTCCAGAACGCCGAGTGGGCCTACACCCTCGGTTGCGCTCTCGCTGTCAAGCGTGGCGCCAAGTCCGCTTCTGAGGCTGCCGCCATCATCGGCGAGGGCATCCAGGCCTTCACCGTTCCCGGCTCCGTCGCCGAGGACCGCAAGGTCGGTCTGGGCCACGGCAACCTGGGCGCTATGCTGCTCTCCGACGACACCGAGTGCTTCGCCTTCCTGGCCGGTCACGAGTCCTTCGCTGCCGCTGAGGGTGCTATCGGCCTGGCTCTGAACGCCAACAAGGCTCGCAAGAAGCCGCTGCGCGTCATCCTCAACGGTCTGGGCAAGGACGCTGCTCAGATCATCGCCCGCATCAACGGCTTCACCTACGTGAAGACCCAGTTCGACTACTTCACGGGCGAGCTCAAGGTCGTCGAGACCATCCCCTACTCCGATGGTCCCCGCGCCGCCGTCAACTGCTACGGCGCCGACGACGTCCGCGAGGGCGTTGCCATCATGTGGCACGAGAACGTCGACATCTCGATCACCGGTAACTCCACCAACCCCACGCGCTTCCAGCACCCCGTCGCTGGCACCTACAAGAAGGAGCGCCTCGAGGCTGGCAAGAAATACTTCTCCGTCGCTTCTGGTGGCGGCACTGGTCGTACCCTGCACCCGGACAACATGGGCGCCGGCCCTGCCTCTTACGGCATGACCGACACCATGGGCCGTATGCACTCCGACGCCCAGTTCGCCGGTTCTTCCTCCGTGCCTGCGCACGTCGACATGATGGGTCTCATCGGCATGGGCAACAACCCCATGGTCGGTGCCACCGTCGCCTGCGCTGTCGCCGTCGAGGAGGCCCTCAAGGCCTAATCGCGCCCGCGCGATGCTCATATAGTTGAGCTTTGGAGCCGCTACCTTTCGAGGTAGCGGCTCTTTTTGTTTGCCCCGTCTCAAATTGGTTACTCTTATTAAAAGGTCCGATGTATCAGTTGCGGTGAAATACGGACTGAATTGCATCCATAGAGGCCAAAACAGTCCGTATTCCACCGCAACTTATCAAATGGGCCGACCGAAGTGGCCGAGTCCACCTGACGCCCACCTGCCATATTTGCCCTTTACCGATTTGCCGAGTCTTTGCGGCCCCATTGCCGATCACCCGTGCGACAATGCGCCGGACGAGAAAGGAATCCGATGGAATCGACTGATGTACTGGTAATTGGATCTGGCATTGCGGGCCTTTGTGCCGCCATCGAAGCGGCACGCACGGGCGCAACCGTCGCTGTGGCAAGCGCCGGCAAGACCATGAGTGGATCGAGCTTCTTCCCCGGAACCTGGGGCCTAGGGCTTATCGGACCCGTTAACGAAGACGACGAACAAGACCTCATCGACACCATCCAGACCGTCGGCGGCGGTGTCGCCGACCCCGAGCTTGTCCAGACGTTTGTCCACGGCATTCCCCAGGCAATTGAATGGCTCGAGCAAGACCTGGGCGTTGAGCTCAAGCGTCCGCAAAACGCTGAGAGCGCTCAGCAAAAGCAGTTTATCCCCTGCTTTGACCACAAGACGCGCATGTGGCGCGGCCTCACCCGCAAGCCCCTTGAGGACGCTCTGACGACCCGGATCGAGTCGCTCGGCATTCGCCTGCTCCCCCGCCATGAGCTTATCGACCTTATTGAGGACACGAACGGCAGAATCACCGGAACCGTGCTCTACGACCTCACCGAAAATCGAATCGTGCCCTTTGCTGCCAAGGCCACGATCATCGCAGCCGGTGGCACAGGCGGCCTGTTCGAGCGCAACCTTACGTCGGCTGATGTGCTCAGCTCCTCGCAGGCCATCGCACTCGCGCACGGCGCAACACTTACTAATATAGAGTTCATGCAGATGATGCCCGGCTTCATCGAGCCCAGGCGTAACTTGGTCTTCAACGAGAAAACCTGGCGCTACGTACATGTAGACCAGCCGGTAGATATTGCCGACGACAAGCTGGACGACCTGCTCGAGCAGCGCTCTGGATATGGTCCCTTCACGTCACGCTTGGCCTCCCGCGCTATCGATCTCGTCATTGATCAGGCAGGTGCCGAAGGCCTGGCGCTCCACTACGACTTCCCCCGCGAGGACGTCCCTGAGTTTGTGCAGACCTTTGCCACCTGGCTGCAAGACGAGCACGGCATCGCGCCGACCGACGAGATGCGCGTTGCGATGTATGCCCACGCCGCTAATGGCGGCATCAAGATCGATAAGACCGCGCACACGGGCGTTGAGGGCCTCTACGCCTGTGGCGAGGCAACAGGCGGTATGCACGGCGCCGATCGCATTGGTGGCTTGTCAAGCGCCAACGGCATCGTGTTCGGACGCATCGCGGGCGCATCGGCAGCCCTTGCAGCGCAGAAAGAGCCTGAGACAGCCCTGAAGGCGGATATCGCCCTCCCCCAGCATGGCATAGCTACAGCAGATGCCGAACGCCTGACACACAGCCTTAAGCACACGATGAGCACCTATTGCATGATCAACAGGACCGGAACAGGCCTATCCGAGGCCCTGCTACAGCTTGAAAGCCTGCAAGACAAGGCCATGGCGCTGAGCAAGCCGCATGCCGAAGACAGCGAGATCGCAGCCCTCGCCCGCCTACAGTCGCAGATTCAGCTGTCGATGGAGATGGTCAAAGCCATGCGTAAGCGAACCGAAAGTCTCGGATCGCACTATCGAGCAGACTAAATCGATTCTCACTTTGAGTTTGATCACAACTTCTCAACATGCATCGAGCCCCGTGAGCATAATTCTCATAAGGAGAGCACGTTTATGGGGCTTTAGCCGTGTTTCCCTAAGGGAATCACGGTGCAGTTTCCCCAACTTCGCGCCCCGACGGGTTCGACCCCATGCGAGGTCAACAAAAAAGCGACCAGCCTAAGCTAGTCGCTTTAACATGCTTTGGGTGGGCCGTCAGGGGGTCGAACCCTGGACCTTGGGATTAAGAGTCCCCTGCTCTACCAACTGAGCTAACGACCCGATATCAACACGAAGCAAGAACTGGGGTGGGTAAAGGGACTCGAACCCTCGACCTACGGGACCACAACCCGTCGCTCTAGCCAACTGAGCTACACCCACCGTGTCCTGTGCGCTTCGCGCTCGACTATTATTGCAAGGAACGCCACGCGATGCAAGCCCCAATTTTCAAGAATTTTGAAAAGAGTTTTTCGAGACCATTTCGAGCAAATCCCACCGGTTTCATGGGAGTAAACTTGCCCCACTGCAAATCCTCGAAAGGACCGTCATGAAAGAACTCTCCAATCGCACGGCAACGTTTACCGATTCCGTCATCCGCCGCATGACGCGCATCTCCAACAAGTATGGCGCTGTCAACCTCTCGCAGGGCTTCCCCGACTTTTATCCCCCGGCGCAGCTGCTCGATAGCCTCAGCGCCATCGCCAGCGACCCCAAGCCGCTCTATCACCAGTACTCCATCACCTGGGGCTCCCAGGCCATGCGTGAGGCGCTTGCCGCCAAGCAGGAGCATTTTATGGGCATGCCGGTGAACCCCAACGAGAATATCGTAGTCACCTGCGGCTCCACCGAGGCCATGATGGCCGCCATGATGACGGTCACCAACCCCGGCGACAAGGTCGTCATCTTCTCGCCGTTCTACGAGAACTACGGCGCTGACACCATTCTCTCGGGAGCCGAGCCCATCTATGTGCCGCTCAACCCGCCCACCTTCGACTTCGATCGCGAGGTCCTCGAGGCGGCCTTCCGAGACAACGACCCCAAGGCCATCGTCCTGTGCAACCCTTCCAACCCCTGCGGCAAGGTCTTTACACGCGATGAGCTCACCTTTATCGCCGACCTCTGCAAAAAGTACGACACCTACTGCATCACCGACGAGGTATACGAGCACATCGTCTACGCGCCCCACGAGCACGTCTATATGGCCACGCTGCCCGGCATGTTTGAGCGCACCGTCAGCTGCAGCTCGCTGTCTAAGACGTACTCCATCACCGGCTGGCGTCTTGGCTACACCATTGCCCCTGCCGAAATCACCGAGCGCATCAAGAAGGTCCACGACTTCCTCACCGTGGGTGCCGCCGCTCCCCTGCAGGAAGCCGTCGTCGCCGCCCTCAATTTCGGCGACAGCTATTACGATGAGGTCCTCGACCTCTATACCGCCAAACGCGACCTGTTCTGCCAGGGACTCGACAGCATCGGTCTTGAGCATAACGTGCCGCAGGGCGCCTATTACGTCATGATGGACATCTCTGAGTTTGGCTATGACAGCGACCTCGAGTTCTGTGAAGACCTCGCGTCTAAAGTGGGTGTGGGCGCCGTGCCCGGCTCGAGCTTCTTCCGCGAGCCCGTCAACCATCTGATTCGTTTCCACTTTGCCAAGCGAGACGAGACGCTTAACGCGGCGCTGGAGAACCTCAAGTCGCTACGTGATAAAATCAAACCGCGCGGGTAAGGACGGCCCGGCAACTAAAGCAACCAAAGAAGCCCCGCACCGCCCGCCGCGTTGCGAGGCTTCTTTCTATAGCGCTTTCTTAAATGGTTTAGAGCTCTATACTTTAGTCACGGAGCAACTCGTCCCAGAGAGAGGAATACTATGGCAGAGCAGCAGCTTATCGGAGCGCTCGAGGCCGGTGGCACCAAGATGGTCTGCGCCACGGGCTATGCGGACGGTACGGTCCTAGAGCGCGAGCAGATCGCGACCACGACCCCGCAGGAAACCGTTGAGGCCGTCAACGCATGGTTTGCGGACAAGGGCATCGCCGCGCTGGGCATCGGCGCCTTTGGCCCCACCGCAGTCAACCCTGCCTCGCCCCAATACGGCAAGATCCTAGAGACGCCCAAAACGGCATGGCGCTACTTTGATCTGCTGGGCACTATCCAAAACGAGCTCAATATCCCTTGCGGCTACGATACTGACGTCAACGTTGCCTGCTTGGGCGAGGTCACCTTTGGTTGCGCCCAGGGCCTCACGGACGTGGTCTACCTGACCATCGGCACCGGTGTGGGCGCCGGCGTGCTCTCGGGCGGTAAGCTCGTACACGGCATGATGCATCCCGAGGCCGGCCACATCCTGGTCACGCGCGACCCGCGCGACACCATCGGCGAGCATAGCGCTTGCCCCTTCCATGACAACTGCCTCGAGGGCCTCATCGCCGGCCCCGGCGTTAAAAAGCGCTGGGATGGCAAGAGCGCCGGAGACATGGCCGATGACCCAGAGGCCATGGACCTGCTCGCCGGCTATCTAGCACAGGCGCTCATGACTTACACGCTGTGCTACGCGCCGCAAAAGATCATCATCGGCGGCGGTGTGGCCGACCACACCCCCATCGTGCCGCTCGCGCGCAAGAAGTGTGCCGAGATGCTCAACGGCTATATCGTCACGCCCGAGGTCAACGACATCGATAACTACATCGTCAACAACAGCCTCGAGGGCAAGCAGGGCATTATGGGCTGCCTGGCCCTGGGCGCACAGGCGCTTCAGTAGCAGACGCACCCACAGGGCGTGGCGCGCCCGGCAAATCCGACCTACGGAACGACGCCACCACGCCTCATATAAGCCCTCAAATAAAAAAGGCCGCCTAGGACCAAACAATACGTCCTAGGCGGCCTTTTTAGCGCACATCAGCGACCGTAAGAGATATCGGAGCACAACGCCCGTTGCCGCTCCACAGCAGTCGATCATCACATCGGTGATCATGCCGGCGCGTCCCGGCACAAAGAGCTGAATCGTCTCGTCGATCGAGGGAATCAGCAGCAGGAACACCGCCGTGGGCAGCAGCACGTCAAAGGTGCGCCGGCCCTCAAAATCAAAGGCGTGCGTTGCCAAGATGCCGAGCACCATATACTCGGTAAAATGCGCGCACTTGCGAACAACAAAGTTGGTCACCCATTCATATGGAAGTCCCACGCCGTGCAGGAAACCGCGGATAGCTTCCATGACCGTTAGGCTCAGCGAGCCCGACCCCGAGCCGGGAACCAGCGAATTGCCCCAGATCAAGAGCGCCATCAGGCAGGTTACAACCGCCCATTTTCGATTGATCTTAACCATGCAGAAGTTATGCCTCCGCGCGGAGCGGCGCGAAGCTGGCGGTACCGCCCTCGATAACGCTCAGATAGGCACGGCCCGTACGCTTGGCGGTTGAGGACTGCAGGCGCTCGATCTCTTCCTCGAGGATCTGATTGACGCGCTCGTGACGACGGTTTTCCATAATGCCGGCGGCAATAGCCTCGGCCCGCTCGATGCTCTCGCGCGAGATACGGGCAGTATCCTCGGGGAACACAGCACTGTGACGGCCGACATAGGCGGGGGCAGCAGGCTGAGGGGCAGCGACGGGAGCGGGGGCTGCAACAGGAGCAGGCTCGTCAATCTCATCCAGAATCGCGGTGGCGGCGGCCCACATGTCCTCGTGGCCCGAGTAATCAGCCATGGGGACATCAACCTCGAGCGAGGCGTCCGGAAGGTCGCCGGTGTCGATGCGATCTTGGACATCAATCGATGCGGTGATGGCTGCAGGCTCATCGAGGTCATCAAGATCGATGTCCGCGGCACCGGAGATGATAGGCATGCTGGCGAGGTTTGCATTGTACGGCGCAGCCTCAGCCGCCTGCTGCTGGGCAGGAGCGCCCCACAGCGAGCTTTCGGCGGCACGGCGGGCGGCAACGGCCTCCTCGTCCGCGGTCATGGCTTCATCAACGTACGAATTGTCGGCAGAAGCGTTCGCGTCCGCCGAGGTAGCGCTGTAGGCGTTATTGGCTGCCGCGTTGGCGACGAGTGCCACGAAAGCCGCCGTGCTGCCCGCAGGGGCGGCCTGGGAGCCAGACACGGCGCGTGCCGCGGCGGCGATGTCGTCGCGATTGAAGGAGCCGGTCTGCCCGCCGTTGGTGAGCTCGTCGATGGCGACTTGATAGACGTCGCGCGAGTGTGCAGGGTCGCAACTCACCGGCGAATCGTCGTCGAGCATACTGTCGATCATGGACCAAGCCTCGTCCTCGTCCATAGCATCTGCGGCTCGAGCGATAGTAGGGACACCATCATCGGCATGACGGCGCTGGAACGCACCAGTCAGGCCGGAAAGGAATGCCGAGGTAGACTGCTCCGACTGAGCCTGAGAAGCAGAAACCGCAGCGTAAGGAGTCGCATCCTGCTGCTGAGCTGGAATCGAGGCGGTCTTGAACTCGCTTTGATGCTGATTGAGATTGGCGGCACCGCCCATGGCATTGGGCTGGAACAGACGCTCTTCACGCTGCGCACGGTACTCGGAAATACCCAGCGAGGCGGCATAGATACCCACGCCCGCCACCGCGCCCACGGCGAAGGGAACCGCACCCGCCACGACCGTCTCGTTCACTGACGAAAACGGCAGCGTCGCGGCATACATAACCACGGGAGCGGCAAGGCCGATCCCGCACGAAAGTCCGGCAAGGACTGCTCGTTGTGTTGCATCAGAAGAAGCCATGAGCTCTCCCCATCTTCCAGCACCCAAATCGCATCATTCAGTTGGCTGCGCGAGAGAAGATGAAGCGGGGCTATGCCCCAAAGCAACGGTATATGGTTCGTTTCATCTGCGTTATCCGTCGCGAAGCTTAAAAGCTATTATGCGAAACCGCCCAGTCGATTGCAAGCGACGATGTCGGATTGAAACGGGAAACCTGCTGCTCGTCGGTCTTATGGTTAAAAATAAGCGCGGAGCGGCGATATGGAAAAGGGGCGAGGCTCAAAGCCCCGACCCTTTATCGCATTGATGACTATCGCTGCGCGTGGATGACAACCTAGAACGTCTGCTCGTAGTCGCTGTGCTTTTTGGCCGAACGCACCAGGAACTCTTGGTTGGTGTTGGTGCCCTTAAGACCCTTGATAAACGATGCGGCTGCGCGCTCGGTGTTGTTCATGCCGGCAAGAATGCGACGCAGACCAAAGACAAACGGACGCATCTGCTCGTCGACCAACAGGTCCTCATTACGCGTACCGGAGGCAACGGGGTCGATAGCCGGGAAGATGCGACGGTCGGCCAGGTCGCGGTCGAGCTTAAGCTCCATGTTGCCGGTGCCCTTGAACTCCTCAAAGATGACCTCGTCCATCTTGGAACCGGTGTCGATGAGGGCAGAGGCCAGGATGGTGAGCGAGCCACCGTTCTCGATATTGCGGGCTGCGCCCAGGAAGCGCTTGGGCGGATACAGTGCCGCCGAATCGACGCCACCCGAAAGGATGCGGCCTGAGGCGGGCGCCGCCAAGTTGTAGGCGCGGGCAAGACGCGTGATGGAGTCGAGCACCACCACGACATCGCCGCCCAGCTCCACGATGCGCTTGGCGCGCTCGATGACGAGCTCTGCCACGCGAGTGTGGTTGTCGGCGGGCATATCGAAGGTCGACGCCACAACCTCGCCCTTGATGGAACGCTGCATATCGGTGACCTCTTCGGGGCGCTCGTCGACGAGCAGGCAGATGAGGTGCACCTCGGGATTGTTAATCGAGATAGACTGGCAGATCTTCTTGAGGATCGTGGTCTTGCCGGCCTTGGGCGGGGACACGATCAGGCCACGCTGACCCTTGCCGATCGGCGACACGATGTCGATTGCGCGACCGGTAATGGAGTCCTTGCCGTGCTCCATGCGCAGCGGCTCATTGGGATAGACTGGGGTGAGGTCGCCGAACTTGGGACGGTTGCGAATCTGCTCGGGGTCCAGACCGTTGACGGTCGTGATTTTGGCGAGGCCGGCGCGCTTGTCGCCGCCGCGCGAAGGACGCAGCGAGCCCTCGATGACGTCACCGGTGCGCAGGCGCGCGGAGCGGATGAGATAGGCGGGCACGAAGGCGTCGTCGTTGGACTTCATGTAGCCATGGGCGTGGATGATGCCGGAGCTGTCCGGGCGAATCTGCAGAATGCCCTTGATATCGCGGAAGCCCTCGGCCTTCGCGGCAGTGGTGTAGATCTCCTCGACGAGCTCGGCTTTCTTCTTGCCGGTCGTCTCGATCTCGAACTCCTTGGCCTTCTCGCGCAGTTCGGCGACCTTCATGGCAGCGAGCTCCTCACGCGAAAGCGTGGGCTCGGTGGGGGCGGCGTTGCGCTCCTTGTTGCGTTGTTTGCGATCGCGCTGACGGTTGCGACGGTCGTTGTTGCGCTCGTTGCGCTCCTCGTTGCGCTTGTGCTGGCGACGGTTGGGGCGAGCGTTGTCTTCGGCCTCGGCGGGCGCGGCACCATCGGTTGTGGCGGCGTCGGCATTGGCCGCAGCGGCTTCATTGGCCTCGGCGCCGGAATCGATCTGTGCTTCGGCATCGGCCTGATGCTCGGACGCCTTGGCCTTAGCGGACTTCTTACGACCGCGCTTGGGCTTCTCGGACGCAGACTGTTCGACGTCTTGGGGCTCGGCGGCATCAGTCGATGCATCGGCGGTCGTCTCGGCGGAATCCTCGGACGCACCCTTCTTGGCAGCCTTGGCCTTGGACGTGCGCTTAGCAGCAGTACGACTGTCTCTTATACACATCTCCGAGCCCACGAGACCCTAAGACATCTCG
>UQIP01000036.1:0-18809 GCA_900541005.1 uncultured Collinsella sp. | reverse complement strand
GGTCCTTTTTTGTGTGCCATTGTGTATACCTACTCTTTCGTTACGAGTGTAATCTACTCGGCGACGGGAGCCTCGGCAACAGCCTCAGCCTCTGCCTTGACAGCCTTCTTGGCGCGGGAGGTAGCCTGAACCTTCACGATCTTCAGCTTGGTGAGCTGCTGACGGTGACCCTTCAGACGACGATAGCGCTTGCGCTTGTGGAACTTGAAGACCAGCTGCTTCTCGCCCTTGAACTGCTCAACGATCTGAGCGGTAACCTTGGCCTTGGCCAGCTTGTCGGGATCGGTGACGATCTTCTTACCATCGTTGAGGAAGATAACCGGCAGGGTGACCTTGTCGCCCTCATTGCCCTCGATCTTCTCGACGGTGATGACATCGTCGGTGGCGACCTTGTACTGCTTGCCGCCCGTGTTAACGATTGCGTACATGTTTACTTGCCCTTCATGCATCAGTTAGTGCAACAGCCGAATATAGTAGCAGGCGAAAATACCCCCGTCAACGAGTATGTGGAGCAAATCCACAAGTTCGCACAGGTATGGGGCTGACGAGTCGGCCCTCGTCGTCCTCGCATGCTTGATTCTGACGCTCGACATCGTAGGAGCAGATGGTCACGAGGTCTTGCATACCGGTGGAAACAATAGGTGCATCCACGCCCGGGGTCAAGCCCTGCAACAAAACATCAGCAGCAGAAAGCAAAATCTCCGGACGCATGGAGCCCTCGTTGTCGGCATGGGTGTCGAGCATGAGCACCAAATGGTCCGGGCGCTCCCCCGCCGTGAGCTCATAGCCCACGAGCGTGTGGTCCAAATCCAAGCGCTTGCTCTTTTTTCCGCGCGCGTAGTCGATGCCGTGACCCGCGCGCAGCGTGTCAATCGCACGACGCACCTCGTCGGCGCTTACGGGCGCCTCGGAATCCAAGTGCAGGTCGATGCGATACGACAGGCGCGTGAGCTGCGCCGTCAACGCCGGCGTGCGCACGTCGATGTACGCCGCCTCGATGGGCGCCAGATCGGCCGGAGACGCCGCAGCCAGACGTCCAAACGCCTCGTCGAGCGCCACGAACTCGGTCATAAATAGGTCATACCACTCGCAGGTCGACGACGTACCCACCGGTAGCGCCGAAGAGAAGCCCACGCGCATGTGCGGAGAGAAGCCCTGCGTGACGGCATAGGGAAGCCCCGCACGGCGCACGATGCGCTCAATGGTATGGATTACTTCGAGATGGCCCAGGTACTTAAGGCGATCGCGCTTGCCATAGCGAACACGAAGCCTAAAGAGCGAGGGGTTGTCGGTCAGGCGCTCACTCATGCGCGATCACCCATCAATACATTCTTGGCGTGGAGCGTGGGGCAGATCCCGCAGCCGGTGCACGACGTGCGGGTGCAGTCGGGAGTCGTGACGCCCTCGAGCGAGCGACGGTACTCGCGCTCGAGGAAGCCGCGCGTGCAGCCGGGGCTCACGTGCTCCCACGGCAGGCGCCAGTCCAACTCGTAGGGCAGGTGCACGAGCTCATTGAGGTCGATGCCGTTTTTGGCAGCAGCTTCCTTCCAGTTATCGAGCGAGAAATGCTCTACCCAGGCGTCAAAGCGAGAGCCCGAGCGCCAAGCATCGATGATGACGGGCGTCATGTCACGACCGGCGCGGGACAGCGCGGCCTCGATGAGCGAGGTCTCGGCATCGTGGTAATGAACGCGGACGGCACGGTTGCGAACGCTCGTGACGAGCAGCTTCTGGCGACGCTTGACGTCGTCGTAGTCGAGCTGCGGGCACCACTGGAACGGCGTGGCAGCCTTGGGGATAAAGACCGAAACCGAGATCGACACCGAGATCGAGCCGCGACGAGCCTTGGGCACCACGGAACGACCGAGCTCCAGCACGTGATCGGCCAGATTGGCGATGGCCACGATGTCCTCGTCGCGCTCGCCGGGAAGGCCCATCATAAAGTAGAGCTTCATGCGGTTCCAGCCGGCCTCGAAGGCCGCCTTGGCCGCACGGTCCAGGTCCTCCTCGGTCACGTTCTTGTTAATGATGTCGCGCATGCGCTGGCTGCCGGCCTCGGGCGCGAACGTCAGGCCGCCCTTCTTTTCGCCAGCAACCGACTCGGCCATATCCACGCCAAACGAATCCAGGCGCTGCGACGGAATAGACACGCGAATACCCGTATCCTCCAGGCGACGGTTGAGCCTGCCGAGCACGTCGCGAATGCAGGAGTGGTCGGTCGTGGAAAGCGAGGTCAGCGACACCTCGTCGTAGCCGGTCTTTTCCAGACCCTGAATCACCGACGAGACGATCTGGTCGGCAGAGCGCTCGCGCACCGGGCGATACGTCATGCCGGCCTGGCAAAAACGACAGCCGCGGGCGCAGCCGCGCAGGATCTCGATAGACAGGCGGTCGTGGACCAGCTGCGCATAGGGCACGCACGACTGCGACAGCGGATTCGTGGCGCCGAAATCCTCGACGACGCGCTTGTAGACCACGGTCGGCGCATCCTTGCCCTCACGCGGCACGGTGTAGCCATGCGGCGAGCAGGGCTCGTCGTGACGAACCTCATAGAGCGACGGCACGTAGTTGCCGGCAATGGATGCAAGCTGCTCAACAATCTGCGCGCGCGGGACTCCTTCGTCACGCAGGCGGCGATGCAGCTGACAGGTCTCGAGCAGCGATTCCTCACCCTCACCGATGAGGATGGCATCGAAGAAGGCCGCGTACGGCTCGGGGTTGTACACCGAGGGACCGCCGGCGATGATAATGGGGTCGTCTTCACCTCGGTCGGTCGCTAACAGCGGAATGCCAGCGAGGTCGAGAGCCTCGAGGAAGTTCGTCACCGCCATCTCGTGCGGCACATGCAGGCCGACGATATCGAACGAAGCGACCGGCGCTGCACCCTCGAGCGAGAGCAGCGGAATGCCTGCCTCGCGCATGGCATCACCCATATCGGGCCACGGCACATAGCCACGTTCGCAGGAGATGCCCTCGGCCTGGTTAAGGATGTTGTAGAGGATGGCGATGCCCTGGTTGGGCAGACCGACCTCGTACACATCCGGGTAGATCAGGCAGCAACGGTAGTCGGCATCGGCCTTGGAAAGCGTGCCCCACTCGTGATCGATATAGCGACTCGGCTTCTCGACCTTGGCGAGCAACGGCTCAATTAAATGAAAACAGTCTTGGTATGCAACGCGCAACGGAAAACCCCTAAGCAGCGAGATCTGATGCGTCCTGATAGGACGCCATAGGACGGGTAGCGCCCGCGACGGTGGACACCAGATCGCGAACGCGGGAGAACGTGGCAGTGACCACCTCGTTGGCACGGCTGTAGTCGACATCGCGCTCGTAGAGCGAAACGAGCGCACGGCCCATGCCATAGGTGCCCGCGGCAGCAGTGAGCGCCTTGACGGCAAACCCAATATGCGGCGTCTGCTTGACAAGTGCGCGGGTGACCGCTCGGATCACAAGACCGCCGGCAAGCACGCCCGCGACCTCGTAGCCGCGCTCGGGCTTAATGCCGCGTCCAAAGACGGCAGCGAGCTCAAAGAGCATGCCCACCTGCGCCAGCGCCATAACGGGATAATCGGCACCCGGCAAAAACACCAGCGCACCGGTCGCCATATTGGTGAGCGCACACGAGGTGATAATACGATTGGCCGCCGCGATGCGCATGAAGGCAAAGTTCGCCGCAAAAGCCGTTTCCTTGTCGGTGCGATCGAGAATCCAGCGGGCAAGCGTCTCGAGCAGATACGTCTTATCGGTTGCCGCTACCACGCCGAGCATGGGCGTGGACTCCTCGATAAACGGCACCTCCACAGCAGACTCGGCAAGCACGCACACGGGCGCGCCGGCGATCACGAGCTCCTGCACGGCACTCTCCAAGCGGTCGGAACCACACGAGAGCACCAGCACCACATCGGTATCGGTCTTTGGAGCAATTCGCTCCTCCCCCAGACGCTCGACGCGCACAATGCCCGAGGTCGTCTGCGGCACAAAGGCGTCACGCACCGTCTCGGCCAGAAAGCGCGAGGCGGACGAATCCAGATAGACCGAGACGCGCACCGGCGTATCGGAATCCTTCTTAACGGACGCGCCCATCTTAAAAGCGCGGGTCAGCTTATCTACGGGAATTTTCATAGCAAACCCCTCCAGCGGTTACGCGGCGCCCGAACGATGCCGCCATATGGATTGTACGATACCCACCGTCAGCAGCTGAATCATCATCGAAGACGAACCGAAGCTAATAAACGGTAACGGAATACCGGTAATCGGCATCATGCCGATGCACATGCCGATGTTTTCGAAAGTCTGAAACGCCCACATGCCAACGATGCCCACGCACGAAAGACGCAAAAACAGCGACTCGCACTTAAAGGCGACGCGAATCGTCGAAAAGATCAGCAGCACGTAGAGACACAGGAGCAAAAAGGAACCGCAAAAGCCAAAGGTCTCGGACAGGAAGGCGAAGACGAAGTCGGTGTGGAACTCAGGCAGAAAGCCGCCGGCCGACTGCGTCGCATGGCCCAAACCCTTACCAAAGAAGCCGCCCGAGCCAACGGCGATAAGCGACTGCTGCAGGTTGTAGGCATCGTCCGAATCGGCATTATCGGGGTCGATAAAGACCGTCAGACGGTTCATCTGATACTGCTTGATGAGCACATCGTGGCCGAGCAACGAATCAAAGACCGAATCGAGCGCCAGGACGAGAGCCACCAAGCCCACGAGCAGGGCCAGGGTCGACAGCACCCATTCGCGGCGTGCACCGCTCATGCAAATGACGATGGCGCCCGAAACCAGCACGACCAGGCCCGAGCCCAGGTCGCCCATGGCAACGACGGCCAAAAACGGAATGGACAGCATGCCGCAGAGCTTGACGTAGTCGCGAACGGTATCGATGCGACCGTTATACTGCGAGCCAAGCGTAGCAATAAAGAAGATGGTGATGAGCTTGGCAAGCTCAACCGGCTGGAACGTCAAGCCGATACCGGGAATCTTGATCCAGCCCGTCATGCCCAGACCGCCCGTATAGGACAGACCCGGAATCTTGGGCGAGAGGATCACGATCAAGTCGATGACGAGCAACGCCGTCGAGAAATTGGAAATACCGCGCAGGTCGGTACGCCAGACCAGCACCGCCAGCACCGTACCGATTCCAATTCCCAGCAGATGGCGTGAGAACGAAGCGTCGGCCTTAAACTGCGAAGCCGACCAGATAATGATGGCACCGTAGGCGACGAGGGCCACAGTAGCCACGAGCACACCGATATGCACCTTTTGGCGAAACGTGCCGCGCGAGGCCGAAAGTTGCTTGTTGACACGGTCCAGGCTGCTGCGAGAGCCGGTCTTGGTTGAACGGAACAGATCCGCCGGAGAAAAATCCATCGCAACCTCCTATCGAACCGAAGAATCGCCCGAGGCCGAAGAGGTATCGGGCTCGTCATAAATCACGCCGAGCACGTCGCGCACGACATGCATCGCGGTATCTGAGCCACCGCCGCCCTGCTCCAGGACGGTAGCGATGACATACTTGGGGTCATCGGCCGGTGCATAGGCGCAGAACCACGCGTATTCATCCTCGCCACTTTTCTCGCCCGTGCCCGACTTGCCGTATACCTGCGGCGTCAGGGTGCCAAAGTGAGCCGCCAGGGACGTCGATGCCGTGTAAATCACGTCGTGCATGCCGTTGCGAACAAGAGCCAAATCCGAATCGCTGTTGATCTTGGCCTCCAGGCGCTTCTTCTTGCCCTTGCCGTTGTACTTATAGGCATCGCCGTCGCCATCGCGCGACACGGCAGACAAAAACACGTGAGGCACGTACTGTTTGCCGCCGTTGGCAAGACCCATATAGGCACACGCCATCTGCAGGGGCGTCACCAGGATGTCGCCCTGACCGATGGCAATGTTGGTCATATCGCCGGCATTCCACTTGCGGTCCTCGGCAGATGCGTCGGTGAAGTACGACTCTTTCCACTCGGCATCGGGAATACGGCCCGCGCCCTCACTCGGCAGATCGATACCGCAGGTCTTGCCTAGACCCCAGCGACGAAAAACCTCCTGCAGACCCTCGGGATGTTGCTCGTCATAAAAGAACGCCTTGCCCATGTCGTAGAAGACGGGGTCGCACGAGTTGGCGATTCCCGACTGCAGCGTCATGGTGCCGTGGCCGGAATGCAGCCAGCAGTACTTGCCCCACGACTTGCCCAGACCCGTCCAATAACCCGTGCAGTTGGTTGTCTGCGTTGAAGTGTAGGTTCCAAACTCAAGACCGGCCAGCGCCGAGAGCGGCTTGATGGTCGAGGCCGACATGTACTGTCCGCTAATGGCGCGGTTGAGCAGCGGGTGCGAACCCTTGTCATCATTGAGCTCGGTCCACACGTCATTTGAGACGCCGCCGATAAAGACGGACGGATCGAACTTGGGCTGGCTCGCCATGCCCAGGATCTCGCCATTGTTGGGATCGAGACACACCACAGCGCCGTTGCCGGCATTGCTGTAGCCAGTGGTCTTGGCAAGCTCGATAGCGCTCGCCAGCGCCGTCTCACAGGCCTGTTGGATCTTAAGGTCGAGCGTGAGCTTAATGTCGGAGCCGGCCTTCGCGGGCACGGCGCCGGCCTGACCGGTCACATTGCCCGAGGAATCGACCTTGACGGTCTGCTCGCCACGAATACCCTGCAGCAGGTTTTCGTAGTAGCTCTCAACGCCCGCCTGGCCCACGATATCGCCCGACTGGTACGTAATCTTGCCAGCAGAAGCATCATCATCGCCAGAGGTTTTCTTATTCTGAGCCTCGAGCTGCTCGGAGGTAATGGTGCCGGTATAGCCCAAGATATGGCATGCCGTCTCGCCATACGGATACTGGCGCTCGGTACGCTCGGCAATCTTGACGCCCGGGAACTCGCCGGCGTGCTCCTGAATATAGGCAACCGTGGAGCGGCGGACGTCCGTCGCAATGGTATGCAGGCTCTGGGCGCCCTCTGTATTGTCCTGGATATTGCGCAGAACCGCCACGTAGGGCATACCGAGCACGTTGGCAAGATGGCGAACTAAAACCTCATCCTCGGCAAGGTCGCGGTAGGCCACGACAGCAAGTGAGGGACGATTCTGGACAAGCGCCACGCCATTGCGGTCGAGGATGCGGCCGCGCACAGCGGGTGTGGTAACGGTACGAGTCTGATTGCTATTGGCCTGCTTCTCGTAATAGTCCGACGAGACCATCTGCATGCCCCACAGCTTGATGGCAAGCGCCGCAAACATCGCGCCTACGCCCGTGGTGAGGATGGAAAAGCGGCCCTTAAAGGCGGTCGCCGCGGTATTGCCCTCGCCCTCGGTGGCGCGCGGGGCCGTTCCATGCTGCGTATCGTAGGTAAAACGGGAATCGCCACGACGCATGATGACCAGCGCGACCACGATGGCCACAACCAGCACGATACCGGCGATAATAACCGTCAACTGGGAAGACATCTACGGGCCTCCCCTATTTGAGCTTGCGGGTCTTGGGCTTAAAGCGCATACCCGTCTGGCGTCCGCCACGTGCGGAGAATCCATAGCCGGACTGCGGCACGACACCGGACATCAAAAACGGAATGGCAACCAGACCCGTCAGGATCGAAGACGGCAGCGCATGGCCGAAGATCGCCACGACAAAGCTCGTCTCCAAACCCATAAACAGCAAGATGATGCTGTAGATCACATTAATGACGAGCGCGAAAGCGCCCACAGTGACGCCGCGCGCACTCGGGGTACCGCCCGTCTGACCGACGGCGCTGTGCACCAGGGCAAAAGAACCCACGGTCAGCAGGAGCGACATAACGCCCACCGGCACGGCAGCGGACAGGTCATAGAACAAGCCGCTGCAAAAACCGCACACGACGGCACGGGTCGGGTCGCCCGAGAACACGCTTAGGCACACCAGAATAATCATGAAGTTGACGCGACCGCCCGCAATGGAGATCTGCGGTGCCAGGCCTGCTTGCAGCAGCACGCACACAATGGCGGCGATCACAAACGTGCGGGAGCTCATCCCCTGCTCGTGTAGATCCATGGACATGCCCCCTATTCGCTCGAGCCGGAATCGGTCGTTTCGGACGTGTCGGAACTGTCATCCGAGCTCTCGTCCTTCGTCTTGGTCGCAGCGTCGCGCGACGTTCCCTGCGGCGTGCTGTTGGCCGTGCTCACGTCCTCGTCCGAGGCCGACTGTTCGTCAGTCAGCGAGGTGATGACCAGCACTTCCTCGTTGTTCTCGGCCGTCGTCTGAGCGCGCACCACAATGGTGTAGTACACGTCGTTTGCGGATTTCTCAACCGACGAGACGGTGCCGAGCGGAAGGCCCTTGGGGAACACGCCACCGATGCCAGAGGTCACGATGATATCGCCAACCTTAACGTCGGAGTCGACGCTCACGTACTCAAGACGCAGCGTGCCGTCAGCCTGACCCTGCAGCATGCCCTGGGCGCGCGTGTCCTGTACCATGGCGGATACGCCGGAGTTCTCGTCGCCAATAAGGCGCACGGTAGAGGTCTTGGCCGATACCTCGATAATCTGACCGATAACACCGGCAGAACTCGTCACGGGCATGTTGATGGTAAGGCCGTCGGCAGAGCCCTTGTCGATGGTTACGGTCGAGGTCCAGGCATCGCCCGAGGCACCAACGATACGAGCAGCGGTCGATTTGAGGTTGTAGGTCGACTGCAGGCCGACCAGCCCCTCCAGACGCTCGGCGGTCTTTTGAGCCTCGGAGAGCTCAGCAACCTTAGAGGTCAGCTCCTCGTTTTGCTTCTTAAGCTCGTCAAGCGTGTACTGCGACGCCGTAAGGTTAGAGAACACGTTGCCGATCGCATTGAAGGGGGCCGCCACAGCCGAGCCCACAAAGCGCACCGGCGAGGTAATCGTCGTCACGCCCGAACGCACGGCATGAATCGGTCCTGCCTCGCCCTCGCGGATGTAAAACGTGAGCAGCAACACCGAAATCAGGCTGAAAACAATCAACGGGCGCATACCCGTTGATTGTCGCTTGGTATTCAGATTTGTGGAGAAACCCGAAGATCGTGCCAAATGGAATCCACCTTTTGGAAATTAAGCATTGGTCTGGACGAAGCCGCCATCAAACGCATTGGCCTCGAGCACGCGGGCACAGCCGTTAACGACGTTATCGAGCGCCGTGGGGCTGACGTTGACCGAAACACCGGTCTCATCGCGCAGGCGCACGTCGAGACCGCGCAGCAGCGCGCCGCCACCGGTCAGCAAAATGCCGTAGTACATAAGGTCCGAGGCAAGATCGGGAGGCGTAGCGTCGAGTGCGTCCTTGACGGCCTTGGCCATCTCGTCGAGCGGCTTGTTGAGCGCGCGACGAATCTCCTCGCTCTCGATGCGCACGGTCTTGGGCAGACCGGTGATCACGTCGCGGCCGTTGACCTCGACGTCGAGCTCGTCCTTGAGCGGCACGGCGGAGCCGACCTTGATCTTGATGTCCTCTGCCGTACGCTCGCCGATGGCCAGGTTGTAGGCATCACGAACGTGCGTGAGGATGGCCTGATCGAACTCGTCGCCGGCAATACGGATGGACTGCGAGACGACGATGCCACCCATAGCGATAACGGCAACCTCGGTGGTACCGCCACCGATGTCGATGACCATGGAGCCGGTGGGTTCCTCGACGGGCAGGTCGGCGCCGATAGCGGCAGCCATGGGCTCCTCGATCAGGTAGGCCTGGCGGGCGCCGGCCTGGATCGTGGCCTCAAAGACGGCACGCTTCTCGACCGACGTGACACCGGAGGGAACGCAGACGACAACGCGCGGACGCGGGGTCCACGGATAGCGCTTCTCAGACGCCTTGTCGATAAAGTAACGGAGCATGGCCTCGGTAACATCGAAGTCGGCGATGACGCCGTCCTTCAGGGGACGAACGGCCACGATGTTGCCGGGCGTACGGCCGAGCATGCGCTTTGCCTCGATACCGACCGCCAGGATGCGCTCGTCGTTCTTGTCGATGGCGACTACAGAGGGCTCGCGAATGACG
The DNA here is from genome assembly GCA_900541005.1 of uncultured Collinsella sp. Lineage (GTDB taxonomy): Bacteria > Actinomycetota > Coriobacteriia > Coriobacteriales > Coriobacteriaceae > Collinsella. Next base: position 8,809 of record UQIP01000036.1, on the reverse strand, counting down.
ATGCCCTTGCCGCGCACGGAGACAAGCGTATTTGCGGTACCGAGGTCGATGGCAAGATCGCCCGCATAGCTACCGAAGAACATATCCATCAAAGAAAACAACGCAACTCCTGATGTGTTGGATGATTGCTGGAAAACTACTAGCTCATCATACTAGCGCAAGCCCGGCACCTCACTTGCGGTGAAGCGCCGGGCAAAGCTAAATCCCATAAGGTCACTACTGGTTGTCAGCAGCCGAGAAATCCATATCGAGCGAGGAAACGGCCCAGCCGATATGGTTATCGGAGCGCACGAATTTGACGGTGTACTCCTGCTCGCCGCCCTTGGACAGCGATGCTTTCACCTTAGCGGTCGTCTCGGTCATGGACTGATCCATGCCCTCGACGGACACGGTGGCACCCTGCGGAATCGAAGAGATGATCATCGACTTGGCGTCCTCGGACAGGCTCGAGGCCAGGCAAGACTCGGCCTTTGCGGTGTCACCGTCGCCGGCAGCCTGGAACAGATCGGTAACGACAGACTCCTGAGACGGGAAGCCAAAGCCGCGCGTGTAGGCAAAGCCCAGACCGCCCGCGGCAATCAAAATGAGCAGAAGCAGCACGATGAAGACTTTGAGACCCGTGTGGCGATGGCGACGACGGACCTTGGCCTGCTTACGATCCTGACGGTCCTGCTGGACCATCTCGGACTCGGACAGCGTAAAGAAGCCGGTGTCCGAGGGATCGGGCATAAACTGACCGGTCGCGCCCGTAGGATCGAGCGGATCGACGGCAGGAGCGTCCATCGCGGGCGCCGGAGCCGTGGCCATAGCCGTCTGGGCAGACAGTGCGGCAAGCGAATCGTGCACGCGGGCAAGCTCATCGGCCTGCTCGGAAGTGAGCTGGTAGATGCCATCGGCAGTAGCGGCGTTAAAGGCGTCGAGTGCGTCGGAGGGACGACCGGCGGCAGAAAGCGCCTGACCCATGCCGGCATTGAGCGCACGCGTGTCGTCGCGGGGGCCGGCAAAGTCGATAGCCGTGCGGTAGGTCTCCACGGCATCCGCCGGACGACCGAGCTTAATGAAGCAACGACCGAGCTCGCCGAGTGCGGCGGCAGGAGCCGGATTGGCGCCGTCGATGGCGGCCTGACGGAAGGCAGTACCCGCGTTGGCATAGTCGCCCGACTGGAACAGCGCATTGCCCAGGCCCAGATAGGCCTTGAACGGCGTGGCATAGGAAGCATCCTGCGTAGCGGCAGAGAACGCCTGGGCGGCCGTCGTGTAGTCGCCCACGGCGGCGAGCGCCTTGCCGCGGTTGGTGAGCAGCGCGCCGCGCTTGCCGTAGGTGCCGTCGTTGAGGGCGGCGGCGTAGGCCTCGGCGGCCTCGGCATACATGCCCAGGTGCATCAAGGCGTTACCACGAAGGTGATCGGCCTCGCCCATAATCTCATCGGGAGTTTTTGCCGCCCCAAGCATCTGGGCTGCAGCGGAAAAATCACCCGCGCGGTATGCGGCGCGGCCCTGTTGGATCAGCTGGCTATTCAAGGAAGTCCCCTTTACTCGTGAACGATCTCGACATGGACGATCTCGTCGCCGGCGCGCAGCTGCGAAATCACATCGAGACCCTCGACCGTGGTACCAAAGACGGTGTAACCGGAATCGAGGTTATGCTGGGCACCCAGGCAGAAGTAGAACTGCGAACCCGCGGAATCGGGATCCATGGAGCGCGCCATGGCAAGGGCGCCATCGACATGGCTGTTGCGCGGATTGGTGGCAAACTCGCCCTTGATGCAGTAGCCGGGGCCACCGGTACCGGGCATGCCGTCGGGGCCCTCAAGACCGGCAGCGACGTCGGCGCCGGACATATCGCGGGTATTGGGGTCGCCGCCCTGGATGACAAAACCGGGCACATAGCGATGGAACTTAAGGCCATCATAGAAGCCCATCGTGGAAAGCTCGCAGAAGTTCGCGACATGAATGGGAGCGCCCTCGCCGTCAAACTTGACCTTGATGGTACCCTTCGACGTCTCGATTACGGCGCACTCGTCGCCGTCAAGCTGATACTCGGGCGTGTAGAGCTCTTTCTTAAAACCAAACATGTGGTTCCTTCCTCGTGCGTTTAAAGCATATTTGTACGAATTGTAGCAATAAGCACGGGCTTACATCAATTGCGCACGTAGGTTATGCCGACTATGTCGAACTAATTTTAGGAACGCTGCTGCGGCTTCCAGGAGCCCACGTTGGCGTCGTACTGATTCAGCGCGCTGTTGCCGCCCTGTGCGATGGGCGCCAGGATTTCGCTTTGGTGGGAACTCATCGACTCGCCATCGGGAATGGCCAGCGAGATATCCCAGCTCTGGCAGATCACGTCGACGCGCTCGTACATCCACTCGGCAAGTTGCTTTAAGTGGGCGATGTCGTCCGCATAGACCGTATCGTCCTGATACTTAAGGTTGTTGAGCTCATCTTGCGTCTTTTTGATTTGGTCGCGCAGGGCGTAGGCACTCTGCGACAGCTCCTGACGGGTGGACAGTGGCGTTCGAAGATAGCCGTTGTTAAAGGAATCGATGACCTCGCCGATCTGGTCCTCGTCACCGTAGGACACGATGGTCTGATACAGACCGTCGAGCCTGGAATAGAGCTGATCATCGGTCAGCACGGTTTCTTCCTGGACCACCTCGGCAGAATCGTCCTGCTTGGTATCGTCCTCAGTCGCCTCGCCCTTTTGGCGCGTGGGGAAGGTCGTCTGCGCGGCCTGGCCAAACTGGTCGTAGAAGCCAGGCATGACACCCATGGGATCGGTCGTCACGAACCAATAGGCACCGCCGCAAACGACAGCAAGGACCGCGATGACGATGAGCGGCTTGGGGATATGACGCTTGTGCTTGTGATAGGCGTCCTCGTCGGGATGCACCTTGCGCTTGGGTTTTTGAGCATCGTCATGCAGGGAAACGGGCGTGGGAATATCGACCTTGGGGATACCGAAATCCTTATCGAAAGCCGGCAGCACGCAGGTCTCGTTAGGATCGGCGGCGTCCGAAAGAACCGCGGCAGCCGAGGCGGGCGCATGCGGCACCTCGGTATCGATCTGCTCTTGCGTTAGGCGCGGAAAGCCCGCCGTGCGGCCCGCTGCCAGGTCGGATGCGGCCGCGTCCTCGGAGAGGATACCCGGAGCGGGGCGTCCGCATTTTGGACACGTACGATCATGCGGAGAAAGACGGGCACCGCAGCCCTCACAGAACACGAACTCGGTGTGCTCGGGACCATCGCCCGGACCCACATAGGCGTTGCAGTAGGGGCAAAACGAGGCGCCGTCCTCGATAGTCTTAAGGCAGTGCGGGCAGATCACGGCATCCTCTTTTCGAAGCAATTCAAACAATCGAGGTTAGAGCATAACATCGCCACGGCCCCACAGGAACAAGGCACCAATTCAACATCGCCAGGGCGCGTAGTTACTTCTTCTTTTTGCTTGGCATCGAGACTTTGATGCCTTGGGCGGACTTGGTCACGCGAGAGCGCTTGGCTCCGGCACTCTTCTTTTTCTTGGGCTGGGCCTGGGCCACGCCCTCGAGTGCGTGGGCCTCGGCCTCGCGAGCGGTGCGATCTTCGCGGCGCTGCGCCATGTCGGCGGCAACGCGCTTGGCAAAACGCTCGGCCGTCGAGCCCGTCGAGCTCACCTTGCCGCCACCGCGACCCAGGCGGACGCGCACACCGCGGCCAAAACCAGTTGCGGCATGACGACGACGCGGCTTGAGCGAATCCATCATCGTGGCGAGCTTAAAGAACACCGAGCAGGTAAAGACCACGATGACAGCCAAGATAACCATCTGGCCCATCGACAGGTTGGCAATAGACAGCAGCTCCGGGAATCCGATAACGCCCACCAGGATGCCGGCGACTACAAACACAAAGAGCACCACACGTAAGGGCGTGAGAGGCTGCGAGATGCGCCAGATCAGGCTGACGCTCGCCGCACACGACGTAAGCAGGCACATCGTAGACAGCGTGAGCTGGCTAAAGCCAAACACGCGCGCCACAAAGATATCGAGCGCCGCAGCCAAAATGACCGCAATCGACGCCGGCAGTGCACGCTTGAGCACGTTGGTCAAAAACGCACCCTTCACGCGAGCATTGTTGGACTCCAGGCCCAACACAAAGCCCGGCGCGCCGATGCAGAAGAAGTTGATGAGCGTCATCTGGATGGGCTCGAAGGGGTACGGCGGCAGCGCGATGCACAGCGCCGCCAGACCCATCGAGAACAGCGTCTTGGTCAGGAACAGCGACGCCGAACGCTGAAGGTTGTTGATGGAGCGACGGCCCTCGGCCACCACGGCGGGCATCGAGGCAAAGTCGTTGTCGACAAGTACGATCTCGGCCACGTTACGCGCGGCATCGGAGCCGGCCGCCATGGCCACGGAGCAGTCGGCCTCCTTGAGAGCCAGCACGTCGTTGACGCCGTCGCCCGTCATGGCCACGGTGTGCTCGCGGCGCTTGAGCGCCTGCACGAGCTCGCGCTTCTGCTGCGGGGTCACACGACCAAAGACATGGTAGCGGTCCACTGCGGCATCGAGCTTGGCCGGCGTATCGAGCGTCGTGGCGTCCACATAGGCGTCCGCCCCCGGCACGCCCACCACGCGCGCGATCGACGACACCGTACGCGGGTCGTCGCCACTGATCACGTTGAGGGTCACGCCCTGCTCGTTAAAGTAGCCGATGGTCTCGGCCGCCGAAGTACGGATCTCGTCGCGGATGGTCACAAAGCCCACGGGCTCGGCCTCGCCCACCATATCCCCATCGGGCGTAAAGCCGTCCACGCGCGCCACCACGAGCACGCGGCAGGTATCGGCAAGCTCGGCGACACGGTTCTCGACCTGCGAAAACACACGCTCGGAAAGCACAAACTGCGCGGCGCCCATCACATAGGAGCCCTGCGCAAACGACGCGCCGCTCCACTTTTTGGAGGACGAGAACGGAATGACCGACAGCGGCTCAGACACCTCGACTGGGCGATCGGCGTAATAGTTGAGCAGCGCCTGGCAGGTCTCGTTGGCATCGGCCGAAGTCGCACGTGCCACGTTAGCCAGCGCAAAATCGAGCACTGTGGTATCGACGGGAACAGCCGCCTCGTCCGAGTCCACGCCAAAGCCAACACCCTCAACAGGCAGCGGGTAGGTGCCCTCGACCTCCATGCGGCCCGACGTGATGGTGCCCGTCTTGTCCAGGCACAGCACGTCGACGCGAGCGAGCGTCTCGATGCAGTAGAGCTGCTGCGCCAGCACCTTGCGGCGGGCCAGGCGCACCGTGGCGATGGCGAGCACCGACGAGGTCAGCAGCACCAAGCCTTGCGGGATCATGCCCAGCAGGGCGCCCACCGTGGACAGCAGCGCCGACGAAGGCACATGACCAGCCAACAGCTCGGAGAAGCACCACGAAAGCGCGCTATCGCCCGGGGTTCCCGCGGCATCCCACAGCTCGCTCACACTCGAGGCAAACAACGCAAAACCGAGCGGGATCATGATGATGCTCGCAAAGCGCACGATGGCGTTAAGCGCGTTCATGATCTCGGAATTAACCTTTTTGACGTATTTGGCCTCGTTATTGATCTTAGCCACGTAGTTGTCGGCGCCGACATGGATCACGCGGGCGCGCAGCAGACCCGAGTCGATAAAGCTGCCGCTCATGAGCTCGGAACCGGGCTGTTTCTTGATAAGGTCGCTCTCGCCCGTCAGCAAGCTCTCGTTCACGAGAGCCTCGCCCGAAACCACCACGGCATCAGCGGGAATCTGGTCGCCGCGCCCCAGGCGGATGATGTCGTCGAGCACGATCTGGTCCAGGTCGAGCTCCACCTCGACGCCGTCGCGCACCGCGATGGCCTTCTTGGAGGTCAGTAGCGTGAGCTTATCGACCATCTTCTTGGAACGCATGGACTGAATGACGCCAATGGCGGTATTGAGGAACACCACGAACAGGAACGTCAGATTCTTAAACGAACCGGTCAAAATGACCAGGAACGCCAAGATCACGTTGATCAAATTGAACAGCGTGCAGAGGTTCTCGATGATGAGCTCTTTGACCGACTTGGTCTTGAGCTCCATGTTGCGGTTGATCTTACCGGCGGCGATGCGCTCCTCGACCTCGGCGGTCGAGAGTCCGCGCTCGATATCCGTTGCTGCCATACCACGTCCCATCACGTCGCGTCGGTATAAGAAAAACCGCCCGGACCATGCGAGGTTCGGACGGTCTTACGTTCGATGGTGCCCCATGTTGGATTCGAACCAACGGCCTTCTGCTCCGGAGGCAGACGCTCTAATCCCCTGAGCTAATAGGGCCAACGTTTGACATTATACCCAAGTGCGCCACGGGCTATCAAAATAAAAGAAAAAGCTTTGCAATTCCGAGGAAGACGCGGCGCAACGGCCCACTTTAGAAGGCAAAAGCGAGTCGGATAGTATAAACTCTCATGCACCATATATTCACGGCTCGCAATGCGGGCCGTTTTTGCAAAAGTTATCCATCGAGGTGAGAGGCACACCATGATTGCAATTCTAAAGCAGAGCGCCAGCGACGAGGCCGTCAGCCATATCGTCAGCTGGATTGAGAAAAAAGGCCTGAAGACCGACGTCTCGCGCGGCGAGAACGAGACGATTATCGGCCTGGTGGGCGATACGACCAAGATCGACCCGTTCCTGCTCGAGTCCATGGATGTCGTCGAGCGCGTGCAGCGCGTCTCCGAGCCATTCAAGCGCGCCAACCGCAAGTTCCACCCCGAGGACTCCGTCATCGACTGCGGTCACGGCGTCAAGATCGGCGGCGACCAGTTCCAGGTCATCGCCGGTCCCTGCTCCGTCGAGGGCGAGAACCTCATCCGCATCGCACGCCGCGTGAAGGCCGCCGGCGCCACGATGCTGCGCGGTGGCGCCTACAAGCCCCGCACCTCCCCCTACGCCTACCAGGGCATGGGCCCCGCCGGCCTCGACTTGCTGTGCGAGGCGTCTGCCGAGCTCGACATGCCGATCGTCACCGAGATCATGGACCCGCGCGACGTGCAGGTCTTCTTGGACAAGAAGATTGACGTCATGCAGATCGGCGCCCGCAACGCCCAGAACTTCCCCCTGCTCAAGGAGGTCGGCAAGACCCAGACCCCGATCCTGCTCAAGCGCGGCATGTCCGGCACGATCGACGAGCTGCTCATGGCTGCCGAGTACATCATGAGCGAGGGCAACGACAACGTTATCCTGTGCGAGCGCGGTATCCGCACCTTCGAGACCCGCACCCGCAACACCTTCGACCTTAACGCCGTGCCGGTGCTGCACCACCTGTCGCACCTGCCCGTCGTAGCCGATCCCAGCCACGCCACCGGCTACACCCGCTACGTTGAGCCCATGGCGCTCGCCGCGACCGCCTGCGGCGCCAACGGTCTGGAGATCGAGGTCCACGACGAGCCCAGCCGCGCATGGTCCGACGGCGCCCAGGCCCTCACCCCCGATCAGTTCGACGACACCATGTGCCGCATCCGAGCCATCCGCGAGGTTGTCTGCCAAGAGACCATGGAGTAGCCCATGGGTACGGTGAGAAACGCGCGTGTTAACCAGGGCGGCCCCAAGTGCGCCGGCATCGTCGGCCTTGGCCTCATCGGCGGTAGCTTTGCCCGCGGCTATGCGCAGGCGGGCGTTCGCGTGCTGGCCTGGGACCCCGATGACGATGTCATGACGGCCGCCAGCATGGGCACTGTCGCCGGAGAGCTCAACGACAGGACACTCGGCGAATGCGACATCATCGTCCTGGCTTGCTACCCCGAGGCCTGCATCGAGTGGCTCGAGGCGCATGCCCAGGCACTCGCCGACGCCACCGATACCGAGGCCATCATGGGCCCCGTGGTGATCGACACGGTGGGCGTCAAAGGCATCGTGTGCGAGCGCGCCTTTGAGCTTGCCCGCGAGCACGGCTTTTACTTTGTGGGTGCGCACCCCATGGCGGGCACGCAGTACTCGGGCTATGCGCACTCCCGCGCCGACCTGTTCCAGGGCGCGCCGCTCGTGCTCGTGCCGCCCGCGGTGGACGACGCGCTCAAGCTGGAGCTTTTGGGCCAGGTGCGCGAGATGGTGCGCCCCTTGGGCTTTGGCAAGTTCAGCGTGACCAGCGCCGCCGAGCACGACCGCGTCATCGCCTTCACGAGCCAGCTTGCGCACGTGGTGTCAAACGCCTACGTAAAGAGCCCGACCGCCCAGGTCCACCACGGCTTTTCGGCCGGTAGCTACCGCGATCTCACCCGCGTGGCGCACCTCAACCCGCAAATGTGGTCCGAGCTCATGATCGACGACGCCGACGCGCTTGCCTTCGAGATCGACCACCTGATCGACTCGCTCGGCGCCTACAGCCGTGCGCTCAAGGACCGCGACCAGCGCTATCTGGAGAATCTCCTTGCCGAGGGCGACCGCATTAAGCGCGCACTCGACGACGAGGCCTCCCACTAGACCACCTATCACGCCAGGTCGAAAGGACCGAAGCTTATGGCGATTACCATCGATATCGACACCGCACGCCCCTACCAGGTGCATGTTGGCACGTTTTTGCTGGAGCAGGCGGGACCGCTCGTGCGCGCCACTGCCGGCGGCACCAAGGCCGTCATCGTGACGGACACCAACGTAGGCCCGCTCTACCAGATGCCCGTTAAGCAGAGCCTGGAGGCATCAGGCTACGAGGTGAGCATCTGCACCTTCGAGGCCGGCGAGGCCCATAAGCGCGCCGAAACCTATGTTGCCATTTTGGAGTTTGTGGCCGAGCACGAGCTTTCGCGCTCCGACGTGATCGTGGCTGTCTCTTATACACATCT
>UQIP01000035.1:0-19102 GCA_900541005.1 uncultured Collinsella sp. | reverse complement strand
AGGCCCTTGCGGCCTAGTCGCTATTTAGGGCGTCCAAGATTTGGGGCGCAGTTCATTCCGCGCGGGCTTTTCTTTTGGCAACCGAGCGAACGGTTTGAGGCACGTGGCGCAGGTAATCGAATTGAGGGGAAATGGGGCCCTACAGCGGCTCTCAGAGCGTCTACTGCACTCCCCCACGAGCTCCGTTGCCGCTGCGGCAAGACCAGTGCAAATACTTGGAATAGCCCTACGCTCGGCGATGTATCTGTTAACCCTGAGCGAAGGGAGCCGCATATGCATGCAGCGGCAGTTAACCTTCGGGGGGGGGGTATCTCCTAGAGGTACTCTTCTCCGAGGACAGTCAATCATCGAGTACGTCCTGATCATCGCGGTTATCGGCCTGGTGATCGTGTTCGCGGGACCCGGCGTGGCCGGTGCCATCCGCAACCAGTTCAACCTGGTCGGCAACACGGTGAACAACGGGACGACCGGCGGCGTCGAGAGCGGAGGAGCGTCCGGCGGCGGTTCCGCCGGGGCCGATTCCGCGACCGTCCAAGCGGCCGTCGCCAAGGACGCGAAGGACTGGACGCTCGAGGAGCAGAAGGCCGTGGCCGAGGACATCGCCAAGGATGGCACGGCTTCTCCCGCATACGCCAAGGCGAAGGCAGCGATGGATGCGGGGACGAAATTCTCCGTCAAGTTGACCAATGGCGAGACGCTCGAGTACCGCATCGTCGGCATCAACCACGACGACCTCGCGGACGGCACCGGCAAGGCGGGACTCACATTTGAGGCGACCAACGGCGCAATGTGCAAGCAGCGCATGAGTGACTCATATTACAATTTCGGCGGATGGGAGCATTCCGAGCTGCGCGGCCGCCTCAACTCCGGCGACCTCTGGGCGCTCCTGCCGGCTGAGATCCAATCTAGGGCGAAAGCCGTCACGAAAATGACCGACAACAAGTTGGACACATACCCCGGCACCGTGACGGCCACGACCGACAAGGTCTTCCTGCTCTCGACGACCGAGGTCTACGGAAACCTCCAGGCCAATGGGCACCTCCAGTCCGACGGCTCCCAGTACGAGTATTACGCCTTCAAGGGCGTGACGCAGGAAAAATTTTCCGGGGCTTCGTCCGGCTCTAGCCACTGGACTCGCTCCGTATGTCTGGATGGCTCCCAGTACTTCCGCTATGTCCATGGCAACGGTGACTGGAGCAACCACGGCTACACGGCAACCGACTTCGTGTTTCCCGCTTGGTGTTTCTAGACAGTTTGTCCTATAAGCTGACATATGGATAAAGGCCCGCGCTATCCTGCGCGGGCCTTTCTTTTAGCAGCAGAACGAAGGGGGTTGAGGTTCATAGCACAGGTTATCGAGTTGAGGAGAAATGGGGTCATACAGCGGCTCTCAGAGCGCCTGCCGCACTCCCCCGCCATTACCTCTGCGGCGTCCTCGTATAGAGCCCATCCTGCTTGGCGTTTCGTTGCAACAGCCCACTTGTCCACCGATCAAGTGAACTACTGGAATAAATACAGCGACACGCTTGTTCGTTACAGTCGTTATACCTATGTAAATCGCCGCGATAAATACAGCCTGTACTCGGCTGTATACCAGCTACGCGTATGTAGATTCACATCGCGGTAATAAATCGGCTCAAGCGTGTGCAAAACACGCAAGTAACCGCAAAAAGCGAATATCGCGCAGCTAGATTTAGGCGTCCTGTTGCTTAATCAAAATTAAGCAATTGCTTAAAACAAAAAAGGTCAGGCACTAGGTGCCTGACCTGCAAACTTCTGGTCGGGACGACTGGATTCGAACCAGCGACCCCTTGACCCCCAGTCAAGTGCGCTACCAAGCTGCGCCACGTCCCGAAGCTTTTGTTTGTTGCGCTGCTCTCGCTCGCAACAGGGAGTATATTAACCCGAAACTTTGCCCTTGTGCAAGAACTTTTTTACAAATTTTGAAGCAAGTCCAAAATTGTATCTGCGAGCTGGGGTTTTGTTAGCACGGGAAGTTCTTGCGTGCCCGCTGCACTCACGATCCAGGCCTTGTTGGTATCGGTTCCAAAGCCCGAATCGGCGCGCGAGACATCGTTGGCGATAATGGCATCGCAACCCTTGCGGGCGAGCTTTCGCTGCGCGTACTCCACGACGCTATCGGTCTCGGCCGCAAAGCCGATCACGCACCGCTCCCCCTTCTGGCGCGAGAGCTCGGCCAAGATATCGACCGTCTCGACCAGTTCGATGTGATCCAATCGTTCGTTGGCCTTTTTGAGCTTATGGTCGGCAGGGGCTGCGGGGGTGTAGTCGGCGACGGCGGCCGCGCAAATGGCTGCATCGGCCGTCTGAAAGGCGCCCAGAGCCGCCTGCAGCATTTCAGCGGCGGTCTGCACGCGCACGCACTCCACGCCGCGGGGAACATCGAGCGATGTCGGCCCCAGCACAAGCGTAACCGCAGCACCGCGGCGAGCGGCCTCCCCCGCCAGGGAGATGCCCATCTTGCCCGACGACCGGTTGCCGATGAAGCGCACAGGGTCGATCGGTTCGTGCGTGGGGCCGGCGGTAATGACGATGCGCTTGCCTGCCAGGTCCTGGGGCGCGGGGTTCAGCACCTCGCAGACGGCCTCGACGATGTCCTCGGGCTCGCTCATGCGTCCCGTGTCCACGTCACCGCAGGCAAGGTAGCCGCTGCCGGGCCCCACCACATGGATACCGCGCTTGCGCAGCGTGGCCATGTTGGCCTGCGTTGCCGGTGCCTTCCACATGCCGTTGTTCATAGCGGGTGCGACCACGATGGGGCGCGGCGTGGCAAGCAGTGTAGTGGAGATAAGGTCATCGGCGATGCCGTTTGCCATCTTTGCGATGATATTGGCCGTCGCGGGCGCCACGACCACCAGATCGGGCTCCTGCGCCAGCGAAATGTGGTGGATGGGGTCGGAAGGGTCGTCGAACAGGCCCACGGCGACCGGCTCGTTGGTGAGCGCACGGAAGGTGAGCGGGCCCACAAACTCGGTGGCATGCTCGCTCATAACGACCTTGACGCGCGCGCCGCGCTTTTGCAGCAGGCGCACGATATTGCACGACTTATAGGCGGCGATCCCGCCGGCAATGCCCAGCAGGATCGTTTTTCCCTCAAGTTGCATTGAATTGTTGGATGCCGCCGTCATCGTTAGGCTTCCTTGCTGGGGAGCACGAGCAGGCGGTGGCAGTACGGGCAGTGCGTAATCTCGCTACCGTCGTGGTTGAGGTCGCTCATGGACGACGCCTGCAGCGCGGTGTGGCAGACCGTGGGGATGTTGCCCTTGATGGTCTCGACGGCCAGGCCGCGGAACTGCTTGAGCAGGCGCTCATAATCGGTGAGCACGTTGGTCGGCAGCGTGGCGGCAAGCGCGGTGCGCTCCTTGGTGGCGGCATCAATCTGAGACTGGAGGTCGGCGGCCTTGGCGCGGGCGGCCTTGGTGTCGGCCTTCACGCCCTCCTCGAACTTGGCGATGATGGCCTGCGCACGGGCCTCGCGGTCGAGCGCCTCCTTGTGGGCGACGACGACATCTTTGCGGGTGTGCTCGATCTTGTCCAGACGCTTGGCCAGGGTGGCGAGTTCGTTCTCCAGGTCCTGAACCTCGCGGTAGTCAGAGCCGTCAACGTGGCGCTTCTTGGCGGCCTCGATGGCGTTATTGGTCTGGATTTCGGTGGTGTTGAGATCATCGAGCTCAATGTCCAGGTCCTTGCGCTGAGCATAGAGCTTGGTCATCTCGGACTTAAGCTTTACATAGGTCTTGCGCTTGGAAGCGAGCTCCTTGAGCTCCGGCATATTGGCAAGTTCGCTCTTGTTGCGGGCGAGCTCCAAATCGATCTGTTGCAGCTTGAGTAGCGTAGCGCCGGCGCTCATAAGTTCTCTCCTTTTGTCACAGTCCACCATTGGCAAGGGTTCAGTATTTTAATCGCATGAAGGGGGTCGACCCCGGCATCAACTGCAGAGTTCATCAAGATATCAACGAACGGCTCCTCGGAGCGGTCGTGGCCGAGCAAGATCACCGGTAGCCCGCGCAAGGCAAGGTCTTGCGCCACATGGTAGCCCGCCTCGCCCGTCACGATGACATCTGCGCCTGAGGCGATGGCGAGCTCTCCAAAGTCGCCGAGGGAGCCGCCCAGAATGGCGACGGTGCGGCACGGGCGATCTGCTTCTCCCCACACACGCGGGTCGCTGCCGAAGGCCGTGGCAGCGAGGGTGGCAAGATCGCGCAGCGTGCACGGGTCGTTGATCATTGCAAGCGCGCCCAGGCCGGTGACCTCGGGGTCGTCCACGTGCTCCAGCGAGCTCACGGGCTCAGCGCCCAGCAGCTCGCTCAGGCAGGTGCGCGCTTCGTGCGAGCGGTCCAGATTGGTGTGGAGCGAGATAATGCTCACGCCGCAGCGGGCGGCCTCAAACAGCGCTGCGCTGCACTGGGGGCGCGTCGCATCCGCCGGGCAAAACGCCTCAGGCGCCTTGATGTAGATGGGATGATGCGTGAGCAACACGTTGGTACCGGCCTCCAAGGCGCGGTGCACGTTGGCCCTGGTAGCGTCGAGCGCACAGGCCACGCCACGGATCTCGTCGTCGGGATCGCCAACGGATAAGCCTACGTGGTCCCAGGGCTCGGCGTCCGTTTTGGGATAGCGTGCCAGCAGGGCCCGCTCGAGCTCGGCGACAATCATGCGGCACCTACGATCGAGAGCAGCGTCTGGGCAAAGTCGTCCAGATCGCCCGGATTCACGCGGTCGTCGAAGGAAATGCGCAGCGCGCCCAGCGCCTGCTCGCGACCGATGCCCATCGCGCTCAAAACATGGCTGGGATCCATGCTGCCGCTCGAGCATGCCGAGCCTGCCGATACCTCAAAGCCGGCGGCATCGAGCTTGATGATGAGCTCCTCGGAGTCCATGCCGTCAATGTATATCGATACCATGCCGGGCAGACGGTCGGCATGCGCGTAGTCACCCATGGTGGCGTGAATGCGCGGGTGGGCCGTAAGCGTGGCGTAGAGCTTGTCGGAAAGGGCTTGCAGCTTCTCGCGCTCCTCGGCCACATGGGGTGCCAGCGTACGCGCGGCGGCGGCAAAGGCCAGCTGTGTGCGCAGGTCCTGCGTGCCGGCGCGACGTCCGGCTTCCTGTCCGCCGCCAAAGATGCGGGGGCGCAGCGGCGTGCGGTTCTTAAGGTAGAGCGCGCCGGATGCCACAGGGCCGCCGATCTTATGCGCGGCAACGGTCATAGCATCGACTCCCAACTCGGTGGCATCGAGCGGAATATGCAAGTAGCCCTGGATGGCATCGGTGTGGAACAGCGCGCCCACGGTATGCGCGGCGGCGGTCAGCTCGCGGATGGGCTGCACCACACCGGTCTCGTTGTTGGCTGCCATGATGCTCACGAGTGCGACGTCGTCGCCGAGCAAGTCGTTCAGCGCGGCGGTCTCGATGTAGCCCGCACGGCAGGGCTGCACCAGATCGACGGTAAAGCCGGCGGCGCGCAGCAGCGGCAGGTTGTCAAGGATCGAATCGTGCTCAATCGCCGACACGATCACGCGGTCGCGCTTGCGATCGCGCTGACGAGCGCCCTCGGCAAGTCCGAGCAGCGCCAGCTGGTTTGCCTCGGTGCCGCCGTTGGTCAGGACGATCTCGGACGGGCGGACGCGCGCGCCAAAGCCGTGGGCGATCTCGCGACGTGCAACCTCCAGGCGCGCGGCGGCCTTACGTCCGAGCGAGTGCAGCGAGTTAGGGTTAACGCCCGCAAGCTCGCTTTCATCGTACTCACGCTGGGCAAGGAGCGCCTCGGCGCGCATGGGCGTCGAGGCGGCATAGTCAAGATTCACGGGTATGCGGTTTTGACCTGCGGTCATAAGGGTTTATGCCTCCTATGCAGCCTCATTGCCCAGCTTCTGCAGCAGTGCAACCTCGGCGGCGGGATCTTCGGACTTAAATACGGCGGAGCCGGCTACGAGCACGTTGGCGCCGGCCTTGACGACCTCGGCGATGTTCTTGGAAGAGATACCGCCATCGACCTCGATGAGGGGCGACACGCCGTGGCGTTCGCACATGGCCTTGAGCTCGTGGAGCTTTGCGATGGTGCCCGGGATAAAGCTCTGGCCGCCAAAGCCGGGGTTCACGCTCATCAACAGCACCATATCGACGACGTCGATGATGCTCTCGAGTACGCACACGGGGGTGGCGGGGTTGAGCACCACACCGGCCTTGACACCGCGCTGCTGCAGATGCGTGAGCGTGCGGTGCAGGTGCGTGGAGGCTTCGTAGTGCACGGTGATCATATCGGCACCGGCATCGGCATACCAATCGACGGTCTCGTCGGGATTCGACACCATCAGGTGCGCGTCGACCGGCACGTCAGTTGAGCGCTTGACGGCCTTGAGGATATCAACGCCAAAGGTGAGGTTGCCGGTAAAGTGACCGTCCATGACGTCAAAGTGCACGTAGTCGGCGCCGGCGATCTTGTCGAGCTCGCCCTTGAGGTTGGCCATATCGGCCGAAAGGACGGACGGAGCGATTTTAATGGAACCCATGGTAGTAGCCTTTCTGCACTAGTCGGTGAGTCCGTAGAACTCTTGCGATGGGACGCGGTCGGTGAGAATTTCGAGCGCCCTATCCAAAGTAACACCGTTGTAGAGCGTTTGCTCCACGGCAAAGGTGAGCGGAATGTCTACGCCCAGTGAACGGGCGAGCTCGCTGACGCTGCGGGCCGCGACGGCGCCCTCGACCACCATATGCGTGCGGGCCTGGTACTCGTCGAGCGACACGCCGTGGGCAAACTCGTAGCCAAAGGTGCGGTTGCGCGAATGCTCCGAGGTACAGGTGGCGATGAGGTCGCCCATGCCGGCAAGGCCCATGCAAGTCATGGCCTGGCCGCCGCGGGCGTGCACCAGGCGGCTGATCTCGGCCAGGCCGCGCGTCATGATAAGGGCGAGCGTGTTGTCGCCCGCGCCGGAGCCGGCGGAAATGCCGCACACGATGGCGATGACGTTTTTCATGGCGCCGCAAACCTCGACGCCGGTCATGTCCTGCGACAGATAGATGCGGAAGCCCGTGGATAGGAGCAGGTCCTTAAAGGTCTCCCCTATCTGCGGATCTTTGCTGGCGATGACGGCGGCAGAGAGCCCGCCGCGGCAGATCTCCTCGGCATGGTTGGGGCCCGAGAGCGCCGCCACGCGCGCCTCGTTGCCGATCTCGCTGGCGATGACCTCGCTCATGAGCAGGCCGGACTCGGGCTCAATGCCCTTGGTGAGGCAGAGCACCGGGGTGTCGGTGGCGATGAAGGGTGCTGCCTGATGACATACGCTGCGCAGGTGCGTGGAGGGCACGGCAAAGATAATGGCGTCGGCGCCGTCGAGCGCCTGCGCCAGGTCCGTCGTGGCAACGACGTTGCTGGGCAGCTCGTAGTCCACCAGATAGCGGGGGTTACGATGCTCGCCGTTGATGCCGGCGGCCGTCTGCTCACTATGGGCCCACATGGTCACGCGCTCGGCTCGCGCGGCGGCAAGGCCGGCGACGGCGGTTCCCCAGGAGCCGGAGCCAATCAGCGCAACATTCATGACTCTCTCCTACTTATCGTCGGGCTCGGTGACGCGCTTGGTAAATGAGAGCTTGGACTCCTTGCCCGTCATGAGCTTTTTGATGTTCGCACGATGGGCCCACACCACGGTGATGCCGATCAGCGCCATGCAAAATTTGAGACCCAGGCTGCAGTACGGAAAGACCGCGCAGACGGCGATGGGAAGTCCGATGGCAGCGGCAAGCGAGCCTACCGATACAAACTTGGTGATGGCGACGGCCACGATAAACATGCCCAGCAGCGAAAGTCCAATGGGCCAGTACCAGGCGAGGATGACGCCCAAGCCCACGGCGATACCCTTGCCGCCATGGAAGTTGAGGTAGGGCGAGAAGATGTGGCCCCACACCGCTGCCAGGCAAATGACGCCGAGCATCCAGTCGCCGGGGGCTCCGGGCGCCATGATGCTCACAGGGAAGCCATAGCCCACGCTCGCGATAAGCGGACGCGCGATAATGACGCAGATGGCGCCCTTAAGGCAGTCGAGCAGCAGCGTGAGCGCGGCCACCTTGGGGCCGGCTACGCGCAGTGCGTTGGTGGTGCCGATGTTGCCGGAACCCGCCTTGCGAATGTCCGTGTGGTTGAACACGCGGCCCAGGATCAAGCCAAACGGAATCGCTCCGATAAAGAACGAGACCACGGCGCAGATGGCGGTCAGCAGAATCGGATTATGCATCCTTTTGCTCCTTCTTCCTAAAGAAGAGTCGAATGGGCGTGCCGGAAAAATCGAAGGTCGAGCGCATACGGTTTTCCACGTAGCGCTGGTAGGTGTCGTTGACCAGGTCGCTGTGGTTGACGAAGAACGTAAACGTCGGCGGGTTGACGCCCGTCTGGGTCACGTAGTGCATGCGCAGACGACGCTTGCCGTCCACCACGGTGTGACCAAACTCGCGCAGGTCGGTGAGGAAGGTGTTGAGGCGCGAGGTGCTGATCTTTTGCGAACGCGTCTTCTCGGCGGCGTCGACCATCGCCCAGATCTTCTCGACGCTGCGGCCAGTCAGGGCAGAAATGCGCAGGTACTGGGCCCAGGGGGCCATGACGCCCAGACGGCGGTCGACGGTCTCCATGCAGGCCTCGCGCTTGCGGTCATCGTCGAGCAGGTCCCACTTGTTGAGCAGCACCACGATGGCGCAGCCGCGCTCGATGGCCAAGCCCATGACCTTCTGGTCCTGCTCGGTGACGCCCACGGAGGCGTCGACGACGAGCAGCGCCACGTCGGCGCGGTCGATGGCGCGCAGGCCGCGGACCATGGAGTAGTACTCGATGTTCTCGTACACGGTGCTCTTCTTGCGAATGCCCGCGGTGTCGACCATGCGGTAGTGCTTGCCGTCGCGCTCGACGACGGTGTCGATGGCATCGCGCGTGGTGCCGGCGATGTTGGACACGATGGAACGGTCGGCGCCCAGGATGCGGTTGAACAGCGAGGACTTACCGGCGTTGGGGCGGCCGATGATGGCCACGTTGAGCGCATCGGGGAACTCGTCGGCGATCTCGTCCTCCTCCTCGGGAAGCAGGGCCACGATATCGTCGAGCAGGTCGCCCGTGCCATGGCCATGCAGGGCCGAGAGCGGCGTGGGCTCACCGATGCCGAGCGAATAGAACTCCCAGATGCTGTCGTTTTCGCGGTCGGGGTTGTCGAGCTTGTTCACCAGCAGAAAGACCGGCTTGTCGCAGCGCTTGAGCATGCGAGCGACCGACTCGTCCTCCTCGGTGACGCCGGTGCGGCCGTCGACCACAAACAGGATGACGGCGGCTTCCTCGGCGGCGGCGAGGGCCTGGTCGCGGATGGACGTGGCAAAGACGTCATCGCTCTTGAGCGGCTCGATGCCGCCCGTGTCGACGATGGTGAACTCGCGGCCGTTCCAATCGGCCGTGTGATACGAGCGGTCGCGCGTGACGCCGCGGGACTCGTGGACGATGGCGTCCGAGGTCTGGGCCAGGCGGTTAACGAGCGTGGACTTGCCCACGTTGGGGCGTCCGACGACGGCGACGATAGGTTTCATCTGCTCTCCTTTAATGGGTAGGGTCAGCGGGAATAGTTGAATTGGCGGGCGTTATGCCAAGGATGTGCTCCAGGGTATCGAGCAGCTCATGCGGCATGGTCGACACCACATGAACCTCGGCGCCGCGACCGGTAAGGCTTGCGAGTAATTCGTCACGATGATACTCGTCAAGGGTCATACCGTCGGCGTTGAACATGAGCTTAGGCACAAAGAGCATAACCCTCGACAGGTCCTGTGGCAGCTGCTCCAAGATGTCGCAGGCGACGATGAGGCCGGTCACGTCCACGTTGCCGCCAAAGTAACGGTTTTTGATGGCCGTGACGGTACCGGCAAGGCCCTGCGGCGACTCCACAAAGCGCGCCACGGTGTCGCGCGCGCTGGCGCCCGAAAGGCACAGCAGGCGCTGGCCACGGGCGGCGATTGCCTCGCGAACGCGGCGCAGACGCTCGGCATTTGCGGCAAGCACGTCGTCGGTCTCGTCCAGATACGAGCGGATCATACCGATGCCGTCGTAGTACTGCGGGTAGCCGTCGTAAAAGTCTGCCTCGGGCGGATCGATGCCGGCGTCCAGGTAGAACTCGTCGCTCATCTGGAACGTGTGGCGGCCAAAGCGCTCGAAGGCACGGTCCTGGAAGGGCCGGATCATGGCGATAGTCTCGCGCGCCAGCTCGGGCTTGTCGCTGTATGACCAGGTAAAGCGATTCTGGTGCTTGGTAAAGCCCAACGGCACAATGCCCAGGCTCGTGATCTGCTCGTGCTCCTCGCAAAAGCGCAGGGTCTTTTGCAGCTCCTCGCCGTCGTTCATGCCAGGGCACAGCACGATCTGGGCGTGGATCTCGATGCCGGCGGCCATGATGGCCTCGAGCACATCCATGCCGCGTTGGGCGTTGCGGCCCATCATGCGGCGGCGGATATCGGGGCTCACGGCGTGGACCGACACGTTCATGGGGCTCATATTGCGTTGGATGACGTTTTGCACGTCTTCGTCGGTGAGGTTCGTGAGCGTGACAAAGTTGCCCTGCAAAAAGCTCAGGCGATAGTCGTCGTCGCGGATATAGAGCGTGGAGCGACCGCCCTTGGGCAGCATGGTCATAAAGCAGAACACGCAGGCGTTTACGCAGGTACGCATGCCATCGAAGATGGGGCCATCGAACTCCAGACCCCAGTCCTCGCCGGGAAAGCGATCGAGCTCAACGGGGGTGACGGTGCCGTCGCGCGGATCGAAAACCTCCAGCTCGACGGTGTCGTCATCTGCCTCCCAGAGCCACACGATCATATCGGTCAGTTGCTCGCCGTTGACCGTGAGCACGCGCATGCCCGGCTCGATACCCACATCCCATGCGGGCGATTCGGGGCGCACGTTTTTAACGAGCGCGCCCTCACCCGGCTCGGGGTCGCGGCTGCGCCCGTAATCGGCCACCTCGGCGGCGTATGCGGGTACGGTCTGGTCCATGATTAGCGGCAAAGCTCCTTGATGCGCTCAACGGCGCGCTCGATGTGTTCTTGCGGGGTAGAGGCTCCGGCGGTGATGCCGATGTGGTGAGCGTCGGTAAACCACGCGGCCTGTAGCTCGGAAGCTTCCTCTATGTGATGCGTGCGCTCGCAGACATCGGCGCAAATCTGCGCCAGCCGGCGGGTGTTGCCCGAGTTCTTGCCGCCCACCACGACCATGCAGTCGCAGCGGTTGGCAAGTGCGGCTGCTGCCTGCTGTCGCTCGCTCGTAGCGGCGCAGATGGTGTTGATCACGCGCAGCTCCTGCACGCGCGGGGTGATGGAGGCCACGACTTCGGCCAAGTTCTGCGCGGTCTGGGTGGTCTGTACGACGAGGCCTACCTTGCCCTTGAGCGGGAGCGCGTCCGCATCGGCGGCGCAACTCACGACCTGCGCGTCATCGCCGGCATGGCCCAGGATGCCCTCGACCTCGGGATGGCCCGGCTCGCCCACGACGAGCACGCGATAGCCCTCGCGTACCAGGCGCTCGGCGGCTACGTGGACCTTCTTGACGTAGGGACAGGTGGCATCGACTACGTCGAGGCCGCGCTTGCGAGCGGCATCGATGACCTGCGGCACCACGCCGTGCGCGCGGATGATCACGGTGCCCGTTGCGGCATCGTCCAGGGTCTCGGCCAGACCGACGCCTGCCTCGGCAAGCTCGCGCACCACGATGGGGTTATGGATGAGCGGACCCAGAGTGTGGACCTGAGCGCTCTCCCCCGCCTGCGGGGCGGCCGCCAGGGCCATATCGAGCGCGCGTTGCACGCCGTAGCAGGTACCGGCGTGAGCAGCGATTTCGATGGTGGGGGCGTCGACCTTTCCGGCCACAGCCTCGGCAGTGTTCATGACTTCCTCGCCCATGGCTAGAACCTGCCCGGATGCTCAGCGCACAGGTCATTGCGCATGGCGTAGACACGATTCATGGCCTCGGACTCAAACCAAGCCAGGCGTTCCTTGCGCTTGAGCTCGGCCGGAGCGTCGGAAAGCGAGATGGCCTTGCCGGCACGGATCCAGCACTTTTTGGGGCGCATGAGCTTTTTGCCCGTAGGCGTAATATCGGACCACCCGCAGATGGCGAGCGGGTTGACAGGCGCCTTGCCCATCTGGGCGATGAGCGCAAAGCCGCCATGGACCTCGGGCTTGATCTCGCGCGAGCGGATGCGCGTGCCCTCGGGGAAGATCAGGACGTCCTCGCCTCGCTGCAGCGCATGCTGGGCGGCACGCAGGCACTTCATGTCGGCGGTGCCGCGCTCGACGGGAATACCGCCCACGCGGCTAAAGGCCCAGCGCACGATCTTGCTCTTGGCAAACTCGGATTTAAAGATGGGGCGAATGCGGCGGCCGCCAAAGAACAGCGCTGTCTCTACAGCCAGGAGCTCGGCCATCGAGGTGTGGTTGCAGATGACCACGCTGCCGCGGCCTTCCTGGCGCTCAAACAGCAGGTCGGCGTCCTCGACCTTCCAGCGCCACATGAGCTTGGAGAAGACCCACAGGATGCCCATGACTACGGCGACAGTGCCGCGGATGAGCGCCGGGAACTCGTCGTAGGGGGCGTTGTAGTAATCCTCGGGCGTCTGCTTAAACAGGCGCATGGGCTACCTCCTTTGGTTGATGAGGTCCTCGATTATCGAGACGACCTCGTCGATGGTGTGAGCGGTGGAGTCGACGTGCACGGCGTCCTCGGCGGGAACAAGCGGTGCGACCTCGCGGCTGCTGTCGAGCTTATCGCGCTGCTTGAGGGCGTCGAGGGTCTCGTCGACCTCGGCCTCGAGCTGCTCTTCGGTGAGCGGCTGGGCGTCGTTTTGGTGGCGCTGCAGCACGCGGCGACGGGCGCGCTCGCGCGGGTCGGCGGTCAGGAATACCTTGACCTGCGCGTTGGGGAACACGACGGTTCCGATGTCGCGACCTTCGGCGACAATGTCGCGGTCCTCGGCAGCGCGGCGCTGGTGGATGAGCATGGCCGCGCGCACGCCCGGGTAGGCCGAGACCTTGGACACGTTGGCGTCGACCTGCGGGGTGCGGATGGCAGCCGATGCGTCCTGGCCGTCGATGGTCAGGCGCGTGTCCTCGCCGGTGCCGTTGGTAAAGCGAATCTCGATCTGCTCGGCGAGGGCGTCGATGGCCGCTTCGTTATCCAGGTCGATGCCGCGGTCGAGCGCGGCAAAGGTGACGGCGCGATACATAGCGCCCGTGTCGAGCTTGTTAAAGCCCAGCTGGCGGGCGATCTCCTTGGCGATGGTGGACTTGCCGGAACCGGCGGGGCCGTCGATGGCGACGATCATGCAATGCTTCCTTTCGGTGGTTGACGTGTTGGTATGGGACGTGGGCGCTGCGGCTTGGCAGGTTGCCTAGCTCGTGTAGCGCTCACGGTAGGTGTTGCGCTTGGGCGCGGAGCCGTGGCTGCCGTGGTGACGCGTGCGGCTCGCGGTGTTAGTCGCCGGCGCGGCGCCGCGCTTGGAGCTGGCCTGCTTGGGCGGGATGCCGCCGGCCTTGAGAATCTGCACCTCGCGGTCGGTGAGCTCGCGCCACGAGCCCTTAGCCACGTCCTTGAGCTCCAGACCGGCAAAGTTACAGCGGTGCAGGCGGATCACGGGGTGGTGGATCTTGCTCAGCATGCGCTTGACCTGGTTCTTGCGGCCCTCGCGGATGATGACCTCAACGGCAGTGGTGCCGGGCTTGATGCCTTGCGGGGCTACGGCCTCGGCCTCGCGCGCGTTAATGACGCGGCAGATCGCCGGTTGGCATAGGCCATCGTCGAGCTCAATGCCGCGACGGAGTGGTTCTAAGTCGCGATCGGTCAGGTGGCCGTCCACCAGCGCCTGGTAGGTCTTGTAAACGTGCTTGCTGGGGTGCAGCAGGTCCTGCGATAGGTCGCCGTCGGTCGTAAAGAGCAACAGTCCCGTGGTATCGCGGTCCAAACGGCCCACCGGGAACAGGCCCGGAAAGCGGTCGCGCGGGACCAGATCGGCCACGCAGGGGCGCTCCTGCGGATCGCTCATAGTGGTGAGGTAGCCGGTCGGCTTGTAGAGCATCAGGTACACGGCGCCCTGGCCAAGCTTGACGGGCATACCGTCGACCTCGATGTGGTCGCGGTCGACGTCGACCTTGGTGCCCAGCTCGGTTGCGACCTTGCCGTTAACGGTCACGCGGCCGGCGGTCATCAGGTCCTCCGAGCCGCGGCGGCTCGCCACGCCCGCGCGCGCCAAAAAGCGCTGCAGGCGCATGGTGTGCGGGTAGACGGGCTGGGCGTCGGACGCGGGCGCGCCCGTGGCGCTTGCGGCGCGCGTCTCCTCTGCTTTATTAGTCCTCGTCATGCATGTCCTCCGAGGTATCGACGGTGGGCAGAAGCTCCTCGTCGTCGGTGTCCTCAACATCGGTATCGAGCAGTTCGCGCTCTTCGTCCAGGTCATCGGCCTGCTCCTCGAGCGTGGACTGAATGCTGCGGCCGCTCAGGCGCTCGCGGATAAACTGGCGCGACTGCTCGTCGGGAGCAAACTGCTCCAGATCGGGCAGGTCGCGGGTGGAGCGCAGGCCGAACTTTTCCAAGAAGGCGTTGGTCGTGCCATAGATGATGGCCTGACCGCGCTCGGGGTCGCGGCCGAGCTCGCGCACCAGGCCTTTGTCCACGAGCGACGCGATGACGCCGTCGGAGTTGACGCCGCGGATGCCCTTGACCACCTCGCGCGTGACGGGCTGGTGGTAGGCGATGACGGCCAGGGTCTCAAGCGCCGCCTGCGACAGCTTTTGCGTGTCCCAGCTCAGCACGTAGGCCTCGACCACGTCGTGGTAGGCAGGGTGCGTAAACAGGCGCCAGCCGCCGGCGACCTCGCGCAACTGAAAGCCGCGGTTGGCCTCCTCATACTCAACCTTGAGCTCGGCTAAAAGCGACGCGCACTCGCCCGGGGCGATATCCAGCGCTCCTGCCAGCGCGGGCGCGCTCACGGGGTCGCTCGACACCAGCAGCAGCGCCTCGAGGGCGCCTTTGAGGCTGTTTGCCTCCAGCGTGGAAAGGGTTGACATGGTTGGTCGCTCCTATTCGGTGAGCTCGGGGCCCTCGCCGGGCACGTATGCCTCGGCGCCCTCGACGCGGTTGATTTGAATGGTTCCAAAGATCTCGTCCTGGCTCAGCGTGAGCGAGCCGCGCTTGGCGAGCTCGAGCATGGCCAGGAAGGTGACGACGAGCTGCTCGGTGGTGGCGTCGCCGTCCAACAGCTCGCGGAAGGTGCAGGTTTGGTGCGCCATGGTAAAGCGGTCGACCGAGGCCACCGTCAAGTCGAGCGGCACGCGATGCGGCGCCACGTGCTCGGCCTCCAGCAGGAAGGTCTGGCGCTTGCCGTCCAGATCGGCGCAGATGACGGCGAGACCGCGCAGGGTAATGCCGGCCAGGTAGTCGGGCATAAGACCCAAAAACTCGGGGTCGGGGCCGGCCACGCGCGGATGCATGCGGCTTTCGGCCTGCATGCGCGCGCCAAGGGCTGCCGCCGCTCCCTTAAACTGCTTGTAGGCGATCAGGCGCTGGATCAGGACCTCGCGCAGGGCGTCGCCGTCGAGCGCACTGAGTTCCTCGAGGTCTTCATCGTCCTCGTCATCATCGTCTGCCTTGCGCGGGGCTTCCTGGGGCACCAGCGAGGCAGCCTTGATGTCCAAAAGGGTTGCCGCGACCAACAAAAAGTCGCTCGCCACGTCCAGGTCCAGCGCCTCGATGCGCTCGGCCTCAGCAAGGTATTGCTCGGCCACCTCGCTGATCGAGATGGCGCCGATATCTACTTTTTGGCGGGTTACCAGCTGCAGCAGCAGGTCGAACGGTCCGCTGTAGACCTGCGTCGACACGCGATACGACATCTTCGACCTCCTTAGACGGCGCCTTCGCGGCGCGGTTTGGGTGCATATTGCGACCGTTTTGCACGGTCGACCTGTAAGTTTACCTTAGATGCCGGCGATTGCGAAGTTAAGCAGCCACTCGGCCAGCGGATACACGGTAACGTCGAAATAGCGCCCGATCACGTCGATGCCGGTCCACATGGGCAGCAGGTACAGCACCAGGATGAGGATGGGCATGGCGTATTGCTGCAGGCGGTAGTAGTTGGCGAGCGCCTTTCCCTTGAGGAACGGTACGATGATCGACGAGCCGTCGAGCGGCGGGATCGGGATGAGGTTAAAGAACGCGAGCGACAGGTTGACCACAATAAACGTGGCGCCGAAGTTCATAATTTGGGAGGCTACGGCAAAGGACATGCTGGTATAGAGGTTGCTGTACGTTGCGTGCATGAGAGCGGCCGCAAGGCATGCCAGCGCGATGTTCGATGCGGGACCGGCTGCGCTCACCAGGACTTCGTCGCGCTTGGGATGCTTGAGGTTGTTGAGGTAGACGGGCACGGGCTTGGCAAAGGCGAACACCGGGCCGCCGGCCGCGAGCATAAGCAGCGGCAGGAGGACGGTGCCAAACGGGTCGATATGGTTGAGCGGGTTGAGCGAAACGCGGCCGCGCGAACGGGCCGTCTTGTCACCGAGCGCCCAGGCCGTGGCGGCGTGCGCACTCTCGTGGATGACGATGCCAACGATGACGGCAACGGCGCTGGCGAGCAGGTTCATGAGGTAGCTGCTTGACATATCGATCCCCTAGCGGACGCGACGCGAGGCGCGCGTGAGCAGGTAGTCGGCCACAAACAGAATCACGGCCACGATGGCGTAATCCAGGCGGAACACGCCGCCAAAGGGTGAGGTGATGACGCCATAGCCGGCGATGGCACTCGGCAGCGCGCGAGAAAGCTCGACGACAAAGCCAACGATCTGCAGCTTGGCGGTGAGGCCGCTAAAGCACAGCAGCACGGTCATCGCGCTCATAAAGATGCCGCAGATGCGACAGGCGATGGCGATGATGCTCATCGCCACGGCAGCGGCCTTACGAGAGTTCACGCGCGGTCTCCTCTTCGATCTGGGTGGAAAGCTCGAGCCATTCGTCCTCGAGCTTGGGCAGCTCTTGCTTAAGGCCGTTATATTCCCCCAGTGCGGCGTTGAACTTGTCCTGATCGGCATAAAGCTCTTCGCTTGCCATCAATTCCATAAGCTCATCATAGCGGGCGCGCTTTTTGTCCAGCTCCGCCTCGATCTTCTTAAGCTGGTTGCGCACGCCCTTGAGCTTTTTGTTGAGCGCGGCTCGGGCCTGGGCCTCGGCGCGCTTTTGCTCCTTGGTCTTTTTGCCCTCGGCTGGCTTGGGGGCCGCTGCGGGGCTGCTGGTCTGGGCGGCGCTGGCGGGCTTAGTGCTCCTGCTTGCCTCCGGCGCGCTCTCCCCTGCCGTCTCGGCGGCGGCGCGGGCTGCGAGGTCCTCGCGCTTGAAGAGGTAGTAGTCGTAGTCGCCGTCGTAGACCGTGACCTTGCCGTCGCGGATGTCGATCACGCGGTTCGCCACGGCGCGCACCAGGTGCTCGTCGTGGCTGATCAGCACGATGGTGCCGGGGAAGTTTTGCAGGGCGTTCTCGAGCATGTCCACCGAGTCGATATCCAGGTGGTTGGTGGGCTCGTCCAGGCACAGGAGCGCCTCGGGGGCCACGAGCATCTTGGCCAGGGCCAAACGCGCCTTTTCGCCGCCGGAGAGCACGCGGACCTGCTTTTCGATTGCGTCGTTGTCGCTAAACAGGAAGGCGCCCAGCAGACTGCGCTGCTGCGGCACGGTCCACTTGGGCGTGACGGTGTCGATTTCTTGCAGGACGGTGTTGGACTCGGTCATGCCTTCGAGCGCGTGCTGGGCATAGTAGGCGATGCCGACGTTGGTGCCCAGGTCGCGGGTTCCGGTGGTAGGCGGCTCCAGGCCGGCGAGGATCTTCATGAGGGTGGACTTGCCGGCGCCGTTGGGACCGACGAGCGCCACGTGTTCGCCGCGGTAGAGTTTGAGGTCGATGTCGCTGTAGATGTGCTTGTCGCCGTAGGACTTGGATACGCCCTCGAGGCTCACGACCATGTCGCCAGAGCGCGGCGGGTCGGGGAACTTAAAGTCGATGTGCTTGTGGCCCTCGGGCAGGATGACGAGCTCCTTTTTGATCTGCTCGATCTTGCGGATGCGCTCCTGCGCCTGGGCGGCCTTGGTTGGCTTGTAGCGGAACTTGTCGACGAAGACCTGCATGTGGGCGATATCGCGCTCCTGGGCAGCACGCTTGGCGCGCATCTGCTCTAGGTTGTCCTCGCGCTGCTTGAGGTAGCTGCTGTAGTTTCCGGTGTAGGTGGTCACGCGGCGGTTTTCGAGCGCGGCGACGTGGTCGACGCAGGCGTCCATGAAGGCGCGGTCGTGACTGACGATGAGGACGGCGCCGTCGTAGTTGGCGATAAAGCCGCGCAGCCACTGGACGCTCTCGAGGTCCAGGTGGTTGGTGGGCTCGTCGAGCAGCAGCAGGTCGGGGTGGCGCAAGAAGAGCTTGGCGAGCGCGATGCGCATCTGCCAGCCGCCCGAGAACTCGGAGCACGGGCGCTCAAAGTCAGTGACCTTGAAGCCCAGGCCGGAAAGGATCTTGCGGGCGTTGCTCTCGAGCTCGTAGCCGCCCAGGTGTTCAAAGCGGTCCTGAACCTGGCCGTACTCGTTAAGGAGCGCGTCGACGTCCTTGCCCTGCTCGGAGAGTTCGGTAATCTGGGCCTGTAGCTCGTTGGCTCGCTCGCCCATGCGGCGGATTTCCTTGGCAGCGGCCATGACCTCGGCGAGGATGCTGGTGTCCTTGTGCTCCAGGTTGGTTTCCTGCTCTAGGTAGCCCACCTGGCAGTCCTTGGCGTACTGGACCTGGCCGGCGTCAGGGCTGTCGATGCCCATGATGATTTTGAGCATGGTGGTTTTGCCGGCGCCGTTGGGACCCACGAGCGCGAAGCGCTCGCCGGGGTTGATCTGGAAGGACGCGCCGCTAAAGAGGACGCGCGCGCCGAAGCTTTTTTCGATCTTGTCGACCAGGAGGATCATGGTGCCGCCTTTGACCTTGTGTGCCTATATGAAAAAAGGCCCCAACTTGCGTTGGAGCCTCATTCAATGCTCGGGTGGAGACGAGGGGGATCG
>UQIP01000034.1:0-20327 GCA_900541005.1 uncultured Collinsella sp. | reverse complement strand
CGGCAATACGCTTGAGGATCCTTAAAAGAAAGTCCAGTTTATCCTTCCCACTCCATGGATACGCCTAGGCGCGGTCCAAGAAATCGTCCGCACCCCCTTACGAAATCAGCTCATCTACATATTTCGCCCCGAAGCATCACTCAAATGTCCGGTTTTCAACCCTTCCCACAGCCTACGGGCTTATAAGAAGCCCTCCGGCCATGGAAAGCGTTGAAAACCTAGGATGACGTCGCGGTGACATGGGCGAGTTTCCAACAGTCCCCGGCGTCTCTGGGTTTCGCTCGGGACCCTCCGACGCCGCGAACCGTTGAAAACTCGCCCTCCTGTTTGCGAGGTTGCCCTGACCCCTTAAAATTGTCCGAAAGAGACGACGACGCAGGAGGTCCGGCATGCCTGCCAGCAAGAAAGAGGCAAAGGAGTTCGTCAAGCGGTGGCGGAAGCGACTCGACGCCATCCCCGAGGGCTCCAACAACGAGCAACAGGACACCCAGAAATTCTGGGTCGACCTGCTCATAAACGTCCTGGGTATCCCGTCCAACACCATCGACAGCTTCGTCGACTTCGAGCGCAAGGTGCGCGGTCGGCGCATCGACGTGCTTGTCTCCGACCACAACTTCCTCTGCGAGCAGAAGTCGTGGGGCATCGACCTCGACAAGCCCGAGCCTAGGAACGGAGGCATGGAGACGCCGCTCCAGCAGGCCATGTGGTACGCGCGGCACCTGCCGTACTCCGAGCGCCCGCGCTGGGTGATGACGTGCAACTTCGGGACCTTCCGCCTTTACGACCTCGACAACGAGAGGCCCGAGGACACCGTGCAGGAGTTCTCCCTCGAAGAGCTCCCGGACAGTCTGTACCTGCTCTCATTCCTGACTTCCAACGAGACGAGCCGTCTGCACAAGGAACAGCAGCTTTCAATCGAGGCTGGGGCTTACGTCTCCAGGCTCTATGACGCTCTCGCCAAGCAGTACCATCACATCGAGGAGAAGGACGAGCGGGCCCAGGAGGAGCAGCGCTCGCTCAATGTTCTCATCACCCGAATCATCTTCTTACTTTACGCCGAGGACGCCGATCTCCTGCAATCGCATCAGGCGTTCGGCAGGTACTGCGAGGGAGACCCCGCGAAGCTCCGTCGCAAATTGGTCGATCTGTTCGAGACCATCGATACTCCCTTGGACCAGCGGGACGAGTACATGGACGAGGACCTTGCGGCCTTCCCCTACGTGAACGGTGGGCTGTTCGCCGACTCCTCCATCATCGTCCCGCAGATGACCCCGGAAATTCTTGAGGCCATCACCGACGCCTCTCAGGACTTCGACTGGCGCGAGATCTCGGGCGTCATCTTCGGCGGCGTGTTCGAGGGGACTCTGAATCCCGAGACGCGCCATGCCGGGGGCATGCACTACACGAGCGTTGAGAACATCGAGCGCTGCCTGAAGCCGCTGTTCCTCGACGAGTTGTGGGACGAGCTGCACGAGGCCGAGGGTGAGAGGACGGCGGTGAAGCGCAAACAGGCCCTGGCGAGGCTACACGACAAGGTTGCCTCCATTACCATCGGCGACCCGGCGTGCGGCTCGGGCAACTTCCTCACCGAGGCATACCGGCAGCTGCGCACCATCGAGAATCGAATCATCGAGGACGAGCTCAGCGAGGAGACCGGCAACGCGGGACAGACGTCCCTCGTCGTTGCGCAGGACAGTCCCGTCCGCGTCTCCCTGGACCAGCTGTACGGCATCGAGATAAACGACTTCGCCGTTTCGGTCGCCAAGACCGCCCTGTGGATCACCGAGGAGCAGATGCTTCGTAAGACGCAGGAGATATACGTCGGCTATGACTTCGATTTCCTTCCGCTCAGGAGCCTCAGCAACCTCCATGAGGGCAACGCCCTCAGGACCGATTGGTCCGAGGTGTTCCCCGACGACCTCACCTACCTCGTGGGCAATCCTCCCTTCCTCGGGGCTCGTAACCAGTCCAAGGAGCAGAAATCTGAACTGCTTGAGGTCTTCGACGGAGCGAAGAACGCGGGCAACATCGACTACTGCGGGGCCTGGTACATGAAGGCCGCGAGGTTCACGCAGGGGAAGTGCACGCGCTGCGCCCTGGTCTCGACGAACTCCATCTGCCAGGGTGAGCAGGTTGCCAACCTCTGGAAACCCCTGCATGACATGGGCATCCATATCGATTTCGCACACAACACC
Source organism: uncultured Collinsella sp. (assembly GCA_900541005.1). Classification (GTDB taxonomy): domain Bacteria; phylum Actinomycetota; class Coriobacteriia; order Coriobacteriales; family Coriobacteriaceae; genus Collinsella. Next base: position 18,132 of record UQIP01000034.1, on the reverse strand, counting down.
TTCCGCTGGGACAACGAGGCGGCGGACAAGGCGCACGTGTTCTGCGTCATCGTCGGGTTCTCCCGCGAAGCGGGGAACAAGACGCTCTTCTATCATGCGACGCCCGATTCTGACGAAGACCGGATTGCCGTTCCTCGGCTCAATGCCTATCTGAAGAACGCGCCCGACGCTTTCATCTGGAACAGAAGCAAGCCTTTGTCGGACGTGCCCGCTATCGGTATCGGCTCTCAACCGATTGATGGCGGCAACTATCTGTTCACACCGGAGGAGAAGGCGGCGTTCCTTTCGAAAGAGCCCGCGGCTGAGAAGTACTTTCATAAATGGCTTGGATCGCAGGAGTTCATACGGGGTATTGAGAGATGGTGCCTGTGGTTGGGGGAGGCTTCGTGGGCCGATCTCAAGGGCCTTCCTTGTTGTAGGGAGAGAATCGAGAACGTTAGAAACTACCGCCTGAGTAGCTCGAGGAAGCAGACCTTGAAAGCAGCCGAGAGGCCGAACCATTTCGGTACTGAAATCATTTCTAATTCGACTGCCATCATTGTCCCCAAAGTCTCGTCAGAGCGTAGAAGGTATATCCCTATGGGGTTTGTCGGGTCTGAGACGTTGTGCAGTGACTTGGTGTTTCTAATACCCAATGCGACGCTCTATCACTTTGGCGTCCTTCAGTCACAGCTCCACAACGCATGGATGCGCACGGTCGCGGGGCGGCTCAAATCCGATTACCGCTATTCCGGCGGAATCGTCTACAACAACTTCGTCTGGCCCGAGCCCAGCGAAGAGCAAAGGAACGAGGTTGAACGCTGCGCCCAGGCCGTGCTCGACGCCCGAGACGTCCAGGAGGGTGCGACGCTTGCGGACATGTACGATCCCAAGAACGAGACGTTCTTCCCCGAGCTGATTGCCGCGCATAAGGCACTCGACGCTGCTGTTGAGGCTGCCTATGGCGTCGACTTCGGCGGGGACGAGGAGAAGATCGTCGCCCATCTCTTCAACCTCTACGCCGAGAAAGTTGGTGAACTATAGTGCCCAACTCTATCTACAATCCCATATCGCTGGAGGTCGGTAACATCCTGAAGGACGTCCAGACGGGCAAGATTGGGCTGCCGGACCTGCAGCGCCCCTTCGTCTGGGGCAATGACAAGGTTCGCGATCTGCTTGATTCCATGCTTCGCGGATACCCTATCGGCTATGTGATGCTGTGGGACTCCCCGAGCGACGGCGCGGGCAAGAGGTCTGCCATAGGCTCGAACCAAAAGACATATGCCGTCCCCAAGTCCCTTGTCATCGACGGACAGCAGAGGCTCACCGCTCTCCTGAGCTCGCTGTACGGCGTGCCCGTGCGTGACAAGAACTTCAGGGAGCGTACGGTGAGGATCGCCTACGACCCCATCGCGCGGGCATTCAAGAATGCCGACGCCTCGACTGAGAGGGACGCGCGTTACGTGCCGGATGTGTCCGAGGCCTTCGCGGCGAACCACGACAACAAGCTGAGCGCTTATCGCAGGGCGTTCATAAAGCGCCTTAACGAGGCAAATGCCAAGAAGGGTGAACCGGAACTCTACGATGACGGCGAGGACGCCGTCGAGAGCGGGCTCAACGCATTGCTCGGGCTTGAGCGCTATCTTCTGCCGACGTTGGAGATTTCCGAATCGGCTGACGAGGAGACCGTATCGGACATCTTCGTGCGCGTGAACTCGCAGGGACAGGCACTTAAGCAGGATGACTTCATCATGACGCTGTTGTCCGTCTATGAGCCCACAATGCGCGAGCGCATCGAGGAGTTCTGCGCCGAGAGCCACGCCCCCGCCAAGGGCACCTCCTACAACCCGCTCATGACCGTCTCGCCGACGCACGTCATCCGCGCGACGGTGGGCGTGGGGTTCAAGAGGGGACGCCTGCGCTACGCCTACCAGATTCTTCGTGGAAGAGATCTCAAGACAAAGGAAACAACGCCCGAGACGCGGGCCGAGAACTTTGCCACGTTCGGTCGCGCCCTCGATCTCGTGCTCGACCTGAACAACTGGCATGCCTTCATCAACACGCTGGCGGAGGCGGGCTATGTCTGTTCCGACCAGGTGGGGTCGGGCAATGCGCTCATGTTCTGTTATGCGTTTTACCTTATCGGGCGCTACGAGTTCGGTATGGAGTCGTTGGCTGTGCGCAGGCTCGTGCGACGCTGGTATTTCGCCGCAGCTATAACGGGGCTCTATGTGGGGTCCTTCGAATCCGAGTTCGAGCAGCAGCTTAACGACGTCTCGCGCCTTGAGACCGCCGACGAGTTCCGGGCGTACTTCGACCGTAGGCTCGCCGCCATCATGACGGACGATTATTTCTCCATCACGCTACCCAGCTCCCTCGACGCAAACGAGGCGACGGGCCCGACCTGGTGGGGCTTCGTCGCGGCTCAGGTCGTGCTCGGGGCCAAGGCGCTGTTCAGTACGGCCCCTCTGTCCCAGCTCCTGCTCATGGGCTCGTCGGGCTCGAAGAAGGCGCTGGACAAGCACCACCTGTTCCCGGACAACTACCTGAAGTCCAGGGGCTACCTTTCACAGCGCAGCAACCGAGGCAACTTCACCCTCGTTGACTACCAGAACAACATCTACATCTCGGATGACGCCCCGAGCGAGTACGTCAGGAAGTACCGCGACTCGCTGGGGGAGGACGAGTACCGCCGCAACTGCGAGGAGCATGCCCTGCCCATAGGGTTCGAGGACCTCGATTACGAGGAGTTCCTCGGCAGGCGCAGGCGTCTCATTGGCGAGCTGGTGAAGAGGGCGTACGAGCAGTTGTAGGCTCGTGCCATGGACCAGCCCCTGAGGGTCGGGGCGTAGCAATCGGCCTTGCGGCCGATGGGTCCCGCTCATGGGCGGGCCCCCCGCGACGCGAGGCGTCGCTCTCGCTGCGGCTCCCTGCAACGCTCCCCATGGGTCGCGTTTCGTCCGCCTCCGCTCACACCGGCCCCGCCCGGCGAACGGCTGCGCTCGATGGCTTCCAGAAGTCGCCATCGCTCCGCCGTGGTCGCCGGGCGGGGCCTCTCGCGCCGGGTCGCCGAGCGCCGTCGTGCGACGCTCCCCATGGGTCGCGTCTCCTCGGCGTCGGCTCAACCGTCGCTCACCTGCCCGGGCTCGCGTTGCCTCGGCAACCGGTTCGCTCCGTGCAGGCAAGATATGGATTCCGTTGCACGGAATCATCTTGCCCGCCTGCGGCGGGACGGCGAACCGCTCCGAGGTCGCTCTCGCCGAAGGGCAAAAGAAGGGGCCGGGACGCCTGTTGCGTCCCGGCCCAAATGCTCAGTCGTCTCGGCCGTTCTGGTTCTCCAGCGCCCTGCGCTCAAGCTCCCAGAACGCCCGCATCGCCGTCGCTATCCCGCGCAGCGTGAAACGGACGGCGATGCCAGTCGAGCGGTCGACGGTAAAGCCGAGCCTTCCGCCGTTGACCTTCCTCACGGCCTCAAGCGACTTCGAGGGGAAGCGGTACTGGAGGCTCCCGCCCTTGGACTTGGCGAGCTCGATGCCGTCCCGCCTGAGCCGCCGCTCAAGCTCGCCCATCCGGTCGGGGCAGTCGCGCATGCGCCCGACCTCCTCGATCCGGCGGGCGACCGCGACGCGGACGCTGGCGTTCTCCGAGCGCTCGGCCTGCCCCTTTCGGGCCATGTCGCGCTCGGCCCTGCCGGGTTGCCTCGCGTGGACGCGTGAGTTGGCCTTGCCGCGCTCAAGCTGCTTGAGGCCGTATCGCTCGTCCAGGGCACGAACGGTCTTCACCCGCGCCTTTGCCGCCTTTCGCGCGGGGCCCTCGTCGAGCCTCCGCCCGGTCTCAAGGTCGCTGCGGTTGATGCCAAGGTGCACGGCGTAGCGGTCGGTGGCGTCGGTGCGGCAGCGCTCGCGGTGCAGCACCATCACGACCTCCTGGTTGGGGTAGCGCTCGGCCGCGTACTCCCTCGCGTAGCGCATGCACATCTCCGGCGTCATCTTCCCGCCGTTGAGGTCGCACTCGTCGGGGAGGAACCCGAGTATCTGGTGCTGCATGTAGGTGCACCTGGCCCCGGCCTTGCCTGGCCTGTCGTGCCCCATGGCCGCCCTCGTGTCCGCCATCTCCTGGAACCAGCGGTCGTCGTCGATGACGTTCTGCGTGCCGTGGGCGAGCGCCTTGTCGCGGTCCCATGAAAGGTAGTCCCTGAGCCGTGCGAGGTGCCTCTCGCTGCATACGCTCGTCTGCTTGATCGCCGTCATGGCCACCTCCTAGTCGAGGGAGATCCCGCTGAACTTGCTGCTCGGCTCGTCCTCATCATTCTTCTCCGGCTCGGGCCATTCGGGGCACCAGGTCGGGACCTTCTCGCGCATCTTTCCGATTGCGGACTCGTCGAGGCTTTTCTGGTAGGAGCGTCGCCTCTCCGCTTCGTGCTCTGGCGTCCCGAGGTCGAAGTGCTCCCCCGTGGGCGTGTTGGTGCAGTCGGTGACGGGGGAGCGGAAGACCCCTGCGCGGCATGGGGGCATGCCGTTGTCCGCGTGCTTCACGACGATGATCCCGTCCCGGTCCGGGGCCATGTCGCGCCACTCCCAGGGGTGTATCACGTCGTCGGCGCTCTCGCTGTAGGACGTCGAGGAGGACGTGCCCGACGCGGCCCTGCCGTTGCTCGTGCCCTGCGTGTGGCGCGTGGTCTTGCCGATGAGCTCGGTGAAGTACCGTCGGTCCTCCTCCTCGGCGAGCTTCATCGCAATCTTGACCCCGCAGTTCGCGAGGATCTTCCTGCGGCCGTCTTTCTCGCCATACTTATTGAGCTGGGATACGTCCTGCGTCGCTCCGACCCAGAACGTCCCGTAGCTGCGCCCGAGACTGAGGAGGGCGGGCAGGCACTCGACGCGGGGCAGGTTGCCCCACTCGTCGCCGAGTATCTGCACGGGGCGGGGGAGTCTGCCGCCGTTCACGTCCGCGACCGCCTGGACTGAAGCCCAGAGCTGCGAGAGGAACATCGCCGCGATGCAGTTGTAGGGGGAGCCCTCGTCGAGCACGTGGAGGAAGACGGCGCTCTTCTCCGTGAGGACCGTGCGCGGGTCGATGCCGGAGCCGGAGGTCATCCAGGCGACCGGGGCGGAGGAGAACGGGCGCAGGGCGACCTTGAGTGTCGAGAGTATGCTCCTGAGCTCGTTGCCGCCCGAGGAGACGAACTGCGACGCCCTGCTCTTGGCGGGGTGGCCGCTCGGCAGAGCGCGGAAGACGGCCTTCAGGGGCTCGGACGGGTCGTCTCCCTCGGCCTCGGTGCCGCGGTCCAGGATTTCGCAGACGGTCGCGAGGTGCTTTGATTCCTCGGGACACTCGTCGGACATGGAGACCAGCAGGACCAGGGCCGAGAGCAGGCCCCTGGCCGAGGCGGTCCAGTGCGAGCCCTTGTCTTTCTCGTCGTCCTGCACCACGAGCTCCGCGATGGCGTCCGCCGCCTGCTCGGCCTCCTGGCCGCGTCCCTCGGCATGGAGGTCGAGCACCTGCTTGAGCGGGTTGAACCTCTGTCCCCTATAGGGGTGCTGCGTGTCGAGAAGCAGGACGCGATAGCCTCGCTGGACGAGCTCGTCGCCTGTCAGCTCTATGAGCTCGTTCTTCACGTCGGAGACGATTAGGGTCGCGGGTTCGGATCCGTTGGAAGCGCCGCCGTAGCTGAGCAGGTCGATTGAGGGGAGATAGAGGAAACGACTCTTACCTGACCCGGTGGCCCCTGACACGAAGGCCATCTTCTTGGGCTCGTAGAGATAGCAGGGTTTGCCGTGATACTTGGTGAACCCATAGACGAACCCACGTGACGAGGGATTCGTCGAGCCGTCCCAGGTCATGGACCCTTTTATGACCTCGCGACCCGTCTTGACGTGGGCGTCGCCGAGCACGCCGCCGTCCTCGGCCCTCGCGTTGAGGGCGGTCGAGTAGGCGATGAGAGCGCAGATGCAAAAGGCGAGGAGGAAGGTCAGCAGGGTTCCGAGCGGGCAGGCAGTGAACGCACCCGTGAGCCACCAGCCGAGGACGGTATCCACGCCGAACGACGACGGAATCGCAGCCGCGCCTAACGGTGTCCCGGCGATGAAATCGTCGACGGGGACGGCGAGGACGGGGCATGCGAGGATCGCTAGGAGAAGAGATGAGATGAGCGCTGTGGGCATCTTGGTTTTCATGATCATTCTCGATTCTTGGAGATGAGGTTCGATAGCTGCGAGGCCGTGCTCGATACCAGACGGACGGCCTCCGCGAGCTGTTGGGCCGTCTGCGTATCCACGCCATAGGCGTTTGCGGTGCGGACGGCCTGGTTGAGGTTTCCGCCCTGCTTCTTCATCTGATGAAGAAGCTGCCGCAGCGTCGCCTCGTCGGCGATCCTGACGGGCTTCTCACCGATGTGGAGGGCGGCTTCGCGCATGAACGTCGATGGGGCCATACCAAAAGAGGAGGAACGCACCGTGATGGCGGCACGCTCCTCCTCGGTCATGCGGACGTTTATATGCGCGGTCTTGGCTTTGCCACGCATGGGCTAGCCCCTGTCGTGGAAGGTGGCGCGCGCACCGTCGAAGTCGAGTCGGGACTCGCCCAGCGTGCCGTAGCGGTTCTTGAGGGCGACGAGCTTGAGGGGCGTGCCGGTTGCGGGAGACTCGTAGGGCCACTCGGGCTTGTCATTGTCATCGGCGAGGTAGAGCACCGAGTCAAAGCCGTACTCGACAGCGGAGGAACCACCGAACATGGCGAGGTTGGGCCTGGCCGACTTCCCGGAATCGTAGGACTTGCGAGTGGTCGAGCTCAGTGCGATGACGGGAGAGCCATAGAGGTTCGAGATTTCGCGGAGGCCCTTCACGCATGCTGTGATAGCCAATCGCTCGTCGATGAACTGCTGGTCCGCCGTGACGCCGCAGGCGAGGAGCTGGAGGTAGTCAATGAAGACGATGGGGACCTCGCCGCGCTCGCGTGTTACCAGCCCGACGAGGTTGGAGAGCTCCACGGTGTTGAGCGGGCCGGTGATGCAGAGATTGGGGGCGATCTGGGTGCGATATTTGTCGAGTGCAGCCTCGAAAGTCGTGTGCTTAGGGTGATTCTGGGTCGCGCAGCTGGAGACCTCGGACAACGCGACTTTGCCGTCGCTGAGACGCGCCAGGCTCTTCTCGACCAGCTTGTGCGCGGGAAGCTCGGCGGAAACGTAGATTACCGGGTGCCCGTCTGCCGCGAGCTTGTCGGCCTCCTGGAGTGCCAGTGTTGTCTTGCCCTTGCCCGGGGCGGTCCCGATTGCGTAGTTGAGCCCGGGGTAGACACCGCCGAGGATGCTGTTGAGTGCGTCGAGCCCGAAGGAGGCGATGGGCTTGTCTTCCTGAAGGGCGTGGACGTGCTCATCGAGTACATCCAGCTCGAAGACGAGGGGATTGGCGTTCGGGCGCTGCATTACTCGCTCGCCCCCTCTGCCAGCTTGTGGAAGTAGTCGAACAGGTCCTCTTCCATGACGAAGTACTGGTTGGCGATGCTAAAGCAGTGGTGGGTGGACTTCATGAGCTTGATGGCGCTGGATTGTCCGATGCCGGTGAGGATCTGAACGTCCAGGCGGCTCATGATGCGCTTGGCGCCGACGTGGCGCAGGTTGATGCCTGCGGAGATGGCGTCGGTCTTGGGGTCATCTGCAAGATGCATGATAAACTCCTTGTTTGGGGCGCTCGGCTCCTCTTCGAGGTTTGGCGACTAAGAGAGGGGAGTCGGGTGCCGTGTTCTATTGCCAGTCGGAGCAGACCGTCTCCAGAAGGTCGCTCCATTTGCGGCGCAGCTCCGGGGTGTCCGGTGGTACGTGCTTGTTGCCGCACTTGTTGGCCGAGATGGTGACGCTCTCTTCAAGCGCGGAAAAAGCATCGGCGAGATAGGCGCATGTTGCGTTCAGGCATCCAATCTCGTCGAAGTACTCAACTGCGAAGCGAACGAGGGCTGCTACGGGCGCTCGATTGAACTCCGTCGAGCACTCGTCCATCAGCGAGCGTCCGTACTTGACTGCACGGGACGTCTCGTAGTCGAGAAGGGGATTCGAGGGGTCGCTCCGGGTCTCGTGTTCCATGTAGTCGAGAACAGACTCGAAGCAACGTCGAAGGTGCGGTATGTCCATTGCACCGGTGTAGAGCGCAGTGCCGCAGCTCCTCTCGTGAATGAGCCTCGCTCCGAACTCGATTATGGGCTTATAGTCCGCTTCGGCGACGGTGCCGATTGCGCCGGTGACGTTCGAGCGCAATACGTCCGACACACTCGTGAACAGGCTATCACCGCTGTAGACGTTGAGCATTCTGTCCCTCGCGAACGCGGACGCGGGAAGCACCTTCTCGAAGACGAGTCCGATGATGGTTTTCGATTCGTCAGTTGCCCGCAGGTAAGCCTCGTCAGAAACCATCTGCGCGAAGGGGGCCCTGAGATTCTCGGGAATGCGAATTCGCTTCTCAGCTTTCTTTGCCAACGCCACTTATACTCACCTCCTTCCATTCAACTTGCGAATAATGTATCACCGTTCAGTCGATATGGCCCATGCGAATGTCACTAATAGCCCATGATATGGAGAAATAGTGAAGTGTCCAGTTGAAATAGCTAATTCTTAGATGAAAGCGAATCAAATACCTCAGCTGCGTTTCGGTCATTTGCCCTGATTGCATGGGTGTAGAAGTTTGCGGTTGTGCTTGCGGACGCATGGCCCATTCTCGCTTGAACGGTCTTTAAGTCGACGTTGCTCGCAACAAGGGCCGTTGCTGCCGTGTGCCTCAGGCCATGGGGAACGAGCCCTGAGTATCCGGTGCCTCGTGTGTGCAGTTTGCCGTTGCGCTTGAACTGGCTTGTCACGTTGGCGTACTCGCCATAGCCGTTGTCGACGCAGAAATCCCTGAACCAGCGTGAATAGTTGTGTCCATCAGGTCGGGTGATACTGACGTGAAGGTTGCCGTTTTCGTCCTTATGCGTGCTGAAGGCGTGAACGAGGGGGTCAGAGTTTCTCTGTCTTAGCCCGCGTTGCTCGAATAGACTGCGCTGCCGCATCTTCCAGTCGTTTAGATACGCGGCCAGCGAAGAGTCTATAGACAGGATTCGCCTGCTCATTTCCGATTTTGGTGCCCTGAGCGTTTTGTCATTGGTGTACTGGCGGATGATTCGGATCTCCATCGCCTCGGGGTCGTAGTCTTCCCAACAGAGCCCCAGGGCCTCGCCTTTCCTGAGTCCTAGGTGGAATATGAGCATGGTGCAGACGGTCATCGGCCCCATGGGTTCGGATAGCAGGCATTTGGTGAATCGGGGCAGTTCGTCGGGTGGGAGGAAGTTACGCACTCTAAGGTCTGGCTTTGGGAGTTTGATGCTGATGCATGGGTTGCGCCCGATTAGCTCATTCTCCAGTGCGTCCTGCATGACCTGTTTGAGCTTGACGTGGATACGACGAATCTCGGCCTCTGTGAATCTTCCGGTTGAGATCGCTTCAGCATACGCCCGTTTGATCTCGTCGGGCCTCAGTGCGCCGAGGGGCATGTCGCCGAACAGCTCGCGTATATGGCGCACGTCATATTCCTCTCTTTGGAAAGAAAGAGGGGAGCCGAAGGAGCTTTCTCGGAGCCGATGGAAATCCTCAGCGTATCCGGAAACAGTGGTCGGCATGTCGCTAGCCGGTTCATAGGTCTCCAGCTCCTTCCGGTAGGCATCGAGTGCATTCGCCACCTCACCGGGCCAGTTCTTCGGGTTTTTGCTCTTGCAATGGATGGTTCTCTTGGGTGTCTTTAGGTATCTGACTCGTTTCCCGTTCTTGCCGGATTCGGGGTCGCGACCGAGAGAGAAGTAGATGCGGAAGGAACCGGGTTTTCCCTTGATCGGTTCGGAAGTGCCTTTGGCTGTGGGTTTGATTCTGGTTTCCATGGGTCTCCAGGGGTGGTGCGTTGGGTTAGCCTCGGGGGCGGGGCTTTGAGGGCCTCGCCCCCGAGGCTAACCCAAAAATTTCACCCCTGCAAGTCAAAATGAAGGGGTGAAGGGGTGTAAATAGGGTGAAATAGAAAACTAATCAAGAAGAGCAAAAACGGCAGAATAGCTAAATTACCTGCGGAAACAGAGATATTGATGAAAATGAAAAACCGCAGGTAGGGTAAGAGCTCATGACCTCCTAAAGCGGGTGTCGACGGTTCGAATCCGCCCGGGGGCACCAGAGAAATATCGAGCCCGGTACCGCTACGGTGCCGGGCTCTTCTGGTCTAAGGGCAGGATTCGAGCCGTCGACACCCGCGTCACTCATTTCCCCGCGGGGGAGTTTTCGAATCCGCCCGGGGGCACCAGAGGAATATCGAGCCCGGTACCGCTACGGTGCCGGGTTCTTCTGGTTCAATGCCATGTCAAAAACGAAGCGCCCGCTTGCTGGGGGAGCAAGCGGGCGCCTGTGAGCGAATATGTTTGCGGCGAGAGCCGTGATGAGCGGTGGGGTGGCGACTAGTTGGTCGTACCGGAATCGTCACCCGTGCCCGAGCCAGAGCCCGAACCCGAGCCAGAAAGTGCGACCGTCAGCGTAATCGTGCTGTCGGTGGACTGCTTGCCGGTGGGGGAAACACCCGTGACAGTTGCGTTCTCGTTGCCGCTCACAGGGTTGCCGTACTCATCGCAGAATGCGATGTTGTAGAAACCGGCGTTGTTGAGCGCGGTGACGGCGGCGGAGATGCTCTTGCCGTACAGGTTGCCCGGGACGCTGGCCTTGCCGGACTTCTTGGCGATGACGACGGTGATCGTGGCACCGGGCTTCTGCTTGCCGCTGGGGTTCCAGCTAATTACGGTACCCTCGGTAACCGAGTCGTTTTCCTGGTAGCTCACGTCGACGCCAAAGCCAGCCATGTCGAGAGCGTTGCGCGCCTGGGCCTCGGTCATGTCGGTCAGATCGGGCACCGAGGTGGTGTCCGGGCCGCTGGAGACCTTGTACGAGATGGTCGTGCCCTTCTCGACCTCCTTGCCGGCAACAGTGCTCTGCTCAAAGACCTGGCCTTCTTCGGCCTCATTGGCTTCCTCCGAAGCGCTGCCCTTCAGGCCCACGCTTGCCAGTGCGGCCTCGGCCTGGTCCTTGGTCAGGCCGACGAGCTGCGGAACCTCAACCTTCTCGGAGGGCTTAGGGCCCTTGGAGACTACCAGGTTCACCCTCGTGCCCTTGGCCTTCTTGGTGTTGCCGTTGGGGGTCTGCTCGGCGACCTTTCCCTCGTCGACATCGTCGTTGTAGCTCTGGTCGACGGTGCCAACCTCAAGGCCGGCTTCCTTGATCAGCTCAATAGCGGTTTCCTGGTCCTTGCCCAGCACGTCGGGCACCGTGACCTGTTCGCCACTGAACATGCCCGTGGCAAAGGCCACTACAACGCCAATCACGGCGACGGCGGCAATCACGGCGGCGATGATCTTGTTCTTGTTGGACTTAGGCTTCTCGACCTCGTAGGAGCCCGTGGAGCCCGAGACAGCGCTACGGGCGGTGTTCTGACCGCTCACGCCCGAGACGGGACGAACCATAGCGCGCGTTGAGTCGGAAAGCTCGCGGGTCTTGGTGGCACCCAGGTCGCCGGCGGCTCCGATGATGCGCGTGGGCTCCGAGACGTTGACGGCACGGCCGGACAGGTAGCTGTTGAGCACCTGGCGCAGCTCGTCGGCCGTCTGGAAGCGGTTTGCCGGGTCCTTCTCCATGCACTTGAGGATGATGCGCTCCAGGTCGGCATCGACGCCGGAGTTGATCTGGCTCGGCGGGATGGGGAGCTCGTTGACCTGCTTGAGCGCGACCGAGATAGCGTCGTCGCCGTCAAAGGGTACGCGACCGGTGGCGCACTCGTACATGACGACACCCAGCGAGTAGATATCCGAGGTGGGGCCGAGGTCCTGGCCGCGGGTCTGCTCGGGGCTTACATAGTGGGCGGTGCCCAGCACGTTGTTATCCTGCGTGAGATGACTGTTCTTGGCGCGTGCGATGCCAAAATCCATGACCTTGATGTTGCCGTCGGGCAGCACCATGATGTTTTGCGGCTTAATGTCGCGGTGGATGATCTCGTGCTTGTGTGCGACCGAAAGCGCGGAGCTGATCTGCGAGCCGATCTGCGCGACCTTCTTGGGATCGAGGGCGCCGTGGCTCTTGATGCCGCTCTTGAGGTCGGTACCGCGCAGGTACTCCATGACGATGTAATAGGTGTCGCCGTCCTTGCCCCAGTCGTAGACGCCCACGATATAGGGGGAGGACAGGCCGGCCGCTGCCTGGGCCTCCTGCTTAAAGCGGGCGGCGAAGGTGGCGTCGCCGGCATACTGCGGCAGCATGATCTTGACGGCAACCGTGCGGTCGAGGACCTGATCCTGTGCACGGAAGACGGTCGCCATACCGCCCGTTCCCACCTTATCCTTAAGGAGGTATCTTCCCCCGAGGACCCTCTGTTCCATTCCTGCTCCTAACATAACTATTCGCTCAACGATGTGTGTAGTACCTACGATGTGGCCGCTGGGGCCGTGTGACGCGTTGCCGCTAACCCTTAGGCCGCGGCGCGCCTCGGGTGTCCGATTCGATCATGGGCATCACGCTCCCTGTGCGGCAAGCGCCGCGGTCAGGACGATACCGGCGATCTTGGCGGCCTTGACGTCATGCTTGTCGAAATCCTCCAAGGCCACCGAGATGGCGACCGTGGGTGAATCGTAAGGTGCAAAGCCAACGAACATCGAGTTGACGTTGGTGCCGCCAGTCTCGGCCGAGCCGGTCTTGCCGGCGACCTTGACGCCGGGGATTTGGGCATCGGTGCCGGTGCCGGACTGGACGACGGCAAGCATGGCCTGCTTGACCTGGTCGGCCGTGGCGGAGCTGACGGCCTGACCAAGCGAGCGGGACTGCGTGGTCTTGACCACGGTTCCGTCCGGGGCGAGTACCTGGGCTACAAAGTACGGGTCCATGACCACGCCGCTGTTAGCGATGGCGGCGGCAATCACGGCGTTTTGCATGACGGTGGTCTGCGGGCCGGGCGTGTGGTCCATGCCGACAGGCTGGCCGGCGCCGGCCCAGGCGGTCTCCCACTCGGTCATGAGCGACGGGTCGGCCATGATGGAGGCCGCGGAGGTCAGGTCCTGGCCGAGCTTTTGGCCGTAGCCAAAGGCGTTGGCAAACTGCACGAGCGTGTTTGCGCCAACTTCGTTTGCCACCTGGCCAAAGACGACGTTGGAGGACACGGCAAAGGCCTGCTGCAGGCTGATGGTGCCGTAGCTCTCGTTGGCATAGTTGGTGACCGGTGCGTTGCCGATGTCCATGGAGCCGGGCGCCTGGTAGGTGCTGGTAAGGCTGGCGGTACCGGTCTCGAGTGCCGCGGAAAGCGTAACGACCTTAAACGTTGAGCCCGGCGTGTACAGCGCGTCCATGGCGCGATTGTACATGGAGCCGTCCTCGCCGCCGCCCGTCTGCAGCAGGGCATCGATGTTGGTGTTGTCGTAGGTGGGCGAGCTGGCACATGCGAGTACCGCGCCGGTACGCGGGTCGATGACCACTACAGCGCCCTTAAAGCCCTTGAGTGCCTGCTCGGCCGCCGTCTGGATACGCGAGTCGATGGTGAGCTTGGCGGTGTTGCCCGGTTGGGTCTGGCCCGCGAGCGACGCGATGGCATTGTTCCAGCTGGAGTAATCCTTAGAGCCGGTGAGCGTGTCGTTCATGACGCTCTCGATGGCGGTGGTGCCATACTGCTGGCTCACGTAGCCAACCACGTGCGCTGCCAGGTTACCGTTGGGGTAGGAGCGTACGTAGGTGCCGTCCTCCTGCTGCAGCGACTCGGCCAGCGTCACGCCGTCGGACGTGATGATGGAGCCGCGCTGGATGTACTTGGAGCGGGCGATGGTGTGGTTGTTGGTCGGCATGTCCTGATAGTCCTTGGCCTTAATGACCTGGACATAGGTGAGGTTCCCGATAAGGATGGCGAACAGCGCCGTAAAGGCGAGCACCGCGCGGGTTAGACGGTTGGCGAGCGCAACGCGGCCGAGCACACCGGATTCAGGCGTGTCGAGCAGGCGACGTCGCATGCGTGAGCCGACGGAATGGCTGCCGCTGCCGTAGGAAGACGAGGTGGCAAAGCGCGTGCCCGTCGGGGCGGCGGCAGATGCGACCTGATCATCGGTGATGGCGGCCATGGTGCCGGTGCCGGTAAGCTCGGCCTCGCGTCCGGTAGCCTCGTCACCGGCGCGCAGCAGGAGCGCGACGATGATAAAGCTCGCCAGCAGCGAGGAGCCGCCCTGGCTCATAAAGGGCAGGGTGACGCCGGTCAGCGGGATCAGGCGGGTAACGCCGCCAACGATCAAGAAGGCCTGGAAGCTGATGGCTGCCGTAAGACCGGTGGCGCTAAAGGCGGCGAGGTCGGACTTTGCGCGGGCAGCTGTGGTCAGGCCACGCACGGCAAAGAGCATAAACAGGATGAGCACGGCGCCGCCGCCCAAAAGGCCCATCTCCTCGCCGATAGCCGAGAAGATAAAGTCGGACTCGACGACAGGGATGTTGTTGGCCATGCCGTTGCCGATGCCAACACCGACCAGACCGCCATCGGCAAGCGAGAAGAGCGACTGGACGATCTGGTAGCCCTGACCCTGGGCGTCCTTAAACGGATCGACCCAAACCTGGAAACGCACCTGAACGTGAGACAGGAACTTGTAGGCGCCCACGGCTCCAACAGCTAAGAGCGCAAGGCCGATAACGACATACGAAAAGCGCCCCGTGGCAACGTAGAGCATCAGCAAGAAGATGGTGTAGAACAGCACGGCCGAACCCAGGTCGCGTTCGAAGACGACGACGAGCAGGCACACACCCCACACGGCAAACAGCGGCAGCAGCAGTCGCAGGCGAGGGATCTTAAAGCCCAGAATCTTGCGGTTGGAGATGGAGAGCAGCTCGCGGTTCTCGGCCAGGTAGCCGGCCAGGAACAGGACGATAAAGACCTTGGCGAACTCGCCGGGCTGGATGGTAAAGCCCGCGATGCGAATCCACAGCTTGGAGCCCGAGATCGTGGTGCCGATAAAGATAGGCAGCATCAGCAGAATGATGCCGATGATGCCAAAGGTGTACTTGTAGCGCATGACCACGTCGAGGTTTTTGACCAGTGCAAGTGTTCCCACCATCAGGGCCACCGAGACAAACAGGATGATGAGCTGTGAGATGGCGAGAGCGGGGGCGAGACGCGTCACGAACGTGATGCCGATGCCCGAAAGTATAAATACGATGGGCAGGATGGCGGGGTCGGCACCGGGCGCCAAGATGCGCACGGCAATGTGGGCCGCGGCAAAGGCGGCAAAGAGGCCGATCGGTACGGCGAGCGTCTCAAAGGAGATAGCGGCGCCCGCAGTGAGCACGTACATCGCATACAGCAGGATGACGGGGAACGCCGAGGCGATGAGCAAGAGCAGCTCGGTGTTGCGGCGACTCATAAGCGGCACTCCCTTTCTAGTTCTTATCGGAGGCTTCGGCCTCGGCGGACTGTTCGGCGGTTTTCTCGGAATCTGATTCGGAGGTCGATCCCTGATTGGTGTTGTCGCGAATCGTTTGCGCGTCGATCACCTGGCGGGTCTGCTCCTCGTCGATCTGGTGGCGGTACTTGGATATCGTGTCCTGCGCATCGTCGATACTTGTTTGCGGAATGCCCGCCTTGAGGCGGTTTTGCGTGTCTTCGGGCAGGTCGGACAGCTTAATGCTGGTTTCGCTCTCGAGCCAGTGGAGCTTGAGTCCGAGCGGCTTGCCGGGCAGACCGCGCCAGACGGCGACATTGCCCTGGTAGGTACCCAGGTAGTATGAGCCGGTGACACCCGTGTAGGCCCAGATGCCAGCTGCCAGCACAAAGACGAGGGCCAGGATGGCGGCGATAGTAATGTTGCGGCGACGCACGCGTTGCGCCTCGCGCATAACGCCATCGTCAACCAGGTCAACGACTACTACGGTCACGTTGTCGTGGCCGCCGGCGGCAAGCGCCGCGTCCACTAGGTTGTCGACGCAGATTTGCGCGGTTGAGGACTGCGTGGCGATGTTCTCGATATCGCTATCGGGAATCATGCTCGAGAGGCCGTCGGAGCACAGGATCAGACGGTCGCCTTCCTCGATATGCAGAGTGAAGTGGTCGGCATACATGGCGGGGTCCGAGCCCAGTGCGCGGGTGATGACCGAACGGTTGGGGTGGACGCGAGCCTCGTCTGCCGTGATCTCGCCGGCGTCCACGAGCTCCTCCACGTAGGAGTGGTCGCGGGTCACGCGGATGAGCGTGCCCTCGTGGAGCAGATAGGCGCGAGAGTCGCCCACGTGGGCGATGGCGAGCGTGTCGTTTTCGATGTAGGCGCAGGTGGCTGTGCAGCCCATGCCGGGCTTGCCCAGGCCGTTCAGGGCCGCCTCGATTACGGCGGCGTTGGCTGCCTCGACGGCTGCGGCCAGGCGTGCTGCGTCGGCGGACTGTGGGGCCGTCTTGGCAATAGTCTCGACGGCGATGGAAGAGGCTACCTCGCCGGCAGCGTGACCACCCATGCCGTCGCATACGCAAAAGAGCGGCGACTGCACCAGGTAGGAATCCTCATTGTGCGGGCGCACGCAGCCAACGTCGGAGCGGGCGCCCCACATAAGTTGCGTGGTGGTGCCGGCATCATAGGTCGAGTCGGTCTCGATGCGCTCCTCGGTCAGGGGCTCAAAGCTCATGGTCGAGCCGGGGTCTTTGAGCTTGGCCTCAACGGCGGCAACGTCGATTTCGGCGGTGTCACCGGGAGAGACGGTGTCGGTCACGGCGTTTGATTCGGAATCACCGGTGTCCGGGGAGTCGGGCTCCTCGGACACGCGGGCGGTCGACTCGTCGTCTTGCGGGCTGACGTCTATAGGCTCGGGCGCCGGCGTAGACGCGGGCGCAACCTCGGACGCCGGGGCCATGGGAAACGCCGGCGCGGCGGGCTCGGGTGCCGCAAACACCGCAGCGCTCTCGTTGATTGCCGCGGCGACGGGCTCTGCAAAGTGAGCCGGCGCCGGGGTTGCTTCGGGCGCTGTGGGCTGTTCCGCAGCATGTGCGCCGATGGGCGCCGCTACGGCATCCTCTTCGTCCTCGTTATCGGCGAGATCCGAAATATCATGCGTTACATGCGAAAGAGGCAGGGAGAACACGGTGTCCTCGGGCTCCACGGGTGCGGAGCCCGCCGGAGCGGCGTGGGCCGGCGCAGCTGTGGCGGCGGCCGGTGCCTCGGTCATAGTTGCGGACTTGTTCTCCTCGTCGATCATCGACGGTTCACCTTCATGACCACGTCGCCAATCTGGACTTCGTCGCCCTCACGCAGCGTCGCGGGCTCCACGAGTTGGCGGCCGTTGACGAGCGTGCCGTTAAGCGAGTTGAGGTCCTCGATGATGAGCGCCGGGCCCTGCAGCGAAAAGCGCGCGTGCGAGGCTGAAACGAACGGTTCGTTGATGCAGATGTCCGAAGATGGCGAGCGACCGACGATGACGGGGCCGAGCATGTCTACGTGGATGCCGCGGATACCGCGCGGACCCTTGTCCACATCGATCGTCCAGATAGCCGAGTCGCGGCGCTGTCCACGCACAAGTCCCACGCCGGTCTTCATGACGGCGAACAGAAAGATATAGAGCAGGGCGACCAGGACGATGCGGCCTGCAAAAAGGACGATATCGATGTTCATAAGCGACTATCCCCTAAATTCAAAGGTACTCAGGCCAAACGTCAGCAGATCGCCGTTGCGCAGCGGGCAGCGCGTAATGCGGCGGTTGTTGACGAGCGTGCCGTTGGTGGAATTGAGATCCTCGATCGACCAATCCGAGCCCGTAAAGGTGAGCTGGGCGTGGCGGCGCGACACGTTGGGGTCGCGCAGGGCAATGTCGGAAACTGAGCGCTCGCGACCGATGGTCACCTGTGCGGAGGTGATGCTATGGCTCTCGCCGCTCACGACGTCGACGAGCTGGGCGAGCGGACGCTGCGGGGCGCGAGTGCTCGCCATGTTGGAGGCGATGCCGGCTGCGGCGCCTAGGCCCACGGCGGCACCGGTCGCGGCGGCTCCGCCCATGCCGGCAAGCGCGTCACGCGAGACGGTCTGCGGCACCGGGATGGGAGCGGCGGGGTCGGGGATGCTAGGCGCGAAGGGGTCTGCCACGGCAAGCGGGTCGGGAGCTGTCTCTTATACACA
>UQIP01000033.1:0-20761 GCA_900541005.1 uncultured Collinsella sp. | reverse complement strand
AGGCCCTTGCGGCCTAGTCGCTATTTAGGGCGTCCAAGATTTGGGGCGCAGTTCAATTTGATCGGACGGGCTTCTTGGTGGGTATCATGGTTGAACGATCATTAGGAGGTTTTCCCTACATGGAATTGTTTGAGCCGATTCTTCATTTCTTTGAGCAACGGTGGGTCCACAACATCATCTGGGCCGTCATCTTGGCGATAGGCACCGCCGTCGCCGCCAAGGTCGTATCCAAGACCCTGAACCATCTGCTTAACCGAGACGATAACCCGCTTCCGGCATCGAGTATCTTCATCAACATCGCGCGCGCCGTCATCTGGATGATTGGCGGCAGCTTTATCCTCGATAACTGCTTTGGCATTAACGCAAACGCGCTCGTCGCCGCCCTTGGCGTCGGCGGCATCGCCATCTCGCTCGGCTTTCAGGACACGCTGTCAAACCTTATCGGCGGCATGCAGGTGACCTTTATGGGCATCATCAAGCCCGGCGACAATATCGAGGTCGGCGGCGTATCCGGCGTGGTCCAAGACATCACTTGGCGCCATACAACGATTGAGGATGCCTGTGGGCAGACCATCATCGTCCCCAACTCCAACATCTCCAAGAACACGCTCGTGCACCTCATGCCCTTTGGGCGCGTTGCCGTGCCCGTCGCGGTCAAGGACACGTCCAAGTGGGCTTCACTGGACGCACTGGCAGACGAGCTGACCAGCGCCACCAAAGCCGCCGTGCTTCCCATCTCGGGCTTTGACAAGGAGCCCTACGTACTCTTTAGCGAAATCGGCGACTTTGGCATCAAAGGAAAGATCATCTTTATCGTCAGCGACGACAGCACTACTTTCACGGCAGCCGACGCCTGCATCCGCGCCATCGCCCCCATCATCGCCTAACCCGCCAAAAAGGGACAGGCACCTTTGTGGTGGTTTTCATTCGTGGTACCATGGTTTATGTAGTTGTTTAAACGACTAAGGGAGCAACATCATGGAAGAGGCCTATCGTCAAGCACGCAAGCGCGGCGAGCAAGGACGTCGACGCGCCATTAGCCAAAGCGAGCATCCATACCTTACGGACCTCGACAGTTTGATTGCTCAGCTCCCCTTAGGTCAGCGAGTGAGTGTCGGCCTGCGGGATATTCCGATCGAAATGGTCGTCGGCACTGTCACCAAGGGCCGTCAGTCCGCCTTTTCATGCAACTTTATGCCCCTGCTGCCGTTTAACACCGAGTTCGCCCGCAAGTGGTCCAACCTCTACGACATCCAGGTAACCGAGGGCTATCGCGACCCCATCATCGTCACCGAGTTCATGCATCGGTTCTATGTCCAGGAAGGCAATAAACGCGTCAGTGTCCTCAAATTCTTGGACGCTCCAACGGTTTCGGCCAGGGTCACCCGTCTCTACCCCGGCACATGGGATTCCGTCGAAAGCCGCCTGTACGGTGAATTCTGCGCGTTTTGGCGCGTCTGCCCCCTATACGAGATCGAGTTCTCGCGTGAGGGAAGCTACGAGACGCTCGCCAAGATGCTCGGTCAGAATCTTATCGAAAAATGGCCGCAGAAAAAGGTCGACTACCTGCGCCACACCTTCCTGCTCTTTAAGCGCGCCTACCTTCGCGCAGGCGGCGACCACCTGGACATTACGCCCGCCGACGCCATGCTCGTGTACCTCAATGTGTACAACCAGGACCGCCTGCTGGATACGCCAACGGATATCGTCGTAAACCGCCTGTGCAAGATTTGGCGCGAGCTGGTCATTGCCGGCAAAAATGACGAGGACAAGGTCGATCTTGTTGAAGCGCCGAGCGTCGACGAGGAGGAGTCGCCCGCCAAGTCCACCTCCGGCGTGCTCAACTTCTTTATGGGCAAGACCGTCTATTCGGCGACCAACCCCCTGCGCATCGCCTTTATCCATGAGTTCCCCTGTGCGACGTCGAGCTGGGACAGCCTGCACGACCAAGGGCGTCAGTATCTCGATGAGCACTTTGGCGGTATCGTGCGCACCGAGGCGTTCGAGGACTGTCACGATCCGGATGTGTTCTACGCCGCCGTGGAAACGGCTGTCAAACATGGGGCAAACGTCATCTTCTCGACCTCGCACCGCCTGATGGAATACACGCTCAGGGCTGCCGTTGAGTATCCCCAGGTTCGGTTCCTCAACTGCTCTATCGGCCTTCCCCATCAAAGCGTCCGTTCGTACTTTGGCAAGATGTACGAGGCCAAGTTCCTCCTGGGCGCCCTTGCCGCCAGCATGGCGGACAACCACCGCATCGGCTACCACGCGTCGGTCTTCGCCTCGGGCGCGCTCAGCGAGATCAACGCCTTTGCGATTGGCGCCTCGCTGCTCGACCCCCGTGCGCAAATTATCCTGACTTGGGGCGATGTGCCCGCCGGAGGCCTTGCCGAGGCCATGTGCCGCGAAGGTGTAAGCGTCATGACCGGCGCCGACATGTCAAAGTCGCTCGAAGACCCCACGGCCTACGGACTTCACCGCCTGGTCGATGGCAAGGTTACCGGCATCGCCATGCCGGTATGGAACTGGGGCCGTTACTACGAGCTCATCGTTCGCAGCCTTCTGCACGGCACGTGGGACGAGACCAGCGATGACAACCAAGTGCGCGCCGTCAACTACTGGTACGGCATGAGCTCTGGCGTTATCGACATCCGTTACGCTCCGGGCCTACCCTACCAGACGCGCAAACTCGTGCAGTTGCTCCGTAACGGCATTGTTGAGGGATCCATCAACCCCTTTGGCGGCGAGCTCCACAGCCAGAACGGCGTGGTACAGATCGAAGGCTTCCCTCCGCTGCCGAGCACGCAGATTGTCGAGATGAATTGGCTGGCGGATAACGTGGTAGGCACCATTCCGCAGCTCGACGATGAGCCGAAAGTCCCTGCCCTATGAAAATCCTTGCCATAGCCGATACCGAAGAACGATGCCTTTGGGAGTGCTTTCGCAAGGAACGCTTTGAGGGCGTCGACCTGATTTTGTCCGCCGGCGATCTGGACCCGGACTATCTTGAGTTTTTGGTTACGGTCATCAACAAACCGCTCATCTACGTGCGTGGCAATCACGATGACCGCTACGCACGTCATGCACCGGGCGGATGTATCTGCGTAGAAGACAGCGTGTACACGTACCGAGGGATTCGCATTGCGGGCCTTGGCGGGTCCATGCGTTATCGCGACGGCGCCAACATGTACACCGAACGCGAGATGTCCAAGCGCATGCGTAAGCTGTCGCGTAAGGTTAGGATGGTCGGCGGGTGCGACATTCTGCTTACCCATGCACCCGCCGCCGGTATGGGTGATCTGGACGATCTGCCGCATCGAGGGTTTGAGTGCTTTAACACGGCGCTTGAATCCTGGGGGGCCGACTACATGGTGCATGGGCATGTACACCAAAGCTACGGTTACGATTTTCAGCGCGAGCGGCAGCATGTGTGTGGAACGACGATCATCAACGCCTGCGGCTATACGCAGTTTGAGCTCGACCAGACGCGCTACCCCATCCGTGGCTGGCAGGCAGCCTGGCTCAATTCGCAAACCATGCGCCGCGAGCTCAAACGCCACGATGCCATCGAGTCCTCAACAGCCAGAACACCCTGGTAACCACCATAAAGGGGACACTGTCCCCTTTATGGTGCTTTTGACGCGATAGCAAGAAACCCGGTCCTGCACAAGGCAGAACCGGGTTTCTTTAGCAATGCTTGCTGTACTCAGGCAGTAACTAGCAGTTACTCAGCCAGGAAGTCACGCTGGACAGCGGGATCGACCTTGACGCCAGGGCCCATGGTGGAAGACACGGAGATGGACTTGACGTACTTGCCCTTAGCAGAAGAGGGCTTGACGCGCAGAATCTCGGTGTACAGGGCAGCGTAGTTCTCGACGAGCTGCTGCTCAGAGAAGGACTTCTTGCCCAGGGGCACGTGGCAGATGCCGTAGCGGTCGGCGCGGTACTCAACGCGGCCAGCCTTGAGCTCGGAGACCATCTTGGCGACGTCCATGGTCACGGTGCCGAGCTTGGGGTTCGGCATGAGGCCACGGGGACCAAGGATCTTACCGATGCGGCCAACCTTGGCCATCATGTTCGGCGTAGCGATAGCGGCGTCGAAGTTGATCTCGCCCTTCTGAATCTGGGCGACGAGCTCGTCGGAACCGATGATGTCGGCGCCGGCAGCCTCAGCCTCACGGGCCTTCTCGCCCTCGGCGAAGACGGCAACACGAACGGTCTTGCCGGTGCCGTGGGGCAGGGAGATGGAACCACGGATGTTCTGGTCAGCCTTACGAGTATCGATGCCCAGACGGAAGTGAGCCTCGACGGTCTCGTCGAACTTGGCGGTGTCGAGCTCCTTGATGAGCTTGGCAGCCTGAAGGGGGGTGTAGAGCGTGGCGCGGTCGATCTTCTCGGCAGCGGCGTTATAGCTCTTACCATGCTTAGCCATGTGCATTACCTCCTGTGGTTAAACGGGCGTGAGCCCTCCCACATCGTATCGTGTGCCCTATTGCACACATTTAACGGGCGCCCCGGTCGGAGCACCCGCCGTTACCATAAGAAATCGCTACTCAGCGATGGTGACGCCCATGGAACGGGCGGTACCGGCGATGATCTTCTTGGCGGCGTCAATGTCGTTGGCATTGAGGTCCGGCATCTTGATCTCGGCGATCTTGGTGAGCTGCTCCTGGGAGAGCTGACCAACCTTGTCAGCCTGGGGCTTAGCGGAACCAGACTTGAGGTTCAGCTCCTTCTTGATAAGGTGAGCCGCCGGCGGGGTCTTGGTGATGAAGGAGAAGGACTTGTCCTCGTAGACAGAGATCTCAACGGGGATGATGTCACCCTTCTTGTCCTGCGTCTCGGCGTTAAAGGCCTGGCAGAACTGCATGATGTTCACGCCAGCAGCGCCCAGGGCGGGGCCGACGGGAGGAGCGGGGTTTGCTGCACCAGCAGGAATCTGGAGCTTAATGACGTTGGCAACCTTCTTCTCAGCCATGGTCATTCCTTTCGAATCACGAGTGTGAAGTACTTGCTATATCGTAAGCACGCACGTGTTAGAAGCACTCCTGAGATGAGCAGTCACAGAAGAAGCACGCTCGCGCGAACGGACGAAAACTTAAGCGATGACAGCGACCTGGTTAAAGTCGAGCTCGACCGGCGTCTCGCGGCCAAAGATCATCAGCGTGACCTTGAGCTTGCCAGCCTCGGTGTTAACCTCGGAGACCTTGCCATCAAAGTCGGTAAGCGGGCCATCGGTGACGCGGACGGACGTACCGACCTCAATATCAACCGAGGTGCGCTTGGGCGAATCGCCCTTACCGGGACGACGAGTCATCTTGTTGTACTCGTCGCGGGAAAGCGGAGCGGGCTTGCCGTTGCCGCCTAGGAAACCGGTGACGCCAGGCGTGTTACGAACACACGTCCAAGCATCGTCATCCATCTCCATGCGGACCAGGACATAACCCGGGAAGATCTTGGAATCCTTGGTCTCACGCTTGCCACCCTCTTTAATCTCGGTGACGCGCTCCATAGGAATCTCGATATCAAAGATACGGTCCTGCATGCCCATAGTCTCGATGCGATGCTCGAGATCGGACTTAACGCGGTTCTCGTATCCAGAGTAAGTGTGAACGACGTACCAACGCTTAGACATGGTTTAGCCCCTCAATCCAGAGAACAGAGCAAGAGCCTCGCCAAAGCCAGCATCGAGCAGAGCGATGACGACGCCGACGACGATCAGAGAAGCGCAAACAACAACCGAGTAGTTCACGAGCTCCTTCTTATCGGGCCACGTGACACGCTTCATCTCGGACTTGACCGAAGCGAAATACTTCTTGGTGCGGGCGAAGAAACCAGGCTTCTCGTTCTTCTTGGACTTCGCAGCCTTCTCGTTCTTCTTGGCAACGGCCTTCTTGGCCTCAACCTTGGAGTTGGCGGCAGCTTTGTTGGCAGGTGCCGGCTGCTGAGCCTTCTTCTTGTTCTTCTTGTTGGCCATTTGGGTTACCTCCGCGCAATGCGCTTATACATGAGTAAACCGTAAGCCCCCAAGTGGGAGCTTACGGAATAATGACTGGCACGCCAGGAAGGACTCGAACCCTCAACACTCGGTTTTGGAGACCGATGCTCTACCAATTGAACTACTGGCGTATGTGACTAGAGACTAGCGAGTCTCTTTGTGCAGCGTGTGGTGACGGCACCAGGGGCAATACTTCTTGATCTCCATACGATCAGGCATGGTCGACTTGTTCTTGGTGGTCGTATAGTTGCGGCGCTTGCACTCAGTGCACGCAAGAGTAACTAGAGTACGCATGTATCCTGAACCTTTCATTTCCGCCCCGTACGGGCACAAGTTGTTACTTTATCAGCTCCACGTAAGTGCTGTCAATGAAAACCTCGAGTCAATTGGTTCTCGGTGGATCCATTCATATTTGGAACACATCAATGAAGCCATCGAGAGCTAATCGACGGTGCATCCAGGACCATTATCGATCCTCTCGACACCAGCAACGGCTCAATATCCATTGCAGAAAAGAACCCGGCACCCATATAAGTGCCGGGTTCTCTAAGTCAGCTATATCAAAGAGCTAATTTACTCAATGATCGTGGAGACGATGCCCGAACCGACGGTGTGGCCACCCTCGCGGATAGCGAAGCGCAGGCCCTCCTCCATGGCGATCGGGTGGATGAGGTCGCCCTCGATGGTGATGTGGTCACCAGGCATAGCCATCTCGGTGCCCTCGGGGAGCTTGACCGTACCGGTAACGTCGGTGGTACGGAAGTAGAACTGAGGACGATAACCATCGAAGAACGGGGTGTGACGGCCGCCTTCCTCCTTGGTCAGAACGTAGATCTCGCCGGTGAACTTGGTGTGCGGGGTAACCGAACCGGGCTTGCAGAGAACCTGGCCGCGCTCGATGTCCTCACGCTTGATGCCGCGGAGCAGCAGACCGACGTTGTCGCCAGCCTCGCAGAAGTCCATGGACTTACGGAACATCTCGATACCGGTAACGACGGTGTTCTGGGTATCCTTGATGCCGACGATCTCGACGGGCTCGTTGAGCTTGAGCTCACCGCGCTCGACACGGCCAGTAGCAACGGTACCACGGCCGGAGATGGTCATAACGTCCTCAACGGCCATCAGGAACGGGAGGTCGTTGTTACGAGCAGGCGTCGGGATGTACTCGTCGACGGCCTTCATGAGCTCGCGAATGGCGTCCATCCACTTGGCGTCGCCCTCGAGAGCGCCCAGAGCGGAGCCACGGATGACGGGGATGTCGTCGCCGGGGAAATCGTACTCGGAGAGGAGCTCACGGGTCTCCATCTCGACGAGGTCGATGAGCTCGTCATCGTCGACCATGTCGCACTTGTTCAGGAAGACGACGATGTAGGGAACGCCGACCTGACGGGCGAGCAGGATGTGCTCGCGGGTCTGAGCCATGGGGCCGTCGGTAGCAGCGATGACCAGGATAGCGCCGTCCATCTGAGCAGCGCCGGAGATCATGTTCTTGACGTAGTCAGCGTGGCCCGGGCAGTCAACGTGAGCGTAGTGACGGGCAGCGGTCTCGTACTCAACGTGGGAGACGGAAATCGTGATGCCGCGCTCGCGCTCCTCGGGAGCCTTGTCGATGTTCTCGAACGCAGTGAAGTCAGCCTTGCAGCCCTCGGTCTCGGAGAGAACCTTGGTGATGGCAGCGGTCAGCGTGGTCTTGCCGTGGTCGACGTGACCAATGGTGCCGATGTTAACATGCGGCTTAGTGCGCTCAAACTTCTCTTTGGCCATAAAGCCCTCCTCTAAACAGGTCGTCCCCGGACGGGACTTTGCCTTTATACCATAGTGGCCTCTCAACATACTATTGAGAAGCCACCGTGTTACCTATGGTAGCGGTGACTGGATTCGAACCAGTGACGCCACGGGTATGAACCGTGTGCTCTAACCAACTGAGCTACACCGCCGGATGGAGCCTGCAACCAGACTTGAACTGGTGACCTCTTCGTTACCAACGAAGTGCTCTACCGACTGAGCTATACAGGCACTTGACGGGTGGGAGCTATAGGATTCGAACCTATGTAGGCAGAGCCAACGGGTTTACAGCCCGTCCCCATTAACCACTCGGGCAAACTCCCAATCGTTCAAGTATCCGCAGGTCCTTTGGTCTTTTGGACCGCCGCCCCCGCGAACGAAAAAGATAATACGATGCAACCTTGGGGGCTGTCAACGAAAACCTCTAGATACACGGTGCCGGGCGTATCTATATAGCTGTGACCTGCGGTTTTGTTGAGTTTGGATATGAAGGACGGTGGTTTTGAATACTGAGGTGACGTTTCCCGAGGTAACACTTTGGTGTAGTGGAGTACACCTTCAGGATCGAACTTCGATAATGGCTTATTTGCACCTATATATAGGTCGAGATCGGGGCTTCCCAGACAGAATCGAGCGTGGATAATCTCCCACTTTTGGCGTGGCTTCGAGTCCAAAGTGGGAGATTATCCACCCTCGTATGTCCGGAAATCCTCACTCGACCAGGATGACTGGGACCGGTCCGGCCTTTGTCTCGATCTGTAACAGTAAGAGGGTTATTCCTCCCCCATCTGTTACAGATCGAGATATTACGCAGAGACACCAGCTTACGTCTCATTCTGTAACAGTAAGAACGGTTTCAGCCTCTTCGTGTTACAGATCGAGATATTATCGGCCAACCCTTGGCATTGTCTCAATCTGTAACTATAAGGAGGGTTTTCAGCCCACCCGTGTTACGGATCGAGACAAACCTGAAGCTTGGTGGGAGTCAAACCCGCTTACATGTCGACATAAATAGAAACGGGCCCTGTCCCAATTGGAGACAGAGCCCGAAACTCTCATGGAGCCAGTGACAGGAATCGAACCTGCAACCCACTGATTACAAATCAGTTGCGCTACCGTTGCGCCACACTGGCACACTTGGCGCTTTCACGCGAAGCCAGTTAAGAATAAAGGAATTGCCGACGAGGCGCAACAGGCCCTTCACCCGACCACATCTCAAAACCATTCGTCAGAACGAATAGTTTTAATTACAATTGCTATATATAAAACTATTCGTTCTGACGAAGGGTTTCGCGATGCTTACTACCAAGGAAGCAGCCGAACTGCTCGGCATCACTCCGCGCAGGGTGCAGGAGCTCATAAAAAACGGAGCACTTGAGGCCCGCAAGGCTTCTGGTGTATGGCTCATCGACAAAGACAGCGTCGACACGCGACTCCGCTCCGTGACCAAAACGGGGGGACGTCCCCGCCGCGGCCACGGTAAGAGCGAGATCGCGCTCACCCTCATGAATCGCACGCACGAAGTCGCTCAGCTGGTCTACAGCACATCTCGAAAAGACTTTACCCACATCGGCGCCGACATCGATTACGCCCACGCCCCTATTGGAGTATTTGGCCCTAATAGCCCCATATCGCTCGACTCCTTCCGCATCTGGTGGCGCGGCCGCGGTATCCCGCTCGCACGCATTGGGCTAGCCTCCCTGCTTGCAGAAGCCGCAGTCGATGTTCCCGATGAACTCGTCCAGCGAAATCTTGGCCTCTCCCTATCCGACCAGTATTGGATTAGACCCCAAGATTCCGGTCTCGCCTGGGAGGATATCAACTTCTTCAATAACGCCTTTGATGACGTCTCGCTGTCCATTGCGCCCTTTGCCCCAGAGGGAAAAGCGGCTGCCGCAAAGCCCGATAACACCTCGGACGGCAATCTTCAAAAGTACTGGACGTGCGAGGGCGGGCGTCGAATTCTGCATAAGGCAGGAGCGCACCTGAACCAGGAACCTTATAACGAGCTGGTGGCGACCGCGCTCCACCGTCGCATCCTAAACGCCTGCGATTACGTGCCTTACTCGCTCGAGGGCACGGGCACTTCCGCCCTGAGCATATGCGATGTCTTCTTAACTGATGAAGAAGAGTATGTCCCTGCGTTCTATGTAAACCAGCACGCAAACGCAGATGAACGGCTAACCGACTACGAGCGATATGTAGCAAATTGCGAGGAGCTCGGGGTGGCAGGCGTTAAGGATGCCCTTGACCGCATGATCGTATGCGACGACATCATCGCCAACTACGATCGTCATTGGCGCAACTTCGGCCTCGTGCGAAACGTCAACTCACTGGCCTGCAGACCAGCCCCCATCTTCGATTCGGGCTCATCGCTCTGGTGCAACATATCTCTAGAGGAGCTTAGGGCAGGAGAGCACAGTTTTGCCAGCGCGCAGTTCCATTCAAGTCCCGCGAAACAAATGTTGCTTGTTGAGGATATGAGCTGGTTTGACGGGGGCAAACTCGAAGGTTTTGTCGACGAGGCAATCGAGATTCTGTCTAAAAACGATGCCCTAGCAGCGAGACTGCCTTATCTAAAAGAGGCGCTAACGTGGCGCCTCGAAAGAATGATCGACATCGCTGAATGGAGTTAGCAAGGCAGCATTGCCCCGCCAACTCCCCTACCGTCCGCGCAGGGCCTTGAGCTTGGCCAGGGCATCGGGACTCAGGCGGCTGCCCAGAGTCATCTTAATCTGCGGAGCTTCCTCTGCCTCGTGAACGTCGTTATCGATCTGTTTGATCTCGTCCACCAGCATACGGCTCGAGATGCGCGTGACGCCCTTGCCCATGACAACGGCCTGGATCGTGCCGTCGCTCGATACCACGGAGCACGCGCGGCCTTCCTCACGTGCCTCGATGCAGAGCTTCTGCACCACGGTATCGGCCGAAACACCCGTCGGCGAAAACTCAATGCGCACACCGCGGGCCGGTAGGTTGGGGCGCTCGCTGGAGATATTGCCCGCGCCGTCAAATACGATCACAGCCTCGTAGCGGCCCTGGGCAAACGCAGCTACGTCATTAATGAGCGCCGTGCGCGCCATATCGTGAACGTCGCTGGAATACGGATCGTCAGAATGGTCGTACACGAGCTTTTCGTAGCGCGGCGTACAGTGGATCACGTTGTAGCCGTCGACCACCAGCAGCTCGGGCTTGTTGGAGTGCACCGTCGAGACCGGATCGGCGATGGCCTGCGCAAACGCATTGCCGCCCACGCCATAGGTCGCGGCCGAAACAATCGGCTTGGCCGAGCCCTCGCCAAAGCGCTTGGCCTTGGACTTGGCGCGGTTCTTTTTGGACATGCGCTACTCCTCCCCCATGAGCTCGCCGGCGTTGCGGCGCAGCCACTCAAAGCACAGCGCCGTGGTCGCCTGGGCAACATTGAGGCTCTCGGTCATGCCGCGCTGGGGAAGCTTGGCCAAAAAGTCGCATTTCTCGAGCACCAGGCGCGAGATGCCGTCGCCCTCGGAGCCCATGACGAGCGCCACGCGGCCCTCGAAGGGAGCATCCCAGCAACTGCCTTCGGCGTGCTCGGAGGCACCGCCCACCCAAAAGCCAGCGTCCTTAAGATCGTCGAGTGCGCGGGCGATGTTGGGCACCT
The DNA here is from genome assembly GCA_900541005.1 of uncultured Collinsella sp. GTDB lineage: Bacteria > Actinomycetota > Coriobacteriia > Coriobacteriales > Coriobacteriaceae > Collinsella. Next base: position 9,335 of record UQIP01000033.1, on the reverse strand, counting down.
GCGCGATAGGCAGATGCATGACGGCGCCGGCTGAAGTCTTGTAGCTGCCCACGGTCACGCCGGCGGCGCGCTTGTTGGCGATGATGACGCCGGCCGCGCCCACAACCTCGGCGGAACGCACGATGGCACCAAAGTTGCCGTCGTCAGTCACATGGTCGAGCACGACGACGAGCGCCGGTCCGTCACCCGCGCGGTCGAGGATGTCGGCGACATCGGCGTAAGGGAAGTTACCAACCTCGAGCGCGATACCCTGGTGAGCGCCATGGCTCGACAGTGCGTCGAGCTGCGCGCGCGGCACATACTTGATGCGGACGGCCGCAGCGTTGAGGTCGTCGACCAGGCGCGACAAGGCGGCATCGCGCTCCCCGCCCTCGGCAATGAGCGCGCACTTGATGGGAAAACCGGTGCGCAGCGCCTCGGCAGCAGCACGGCGACCCTCGATGAACTCACCCTTGGGAGCCTGGGCAGCGTCGCGGTTGCGATCGCGCTGCGGACGTGCGGCCTGGGTGCGATCGCGCTGGCCCTTGGGAGCGGCAGCGCGGTCATTGCGGCGAATCGGACGCGAGCCAGAAGCGGCCTGTTTGCCTCCACGCGGTACACGCTTGCGATTGTCGGCCATAAAACGGCCTCCTTAAATAGATAACGAACAAGAATCGACCGTCCGAGCCACGGCACCTTGCCTTTCAATCGTCGGGCATGACCACCAGGTCTATGCCTTCCCCTTTCAAGGCAATCTGCCACACCTCGAACGGTCGACAAATACTAGAGGGTCTTAATACGAGTACCCGCGGCCGTATCTTCAATGGTGAGGCCCAGGTCCTTGAGCTGGTCGCGGATGGCGTCTGCCAGGTCCCAGTTCTTGGCGGCACGGGCCTCGGCGCGGGCCTCGAGAATCTTGGCAGCGGCCTCGTCCACGTCGTCGCCCGTGTAGGCGACCAGGCCGGCGGCAACGCCCAGCAGACCCAGCGGCAGCTCGACCTTGGGCTCGGGAAGCTCGACGCCAAACGTATCGAGCAGCTCGGCCAGCGTGTCGGCGGCGGCAAGCGCGGCGGTCTTGTCGGCAGCGTCGCCCGCCTGCTCCAGGTACTGGTTGCACTCGGTGACAAAGCCAAAGACGGCACCCATGGCACCAGCGGTGTTAAAGTCGTCGTCCATGCACTCCTTAAAGGTGGCACGGGTCTCGGCGGCCTTGGCGGCAAACGCCTCGGCAGCCGCTTCGTCGGCATCGGCCGTCGCGTGGTTCGCGGCCCAACGCAGGTTCTCGACCGTACCGGCGATACGCGTGAGCGAGTTCTCGGCACCCTCCAGGCGCTCCCAAGAAAAGTCGAGCGGCGAGCGATAGCTCGTCTGCAGCATCAGCAGGCGCAGGGCGGCAGCGGAGTGCTGCTCGAGGACCTCGGCCAGCGTAAAGAAGTTGCCGAGCGACTTGGACATCTTCTCGCCGTCTACCAGCAGCATGCCCGTGTGCATCCAGGTGTTGGAGAAGCCCTGGTGCCAGGCGCAGGTGGCCTGGGCGCACTCGTTCTCGTGATGCGGGAAGGCAAGGTCGGAGCCGCCGCCGTGGATGTCGATCGGAGTGCCCAGGTAGCGATGCACCATGGCGGCGCACTCGGTGTGCCAACCGGGACGGCCCTCGCCCCAGGGGCTCGGCCAGCTGGGCTCGCCGGGCTTGGCGGCCTTCCACAGGGCAAAGTCGAGCGGGTCGTTCTTGTCCTCGTTCTCCTCGATGCGCGCGCCAACCATAAGGTCGTCGATGTTGCGGCCCGAGACCTGACCATAGTTGGGATCGCTGCGCACGGCAAAGTACACGTCGCCGTTATCGGCTGCGTAAGCGTGGCCCTGCTCGATAAGCGTCTTGATCATGGCGATCATGGGGCCGATCTCCTTGGTGGCGCGGGGGCGCACATCGGGATCGAGCACGTTGGCGGCGCGCATGACGCCGATGAACTTGTCGGAGAACTCCGTCGCGACCTCGGCGGCCGTACGGCCCTGCTCGTTGGCGCGCTTGATGATCTTGTCGTCGACATCGGTGAGGTTCTGGGCGAACGTGACCTCGTAACCGCTCGCGATGAGCCAGCGGCGAATCACGTCAAAGCTGATGAACGTACGGGCGTTGCCGATGTGGATGTTGTCGTAGACCGTGGGGCCGCACACGTACATGCGGACCTTGCCGGACTCGATGGGCTGGAACTCTTCCTTTTTATGGGTAGCGCTGTTGTAGATACGCATTCGTTACTCCTTAACGGTTTTCTGTAGCAGGCAGACGGCCCAGGCGCCGATTCCCTCGCCCTGGCCTTCCCAACCGAGCTTTTCGGTCGTAGTGGCGGCGACGCCCACGTTTTCGACGTCAACGCCCAGGGCATGGGCAAGGTTGGCGCGCATGGCATCGCGATGCGGGGTGATCTTAGGCTGCTGGCAGGCAATGGTGCAATCGGCATCGACAAACTCAAAGCCCAGCTCACGCGCATAGTCCATCACGCGGGCAAGCAGCACCATCGAATCGGCACCCTCGTAGGCGGGATCGGTGTCGGGGAATAGCTTGCCGATGTCTCCCCCACGGCAGGCGCCCAGAATGGCGTCGGCCAAGGCGTGCGCGAGCACATCGGCATCCGAGTGGCCCAGCAGGCCGCGCTCGTAGGGAATGTCGACACCGCCGATGATACATCGACGCCCCTCCACCAGACGGTGAACGTCGTAGCCATGGCCAATGTGCAGGTTACTGAACATGGGGAAGGTCCTCTCCCTCGGCCATGCGGCCAAGCAGAATCGCGGTTACGGGACGCAGGTCCTCGGGCACCGTCACCTTAAGGTTATCGCGTGGGCTCTGGACGCAGCGGACGCGCCCACCCATGCGCTCGACCAGCGACGAATCATCGGTACCGATAAAGCCCTCGGCAATGGCTGCAGCGTGGGCGCGCTTCATAGCATCGACGCTAAAGATCTGCGGCGTCTGCGCTGCCCAGTAGAGTTCACGCGGCGGCGTCTCGACGATATTATCGCCGTCAACGATCTTGAGCGTGTCGATCGCGGGCTGACCGCACACGACACCGTCGAGGGCACGGTCGCTCACGAGCACGTCGATAGCGTGGTCGATGGCCTCGGTCGTAATGAGCGGACGAGCGCCGTCGTGGATGGCGACATATTCGAAACCCGCCGGAACCGCATGCACGCCGGCACGGGTGGAATCCTGACGGGTATCGCCGGCATCGGCAAAGCTGATGGGCGTGTCATAGTCAAACGGGTCAATGGCCAGGCGGCGCATCTCGGCACGGCGCTCGGCAGGGCAAACCACGACGATATGGCCGACCTTATCGCTACGATCGAACGCGCGGATGGACCAGCTCATGAGCGGACGGCCCGCCACATTAACGAGCTGCTTGCCGCCGGGATTTCCAAAGCGCTGGCCGCTGCCGCCGGCAACGACCACGGCGCATACGGGCGCCATTATGCGTTCCCCTGTTTGGTGCCCTTCATGCGGTACAGCGAGTCCGCAAGAATGGCAGGGTTGTTGACGCCAAAGTCGCCCAAGCGCTCCGGATCCTCGCTGATGTCGTCCATGAGCTCCTGCAGCGAGCCGTACTCGTCGACGATCTTCTCGGCCACGCCGTCGCGCACGACGGACACGCGCGAAAGCGTGCGCAGGCCCAGCGGTGTCATGACGGAGTCCTCGTCCAGGTCGTCGTAACCCAGAACCGCCGCCACATGCTGCGGGTCGGACAGGTCCTTGGGCGTCATGCGGCTCAGCTCGGCGCGGATCTTCTCGGCGTTTGCCTCAGAGGAATCGCTTGCGTAGTCGCGGATCATCAAGTCGTATTCGGTATCCATGCTGGAGCCGGCGAGCTGCTCGAGCTGCATCTGCACGAGCTTGCCCTGGTTGCCCAGCTTGACAATGCAATCCTTAAGCTCGGTCTTTGCCTGCTGCATGATCTCGAAGCTCGAGAAAATACCGGTAATGTCGGCGAGCGTGACGTAGTCGTCGAGCTCAAGGGCCGTCAGGCGCAGCAAGGAGCGGTCGAGCGACTGACGGGTGGTCTGAAGCGTGGCGACGAGCTGGTTGACCGAGCTCATGATGGTGGTGACGGGCTGGATCTCGTAACTCTTGCCGTGGACGTACACGTTGACGACGGCGCGACGAGCCGAAACCGAGATCACGATGGCGTCGGTGAGCACCGACATGCGAGCGGCAGTGCGGTGACGCATGCCCGTTTCGCTCGTGGCGAGCGAGGGATCGGGATTGAGGTGAAAGTTGGCGCGCAGGATCTGGGTGAGGTCGCCGTCGATGACGATGGCACCGTCCATCTTGGAGAGCTCGAACAGACGGTTCGAGGTAAACGAAATGTTGAGCGGGAAGCCGTCGTTACCGGCGGCGAGCACGTTTTCAGTGTCGCCGACGCAGATAAGGGCACCCAGGTGACCGGCAATGATCATGTCGAGGGCGGTGCGGATCGGCTGACCAGGTGCCGTCAGGCGGATGGCCTGTTCCATACGCTTTTGCAGCTCGTTCTTATCCAAGGCATCGCTCCCATCGTATACGCTCCATAAACGTCAATAAGTTTCTCACGGTTTGCCCCTGTGACGCCCGCAAAATCCGATGCTTACAGAATGAGCGAACACAGCTGAGAGCCCCAATCCAAATGAGCTGCTTATGTGGTAGCATCGGAATTCGCATAAATGAGGGAGTAGTCGCGTGATCGGGTTCGCCTCCGGTGGCGCGGCAAGTCAACACACTGGCCGATGCGGCCTGGCTTGCCTTAATGAACGAGACTCGTGGCTGTGCGCGCAACGCGTACGCCACGGGTCTTTTTTGTTACTCCCCCAAGAGGTACACGCGGGTTCGCCCGCAGAGAGGGAGCCAGACTATGGGACTCGCAGAGCTCGTGTTGCTCGCCGTTGGCCTTTCGATGGACGCCTTTGCCGTTTCCATCTGCAAGGGCCTTGGCATGAAGAGGATCAACCTTAAAGTCGCCGTGGTGCTCGGCCTGTTCTTTGGCGGCTTTCAGGCCGGCATGCCCGTAATCGGATGGGCGCTCGGCAGTCAATTCATGGGCATCATCGGACCCATCGACCATTGGATCGCCTTTATCCTATTGGCCTTTATCGGCGGCAAAATGTTGTGGGAGGCCTTTACCGAGGACGAGGATGAAGGCGACGGCAAGGATGCCGAAAAGATTGACCTAGGCGAGTATCTGATCCTCGCCATCGCCACCTCAATCGACGCCCTGGCCGTGGGCATCTCGTTCGCCGCGCTTTCGGTCGACATCGTTCCCGCTGTATCGCTTATCGGCGTCACAACGTTTATCTTCTCCGTCGCCGGCGTAGCGATCGGCCACACCTTTGGCGCGCGCTACGAAAAACCCGCCACCATCGTGGGTGGCGTCGTACTCGTTCTCATCGGGCTTAAGATCTTGCTTGAACATCTGGGGATTTTGGCGCTGTAACGAATAACGGCCACCCGGCATTACGCCAGGCGGCCGTATTCATAGCCAGCCGTTTTAGAGCGGCTTAACCAAGGCGACCTTTACGCAGCGAGGCGCTTGAGGACATCGATGAGCAGCTCGTAGAAGCGCTCGGCAGAAGCGAGCTCCATGCTCTCGTCCGGGGTGTGGACATCGGAGAGCGTCGGGCCCACGGCGATGGCGTCCAGGCCGTGCAGGGCCTCGGCAAACAGGCCGCACTCAAGGCCGGCGTGAATGGACTCGATGCGCAGCTCGGAGCCAAAGAGCTCGCGATAGCTCTCGACAAAGACGTCGCGGACCGGCGAATGCTCGGCATAGCTCCAGCCGGGATACTCGAACTCAAACTTGGCGTCGAAGCCCAGGACATCGGCCAGCGTCTGCAGACGATCCTTGAACTCGTTCTGCAGCGAGGTGATCGAAGAGCGCGGGGACAGCATGATCTTGACCTCGTCGTCAGAAGTGGCAACCACACCGATGTTGGAGGAAACCTCGACGGAGCCGTCAGTGGCGACGTTGCGGCGAATCACGCCGTTAGGGGCAAGACGCAGGGCGCGGATGAGGGCAAGCGCGGACTTCTGGTCCATGGCCTCGACCTCGGCGTCGTCGGCAATCTCGACGGTGCAGGTAAAGCCGGGGTCGAAGACCTCGAGCTCGGCAGTGACGTCGGCGATGATGCCCTTTGCAATCTGGGCCGCGGCCTCGGCGGCAGCGTGGTCGGCGTAGACCAGAACAGCCTTGCACTCACGGTTGATGGCGTTGTCCTTGGTGCCGCCGTTAAAGCTAACGATGGCGGGCTCGCCGGCAACCATCAGGCGGTCGATGATGCGGGCCATGATGAGGTTGCCATTGCCGCGCTCCAGGTGGATATCGCTGCCGGAGTGACCGCCCAGCAGGCCGGAGATGTCGAGCGTGAGGGTGCTACCGGTCTTGTGCTCGCGCACGATCGGGCAGGTGTAGGTAACGACGACGCCGCCGGCGCAGCTGACGGTGGCAACGCCCTCTTCCTCGGAGTCAAGGTTAATCATGGTGCGGGCGCTAATCTGGGACTTGTCGAGCGTCTCGGCGCCGACCAGGCCAGTCTCCTCGTCGGTGGTGAACACACACTCGAGAGCCGGATGGGCAATCGAATCATCGTTGAGCACGGTAAGCATCAGAGCGACAGCGATACCGTTGTCGGCGCCCAGAGTGGTGCCGTTGGCGGTGAGGACGCCGTCCTTGACGACCAGGTCGATACCGTCGGTCATAAAGTCGTGCTCAACGGAGCCCAACTTGTCGCACACCATATCGATATGGCCCTGCAGCATCACGGTCGGGGCATTCTCGGCACCGGCAGATGCGGGCTTGCGAATGATGACGTTGTAGACCTCGTCCTGATACACATCGAGGCCGCGCTCCTTGGCAAACGCGACCAGGAAATCGCTGATGCCCTTCTCGTTGCCAGACCCACGGGGGATCGCGCTGACCTCCTCAAAGAAATGGAACAGCTGGGCGGGCTCGTAGCCGGTAATCTTGTAGTCCATGGTGCCTCCTTGGCGCAACTGGTTAGACAGTAAGACATGCGACTTGTATATTCCCAGACTTTGCGTGCATAAACCAGTCGAAAACGCCGAGCGCTCTCGCATCATCGGCTAACGGTGGACCGTATAGCGTAACGGTCACAACTTCCGCAGCTCTACAAATCGAGGCGCCCTTTCCGGAGCGCCTCGATTGCGCGTATCAAATTGTCGCCACGCCCTACAGCGCGCCGGAACCGGCTTGCATCATGCCGCCGGGGCCCGAGGTCACGCCGCCGCTCACGGGCGCGGCGTTGCCGGTGTGCGGTGCCGCCGGGGCGGTATCGCCACCGAGCGTGCCCGCCGGACGCGGTGCCGGGATCTCGCCCGTGCCGTGGCTAAAGACGAACTTGCCATCGGCCACGTCGCACAGGACGGTATCGCCCTCGCCCCACTCACCGGCCAGAAGCTCCTCGGACAGCGGGTCCTCGATGAGCTTTTGGATGGCACGACGCAGCGGACGCGCACCGTTGGTGAGATCGGTGCCCTCGGCCACGATCTTGTCATAGGCCGCATCGGTGAGCTTGATATTCATGCCGTTGGCAATCAAACGCTGACGCAGATCGTCCACCAGCAGGTGCGCGATCTTGGTGAGATTCTCGCCCGAGAGCTTCTGGAACACCACGATGTCGTCGATACGGTTGAGCAGCTCGGGGCGGAACAGGCGCTTGAGCTCGCCCATCGCACGGCCCTTGATCTCGCTCGACGTGAGACCCTGCTCACCGGTGGTGCCAAAACCGACGCTCGCATCCTGCGCGATCTCGCGGGCGCCCACGTTGGATGTCATGATGATCACGGTGTTGCGGAAGTCGACCGTCTTGCCCTGGCTATCGGTCAGGCGGCCCTCCTCCAGCACCTGCAACAAAATGTTGAAGATGTCGGGGTGCGCCTTCTCGATCTCGTCGAACAGCACGACCGAGTACGGGTGGCGACGAACGGCCTTGGTGAGCTGGCCGCCCTCGTCGTGACCGACGTAACCCGGAGGGCTACCGATGAGCTTGGAGACCTCGAACTCGCTACCGAACTCCGACATGTCGAAGCTGATGAGCGCGTCCTTGCTGCCAAAGAGGTACTCGGCGAGCGTCTTGGCGAGCTCGGTCTTGCCTGTGCCGGTGGGACCCAGGAAGATAAAGCTGCCGCCGGGGCGACGCGGGTCCTTGAGCGGCGAACGGCTGCGGCGCACGGCCTTGGCAACGGCCTCGACTGCCTCATCCTGGCCGATGATGCGCGTCTTGAGCACGCTTTCGGTCTGCAGCAGACGCCGGCTCTCGCTCTCGGTGAGCGAGGAAACCGGCACGCCAGAGGTTACGGACACGATGTCGGCAATCTGACTCACGTCGATGGTGAGCGGGCTGGCGTCGAGCTCGGCGGTCCAGGCGGCCTTGGCCTCGGCAAGCTCAATCTCGGCGGCCTTCTGCTGCTCGGTGATCTCGGCGGCCTTGTTCATGTCATCGCTCTCGGTGGCCTCCTGCGCGGCGGCCTTAAGCTCCTCCACGCGATGCTCGGCCTCGCGCACCGGCTCGGGCGCGCGGTTGGCGGCGATGCGGGCGCGGGCGCCGGCCTCGTCAATGAGGTCGATGGCCTTATCAGGCAGGAAGCGGTCCTGAATGTAGCGGTTGGAAAGGTTCGCGGCGGCCTCGATAGCACCCTGCGTATAGCGCACATGGTGGTGCTCCTCGTAGCGCGGCTTGAGCGCGGTCAGGATCTTGACCGTGTCCTCGACGCTCGGCTCCTCGACATCGATGGTCTGGAAGCGACGCTCAAAGGCCGGATCCTTGGTGAGGTACTTGCGGAATTCCTCGGCCGTGGTGGCGCCGATAATCTGGAAGGCACCGCGCGCAAGCACGGGCTTGAGCATGGAGCTCGCGTCGATGGAGCCCTCGGCAGAACCGGCACCGATGATGGTGTGCATCTCGTCAATAAACAGGATGACGTCGTCAGCCTCGGTGGCCTCCTGGATCACGTTCTTGAGGCGCTCCTCAAACTCACCGCGATACTTGGCGCCCGCAACGAGGCCCGGCAGGTCGAGCGTCCAGATGTTCTGGTTCATAAGATTCTCGGGCACATTGCCAGCAGCAATCTGCTGCGCCAGGCCCTCGACGATAGCCGTCTTGCCCACGCCGGGATCGCCCAGGATAAGCGGATTGTTCTTGGTGCGGCGCGAAAGGATCTCCATCATGCGCTGGACTTCCTTTTCGCGGCCAATCACGGGATCGAGCTCGCCGTCGCGCGCCTTTTGCGTGAGGTTGGTGGCGAACTGCTTGAGCGTGTCGGTGCCGCTCCCCTTTTGCTGCTGTCTCTTATACACATCTGACGCTGCCGACGA
>UQIP01000032.1:0-21805 GCA_900541005.1 uncultured Collinsella sp. | reverse complement strand
GAGATGTCTTAGGGTCTCGTGGGCTCGGAGATGTGTATAAGAGACAGGTTTTGCGGGCGTGCGCCGCTGCGCGGCTAGCCCGCGTGCTCCTCGGCGGGGTTGGTCTGATTGTTTTTGTTGAAGCTCTGCCTTTGGCTCAAATGGAAACGGGGGACGCATTTGCATCCCCCGTTTTTGTTGTGGTTACTCTAGATCAATAAATTTGGTGCTTATGATCTTGCCGTCTTTTACTAGCATTCTGGCCATGGTGGGGCCTCGGGTGCCTCTGGGGTAGCTAGCGCTGCCCGGGTTGAGGACTAAACAACGGCCCACTTGGGCTTCTTTGGTTACGTGGGTGTGACCATTGATGGCTACGTCTACGGATCCCACCGGAAGGTCTTCGCGGTAGTGGGCTACGGCGAATTTGAGGCCTTCGTAGGTAAAGAGCGCAAGACGGTCTACATCGGGACCGTAGTCGCGGTAGTAATCGTTGTTGCCCAGTACGGCCCGCACGGGGGCGATGGTGCATAGGTGCTCGTAGTCCATCTCTGACGTGAGATCGCCGGCGTGGATGATCAGGTCTGCGCCCTCAAGCTCATCCAGGAGCGCAGGCGAAAGATAGCCGTGGGTGTCCGAGATGATGTCGATACGCTTGGCGCTTGCACTGTTCATGGGATCCCTTCCGCAAAAAACGATTCGGCAGATACATACAAAAAGGCCCCACGGCTCCGCAGACGATGGGTCTACAGGGCTGCGGGGCCAGTGTGCTAGAGACTCAGAGCCTTCTTGAGCGGCACGACGCGGCGGCGCGAAACCGGCACGCGTTCGTCGACGCCCGTAATGCCCAGCTGGATGGCGCCCGAGGGCACCGTCTCCACATCCGTGACGCACGCCAAGTTGACGATATAGCGGCGGTGAACACGGAAGAAGCCAAAGTCGCAGAGCTTGGCCTCAAACTGCGCCAGCGAGGTCGTCGACAAAAAGCGATCATCGACGGTATAGATGCAGGAGTAATCGTCCTTGGCCATGATAAAGCGAATGTCGTCCACGGGAATGAGCACCTTGCGGCCGCCCTTTTCCACCGGGATACGCTCGATGGTCACCTTGCTGTCCGTAACCGGCTTGGCGCGTTGCATGACCTTCTCGATCGCGCGATCCAAGCGAGCTTCCTCGACCGGCTTCATCAGATAATCGACGGCATCCACGTCGAATGCCTCGACCGCATGGTCACTATACGCAGTCACAAACACGATCGCCGGCGGATTTTTGAGCTTATGCAGCGCCTCGGCAAGTTGCAGGCCCGAGGCACCGGGCATCGAGATATCGAGAAACACGACATCCACGCGACTTTCCATAAGCATCTCGATGGCGGAGCGGACGCTCGACGCCTCCGTGATCGTGCCGATCTTGCCCGTTTGCTCGAGCAGGAAGCGAAGCTCCGAGCGAGCCGGCGCCTCATCATCCACAATCATCGCACGCAGCATAGGGATAAAACCTTTCGTCAACTAACTACGCCGGGCATCCGTCGCATGACGTTGAGCCCGTAGCCCTTTATTTTACTCTTGAATGTCAAAGATGCTCTCTGACAAATCAAGATGAAGGAGCACTTTGGTGCCCTTGCCCGGCGCCGATTCGACACGCGTATAGGAGTGCGGCCCATAAAAGCGATGGATGCGCTCCGAAATATTGTGCATGGCCACACCGGCGCCGCCACCCTGGGGAGAGCTGGCGTCGGGACGGGCAGAGCGCTCGTCAAACAGTCTGGCGGCGGTACCCTCATCCATGCCCACGCCATTATCGGCCACGGCAATCAAGATTGCATCCTCGCCGTCTTGGTGAACGGTCACGTCGATCCTCAGGGCGTCGTCATCGCCCATACCATGACGTACGGCGTTCTCGACAATCGGCTGGATCACGAACGCCGGCACCAGCGTATCTTCCACGTCCTCGGACACATCGAACGTCGCAAGCACGCGGTCCTCGCCAAAGCGGGCCTTCTCAAAGGTAAGGTAGCGCTTGGTCTGTGCAACCTCGCGCGAGACCGGAATAAGCGATCCCGAGTTGTCGAGCGTGGCACGATAGAACGATGAGAACTCACGAAGCAGTTCGCGGGCCCGCAGCGGGTCGGTGCGCGTAAACGATGCAATGGTGTTCAGCGTGTTGAACAGGAAGTGTGGGTTAATCTGCGCCTGCAGCGCACGCACCTCGGCGCGCGCTGTGAGTTCCTTTTGCACCTCGAGCTCGTGGATGGCGAGCTGCGTGGACAAGATCTCGGCAAAGCCCGAGGCAAGCGCGTACTGGGTACGGTCGACGGCGCGCGGGGTCTTGTAGTAGAACTTGAGCGTGCCGACGGTACGATCGCCCACCTTGATGGGGGCGATAATGCCGGCGGGGACTTGGTTGTGCGAGCCATCCGAGCCCACGACATCCACCATACGGTTGAACGACTGCACGATGCCATGTTCGATAACGTAGCGTGTGGCAAGCGTGTGGATAGGAGAATCTGGCAGTAGTTTTTCCTCAAACTCGCCCGCGCAGGCCAACACGTTGCCCTCGTCGGTGATGGCCACCGTCATGGCGCGCGTCTCGGGCAAAATGCGCCGGCACACCAAACGCGCCGACTCCTGCGTCAGACCGCCCTTAATGTCCTCGAGCATGGCCGAGGCCACCGAGAGCGTCTCCTCGGTGTACTGGGAGCGCACCGAATCGGGATTGAGCGTCAAAAAGATAAAGATGCACAGAAAGATGCACAGCAGCGCGCAGGCAATCACCGTGGCGATCGGCTCGATACCGGTCACCAAGGCAAAAATAAAGTACACCAGCACGCAAATGGCGCAGGCAACGGCAATGATGCGAAAGATTGATATTGAACTATCGCGCTGGGCGCGGCGGTCGATCATTCGGCCCCCTCCAGGATACTGATCAGTTGTGCGTCACGCCAAAGCCCGTCCATGATCTTGGGCCAAAAGCTCTGGAAACGCAGGTAGCTTGCGGCGTTTTGGCGCGCGTAGGTCTTGGCCTCGTCAATACCGTGGCGCCAGATGCGCAGGTAGCCCTCATGCTCGCGGGTAAACACGCTGCGGACCATAGCGGTCTTGCGCACGCGGTCGTCGAGCTCGCGCGAAATCCACGGGCCCGGGTAGGGCATGAGTGATGCCGCCGTAACGGGAATGAGCTCCTTTTGATGCGCGGCGAATGTCAACTTGGCCCGTTCGTAGTACCAACGGTATACATCCTGCATAAAGCGCGGTGAGCGCTTTTCGGACTCCGGAGGCAGATGGCGCACGGTCCACTCGTTATCGAACCACACGTCGTAGCCAAACATGCGCATGTTAAAGAGGTAATCCAAGTCCTCGCCGCGGGTGATAAACGGGTCAAAGGCCACACGCGTAAAGGCGCGGGCGTGCAGGGCCATCAGGCCACCGCACACGTAGTTGGAGCGCGAGATGCGAGTGCCCGAGAGCGCCTTTTTCATCCAACGGTTGAACTCGATGCGCTTGGTCCACCAACGATGGCAGATGCCCGCCTTGTCCGTGGGAGCCAGCGGCGAGCCGTCGCGATCGTAGAAATAGCCGCTCTTGACCAAGATCGGCAAGCCCTGACGTGTCTGCTGCCCCAACGCATAGGTCGCGCGCTTCATAAAGTCGGCGTCGATGACAGTCTCATCGTCATCCAAAAAGATAACCGCGTCATGCCCCAGCACAGCGGCACAGGCTAGCCCCATGTTGCGGATGGCACCGTAGCCTCGCAGGCTCACGCACTCGCCCGAACCCTTGGGCGCGATCTGAGCAACCCGGTCTGCAATGCGCGAGGCCTGGGTGTTGGTGACAACGGTGACCTTGAGCGTGGAATGCGCGTCGACAATCTCGTGCACGCGCAGCGACACATCGGCTGTGGCAGAAACGGGACAGACCACCAAAAGGATGATGCGCGGGATGTCACGTACCTGCTCAAGCGAGGCCAGACAGCGGTCGAGTTCGGGATTGTCGGCGTTGAGTCGCGTCGAATGGTCATAGGTGCCAGGGGCGTTTGCGCAAGCGTCATCGCCCGCCCAATACGTTGGAATCACGACCGTGGCGTTCATGCCTTACCCTCCCTGCAACACAAAAACGGGACGCCGCCAAACACAGGCGACGCCCCGCGACCTAGCTGATTCCATCATACCCACTTGGGCAAATCATTGCTCGCAAGTCGCAATGTTTATTGCGGATAACCCCAAAAGAGTACCGTGGACAGGCACAATAGCCGCTCGCTCCTATGCGGCATGCTCTGCCGCCCGAGTCATGCGGGACAGGCGGACCAGCAGCATAAAGCCAACGATCAGCAGCACGCCAATGGAAAGGACGCCCAGCGACGGGTTGCCGGTCAGCGAGGTGACGACCGACACTAGGAAAGTGCCCATGACGCTTGCATAGCGACCGAAGATGTCAAAGAAGCCGTAGTACTCGTTGGATTTTTCCTTGGGGATAATGCGGCCAAAGTAGCTACGGCTGAGCGCCTGCACGCCGCCCTGGAACAGGCCGACCATAATGGCAAGCACCCAAAACTCAAAGGCGGTCTTTAGGAAGAACGCGGCGAACAGCACAATGCCCATATAGGCGGCGACTGCCACCAAGATCATGTTGAGCGTGCCCACGCGGCCGGCGAGCTTGCCGTAGATGATGGCGGACGGAAAGGCCACGAACTGCGTGACGAGCAGCGCCAGTACCAGCTGGGTCGAATCGATGCCCAAAGCCGAGCCGTAGCTGGTAGCCATGGAAATGACCGTGTGGACGCCATCGATATAGAAGAAGAACGCAATCATGTAGACCAGCACGGTCTTGTTGTGGGCGATCTCGCGCATGGTGTGTCCGACCTCGGAGAACACACCGCCAACGATGTGGCCGATGGTGTCCTCGGGACCGCGCTCGCGACCATACTTTTGCTTATAGGTGTGAATGAGCGGCAGGGTAAAGATGAGCCACCAGGCACCAGTGATGATAAAAGACAGACGCGTTGCCAGCATGGTGGGGACGCCAAGAGCGGGGCCACCCATGATGAGCGCCAGGCAGATGACGAACGGCACGGTGGAACCGATGTAGCCCCAGGCATAGCCCGAGCTGGACACGGCGTCCATGCGCTCGTCGGTGGTAATGTCGGGCAGCATGGCGTCGTAGAACGTCATAGAAGAGTTAAGGCCGATGGTGCACAGCACGTACACGGTCAAAAATGCCATGGCGGACATTGGGATAGCCTGCGCCAGGCAAAGCACCAGGCCCGTGAGGAAGAAGCCCAAGAAGAACTTGATCTTGTTGCCGGCGTAGTCGGCAAGCGCGCCCAGAATGGGCATGAGCATGGCGATGACCAGCGAGGCGATCGTCTGCGCATTGCCCCAGGCGACCACCAGGTCGGCCGAAGAAGCGCCGGTATTGATGGCGTTAAAGTAAATGGGCACCACCGAGGTATTGAGCAGCACGAGGGCCGAATTGCCCACATCATACATAACCCAGTTACGCTCGAGCTTGGTGTATTTCATGGACAGGGACCCTTCGTATTCGCCCGATATGCAGTTAGTTCATCGTACCCCAATTGTCCAGAACCGCCGGTAAGGATTCGGCAAAGGGGCACGCACGGGCCCTATTCCTCGCGGTCGAACTCCTCATCGGCTTCGAGCACGCGACCGCTGTAGTTGACGTGACTGGTCACGGCATCCATGTCACCAGTCTCGATGAAACGTGCGACCGTGCACTCGTAATCGACCAGCGCGCGATCAAAGACCTCGGGGAAACTCTCGTTCGAGACCTCGTCGGTAAAGGGATTCTTCCATGTCAGATGGCCCAGGTTACCGGTGCGCTCGGGCAGCTCCGTCGTCACGCGATGGGCAAGGCCGTCGAGCAGCGAGTAGTCGTGCACCAAGCCCTCAACCAGCGAGATCGCGCGCGTCTTTGCGGAGCCGGCCGGCTCAATCGCGCGGTAAAGTCGCTGCATATTGGCAACGGCAGCACCGTACTCCCCTGCCGGAATGTCAATGCCGTACACGCGTCCGGCAACATAGCTCATCAGCACGCCGGCCACGCGATTGATGCGATCGGTGGTGACGATCTCGCCCGCCGGCGGATAATCGTCGACCGTAGCGCCATCGCGTTTAAGCTGCAGCATCAGCACATCCAGGTCGCTCTCGATCACGGCATGGACCTGACTGCTCGAGTTCTCAAGCTCTGAATCGGACTCCACGATGCCAAACTGCTGCTCATAGACAAAAGGATGGGCGTTGCGGTCGAGCACGTAATGAGACAGCAGGCCCAGCGCAAAGGCGCGACCCAAGCTGGCGTCGCGCGGCAGCAGATGCGACACGCCGTCGCGCAGGCACGCGAACTGGCGAGACATGCGCGACCGATGCATGACCTGCGCCAGCAGCGTGCAGTCGGAAACACGCGGTGTCAGAATGTGAAAGAAGAACGGGTCGGGGCCTTGGTTGCCCAAGATAAAGGCAATGCGCTCTTCATCGGACGTGATGACGCCCTGCGGAAGACGGTCGATGCTTTCTTCGCCAAACAGATGATGGGTGATAAGCGCGGGCATAATGATCCTTTCGATTTCATTCGATGCCACCCATTATGCCCACCGCGCGCCCATGCCAAACCTGCGATGGTAAACGACGGCACGCAAGCCTCTTACGCAAGCCCCAGGTGCGACTTGACCTCGGCGGCACGACGACGGGACACCGGCACCGTCGAGCTCACGCGGTCGAGCCTGAGCTCCATCAACCCCGTGGAGCCAATCTCAACATTGTGCACGTCTTCCAAATTGACCAGATAGCTGCGATGAACGCGAATAAAGCCCTCGGAGCCCAAGCGACGCTCGAGCGAAGAGATCGACTCATTGATCAGGTACGTTCCCTCGGCGCAGATGGCGTTGCAAAAATCGGCGCGCGCCTCAAAGTAGCAGACGTCTGCGGCGGGAATGAACACCTTTTTGCCCCCGCGGTCCACCGTCAGACGCAAAGGCTGACGCGGAGCGTGGATAACACGACGGGCACCCAAGGCCGCCTCGATCTTGTCGAGCGCCTTTGACAGGCGTGCGTCCTCGACCGGCTTGACGACATAGTCGACCGCATCGAGGTTATACGCATCGGCGGCAAATTCGGCAAACGCCGTCACAAACACAACCACCGGCGGCGTCTTTAGGTTCTGCAGCGTCTCGGCAAGCTCAATTCCCGAGCGACCGGGCATGGTAATGTCTAAAAACAACACGTCGGGCTTGTTCGACAGAATCGCCTCCACGGCTTCGGTGACATTGCCCGCCTCGGCAATCTGACCCACACGCGTATCCTTTTCCAACAGATAGCGTAGCTCAGCCCTAATGGGAGGCTCGTCATCAACCACCAAGATGTTCCAGCCTTCGGACATATGTGCTTCCCCTCTTTTTCTCTCAATCCAACCGCGTGCTACGCCGTCAACGGCGCCGGCTCATGCGGCTCGCCGTTCAGCTCGACGATGACCTGCGTCCCCACGCCCTCCTGGGACTTCACGCGCATGCCGGAATCTTCTCCGTAAAAGAAATGGATGCGCTGAAGCACGTTGAAGAGCGCCAGGCCGCAACCTCGCTTGACGGAGCCGTCGGCGGTAATGCTCTCGGGCTCCTCCAAGCGATGCTGCTCAAACAGATGCGCGCAGACCTCTTCGCTCATACCGATGCCATCGTCCTCGACGATGATCTCCAAACCGTCATCGGTCTCGAAAGCCCTAACATGAATAGAAAGCGGCTCGGTCTCGCGCTGCGCGTGTTTGATGCAGTTTTCGAGCAACGGCTGCAAGATAAACGGCGGCACCATGCAATCGCGCACCTCAAAGTCGATATCGACCGAGACGCGCAAACGGCCGTCGCCATACCGGGCCTGCATAAGATTGATATAACGAGTACCCTGTTCCACCTCGTGCTCGAGCGTGGTGAGCGTATCGGAGTCAGAAAGCGTCTGACGATAGTAGTTGGAGAAGTCGATCAGCAGCGATCGCGCCTTGTCGGGCTCGGTTCGAACGAGCGACACGATCGTGCTAATGGTATTGAATAGAAAATGAGGATCGACCTGCGACTGCAGGGCGCGCAGCTCCACGCGGGCCGTAAGCTCGTCCTGGCGCTCGAGCTCAAAGCTCGCAAGCTGCGTGGAAATGAGGTCGGCAAAGCCCGAGGCAAGCGCCGTCTGGCGCATATCGATGCTGCTCAGACGGGGATAATACAGCTCGAGCGTGCCCACGCAATGCCCGCGCACGGTAAGCGGTGCGACAATACCGGCGCGCAGACGCGGAAAGTAGCCACCCGTCTCGGTCGAGGCATCGCGCGAGAACACGCTTTGCTCACCGCTGTTGATCACGTTGAGCGTAGTCCGCAGTACCACCGGGGTGCCCGCGGGGCATTTTGCCGAGTCCTCGCCCCAGCTCGCCAGCACCTGTTTGCCGTCGGTAAAGCAGATGGCAGAGGCGATAGTTTCGGACAGGATGATCTTAGAGGCGCCCAGGGCAGCTTCGGGCGTAAGGCCGCGCGACGTGTAGGCGAATATTTTTGATGCGATGGCGAGCGTGCGGTCGGTTGCGCTCGATGTGAGGTCGTCGGGAACGACAAAGACGTACGAGAAGAAGAAGCACAGCATGACCAAGCCGGCAATGACGACAACGGCCGGAACGGGATTGGGATTATCGGTTAGATCCCAGATGAGCAGCAGGATAAGCAGCGGAACGACAATACCGAGCAAGATGGCTTGAACCACATGCTGAGCGGTACGAAAGACCTTGGTAGAGTTGTAGCTCTTGCCCAGAATCAGCCTATTGAGATCCACCGTCATCTCCTTCTTACTGACGCACCCCATAGCAATAAAGAGGGCCGCAAGCGACCCTCTCCATTGCATTATGCAATCAAATACTGTGTTTTACACCAAGCCATCGATGAACGGTAGCTTAGGCGCTGTACTTGTTTGCCTCGCCGAAGGTGCCGGCCTCGACAATCCAGCCGTCCTTCATGATGACGTCCATGTTGTCGGTGTTGAGCACATGGATGTCGGCGGCGACGTCACCGTTGACGACCAGCAGGTCGGCGCACTTGCCGGCCTCGATGGAACCGGTCTCGTCCTCGATGTGGCACATCTTGGCACCGTTGAGGGTGGCGCAGGTGATGGTCTCGACCGGGGTGAAGCCGATCTTGTCGACGAACTCGTACATCTCCTCGATGGAGCAGGTGCCGTACGGGGTGACGAAGGAGAAGGAGTCGGAGCCGATCGTCATGACGACGCCGCGCTTCTTGGCCTCGCGCAGGCAGTCGTAGTTGCGCTGCAGCTCCTTCTCGACCAGGGTGCCCTCGTACTTGTCGTGCAGCTCGGGGACGTAGACGGGCGGATAGGTGGCGTACCAGGTGGGCAGGAAGGCGATCGTCGGGGTGAAGAAGGTGCCCTGCTCGGCCATGAGGTCCATGGTGCGCTCATCGATATCGAAGCCGTGAATCAGCTGCTCGCAGCCAAAGCGAACGGAATCGTAGGCAGCGGCGTGGTTGTTGTAGCAGTGGCTCCACACGGGGATGCCGACCATCTTGGCCTCTTCGACCACGGCCTGAATCTCCTCGGAGCAGTAGTGCTGGTCGCGGCCGGAGTCCCAGCGCCAGATGCCGCCACCGGTAGCCCAGATCTTGATGGCATCGGGGTTCTCGCGCAGGCGACGACGGACGGCCTTGCGCAGATCCCAAGGACCGTCAACCTGATCGCCCCAGGGGTGCGATTCCTTGTTGAGCTCTTGGCTGCAGTGGTGGGAGTCACCGTGACCGGCAACACGGCAGAAGCCGAGGCCGGTGGCCAGAACGCGCGGGCCCTTAAAGACGCCCTTGTCGATGCAGTCGCGAATCTGGATACCAAAGCGGCCGATCTCGCAGACGGTGGTGAGGCCGTGGGTGAGGCAGTCGTAGGCCTGCTTGACGGCGACGGCCTGCTTCTCGAGGAGCGGTTGCATGACCCAATCGGTGTCATCGTCGGTCAGGTTGCCCGAGAAGTGCAGGTGGGTGTCGATCAGGCCGGGAAGGACGGTCTTGCCGGCGGCGTCGATAACCTCAACGCCCTCGGGAAGGTCCTGCATAGCACCGGCGTACTCGATCTTGCCGTTGTCGTCGACGAGAACGAGGGAGTTCTCGACCGGCTCGGCGCCGGTACCGTCGATGAGCTTACCGCCAACGATTGCATACTTAGTGGACATGGTTCCTCCTTATGGATCCATATAGTGGGCGAGGCCGTGTTGGGTTAAGGCCTCACAAAGCTACCCAAGTGGTGCCGGGTTCGGTGCGCGGAAGAGAGGGGCCCGCGCACCTGATCCGCCCCGGCTCGGCGTTACTTTTTGCGGGAATTGGTGAAAGCCATGAGGGCCAGGCCAATAGCCAACCAGCCGATCACGATGCTCCACTCCACCATGTTGAGGGAGGCGGGAGAGAACGGAATCACAAGCAGGCCGATGATGATGGCGCAGGCAGCGATAGCGAGGGAGATGCCAAACTTGCCGCCGGGCACCTCGTAGGGACGAGGCAGGTCGGGCTCGGTGAAGCGCATGCGCAGGCAGGCGAGGGCGACCATGCCGCAGGAGAAGATGAAGGCGAGAGCCGACACGTTGGTCAGAGGGATGAGCATGTTCTTGCCCAGGAACGGACCGACGACGGTGATGACGCCCAGAACAACGCAGGCGAGCTTGGGAGCGCCGGACTTGGGGTCGACCTCGGCGAACTTCTCGGGCAGCTGGCCCTTGCGGCCCATGGCGAGCATGATGCGGCTCGTTGCGCCGTAGAAGGAGTTCATCGGGCCCATGGGTCCAAGCGTGGCGATGACGAGCATGGCCAGGTACAGGAGCATGTTGATGCCCTTGAGACAGGCAAGCGCGGGAACCGGGCTCTTAACAAACTCATGCCAGTCGAGAATGGTACCGAACGAGTAGATGCAGACCATGTAGAAGCCGCCGGCGGCCAGCAGAGCCAGGGAGATGATCTTGCCGAACTTGTTCCAGTTGAGGCCCTCGGCTGCTTCCTCAGCCTGCTGAGGAATGGTGTCGAAGCCGGCGTAGAAGAACGGAGTCAGAACCAGGACCGACACGATGCCGGCGAAAAGGCTGGTACTCTCGGTAGCGGCCTTGCCGCCGCCAGCGCCGGTGACCTGGGAGAACACGGGCATGGCATTGTCCGGCGAGCCGGTGAACAGCGAGACGCCCATGGCGAGCAGCATGCCGCAGAGCAGAGCCTTGGTCAGGAAGGTCTGGAGCTTGGCAGCCGAGCTGGCACCGCGGAAGTTGAGGAAGATGACGTAGACTGCAAAGCCGAGCGCGATCAGCGTCGGGAACAGGTAAACGTCGGCCCCCAGGATGGTGTAGAGCTTGACGGCGCGCAGCCACTCAAGGCCGGGCAGGCTGCCGAACATCTCGGACACGAGGGTCGAAATGGCGATGGCCTCCCACGGGCACAGGATGCCGTTGCCCAGGGCCAAAAGCCATCCGGTGATGTAGCTCAGCGTACGGCCAAAGCTACGATCGACATACTCGACGATGCCGCCCGAGATGGGGATAGCAGCCGTGAGCTCACCGAAAACAGCTCCGACGGGCACGAGGAAGATTGCACCCAAGAGGAATGCGATCATAGCGGGAACGGGACCGCCGCCCACGACCATCCAGTCGCCGACCTGCAGAACCCAACCGGTACCGATGATGGCACCGAAGCCGATGGTGAAGAAGTTCCAGAGCGAGAGCGTTTTCTTCATGCCGCCGTTATCCTCGACTGCAACTTCTGCATTCTTGTCCGCCATTGTTCCCCTCCTTTCCTTTTTGACGCCCCTTGGCGTCACCCCTTGCGCGGTCCGTTTTGCCGCGCGCTTTTTTCCATGGCTTTAAGATACGGCCTTGACGCAGCAGCGCCGCTCGCAGCTCGACCGAAGGCAGAACTGCAAAACGAGCGGCACCGTTTTTGGGACGAACGGCGGGAGACGTCATTCGTCTTGGACGCTTTCATCTTGTCTGCTTTTGAATACCTGTTGCCGTGACGCTTGGCGCGCAGCGCGGCAACGTTCATACCATTTGTCAGGCTTTTAGCGCACATACCCATGTGTCGTGCATCTTTTTATGTAGGATAGACAAGTTACACATGAGGCAAGGTGATTCGAATGGCATACGGATACAATGACGGCGACCAACGGCCACAAAGTGTGCGCCTTGCCGGCCGCACCACGCCGACGCCCAGAATCACCTCCGACAACGACAACCCGCAGCGCCCCCAAGAGCAGCTCGGGGCTTCTTCGCGGCAACAAAGCCGTACCGCGCGGCAGTCAGACCGCGTGAGTACGAGCACACGCCAACGCCAGACCGACACATCGCAGCCACGCCGCTACGATCGACATAAGACCGACTACTACGTCAAGCGCTCCTTTTCGCGACCTCAACGCGATCGCGGCAATTCCGCCCCTCACCTCGCGTCACACACCACAAGCCACGCGCTTCCGGCCCGCCGCCTACGCCTTGCGCTCTGCTCCATCGCCGCCTGCCTCGTCTTTGTGTTTTTGGGATCCTGTATCTCCCACGGATCAGCCGGTCTTGAGCCCACTGCCGAGGACAAGCTGCTTAAAGCTCCCGTCGCGCCCGGTTACTCCTTTGCGTTCTCGACCCCACGCTCGCAATGGCAGGCCGGCACCATGCCCCACATCTACCAAATTGACCCCGCATGGTCGGAGCTGCCCTATGCCGGTGGCACTATTCGCGAAAACGCTTGCGGTCCCACTTGCCTCACCATGGTCTATATCTTTAAGACCGGCCACACCGATAAGACGCCGGTCGATATATGCGCACTGGCCGAAGCCGGCAACTACGCCCCCACCGGTGCCACCGAGTGGTCGTTTATGACAGGCGGTGCGTGGCAGCTGGGGCTCAACGGAACACAGCTCTATAACGATCGCGAATCGATTACCCAAGCACTTCGCTCGGGTGTGCCCGTCATCGCCGCAGTGCGACCCGGTACGTTTACCAACGTAGGCCACTACATCGTGCTCTACGGCATCGACGATGCCAACCAAATTGGCGTCTACGACCCCAACTCGGCCAGCCGCAGCGCCCGCCGCTGGGGCGTCGTAGAGGTCCTCAACGAAGTCGAAGCCATGTGGGCCTACTACTAGTCATTGGGGACAGACTTACGTGAGTGGTCATTGGGGACGCTCTTGTTTGACTAGTCAGGCCTACTACTAGTCATTTAAGAACATCCCCAACGACTAGGTGAATAGCAAAAGCCCCGCAGTCGGAGCGGACTGCGGGGCTCATGAAGAGAGGCTAGTTTGTGGGCGCTTTGCCTGGCGCCCACGAGAGAGGCAACAGAGTAGAGACTACTCGTGAATGCGGGTACCGGAGAGGCCGGCCATGGTCTCGGCGGCCTTGTCCAGAGCGCCGATGATGCAGGTGCGGCCCTTGCGGGAACGGGCGAACTTGATGGCAGCGCGGACCTTGGGCTCCATGGAACCCTTGCCGAACTGGCCCTCGTCGGCCAGGCGCTCGGCCTCGTCGGCGGTGAGGTCCTCGAGCTCCTCCTGGTTGGGCTTGCCAAAGTTGATGGCGACATGCTCAACGGCGGTCAGCAGGAACAGAACGTCGGCGTCGCAGTCCTCGGCCAGCAGCTCGCCGCCCAGGTCCTTGTCGATGACGGCGGGAACGCCCTTGTAGCAGCCCTTGTTCTCGTAGTCGCGGACGACGGGGATGCCGCCGCCACCGCAGGCGATGACGATGAACTCGTTGTCGAGCAGGTTAAGGATGGAGTCAGCCTCGACGATCTTCTTGGGATCGGGGGAGGCGACGACGCGACGCCAGCCGCGGCCGGAATCCTCGACGAAGACCTTGGAGGGATCCTCGGCCATGAACTCCTTGGCCTGCTCCTCGGTGTAGAAGGGGCCGATCGGCTTGGTCGGGTTCTTGAACGCGGGATCATCCGGGTCGCACTCGATCTGGGTGACGACGGTGGCGGCGTGCCAACGCTTATAGCGCTTGTGCATCTCGCGGCCGATGCCCTGCTGCAGGTGATAACCAATGTAGCCCTGGGACATGGCGCCGCACTCGGGCAGCGGCATCTCGGGGGTACCGATGGCATCGTGGGCAGCGGCGAAGGCGTTCTGGATCATGCCGACCTGCGGGCCGTTGCCGTGGGTGATGATGATCTCGTTGCCCTGCTCGATGAGGCCGAGGAGGGCATGGGCGGTGTTGCTCACGGCCTCGATCTGCTCGACGGGGTTGTTGCCGAGGGCGTTGCCGCCAAGGGCGACGACAATACGATCGGGCTTGCCAAGAGGCTTAGACATTGCTGGAATCCTTTCTGTAAAAGGCCTACAACCCATTAATAACCCGCGTCCGTGCGATACGCGAGTTTATTAAGGTTTATATTCTCTTTATCGCTCATTTTATTCATTTTGAAAATAGCGGAACGGTGAACGGTCGTTTTTGTCCGCTCAGCGTACAGAACTCCAGCTCAGACATATCTACGTAATTTACGTGCGACTTTATTTAAATGAAGCGAGGATTATGTCGGATTATGCAAACTACATCTCTGCTAAACACAAAACGGACAGCGCAATATCTTACTCGCGCTATACGAGATTCTATGCACTTATAAGTCGAGTATGCACCCCTGCAAAAACAAGGGGCTTTTCATCCAGCATAAGGAATAAAGAAGGGCTCCGAAAAGGCGGCAACAGCCAAGTCCCCCATCCATCCCCAAAGTGGCGCGAGGTTTCGCGGCAAAGCCACGAAACAGCGAAGGGGACGGAATACCCGACCAACCACATCCGTCATCCGCCCACACAATCCGAGGACGTAGCCGTAGCAGGATCTGAGGGCTAACCTTCGCGGACACTCCGCAGGACGAAAGAACCCCCGCCGCACGTAATGCGCAGCGGGGGTTCTTTCATGTCCGAGGACGTCCGCGAAGGTTAGCCCTCAGATCCTGCGGTGGGAGACCTAGGCCTCGTTGTACACCGTCTTGAGCTTCAGCAGATGCTGATAGCGGTCCATGGCGGCCTGCTCGTTCTCCTTGAAGAGCTCCTCGGCGCGCTCGGGGAAGGAACGCGTCAGCGAAGCGTAACGGGCCTCGTTCATCAGGAACTCCTGATAACCGCCCGCGGGCTCCTTGGAATCGAGCGAGAACTTCTTGCCGGCAGCAGCCTCGGGGTTGAAGCGGAAGAGGTTCCAGTAACCGCACTCGACAGCCTTCTTCATCTCGGCCTGGCAGTTCTGCATGCCACCCTTCTTGATGGAGTGCATCTCGCAGGGGCTGTAGCCGATGATGAGGGACGGGCCGTCGTAGGCCTCGGCCTCGTGGATGGCCTTGAGGGTCTGAGCCGGGTTGGCGCCCATGGCGACCTGCGCCACGTAGACGTAGCCGTAGCTCATGGCGATCTCGGCCAGGGACTTCTTCTTGGTCACCTTACCGGCAGCGGCGAACTGAGCGACCTGGCCCAGGTTCGAGGCCTTGGAGGCCTGGCCGCCGGTGTTGGAGTAGACCTCGGTGTCGAAGACGAAGACGTTGACGTTGTGGCCGGAAGCCAGGACGTGGTCCAGGCCACCGAAGCCGATGTCGTAGGCCCAACCGTCGCCGCCGAAAATCCAGAAGGACTTCTTGGTGAGGTAAGCCTTGTCGGCGAGGATCGCCTTGGAAGCGTCGCAGCCGCACTTCTCGAGCTCGGCAACGTAGGCAGCAGCAGCGGTCTTGGAGGCCTCGGCGTCGTTGACGGAGTCGATCCAAGCCTGGCCGGCGGCCTTGAGCTCATCGGACGGACCATCGGCAGCGATGATGTCCTGGGTAGCGGCGATCAGCTTCTTCTGGACGGCCTCGTAACCGACGGCCATGCCCAGACCGTGCTCGGCATTGTCCTCGAACAGGGAGTTGTTCCACGCCGGGCCGTGACCGTCCTTGTCCTTGCAGTAAGGAGCGGTGGCAGCGGGGTTGCCCCAAATGGAGGAGCAGCCGGTGGCGTTGGAGATGAACATGCGGTCGCCGGCGACCTGGGTCACCAGACGTGCATAGGCGGTCTCGGCGCAGCCGGCGCAGGAGCCGGAGAACTCCAGGTAGGGCTGCTTAAACTGGCTGCCCTTGACGTTGGCCGCGATGAGCTCCTTCTTCTCGGAGACGTTCTCGACCATGTAGTCCCAAACGGGCTGCTGGTCCATCTCCTGCTCGGTGGGAACCATCTCGAGGGCGCCCTTGGGGCAGACCTTGACGCAGTTGGTGCAACCCATGCAGTCGAGCGGGGACACAGCCATAGTGAACTTCATGCCCTTGGCCTTGGGGCCCATGGCGTCAAGCGTGCGGGTAGCCTCGGGCGCGGCGGCAGCCTCGTCCTCGGTCATCGCGAACGGACGGATGGTGGCATGCGGGCACACATAGGCGCACTGGTTGCACTGGATGCACTTGGTCTCGTCCCAGTGGGGAACGACCACGGCGACGCCGCGCTTCTCGTATGCGGAGGCGCCCAGCTCAAACTGGCCGTCGGCGCAATCGACGAAGGCGGAAACAGGCAGGCTGTCGCCGTCCATGCGATCGATGGGCTCGAGCAGGTTCTTGACCTGCTGGGCGATAGCGGACTTGGTCTCCTCGGAGAGCTCGACGGGAGCGGCATCCTCGGCAGTTGCCCAGTCGGCCGGAACCTCGAACTTACGGAAGGCGGTAGCGCCGGCATCGATGGCCTTGTGGTTGGCGTCGACGATAGCCTGACCCTTCTTCATGTAGGACTTGGTAGCCGCGTCCTTCATGTACTGCAGGGCGTCCTCGGCGGGCAGGACCTTGGCCAGCGCGAAGAAGGCGGACTGGAGCACCGTGTTGGTGCGCTTGCCCATGCCGACCTTGGCCGCCAGGTCGATAGCGTCGATCAGGTAGACGTTGACGTTGTTGTTCGCGATGTAGCGCTTGGCCACGGCGGGCATGTGCTCGGCGAACTCCTCGTCGCTCCACTGGCAGTTGACCAGGAAGGTGCCGCCCGGCTTGACGTCGCGGACCATCTTGAAGCCCTTAACGATGTAGCTGGGGTTATGGCAGGCGACAAAGTCGGCCTTGGTCACGTAGTACGGCGAACGGATCGGGGAATCACCAAAGCGCAGGTGCGAGACGGTGACGCCGCCGGTCTTCTTGGAGTCGTACTGGAAATAGGCCTGGACGTACTTGTCGGTGTGGTCGCCGATGATCTTGATCGAGTTCTTGTTGGCGCCGACGGTACCGTCGCCACCCAGACCCCAGAACTTGCACTCGATGGTGCCGGGAGCTGCGGTGTTGGGCGCATCCTCGGCCTCGGGCAGGCTCAGGTTGGTCACGTCATCGACGATGCCGATGGTGAACTCGCGCTTGGGCTCGTCCTTCTTGAGCTCCTCGAAGACAGCGAACGCGGACGCGGGAGGCGTGTCCTTGCTGCCCAGGCCATAACGGCCGCCGACGACCTTGATGCCCGTCTTGCCGGCCTCGTAGAGAGCGGAGACGACGTCCTGGTAGAGCGGCTCGCCGATGGAACCCGGCTCCTTGGTACGGTCCATGACGGCGATCTTCTGGACGGTCTCGGGGAGAACGTCGACAAAGTGCTTGATGGAGAACGGACGGAACAGGCGAACCTTGACCAGGCCGACCTTCTCGCCGTGAGCGTTGAGGTAGTCGATGACTTCCTCGAGCACGTCGCAGAAGGAGCCCATGCACACGACGACGCGATCGGCATCGGGGGCGCCGTAGTAGTTGAACAGGCCGTAATCGGTGCCGAGCTTCTCGTTGATCTTCTTCATGTAGCCCTCGACGACGGCGGGAAGCTCGTCGTAGACCTTGTTGCAGGCCTCGCGGTTCTGGAAGAAGATGTCGCCGTTCTCGTGGCTGCCGCGGGTGTGCGGGTGCTCAGGGTTGAGCGCGTGATCGCGGAAAGCCTGGACGGCGTCCATGTCGCACATCTCGGCCAGATCCTTGTAGTCCCACATGGCGACCTTCTGGATCTCGTGGCTGGTGCGGAAGCCGTCGAAGAAGTTAAGGAACGGGGTCTTACCCTCGATGGCGGCAAGGTGAGCCACCGGCGAGAGGTCCATGACCTCCTGGACGTTGCCCTCGGCGAGCATGGCGAAGCCGGTCTGACGACAGGCCATGACGTCGGAGTGATCGCCAAAAATGTTCAGGGCGTGGGAAGCGACGCAACGCGCGGAGACGTGGAAGACGCCCGGGAGCTGCTCGCCCGCGATCTTGTACATGTTCGGGATCATCAGGAGCAGACCCTGAGAAGCCGTGTAGGTGGTGGTCAGAGCACCGGCGCCCAGCGAACCGTGAACGGTACCGGCTGCACCTGCCTCGGACTCCATCTCGACGACCTTGACCGGGGTGCCGAAGATATTCTTGCGACCCTGGGCCGCCCACTGGTCGACATGGTCGGCCATCGGGCTGGACGGCGTAATGGGATAGATTCCCGCTACCTCGGTGTACGCATACGAAACATATGCGGCCGCCTCGTTGCCGTCCATAGACTTAAACTTACGCGCCATATACCCCTCTCCTCTCATATAGGTATACAGGCCCCGGCGATCGCCGGGATGTTGGCGTGATGGGATTTACGCTGTTGCTTCCAATCATCTGGCAGGCAGGCTCAGCAGCAGGTACGTGGCGTGGAGAGAAGACATGCCGAGGCGAGGAGCAGCTGATGCGCCCCACAGACCCGACCGCCCGTCTTGCACATGACCGAGCGCCGCAAAGGCTGCATGCCGGATGCTCCCGGGCACGCCCCGGCGATGGGAAGCGCCCGCAACGAAAATCCGCATGCGGGCTTATTGTACCCCGCCGTCAAGTGTAATTTCGGCAAATATAGGCGTGCGGTAAAGGTTTACCTCGGGTGACTGCCGGGAGCAAAATGATCCCTTGGGGACGGAGGGATCATTTGGCAGGACTGGCTAGAGGGCACCGAAGAGAATGGCGTAGGTAGTGGATTCGCCGAGCTTGAGCTCGTCGCCGGGATTGAGCTGGGCGGAACGGCCGGGCTCGACCTGAATGCAGACGCGCGTGGCCCCGTTTACCACCACGGTTCCGTTGGTGGACGACAAGTCCTCGACGTGCCAGATATTTTGAGTATCGCACCAGATATGGGCATGGCGGGCCGAGACATCGTCGCCGACGTCGGTAATATCGCCCTCGCCAGTGGCCAGCGCGCCAATCTCAACACCCTGCTCACTCGGCTGAATCCAGCGCGGGGCGCTCACGACAAAACTGTTTTGTACGCGCAGCAAGCCCAAGGGGTGCGCCGGGGCGGGTTCGCGTTCGCCCGCGGTCATCGACATGCCAAGCGAACGCGGCGTGGATGTGCCTCCGCCACAGGTCGCGTGCGCGTAGTCGATGGCATAGTTCACCGAGGACCGCACATCCGCCGAACAACCGACGGCGACAAACAGCACCAGCACGGCCTCGGCGCGCTCGGCGGGCATGAGTTCCGCCGCCTGGGACAGGCGATCGAGCGCGTTGCGATAGAGATTCGTGTCCTGGTGGCACTCTTCGAGCGCGCGTACCATCGGTTCACCTGCAGGACCGCACACCATATTGATCACAGCCGTGGAGTCCATGGGATTGCGCTGGCGCAGGGCCAGTTGCGACATAATACGCGCAGCCGAGGTACCGTATTCGGCAAAGTAGCGCTGCTGAAGCGTGCCGACCGGCGCGCGAACGATAAAGCGGGAAACCCAAGAGCGATCGGCGGCTCGGCTCTGCGGGCTGCGGCCGTCGGCGAGCGGACGGGACGAAAGCACCAAGCCGCACAGCTCGATATGGCTCAGATGCGCTGCGCGCTTAAAGATGTCAAACATGGCCCCGCATGGGGTGAGCTCAACTTGAGATGCCATGACCTAGGCCTCCTTGGTCGTAGAAATAGAATCGGACGATACTTCGACAGGTCCGCCAAAAGTACGGACAGCTGCGGCTCCACCGGCAAGCGGAGTCGCCATCTGGGCTTTTGTGCGTCGCGGTGCCGAAACGGGAAGTTCAAAGGCAAAGCCCATCGCAAGCAAAAACCACGTAAGCGTATAGGTTGCAACCAGAGCGGCAACAAGGCCGCCCATCACGGCGCGTTGGGAAAATACGCTACATGCAGCCACAACCAGCACCGGAACCTCGCAGGCAGAAAGCGCAAGCACACCCTGCAGGAAGCCCGAGCGCCGATCGCGCGCAAGTGCCCCCGCGGCAACGCCGGCTATGCCTGGCAGCGCCAACGCCAGTGCGGCAATAATACCCGGTAGCGACCCAGACCACACGAGCGATCCCAAAGTCGCCGTCACGCGAGCGCCCGACGCCAGCAGCGCGGCCGAAACCACGACCACAGCCCAAACCACGCCACAGACGACCGTCGCGCCGACCATCAGCGCGCGACGAACCGCGCGGCCAGACGCATCCATGGGGCACGGCGTGAGCGGCTCGCCGCGAAGCGAACGACCGACATTTTGCGCATAGTGGTCACAAAACGCCGAGAGCGCCGCCTCGACCGCCGCCGGCTCGGGACGATCTTTTTGATGGCTGGACAGACAGGCCATCACCACGTCGAACAGCTGGGCATCGACAAACGCCAGCGCATCGCGTAGCTCTTCGGAATCCGGCTCAAGCCCTAGCTGCTGGGCCTGCTCGGCCGCGGCGAGCGCCACATCGGGCTCACGACGAAGCAACTGAGTCAAATCACAACCGGGCGCATGGGCACCAATGGGATAGTCGGGCCGCGTGTCCATCTTGAGACGGTAGGGGCTCGCGATGTCGCGCGTCTTTTTGCGCGAACCCGAGGCACCCGAAGTACTCGGCGCGGCTTCGTATGGCGCGACGCCGGCAATGAGCTCGTAAACCGTGCTTGCCGCGGCGTATACGTCAATCGCCGGCGACATACGCAAAGCGCGCAGGTCGGGAATATCGTCGGTGAGCATCTCGGGCGGGGCATAGGCAACCGTCGCGCGACGCAGCGTGGCATAGCGCTCCGTAAACGACGCCTTGCCGCCGGTACCGGCCACGGCCGACGCAGGCTCGAGCGCCAGCGACGAGCCAAAGTCGATCAGGCACAGGTCAAAGGTGCCCTCGGCAAGCTGCCGGTCAAGCGGTAGACGCGCCGTACGCACCATAATATTAGCGGGCGAGATATCGCGATGGACAAAGCCCTCGCCCACCAGGCTCATACGGCAGAGCAGATCGAACAGGTCGCGACCCAGACGCGCCGCCACAAGCGGCGACAGGCGTCCGGCATCGTCCACGGCGAGTCGCGAACGCAAGCGGGCAAGTGTCTCGCCCTCGACCCATTCCATGACAATTGCAGGCACACCGTCGACCTCGCCCCAGCCATAGAGGCGGGGAAAGCCCTTAAGGCCCGAAAGGGCGCGATGGCATTCGTATTCCTCGCGAAACGCCGCCTTGAACTTGGCGACCAGCGCCTCGTGAGCGGCATCGTCATCAAACTCATCGCGCGTCGGCAAGATGAGCTGCTTGAGTGCCACTGCCTCGCCTTGGGCGTTGACGGCACGCGTCACGCGGCCGATACCGCCACGGCGCATGGTGGCATCGTCGGCAAACAGCATCGTAAAACGACGCAGATAGGTAGGCAGTTCGTCCTGACCGAGCGCAATGGCCGGCTCAAACCCGTCGACACGCGCCAGGCGCAGGCCGACCATGGGATCGCGACCGAGCGATTGTGGTGTGGTGGATGCAAGATCGGTCATCATAGGGCAAGCGCCGCCACGTTATTGTTGAAGTTACCGAGCGCGACGTCATCATCGCCGTAATGGCCGACCCATTGACATAGGTTGGTGTAACAGCCCCACAGATTGGCATACTGCTGATACCACCTTGA
>UQIP01000031.1:0-23603 GCA_900541005.1 uncultured Collinsella sp. | reverse complement strand
CGCAGACGCTCAAGCAGGAATACCTCGATACATACGAGGGAGGTGAATGACATGAAACTATTTGAACAGCTGAAGTCCAATGCGTCGCGCATGGCTGTCTAAGCCATCCTCGTGGCAACGGCTTTATGCGGAATCGCGGCACCCGTCTATGCGCTCAACGGGGAGAAAGGCGATGTCGAACCCGCGTACATGGCTTCGACGGTTAAGGACCGGTACAAAGCCTTCTCTGGAGACACGTTTTACGTAGCAGAGTACGACACGACCTACCGTCAGCTTCGCTACAACAAGGGCTACGACTATCTAGGCGCAGAGGCAATCAGCTATACGTCGGGTTGGTACCGCTCCAACTATGGACACATAACCCAGTTCAAGTGTAACTACCGTGTGTACAACTAAAGCAACCGGCCGGGACGAGGGGTGACGCAAAAGCGTCGCCCCTCGTTTTTAACCATGTCAACTGAACCTAGTTCAGTTTGGTTGATTTCCGATCTCAGCCGAACACATTGAGCGGAAAGGCCGTTCCCGCAGTCAGTCGAACGTCCCCGGGGCCCTTCTCAGGCCCCGGGGACGGCATTTTCCCAGTTGAAGGAACGGTGGAGATGTGTTTCGATGGGTCAGATTCGTGTCGTTCCGAAAAGACCGTGAACCTTTTGTGGGACACGCGGTGCCGTGGTACCATAGCCGAGTTTGTTGTCTTGGTCGGAAACCAAGACGCCTTATGCGCTGATCGGTAACCAGCGCCTGACTAATAAGGAGTCCTACCATGAAGCAGGGTATCCATCCCCAGTATGTCGAGTGCACGGTGACGTGCTCCTGCGGCAACACCTTCAAGACGCACGCTACCGTGTCCGAGATGAAGGTCGAGCTTTGCAACGAGTGCCACCCGTTCTACACCGGCCAGCAGAAGTTCGTCGACACCGGTGGACGCGTCCAGCGCTTCGCCGACAAGTTCGGTGGCGCCGCTGCCGCCCAGCTCAAGAAGGCCGAGGAGGCCAAGGCTGCCAAGGCTGCCAAGGCTGCTGAGGCCGAGGCCGCTCGCAAGGCCGCCGCTGAGGCTAAGGCTGCCGAGAAGGCCAAGCGTGCTGCTAAGTTTGCCGAGGAGGCTGCCAAGCAGGCCGCCGAGGCTCCCGCAGAGGCTCCCGTCGAGGAGGCCGCTGCCGAGGCCGAGACCACCGAGGCTGCTGAGTAAATAGCTCGCCGAGGAATCGCTCGCATTCATGGCAAAAGGGCCGTGCATCCAATTGGGTGCGCGGCCCTTTTCTTTTTATTGGTGCAAACCAACCTGTCCCCATTGCACCAGATTGGTGCGAAGGGGACAGGTTGGTTTGCACCAAATGACAGAGAGGCGGCGTTTGCCCAGATAAAACCTGCCAAAATAAACCTGTCCCTTTTTGGCAGGTTGGTCGTAGTTATTACGTGGCGGTTGAGGTCGACCGTATGGGGCGCGCCTTGTTTGGCTAAAGTACAATTATCTGTGTTTAACTCGCCCGCAGCTGCACGGCGTGGGCGATGGCCAAAAAGGAAAACCACATGGGATTCATGTCAAAGCTGCTGTCCTTTGGATCCGATAAGGACCTTAAGCGCTACTACAAGATCGTCGACCAGATCAACGGTCTTGAGCCCCAGTTTGAGAAGATGACCGAGGAGGAACTCCGCGGCCAGACCGATAAGTTCCGCGAGCGTTACGCCAACGGCGAGTCGCTCGACGACATGCTCCCCGAGGCCTTTGCCACCGTGCGTGAGGCTTCCAAGCGCACCATGGGTATGCGCCACTTTGACGTGCAGCTCATTGGC
Organism: uncultured Collinsella sp.; assembly: GCA_900541005.1. Taxonomy (GTDB): domain Bacteria; phylum Actinomycetota; class Coriobacteriia; order Coriobacteriales; family Coriobacteriaceae; genus Collinsella. The sequence continues at coordinate 21,809 of UQIP01000031.1, read as the reverse complement.
GCCATGGCGCTGCACGAGGGCCACATCGCCGAGATGAAGACCGGCGAAGGTAAGACCCTCGTCTCCACGTTGGCCGGCTATCTCAACGCTATTGCCGGCAAGGGCGTGCACGTCGTTACTGTCAACGATTACCTTGCCAAGCGCGACTCCGAGTGGATGGGCCGCATCTATAAGTACCTGGGCATGACCGTCGGTCTGCTCCAGAACAACATGCCGCTCGAGCTCAAGCGCCCGGCCTACCAGGCCGACGTCACCTACGGCACCAACTCCGAGTTCGGCTTTGATTACCTGCGCGACAACATGGTTACCCGTCCCGAGCAGCGCGTGCAGCGCGGTCACAACTACGCCATCGTCGACGAGGTCGACTCCATTCTGATCGATGAGGCCCGCACCCCGCTGATCATCTCGGGCGCTGGCACCAAGTCCGCCAGTACCTACAAGGACTTCGCGCGTGCCGTGCGTGGCCTTGAGCGCGGCGAGGACGTGTCGCACGACATGCTCACCGCCACCGAGGACGTCGAGCCCACGGGCGACTATGTCATGGACGAGGCCAAGCACACCATTGCCGCCACCGAGCGCGGCCTTAAGAAGATCGAGCGCCGCCTGGGTATCGATGACATCTATGCCGATCTCTCCGGCCAGCTTGTCAACCACCTGCAGCAGGCGCTGAAGGCCCAGTACATGTTCCACCGCGACAAGCAGTACGTGGTCACCAACGGCGAGGTCAAGATCGTCGACGAGTTCACCGGCCGCATTATGGAAGGCCGCCGTTACTCCGAGGGCCTGCACCAGGCCATCGAGGCCAAAGAGGGCGTGCTCGTGCGCGAGGAGAACCAGACGCTGGCCACCATCACCCTGCAGAACTACTTCCGTCTGTATGACAAGCTTTCCGGCATGACCGGCACGGCACTTACCGAGGATGCCGAGTTCCGCGAGATCTACAAGCTGCCCGTCGAGGTCATCCCCTCCAACAAGCCCGTGCAGCGCGTGGACCACGAGGACCTGGTGTACCGCACCATTCAGGCCAAGTACAACGCCGTCGCCGACGATGTCGAGCAGCGTCATGCCAAGGGCCAGCCGGTCCTGGTGGGCACCGTCTCCATCGAGAGCTCCGAGAAGCTGTCCGCCGCCCTTACCAAGCGCGGCATCGCTCACGAGGTCCTCAACGCCAAGCACCATGAGCGCGAGGCCCACATCGTTGCCCAGGCCGGACGCTACGGCGCCGTGACCATCGCCACCAACATGGCCGGTCGTGGTACTGACATCCTGCTGGGCGGCAACCCCGACGAGCTGGTGCGCGAGCGCCTGGAGTACGAGGGCCTGACCATGGAGGACGTGACGCCCGAGCAGCTCGAGCAGTTTAACGCCGAGGCCAAGGAGACTTGCAAGGCCGAGCGCGAGCGCGTGCTTGCCGCCGGCGGCCTGACCGTCATCGGCACCGAGCGCCATGAGTCCCGCCGTATCGACAACCAGCTGCGCGGCCGTTCCGGCCGTCAGGGCGATCCAGGCGAGACCCAGTTCTACCTGTCACTCGAGGACGACCTCATGCGCCTGTTCGGCGGCGACAAGATGGACCGCGTCTCCAAGATGATGGTCACGGCCGACATGGGCGACGACATGCCCATCCAGCACAAGATCATCTCCAAGGCCGTCGAGAGCGCCCAGCACAAGGTCGAGAGCATCAACTTCTCCATGCGTAAGAGCGTCCTTGAGTACGACGACGTCATGAACAAGCAGCGCCAGGTCATCTACGCCGAGCGCAATAAGATTCTGGACGGCAAGGACCTGACCGACCACATCACCGAGGTCATGCACGACACCGTGTACCGCTGCGTGCAGGAGTTCTGCACCAAGGACAGTCACGATGGCGAGCGCGACCTGGAGGGCCTGCGCAAGTGGGTTGTGGAGCTCACCGGCCACATCGATACGCCGAAGTTCCCCGACGAGGATTATGAGGCCCTGGCTGCCGATGTCCTGGCTTACGTAGAGAAGTGCTACAACATGAAGGCCGAGCGCTTGGGCGAGGACCTGATGCGCGAGCTCAACACCCAGGTCATGCTGCGCGTCATCGATACCCGCTGGATGAACTACCTGCAGGAGATGGACTACCTTAAGACCGGCATCGGCCTGCGCGGCTTTGGCCAGCGCGACCCGCTGGTTGAGTACAAGACCGAGGCCTACGGCGCGTTCCAGATACTCGTCGATACCATGTATGAGGATTACCTGCGCACGGTTCTGCGCATCGAGATCAAGGCTGCCCCGCGTGCCGTGGAGCACAAGGAGGAGCCCGCGCTCGAGGGTGCGCGCTTCTCCGGTCCTGCCGAGGTCGATGGTGACAACGGCGACTCGGTGCTGCGTAAGCAGGCACAGGTGCAGGCCCGCACGGCTGTCCAGGGTGGTCCGGCTGCCGTTAACAACGGTGGCAAGGTGACGACCTACCGCAAGTCCGAGAGCGACGATCCGTACGTCAACGTGGGCCGCAACGACCCGTGCCCCTGCGGTAGCGGCAAGAAGTTTAAGTACTGCCACGGCAGGAATCGTTAATGGCTGAGGCTTTAGAGGTAACGCCCGCCGAGCTGGACGCGTTTGCGGACCGGCTCGGCGAGGTCGAGTCGTATCTCCACTTGGACGAGAAGCGTACCCGCGTGACCGAGCTCGAGGCCAAAAGTGTTGCCCCTGGCTTTTGGGATGACGCCGACGCCGCCCGTGCCACCATGGAAGAGATCGCGCGTACCAAGGAAGATATCGCTGCCGTGGACACCGCGCGCGGCGAGCTTTCCGATGCCCGCGCCGCGCTGGAGCTTGCCGAGGAGATGGGGGATGACCCCGACGCCGTCGCCCTTCGCGAGGAGGCTACAGCCACGGCTGAGCGTCTGGCCCGTGCCATCGATGAGCTTGAGCTTTCGAGCTGGTTTACCGGTGAGTTCGATCACGGCGATGCCATTGTGACCATCAAGCCCGGACAGGGTGGTCTGGAGGCCCAGGACTGGACCTTCATGCTCTTTAAGATGTACATGAAGTACTGCCAGCGTCGCGGCTGGAAGGTCACCATCAACGACTGTCCCGCAGCCGAGGTCATTGGCATCGACCGCGCGACCTTTACTGTCGAGGGCAAGGACGCATTTGGCATGCTGCGCGCCGAGGCCGGCGTCCACCGCTTGGTTCGCATCAGCCCCACCGACGACAAGAAGCGCCGCCAGACCACGTTTGCCGGCGTCGAGGTCATCCCCGTGCTACCCGATGATATCGACATCGAAATCAGTCCCGATGACATCCGCGTGGACGTGTACCACGCGAGCGGCCCGGGCGGTCAGGGCGTCAACACCACCGACTCCGCCGTGCGCGTGACGCATTTCCCCAGCGGCATTGTGGTTACCTGCCAAAATGAGCGCAGCCAGATCCAGAACAAGGCCGCGTGCATGCAGATCCTCAAGGCTCGTCTGTACGAGATTGAGCTCGAGAAGCGCGCCGAGGCCCTGGATGAGATTCGCGGACCCAAGACCACGATTGGTTTTGGCAACCAGATTCGCAGCTACGTGCTCTACCCGTACCAGATGGTCAAGGATCTGCGCTCGGGTGTGGAGACCAGCAATGTCGAGGCCGTTCTTGACGATGGCGACCTGGACCCGTTTGTTATTGGCTACCATCGCTGGGCTACCGGCAACGCTGACGCGGAGACCCCGTCTGCTTAAACCGCCCGGGTTTATGTGGAAATGGATTAAAACCCTCCGAGCGGTGTGGTTTTGTATCCAGAGCAAACCCTGCGCAGGGGTGGTTTTTGTCCGGCGAATCGGTAGAATCGAATACAAGAAGAAGTTCAAAGCGCATCCGATGGGGTGCGCTTTTTTGAGGGAGGCAGCATGGCATACCGTCTGGACATCAAGCGCATTCTTTCGATGAACTTCTTTCACGACCTGCCCCAGATTATGTTGGGGTGCGCTCTGGCCGCTATTGCGACCGACCTGTTTTTGATTCCCAACGGCCTTGCTGCCGGTGGTGTTACGGGCCTTGCGACTATTATCCAGGCGGTCGGCGCGACGCGAGGCGTGTCGCTTCCCGTCGGTATCCAGACCATCGTGATGAACGCCTTGCTGTTGCTGGTTGTTATGCGCGAGGGCGGCATGTTCTACGTGGTGCAGACCGCGACGGGCTTTGTGCTGCTGGGCTTCTTTACCGATCTGTTCGCCCCGTTTGTAGCACCTCTGGCGGATGCGGACCTGATGCTCCCTGCCATGTGGGGGGGCATTATTACGGGCATCGGTTACGGCATGGTGTTGCGCGCCGGCGCCAACACCGGCGGCTCGGACACGATTGGCCAAATCATCTCGCGTAACACCTCGCTGCCGGTGGGCTCGACCGTCATGGCGATCGATGTTGCCGTATGCGCGCTGTCGGCTCCGGTCTTTTCAATCGAAAACGCACTATATGCAGGCCTTTCGATGGTCATTAGCGGCTACGTGATCGATGCCGTGGTCGATGGTGGCAACAAACGCCGTATGGTACTCATCATCTCGGACAAGTTCCCTGATATCGCTGCCGATATCATGTATGGCCTGGGTCGTGGTTGTACCAAGTTTAAGGCGACTGGCATGTATTCGGGTGCCGAGAAGCCGGTGATTATGGTCATCGTGAGCCGTCGAGAGCTCAATACCCTCAAGACGATCGTGCGCGAGCGCGATCCTCACGCCATTGTGACGGTCGCTGACGTTACGGAAGCCTTCGGCGAGGGATTCAAGGACATTAGCGCGTAGGGTCGATCGCGTTCCATCCAAAAGACGTTCACATTGATAAACCGTTTCATCAGCGGTTCTGCCTGCTAAATTGTTCAAATAATGATAAAAACTCTGGTAAAGCCATCAGTTTCCAGCATAATGAATGACGTACGTGCATTGCGGCTGTGTTGGGATTACCTTCGGTGCCGTGCGCATTTTGCCTAATGAGGATGAAAGGAAGGCACAATGAGCGACGAAGAGCTCAAAAAGGTTGCCAACGAGGTAAGGAAGGGCATCGTCACCGGCGTGCACGCTGCCAAGTCCGGCCATCCGGGCGGTTCGCTCGGCGCTGCCGACATCATGACCTATCTGTACTTTGAGGAAATGAACGTCGACCCGGCCGACCCCCGCAAGGCCGACCGCGACCGCTTCGTGCTTTCCAAGGGTCACTGCGCGCCTGGTCTGTACGCCGTGCTCGCCGAGCGCGGATTCTTCCCCAAGGAGGATCTCGAGACGCTGCGCCACATCGGCAGCCACCTGCAGGGCCATCCCAACATGAATGACACCCCGGGCGTCGACATGTCCACCGGCTCGCTTGGCCAGGGCATCTCCGCCGCCGTGGGCATGGCCGTTGCCGCCAAGCACTGGGGCGACGACTATCGCACCTACGCCCTGCTGGGCGACGGCGAGAGCGAGGAGGGCCAGGTCTGGGAGGCCGCCATGTTTGCCGGCAACCAGCAGCTCGACAACCTCTGCGTGATCGTCGACCATAACGGCCTGCAGATCGACGGTCCCGTCGAGGAGGTTAACGACCCCATGCCGCTCGCCGACAAGTTCCGCGCCTTTAAGTTCCACGTGGTGGAGCTTGCCGACGGCAACGACTTCGACCAGATCCGCGCCGCCTTTGCCGAGGCCCGCGCCACCAAGGGTCAGCCGACCGCCATTATCGCCGAGACCACGAAGGGCAAGGGCGTCTCCTTTATGGAGAACCAGGTGGGTTGGCACGGTAAGGCCCCCAACGATGAACAGTTTGAGCAGGCCATGGCAGAGCTCACGGCCGCCGGAGAGGAGCTCTAGGATGGCAGACGTCAAGAAAATCGCCACGCGCGTAAGCTACGGCGAGGCCCTCGTCGAGCTCGCCAACGAGCACGACGACTTTGTGGTCCTCGACGCCGACCTGGCCGCCGCCACGCAGACCGGCAAGTTTAAGGCCGCCTGCCCCGACCGCTTCTTCGATGTGGGCATCGCCGAGAGCAACCTGATGGGTGTTGCCGCCGGTATCGCAACCACCGGCCGCGTCGCCTTCGCGAGCAGCTTTGCCATGTTTGCCGCCGGCCGCGCCTTTGAGCAGGTCCGCAACTCCATCGGCTATCCGCACCTTAACGTTAAGATCGGTGCCACGCACGCCGGTATCTCGGTGGGCGAGGATGGCGCCACGCACCAGTGCTGCGAGGATATCGCCCTGATGCGTGTCATCCCCGGCATGACCGTGATCGTTCCCGCCGACGACATCGAGGCCCGTGCCGTGACGCGCGCCGCCTACGAGTGCGACGGCCCCGTGTACATGCGCTTCGCCCGTCTGGCCTCGCCGGTTATCAACGACCCCGAGACTTACAAGTTCGAGGTGGGCAAGGGCATAGTCATGCGCGAGGGCACCGACGTCACCATCATCGCCTGCGGCCTGATGGTCGGCGAGGCGCTCGAGGCCGCTGAGCAGCTTGCTGCCGAGGGCATCGATGCCGAGGTCATCAACATGCACACCATCAAGCCCATCGACGCCGACCTGATCGTTAAGAGCGCCACCAAGACCGGCCACGTCGTGACCGTCGAGGAGCACTCCGTGATCGGTGGCCTGGGCAGCGCCGTCGCCGACGTCCTGTGCGAGCAGTGCCCGACGCCGCTCAAGAAGATCGGCGTCAACGACACCTTCGGTGAGTCCGGCCCGGGCGCCGAGCTCCTGCACAAGTACGGTCTGGACGCCGCCAACATCGTGGCGATCACCAAGGAGTTCTTGGCCTAGGACAAGACGAGGCAAAGTATCGCCTCAACAACCACATGCAAACCAGAACAGGGGCGTCCCCAAAGAGGGCGCCCCTGTTTTTTCGGCAACAAACAAAACAGGCCCGCACCAAGCAAGGGCCTCCTCCGGGAAACGGGCCCATCCCAGCCAAGTGCAATTCAGCCCCCAAGCATAGCGCTGCTGCACCCAAGTAAAACGCAGCGACCCCTTAGTTACCGCAGGCCGGGCACAGGGTTACTCTCCAAATCTTTCCGCAGGACGGAGGAGCCCCCGCCGCGCGAAGCGCGCAGCGGGGGCTCCGACAAGTCCGAGGACGATTTGGAGAGTAACCCTGTGCCCGGCCGGTGGGACCCAAACACCGCCATGCTTCTTATGTGCATTGAAGGCAATCCTGCTAAAATACAAAGCGCTCATGTAGTTTAAACGCACGACGATAAGGAGCACCAGTGGGTAACCACTTCCGTACCTCCGGTGCGGGCGATGATGCCCCCAAGACGCAGACAGGCGTCCAGGGCAGTCGTTTCGCCACTCCGGATTCAGAGGGCCAGCCTGTTGCTCAGGCCCCCGCTCAGCCGGCAGATCAGGCACAGCCGGCATCCGATCCCTTTGCCTACAATCCAACCAGCGATGTCGCGCTTTCCGGCGCGGCGGGTTTTGAGCCCGTTCAGGCCGTGACCGCTCGCGTGGAGCAGCCTCAGGCTGGCGCCGCCACGCCGCAGCCTACCATGGCCGGCATTCCCGACCCCATGGCCCCTGCGACGCCGGCTCCTCAGCCTGCGCAGTCCGGTCTCTTTGCCGCTATTCCCGATCCCACGCAGCCTGCTGCCCCGGTGGTCGAGAGCGATCAGGCCGCCGAGGTCGCAAGCCTCGATAACGCGCTCAACAACCCCGATTTTACGTCGGTGTTTGCGCCCATCGATCCGCAGGCCAGCCGCAAGAAGATGGCCAAGCAGGCCGGTGTCGAGCCCGTCATCCTTATGGAGCATGTCACCAAGATCTATCCGGCACAGCCCAACAAGCCTGCACTCGACGACATTAACATCGAGATCTATCCGGGCGAGTTCGTCTTCCTGGTCGGTCACTCCGGCTCGGGTAAGACCACGCTGCTGTCGACGCTCAACCGCGACGTCAAGCCGACGAGCGGCCGCATCCTGGTTGCTGGTCAGGACCTCATGAAGATCAAGAACCGCAAGGTTCCGTTCCTGCGCCGCCAGATTGGCGCCGTGTTCCAGGACTTTAAGCTTCTGCCGCAAAAGACCGCCTACGAAAACGTGGCGTTTGCCCTGCAGTGCATCGGCAAGCCCAAGGGCGTCATTCGCAGCCAGGTGCCCGAGGTGCTGCGTCTGGTCGGCCTGGCCGATCAGATGGACTCGCTGCCCGACCAGCTTTCCGGTGGCGAGCAGCAGCGCGTTGCCGTCGCCCGCGCTATGGTCAACCGTCCGCCGCTGCTGATCTGCGACGAGCCCACGGGTAACCTCGACCCGGCGATCTCGCTGGGCATTATGAAGCTGCTCGAGCGTATTAACCGCACCGGCACCACCGTGATCGTCGCCACGCACGACCGCGAGATGGTCGATAGCATGCACCGTCGTGTGATCGCCCTCGAGGGCGGCCACGTTATCCGCGACCAGGAGAGGGGAGGTTACGGCAACTATGGCACCAACTAACGTGGGCTACTCCTTCAAAGAGGCAATCAGCCACTTCTTCCGTAACTGGACTACCTCGCTCGGCGCCGTCATCACGATCTTCCTTTCGCTGTTTATCATCGGCCTGTTCATCATGGGCTCCGCGATGCTGAACTCCGTGATCGGTACCGTCGAGGATCAGGTTGTCATCAACGCGTTCATTAGTGATGACGCTGATCAGGCCGATGTTCAGGCTTTTGAGGCCGAACTTAAGACGTGGAATAACGTCAAGTCCGTGACCTATAAGGACAAGGACGACGCGCTGGCCGAGTATACGAGCAAGATGTCGGGCAACGCCGACGCCACCATGAGCGCGCTCGATGGCCAGAACCCGCTGCCGGCTTCCTTCGCTATTGAGATGGACGATCCGTCCAAGGTCGAGAGCACGGCAGAGAAGCTCAAGAAGGATGCCGATTTCCAGAAGATCGCGGATGACGGCGACGTCAACGCGAGCGTACTGTACGGCCAGGAGGAAGTGAGCCGCCTGTTCCAGGTGACCAACTACATCCGCATCGCCGCCGTGGTGCTCGTTGGCCTTCTGACCTTTATCGCATTCATCTTCATCAACAACACGATTCGCCTGTCCATTACGGCGCGTCGTCGTGAGATTGCGATTATGCGTCTGGTCGGCGCCAGCAACGGCTTCATTCGTGGCCCGTTTATCACCGAGGGCGTACTGCAGGCCATTTTGGGCTCGCTGCTTTCCATCGGCGTTCTGGAGCTGCTGCGCAATCTGATGATTCCGCGTCTGCAGGAGAGCATCGGCTGGATGTCGTTTGCCCTGCCGATGCAGTACTACCTGGTGACCTATGCTGCGCTGATTCTGGTCGGCGTGATTATCGGTCTCTTTGGTTCTGCCATCGCCATGCGCCGCTACCTGCGCGTGTAGGCATGCCTGGAATTCATCCCTTCCAACGGGTCGTCTCTTATGGGGCGGCCCGTTTTTTGTCCCCTAGGGATCATTTGGGTAGACTCTTGGGATGTAAACGGCAATCGATAGCAAGGAGGCGCCATGGGGCGCAATAACAAGCATAAGCGTGGGGCTCGCAATAAGCGCGGGCCGGTGCGCAGCGAACGCCGTCCGAGCCTGACCGGGCGCGTGCAGCTCCATGAGCACAGTGCCTATGTCATAACCGAGAATGGCGACTACAAGGTTATGGGTCGCGGCAAGCGTGAGATCATGGACGGCGATACCGTTGCCGTGAGCATTAAGAACAGCCCGCATGGCGAGCGTCGCGCCGTGATCGAGGGCGTGGTTGAGCGCGCAGCTATAAGCGTGGTGGGCACGTACCAGACCGCCGGTCCGCTCGGTGTGATTGAGCCGCTCGATTCGCGCCTGAAGGCCGACTTCTTCATTCTGCCCGAGGATACCTCGGCGGATCGCCTGGGCGTCCGCCCGGGCGATGTCGTTGTCGCGCGCATTTTGACCTACCCGACGCGCCTGGAATCGGGCACCGTGACGATCGAGCGCCGCATTGGCGGAGATGACGCGCCCGATTTGGGCGTTCAATATGTGATGGCGCGCTACGGCTATACCGATAGCTATCCCGAGGCCGCGCTGGACGAGGCCGAGGGGCTTTCGCTCGATGTGTCCGCGGCGCTTAAGGATCCGCTCCGCCACGATCTGCGCGACCGCTTTGTCATCACGATCGACCCGGTCGACGCGCGCGACTTTGACGATGCCATTTCGCTGGAGCGCACGCCCGAGGGCGGCTATAAGCTGGGTGTGCATATCGCCGACGTTTCACACTATGTGGCTTGGGACGGGCATATCGATCTTGAGGCTCGCCATCGCACGACATCGGTGTATCTGGCCGATCGCGTGCTTCCCATGCTGCCCGAACGCCTGTCCTGTGACCTGTGCTCGCTTCGCCCTGACGAGGACCGTCTTGCGTTTACCGTCGATATCGAGCTCGATGCGCAGGGTCGCGTGCGGCATTACGATCCGTACCCTAGCGTGATTCGCTCGCGTGTGCGTATGGACTATGACGGCGCCGAGGCGCTGCTGGTACGTGCCGGCGCGGTGGAGTATTCGGTGCTGGAAGGTGCGGCCGAGGATGTTGCGGCTGCTGAGGTCTCGCGCGAGGAAGCGCTTGAGCGCGGTCTTGCGTGCGAGGAGGCCGCCTGCGGCTACAACGTCGACCTCGGCGATTTCCTTGTCGCCGCCAACGAACTCGCCGAACTTCGCCGTCGTATTCGTCGCGCCCGCGGCTCAGTCGATTTTGACACGGCCGAGATTCGCGCTCTATTGGATGAGGACGGAGTGCCCGTGCAGATTGTGGCGCGTGAGCGTTCGTGTGCCACGTCGCTTATCGAGGAAGCCATGCTGCTCGCCAACGAGTGCGTTGCAGAGTGGCTGGCAGACCGTGATATCGAGGCCTGCTATCGCGTGCATGAGGATCCGAGTCCCGATAGCCTGCACGGTGCCGCTGTTGCGCTGGCGCAGCTAGGCATCATCGACGATCGCCGTGCTGCCGGTATTGCCCTGGGGAGTCCCGATGAGCTGCAGGCTGCAGTCGATGCTGCCGCCGGTACGGCAAACGCACCGCTCGTCAACACGCTGCTTCTGCGCAGCATGCAGCGCGCGCTGTACAAGCCGCGCAACGAGGGCCACTTTGCGCTCGCCGCGCCGTGCTACTGTCACTTTACGAGTCCCATCCGTCGCTACCCCGATCTGGTGGTGCACCGCGTGCTCAAACTGCAGTTGGCCTATGAGCAGCTCGGCGGCAAGGACGCCTTGGTCCGTACGTCGCGGCTGATCGGCAAGGGGCGCGAGTCGCTGCCGCGCATTCTACCGCAGATCTGCCGCGCATGCAGCGATGCCGAGCGCGCGGCAGATGCCGCCAGCCATGCGACGCAAAAGATCAAGATTGCCCAGTACTATGAGGACCGTCTGGGCGAGCGCTATGCCGGAACCGTCTCGTGGGTTAGCAGCATGGGCCTCTTTGTGCGCTTGGACCTGACGCAGGTCGAAGGCTTGGTTTCGATCAAGAGCCTGGGCAACGAGTGGTTCGAGTTCGACGAGGATGCGCTTACGCTGACGGGCGCCGACACGGGGACTCGTTACGAGCTGGGGCAGCGCGTGATCATCGAGGTCTCGCGCGTCAATACCACGCGTGGGCACTTGGACTTTAAGCTTATCCATTAGCCAAATCCCGACTCATGGTGGGGGAGCGGAGGGCGGCCTTTCGGGACCGCCCTCCGCATTTGAATCGTGGCCACCTTGCCGTCTGCTCGGCCGCCCGCTTACCTGCTATTTGAGAGGTAAAACCTACCAAAATAAACCTGTCCCTTTTTGGCAGGTATACAAGAAAGCGGGGATGAGATGGCGACGGTGTACGGTTATGCGCGGGTGAGTTCGCGCGATCAGAATCTGAATCGGCAGCTGGATGCGCTGGGCGCCTATGGCGTGGGCTTAGCGAATATTTATGCCGACCATGCGAGCGGCAAGGACTTCGATCGACCGCATTATCGCGAGCTGCTACACGTCCTGGGAGACGGGGACGTGCTGGTGGTGCTTTCTATCGACCGACTTGGTCGTAATTACTCCGAGATTCTTGAGGAATGGCGACGCATTACCAAGGAGCTCGGGGTTGCCATTGTGGTGTTGGACATGCCATTGCTTGACACGCGCTTCAGGGCCAGCGGCGCGCCGGATGTGACCAACACCCTGATTGCCGATATTGTGCTGCAACTGCTGAGCTACGTGGCGCAGGTGGAGCGCGAGAATATCCATCGGCGCCAGGCGGAGGGAATTGCAGCGGCGCGGGCGCGAGGGGTCCGTTTCGGTCGACCTCGCAAGCCGTGCCCTCCTCAGTTTGAGCTGGTGCGCGATAGCTATGAGGCGGGCGATATTACCCGCAGCCAGGCAGCAAAGTGCTTGGGCGTGTGCGTGGGGACGTTCGATCGCTGGATGCGCGAGGCGGGGTAGGGGTTTGCGTCGCTTTGTCGCTTCCTGTTGCGATTCAAATTTTGATACGGTGACGATGTCATTTGGGGCTACACTCGCTGATATTCAAAAAAGGAGGTTGGCCCTTGGCGCGCATAAAACAAATAATCGGATGGACCGCGATCATTCTGTTCGCTGCAACGCTGGCGGGTATCTGGGTGCTGACGGAGCAAAATGCGGTGGAGACGTCGTTGCTGAGCGAGTCCACCGCGCGTGTGGTGGAGGGTCAGGCCACGGGCGTTCAGGCTGCCGATGCCACGGGTGAAGCCCAGACGGAGAACGGAATGACCGGGGGCACCGATTCGGCTGCCCCGAATGTCCGGTCTGGCCGACTTGCTTCCATTCGCATATGGGCGGGCACAAACGTCCGTCGCGTTGCCCATACCGTAGAGTTTTTCTTCGTCGGATTGTTCGCCTCGGTGGTCGTGGTTTGCTTTTCCAAGCGTCCGTGGAGCGTATGCTCCCGTTGCGTGCCCGTATTGCTCTTTTGCGCCGCCTGCTCCGTTGGCGATCAGGTACATAAGATCTTTGTTCCCGGCAGGCATTTTGACGTTATCGATTTAGGATTCGATGCTGCGGGCTATGTCACCGCCATGCTGTTGGTATTGCTGGCAGCGGCGTTGGTGCGCCATGCGACTCGGCCGATCGGCGCCCATGCGAGGCGCTAGCCTTAAGACGAGACATCGCGACTGCCTATGCTTCGACATTGACTACAATAACGGCTGCAATCGCGAGTGGTCGTCGATGTGCAGTTTTCCAGACACCTGTTTTCTCTAAGAAAGGAAATCCCATGGCGGTATTGTTTGTTGAATATCCCAAGTGCTCGACCTGTAAGAAGGCCAAGGCATGGCTGGACGAACATGGGGTAGAGTATATCGACCGCGATATCGTTTTGGACAATCCCACGGCTGATGAGCTTGCGACCTGGATTGCCCGTTCGGGGCTGCCGGTGCGGCGCTTCTTTAATTCGTCGGGCATGAAATATCGAGAGCTGGGCCTGAAGGCGCGTCTGGATGCGGGCATGACGGATCGGGAGTGCTACGAGCTGCTGGCGACCGACGGCATGCTGGTCAAGCGCCCGCTGCTGGTGGGCGACGACTTTGCGATTCCCGGCTTTAGGGAAGCGACTTGGGCCGAGGCGTTACTGTAGCGGCTGCGGAAAGTGCGTCCCGTTTTGAGTACTCAGGGTGGGACGTGTTTTCCATCGGCTGGCTCGCTCGGCTCAATCCTCGAGCTGTGCCCATTCGTGCGGATCGTAGACCTTTACGTGCTTGTTGGGCTTGCCGCTCCAGTACTCCTCGTCCATAAAGGGCAGATATGCCTGAACGCCGGGGCAGATAAAGGGAATCCGCTGCTGTTGCAGTCGCTCACGCTGGCGCTGCTCCAGGTGTGTCTCGGATATGACGGTCGGCATACCGGACAGCTCGACGAGGCTTGCCTGGATTCGCTTAAGGTCGGGGAGTCCCGCGTGCCATGACATCCGCATGATCAAAAAGGATGCACGGCGGTATTTTGCCTGCACCACAGTAATGGCGGGGCGTAACGTGGGGTGAATTTTGTCCCGTTCGGGCCAAAGGTCAGCAGTGATCTCGAGGCCCAGGGTCTCCCATAGGTAATCAAGCTCTTCGTCCATGGCGCCTCGATATCCGTGCAATGATGACGGTTCGATTGTGCCACCAGCCGTGAGTGCTGCATTGTTGTAATCTACCAGCGGTAGATGTGGGATGTTTTACGGGCTTTGACGCCGTAGGTGTCGCTGGTGCTTCACAGGTCCTTCACGTGTTGGCCGTATTTGACAGAATTTCAAAAAAGTCAAAATTAGGGCTTGCGTCACGGCGGGACTTCCCGTATATTTCTTTCTTGCGCAAAGGCACAGCCGAGCGCAGCGATGCAGTCATTGGGATGTCGTCTAATGGCAGGACAGCGGATTCTGGTTCCGTCAATGGGGGTTCGACTCCCTCCATCCCAGCCATTGCATTTGCTACATATGGCCCGTTCGTCTAGCGGTTTAGGACGCCGCCCTCTCAAGGCGGAGATCACCAGTTCGAATCTGGTACGGGCTACCAAAATTGAACGCCCGGGCCTCGTAAGAGACCCGGGTTTTGTGTATTGACCGTATATACGGCGCCTGCCGTGTTTCGCTCAGATCGAGGAGTAGCCATGGACCTGCCCATCAGCTTGCAAGACATCACGTATGCCGAGAACTATCTGGCGCAGGGCGACCTGGCTACGGCGACGCCGCTGCTGGAGCGCCTGGTGGAGCTCGCCGAGGAGTATATCGACGCCGAGTGCAAGACGGAGGAGAAGCGCCAATACTTTAGCTTCGATAGCAAGTTTGAGCGCTTGGCCTATCGCCGCGTGGAGAAGGATCCGCGCGAGCTCGTGCAGGTTGAGGTGCCGTTTGACCGCCTGTACTCTGACATGGCGTTTGCCTACATTCGCCAGCAGGATTATGTGAGCGCTCGTAATGCCTTGATGCAGGCTGTGCGTTGGGACCCCATGAACTGCAACTATCGTTTGGATTTGGCCGAGCTGTTCCGCGCTCTCGAGGACAAGCAGGAGTGGGCTTCGCTTTCGTTTTCGGTGTTAGAGCGCGCGAGCGATGGCAAGTGCGCCGCCCGCGCTTACGCCAATCTGGGTCAGTACTTCTTGGAGCCCGAGACCGAGAACATTTCGGCTGCCGTGGGCTGCGCGCGTCTGGCGCTGCGCCTGGCGCCCAACGATACGCATACGACGCGCCTGCTCAACAAGATCCATACTACCTATCCGGATGCCGCCGAGGAGAGCGACGAGCACGTGATGGGTGAGCTGGCGTTGCAGGGCGTTCCGACCTCACCTTCGGCCGAGATTGCCATCTGCCTGATTATGTGCGCGACCGATGCTGCAAGCGACGGCGACAAGCAGGAGGCGACGCGCCTGACGGTGCGTGCTCGCGACTTGGTGGGCGAGGAAGCCTGCGCGGCGATTATCAAACTGGTGCGCGAGAGCGATGCTGAGCTCAATGCCGAGCGCAAGGCAAAGCGCGAGGCTGCGGGCTCAAACGCCGATGGCGCCAAGGAGGCCGGCGATGCCCAGTAAGCGCGAGCGCAAGCTCATTTCCAAGAATCGCTCGGCACATCACGAGTACTTTATCGATGAGACGTTTGAGTGCGGTATTGAACTGAGCGGCACCGAGGTCAAGTCGATTCGCGAGCGCGCCTGCCAGATCACCGATACCTTCGCGCTGATCCGCGGCGGGGAGTGCTGGCTCGTCGGCCTGCATATCCACCCTTATAGCCATGGTGGCGTGTGGAATCGCGATCCCGATCGTCGGCGTCGTCTGCTGCTGCACCGCAAGGAGATCGACTTTCTTGACGGCAAACTTCGCAACCGTGGTTATGCGCTGGTTCCGTTGGAGCTCTACTTTAATACGGACGGCCGCGTAAAGCTGCTGCTGGGTCTGGGTCGCGGCAAGAAGCTCTACGACAAGCGCGAGGACATGGCCAAGCGTGATGTCCAACGCGAGATCGACCGCGCCCTCAAAGAGCGCAATCGCTGACCACCCTTCATAAGTTGCGGTGGAATACGGACTGTTTTGCCTGTTTGAGGGGCTATTCAGTCCCTATTTCACCGCAACTGCGGGCGTCTCATCTTTCTTACTGTTCTGACACATATGTCTCAAAGGCGGCGTCCGTTATGGGTGCCGCCTTTTTTGTGGGTACATACATCCATGAGGTTCCAACCCGAGCTAGGGGAGTGATCGTTATGGACAAAACTGCGTTCTTTACGATGCCGAGCGGCCTGTATGTGGTGAGTGCCGCGTCCGACGGGCTGCGTGCCGGCTGCGTTATCAACACAGCGGTGCAGGTGACATCCGCCCCGCCGCGCATCTCGGTTGCCGTGAACAAGGAAAATGTCACGTCCGGCGTAATCGCATCGGCTAAGGCCTTTGCGTTGACCGTGATTGACCAGACCGCCGACATGCTCTATATCGGCAATTTTGGCTTCCGCACCAGCAGCGATTACGACAAGTTTGCCAAGTACGAGACCCACGAGACCGCGCTGGGCATGCCCTATGTGCCCGAGCACGCGGCGGCGCTGTTTAGCTGCCGTCTGATTGATACCGTGGATGTGGGCACGCACCTGCTCTTTATCGGCGAGGTGGAGGATGCCGAGCGCTTGAGCGGCGAGGCCCCGCTGACCTATGACTACTATCACAAGGTCTTGAAGGGCAAGACGCCGCCCAAGGCTTCGTCGTATCAAGGCTAGAAATGTTCTAAAAATACTTGCATTATATTATTGAGAATCTATACTAATAAACGAATTACATCACCAGTCGCGTTCGAGAGGAGAACATCATGGCTGAGGAGAAGAAGACGTATAAGTTTGTGTGCACCGTTTGCGGTTACGAGGTTGAGGTCGACACGCCCGAGCTGCCCGAGGATTACGTATGCCCGGTCTGCGGCGTCGGCCCCGATGAGTTTGAGCTCGTCGAGGAGTAACTCGTAGACACACGGCGATTAGCTATATAGAGCTCTGTCCAAGGGCCCCGGTCGAATTCTCGGCCGGGGCCCTTTTGATTTATCTGACGGTTTAAAACGGCCTTACGTGTTACAGATTGAGACGTTATATCTGGACAGTCACGCCATCCCAATTACATCCCCGTTAGCAGCACGATGTCGAGAACCGTTACGATGACGCCGATTCCTACGAGCAACGCGTTGAGCGGGCGCGAGTTGGCGTATTTGCCCATGACGCGGCGTGAGCTGGTGAGCCGTATAAGCACGAAAACCGTGATCGGCAGCTGAAGCGACAGCAGTGCCTGGCTCCAGATGAGACCTTCAAAAGGATTTGGGACGACCAGACACGCCGCCACTGCGCCGACGAAACATGCCGCCACCCCAATCGAGGAATGTCGGTCGTGGATGTCGTATTCCTCGTCGAACATGCCCGCGGTGATGGTGCCTGCCGCCATGCCTGCCGTCACACTACTCGAGAGGCCCGCAAACAGCAGCGCCACCGCAAAGATTGTCGAACTTGCTGGGCCCAGAATGGGGGAGAGCGTGTCCGCTGCGACGGCGAGGTCGTCTACGACAATGCCGTGCGCAAAGAAGGTCGTTGCGGCCAGGATGACCATGGCCGAGTTGATTGCCCAGCCCACGCCCATCGAAAAGAGCGTGTCGAAGAGCTCATAGCGCAGACGCTCTTCGATAACCTGCTCGCCTTGGCCTTCGAAGTGCATGGATTGGATGACCTCGGAGTGTAGAAAGAGGTTGTGGGGCATAACGACCGCACCCAGGACACTCACGATAATCGCGGCAGAGCCAGTGGGCATACTGGGCGTGACCCAGCTTGCGGCGGCTTGCGGCCAGTCGACCTTGACTAGTGCAAGCTCGGCCAAAAACGAGAGTCCTACCACGCCTACGAAGGCGATGATCCAGCGTTCGGCACGCTTGTAGGAGTTCGTCATGAGCATCGCCATCGATACTGCCGCCACGATGACGCAGCCCGCGCGCACGGGCAGCCCAAAGAGCATTTGAAGGGCAATCGCGCCACCCAGGACTTCGGCCATGGCGGTGGCGATGGTCGCGAGATAGGCGCTGGCGAGTACCGTGCGTCCAACGAAGCGGGGGAGGTAACGTGTCGTGGCCTCGGCAAGACAGGCGCCCGTGGCGATACCCAGGTGCGCCGCATTGTGCTGCAGCACAATGAGCATAATCGTGGACAGTGTGACGATCCACAGCAGCGCGTAGCCAAACTGCGAGCCCGCGGCCATATTGGAGGCCCAGTTGCCCGGGTCGATAAAGCCGACGGTCACGAGCAGCCCGGGGCCGATGTGCCGCGCAATGTCTAGGCCTCCGTGACCACCGGTGCGTCGGGAGCCAAAGTGTTGTTTGAGATGGTTGAGCATGGTGAGCTCCTGCGTGCCGTTTGTTTGACGCCGCAAAGGATACCCGTTTTAGGCTCAAAAGTTAACCAAGACTAACAAAATTATTGTATTTGAATAGGATGCTGAAGGGGGATTGCTGAAATGTCTTGATCTGTAACAACTAGGGATGGAAATTGGATCTTACTGTTACAGATTGAGATGTTTGAAGCGGTGAGCTTGCAGGCCGAACTTGGGGCCTATGTTGTCGCCCTTGAGGTCGGCGGTGTCCACTCGTAGGGCGTGCGTTACGCGATTGTTTCGAAACGGGTGGGAAACACAACAGGCCGGCGATGCTCCTAGTATGCCTATTCAACTGACTGTCTAAATATCTAGGGGAGGATCGCGATGCAGGCAGATTCCGCTCAGCAGCAGGGCCTTTATCGCCCCGAATTCGACCACGATGCATGTGGCATCGGCGCGCTTGCCGATATCAACGGTGAGCGCCATCACCAGATTCTGGACGACGCACTGTCCATTCTGGTCAACTTGGAGCACCGCGGCGGCACCGGACTCGAGAAGAACACCGGCGACGGCGCCGGAATCCTGTTCCAGGTTCCGCATCACTTTTTCCGCAAAGAGGCTCAAAAGTGCGGCCAGATTCTGCCGGCAGAGGGCGACTATGGCGTGGCCATGCTGTTCTTCCCGCAGGACGACAAGGGCGTAGAGGATGCCCGTCGTGTGTTTGAGGAGGGCTGCGCCGAGGCCGGCGTGCCGCTGCTCTTTTGGCGCGAGGTGCCCGTCGACCCGCACGACCTGGGTGAGACGGCCCGCGCCTGCATGCCTACCATCCTGCAGGCCTTTCTGGGCCGCCCCGACGACACGCCGGCCGGCGACGCATTCGAGCGCCGCCTGTACGTGTGCCGCCGCACCATCGAGAAGAAGGCCGACGCCGAGTTTGCCCTGCGCGACAAGATTTTCTACGTCTGCTCCATGAGCTCGCGCACCATCGTGTACAAAGGCATGCTTGTGGCCACGCAGATGCGCCGCTTCTTCATCGACCTCAACGACGCCGCCGTCAAAACGGCCGTGGCGCTCGTCCACTCGCGCTACTCCACCAACACCACACCCAGCTGGGAGCGCGCACATCCCAACCGCTTTATCATCCACAACGGCGAGATCAACACCCTCAAGGGCAACGTCAACTGGATCCGCGCCCGCGAGCCCAACCTGTACAGCCCCGTGCTGCAGCACGATCTTGAGCGCGTGATGCCCATCATCAACCGCGAGGGCTCCGACTCCGCGATTCTGGATAACGTGCTCGAGTTCCTGGTCATGAACGGTCGCCCGCTTACGCGTGCCGCGTCCATGTTGCTGCCCGAGCCGTGGGACCACAACGACAGCCTGAGTGAGGAGCGCCGCGCCTACGACGCTTACCAGTCCATGCTCATGGAGCCGTGGGATGGCCCGGCGGCCATCGCCTTTACCGACGGTCGCACGCTGGGTGCCGCCCTCGACCGTAACGGCTTGCGTCCCGCCCGCTACTATGTGACGCGCGACGGTCGCTTTATGCTGGCAAGCGAGGTGGGCACCATCGAGGTGAGCCCCGAGAACATCCTGACGAGCGGCTGCCTAGGACCGGGCCAGATGCTCGAGGTCGACTTTGCCCGCGGCCGCGTGATCTACAACGATGAGCTGCGTGCCCGTTACGCCAAGGAAAAGCCCTACCGTGATTGGATTGCCGAGGAGACGCTGACCGTCGGCGCACTCGATGGGCCCGTTGCGGCAACACCCGCCGAGGATGCCGAGGTGCCTGCCGCCGTGCGCATGGCCAAGCTCGGCTATCACTGGGATGACGTCGACGAGGTCGTGCGTCCCATGGCCCAGCAGGGCAAGGCCCCGCTCGCCTCGATGGGCATCGACGCGCCGCTGGCCTGCCTGTCCAAGAAGACGCGTTCGTTCTACGACTACTTCTATCAGCTGTTCGCTCAGGTCACGAACCCGCCCATCGACGCCCTTCGCGAGCATATGGTCACCTCGACCACGCTCTACCTGGGCAACCACGGCAACCTGCTCGAGGACTCCCGTACGGCCTGTCAGCTGGTGCGCTTGGAGCGCCCACTGCTGAGCGAGGAGGAGTTCGAGCGTATCTGCGCCATCGACCGCGTGGGCTTTAAGACCCGCCGTTTCCGTGCCGTGTACCGCCGCGACGCGGGTGAGGGCGCGCTGCAGGCTGCGCTCAAGCAGCTTGCCGAAGACGTCGAGGCCGCGGTTCGCGATGGCGTGAACATCGTGGTGCTGAGCGACCGTGCTGCGGCGGGCGAGGTGCCCGTGCCGTCGCTGCTCGCCGTGGGCTGCGTGCACAACCACCTGATCCGTGCCGGCGTGCGCACCTTTGCCGATATCGTGGTGGAGTGCGGCGATGCCGTGTCTCCGCACGACTTTGCGGCGCTGGTGGGCTACTCCGCAAGCGGCATCTACCCGTACAACGCGCATGCGTGCATCCGCAATCTGGCGGCACGCGGCGACCTGGACGTGACGGCCGAGCAGGGCATCGCCAATTACAACAAGGCCGCGACGGCGGGCATCGTCTCCATCATGTCCAAGATGGGCATCTCCACGGTGCAGAGCTACCACTCCGCGCAGATCTTCGAGGCCGTTGGCTTTACGCCGGAGTTCGTCAACGCGTACTTCGCCGGCACGGTGAGCCGTGTGGGCGGTATGGGTGTCGAGGACGTCGAACGCGAGCAAAATGAGCGCTATGACGCCGCGCTCGCTATCCTTAAGAGCCCGGCTCCCGATCAGCTGCCCACGTTGGGCCTGACCAAGTGGCGCCCGCTCGGCGGCGAGGATCACCTCATCGATCCGCAGACTGTCTACTTGCTGCAGACCGCCTGCCGTGAGGACAGCTACGACACCTTTAAGGAGTACAGCGCCCGCCTGCACCGCACCGGCCGTGCCGTGCGCCTGCGCGACCTGCTGGACTTTGATGCCAGCGGCCGCACTCCGGTGGCACTCGACGAGGTCGAGCCCGCGCTCAACATCGTCCGCCGCTTTAACACCGGCGCCATGTCGTACGGCTCCATCAGCAAGGAAGCACACGAGTGCATGGCCATCGCCATGAACCGCCTGCATGGCCGTTCCAACTCCGGCGAGGGCGGCGAGGACCCGCGCCGCGAGACCCCGCTGGCTAACGGTGACTCCAAGAACTCCGCCATCAAGCAGGTGGCAAGCGCGCGCTTTGGCGTGACGAGCCGCTACCTGTGCAGCGCCTTCGAGATTCAGATCAAGATGGCCCAGGGCGCCAAGCCCGGCGAGGGCGGCCACCTGCCCGGCAAGAAGGTCTATCCCTGGATTGCCGAGGTCCGTCAGTCCACGCCCGGCATCGGCCTGATCTCGCCTCCGCCGCACCACGACATCTACTCCATCGAGGACCTGGCAGAGCTGATCTTTGACCTTAAGAACGCCAACCCCGGCGCGCGCGTGTCGGTCAAGCTGGTCAGCGAGGCCGGCGTCGGCACCATCGCCACTGGTGTTGCCAAGGGCGCTGCCGACAAGATTTTGATCAGCGGCCACAACGGCGGCTCGGGTGCCGCTG
>UQIP01000030.1:0-25901 GCA_900541005.1 uncultured Collinsella sp. | reverse complement strand
GCTTCGTCGGCAGCGTCAGATGTGTATAAGAGACAGATCTGGCACGCCGGTCTGCCGCTGGAGCTTGGCCTTGCCGAGGCCCAGCAGACGCTGCTGCAAAACGGCCTGCGCTCGCGCGTGGTGCTCGAGGCCGACGGCAAGCTCATGGACGGTACCGATGTTGCTGTCGCCTGCCTGTTGGGCGCCGAGGAGTTTGGCTTTGCGACCATGCCGCTCATCTCCATGGGCTGCCTCATGCAGCGCGACTGCCAGCAGGATACCTGCCCGGCCGGCATCGCTACGCAAAACTGCCGCCTACGTCGCGGCTTCCGCGGCAAGCCAGAGCACGTCGAACGCTTTATGCTCTTTGTTGCCGAGCAGCTGCGCGAGGTCATGGCGAGCCTGGGCTTCCGCACCGTCGACGAGATGGTCGGCCATCCCGAGTGCCTGCGCCAGATCGAGGTCCCGGGCAACCGCAAGGCCAACCTGCTCGATCTATCGCCCGTGCTGGCGAGCGCGACCTGTGAGTTTGGTGCCCACATCCCGGGTGCCGACGGTCGCCACTTCCTGCCCCAGATGGCTGCGGACAGCGAGCTCGACAAGACGCTCGATTCCACGCTGTTTGTGCCCTATACGGCCGATGCCCGTGCGCACCTGCGCCCGATTCGCTTCCGCGCCGACATCGCCAACGTCAACCGCTGCGTGGGCACCATCTTGGGCAACGCGGTGACCAAGGCGCATCCCGAGGGCCTGCCCGCCGGCTCCATCACCATCGATTGCGATGGTTCGGCCGGTCAGAGCTTCGGCGCCTTCCTGCCGCGCGGCATTACGCTCAACGTGTGCGGTGACGCCAACGACTACTTTGGCAAGGGTCTTTCGGGCGGCGAGGTGTCGGTGCGCCCCAACCCGCATGCGACCTACAAGTTCGACGAGAACATCATCGTGGGCAACGTTGCGTTCTTTGGTGCCACGAGCGGCCGCGGCTTCATTAACGGCTTGGCCGGCCAGCGCTTTGGCGTACGCAACTCCGGTGCCACGGTGGTGGTCGAGGGCTGCGGCAACCATGGCTGCGAGTACATGACGGGCGGTCTGGCGCTCATCCTGGGTGAGGTCGGGCAGAACTTCGCCGCCGGTATGACGGGTGGCGTGGCTTATGTCTTCGATCAGTACGGCACCCTCGATGCCCGTGTGAACCACGAGAGCGTTGAGCTTAAAGCCCCGACGGCCGGCGAGCTGGCGCAGATTCGCGAGCTCATCCAGGAGCACGTGGACGCGACGCAGAGTCCGCGCGGCATTAAGCTGCTCTACAGCTTTGAGACGATGAGCAAGCACTTTGTGAAGGTCATTCCGACCGAGTACGAGCGCGTGCTGGCGATTGTCGCCGCGGGCGAGGCCGTCGGTAAGACGCATGCGCAGGCCGAGGAGTTGGCGTTTGACATTGTGACCGGTCGCGCGAGTGCCGCGGATGTTGCTCGCTTCGATGCTGCGGGCGGTGCTGCGGGTACTGCGTCCGTGGCTGCCAGCTCTGTTGCTTCGACCAAGAAGGAGGCGTAAGTGCCATGGGTAAGCCCGGTGCTTTTCTTGATATCGATCGCGTGACCCATGAGCTGCGCCCCGTGGAGGAGCGCAGCCGCGATTTCGATCCGCTGTACGTGGAGCTCGACGACGACGCGCGCCGTGCCCAGGCGAGCCGCTGCATGATGTGCGGTGTGGCGTTTTGTCAGATGGGCGCGAGCTTTGGCAAGACACGTCCGAGCGGCTGTCCGCTGCACAACCTGATTCCCGAGTGGAACGAGCTGGTGTACCGCGGCCGTTGGGACGAGGCTGCCGAGCGCCTGTCACTCACCTCGCCCATGCCCGAGTTCACGAGTCGCGTGTGCCCGGCGCTGTGCGAGGCCGCATGCAACCTGGGCTCGGTCGATGGCCAGCCCACGACGATCCATGACAACGAGCGCGCGATTAGCGACCATGAGTGGGCCAACGGCGGTCCGCACCGCTTTGAGCCGGCAGGGGAGGGCGCGCCCACGGTTGCCGTGGTGGGCTCCGGTCCTGCTGGTCTGGTGACAGCATGGGAGCTTGCGCGTCGCGGTGCCCGCGTGACGGTGTTTGAGCGTGACGATCGCCCGGGCGGTCTACTCATGTACGGCATTCCCAACATGAAGCTCGAGAAGTCCGTTGTCGAGCGTCGTGTGGCACTTATGCGCGAGCTGGGCATTGTGTTCGAGCTGGGTGCTGATGTAAGCGATCCCAAGGTTACCACCAAGCTCGACGACTTTGACGCCGTCGTGGTGGCTGCCGGTGCTCGCGCCCCGCGTGGGCTTTCGGCTGCGAACATTGATGCCCCGGGCGTGGTGTATGCCGTGGACTACCTGACGGCTTCGACCGTCTCGGTGCTCGATGGCGGCGAGCCCGCGGTGAACGCGCGCGGCCTGGACGTTGTGGTCATTGGCGGCGGCGATACCGGTAACGACTGCGTGGGCACCGCGGTACGTCAGGGTGCGCGCAGCGTGCGCCAGTTTGAGTTCTTGCCGGCGGCGCCTGATGCGCGCGCGGCGAGCAACCCCTGGCCGCAGTGGCCCAACGTGAAGAAGACCGATTACGGCCAGCAGGAGGCCATCGCTGCCATGGGCGGCGAGATGCGCGCTTGGGGTGTGGATACGCTCGAGGTACTGTTGGACAAGAAGGGCGCGGCCGCGGGCCTGCGCGTGGTCGATCTGGATTGGTCGGCTGGCAAGCCCGAGCGCATCGCGGGCTCCGAGCACGAGGTGCCGGCCCAGCTGGTGCTCATCGCCTGCGGCTTTACGGGTCCCGAGCATGGCGTGTTCGACGCCGTTGGCGTGCCTGTTGCCACCGCTGGTCGTCCGCTGCCGGTGATGGCTGCCGAGGGCTCGCACCTTGCGGCCCGTGTCGACGGCGTCGCCGCGGATGCCGCGCCGGTGTATGTGGCGGGTGACGCTCGCAACGGCAGCTCGCTCGTGGTGAACGCTATGGCTGACGCCCTGGCCTGCGCTGCCGAAGTCGCCGACGCGCTGGAGCTGTAAAGTAGTCATTTAAGAACGTCCCCAATGACTAGTCATTTTTTGTCTAGTCGTTGGGGACACTCTTTGCGAGCGATTTGCTCGTTTGTCGACGCGCGAGTGTCCATTCGGCGTTTTCTTGAGCTGTGGCGCTCTGCTGTTTCTGTGATGGCCGGGGGCGCTTGGCTCAAAAGGACGGGTTTGCCGTCTATGTTTACCTGCGGTTTTGTTGCGGTGCGCATTTTCGGTCAAGCTTTTCGTCAAGTGCTTGGTCAGCATCTGGTTTGCAGCCGGAGGCCTATTTTGCCCGCGCTGGTCGTGGCCGACCACCCTCCTCGTAAGCTCAAATTGAGGTCTATCAGTTTGAGGAGGATGCCATGACTGACCACGCTTTAGACCGAGCGCAGCTAGCCGAAGCCGTCGGCAACGATATTGCCGACATGGCCCATTTTTGGATGCTGCGGAAGTTCCAGTTTTTGGAGCCGGCGCGCGAACAGTTCGAGATCATTGTCGACCCGTGGCTCAGCTATTGCACCGAGCCTTCGCAAAACGAAATCATGGCCTACAACATGGCATTTACCGATTGGCTGCTCTTCGAGCGCCCCTATCGCCATGGCAAGACGCTGCTCGAGCTGTATGTTGAAGAGCCGCCGACATCGCTTTCGCCTGCCTCGCTCAAGCGGCTCGAGCAGGTACGCGACACGCAGTATTTCTCGCGCTTTGGCATTTTGGACAAGGATCCTGCGACTGGTATGGTCGCGCTGAAGGACAGGCGCACCGACTGTCGCTTTGATGTCTACGACCCGCATATCGTGCAAAAGGAGCATTGGAGCGACGGAGCGATTGCGGTGCGCCTCGCCTGCGTCGACGATGTCTGGCTGACGGCGGGACAACTCTATCTGTATGACATCGCACGCCTGAGTGACACGGCGGTCGACGGGCCTGGCGCCGTTCATCCAGAAGACCTGGAAGATGGCTTCGACACCTCATGCATCAGCTTCTTTTTGCGCCTGGTCCGCGACATCATGGGCGCCCAGGGGCGGTACGTAAAGTCGCTCAACATCTACGAGCAGGAGTGGGAGTAGGGGATGGGCTGTCGCAGCGCCGCCGCGTGTCTATTTGTCTCGATCTGTAACGTTTAGGGACAAAAAACCGGTCTACCTGTTACAGATCGAGACGAACGCTTGGGTGCCGCTGGTTTGTCTAAATCTGTAACGTTTGGGGGCCTGGAGAACGTCTAACTGTTACAGACCGAGACGTTTGGCACCTGGTTGGGGGAATGTCTCAATCTGTAACATCTACAGGCCCAAATTCGACCTACCTGTTACAGATTGAGACAAAGGTTGGCGGC
Organism: uncultured Collinsella sp.; assembly: GCA_900541005.1. Lineage (GTDB taxonomy): Bacteria > Actinomycetota > Coriobacteriia > Coriobacteriales > Coriobacteriaceae > Collinsella. The sequence continues at coordinate 21,554 of UQIP01000030.1, read as the reverse complement.
TGCCGAAAGATCTTGTTCTGTAACAACTAGAGGCTCAAAGACTGTCTTCCTGTTACAGATCAAGACATTTGTCAGCGGAGGCAACGGTGACGATGGTCCATTTGTCCGATGTGGTGGTGATGGAAGTGTCTAATACCGTTTTTAAACACAAGCATGCAGCACGTAACACCTTGGCGCGGAACAGGATGCTCGCGCGGCTCACGGAGGCGACCGAGCAAGGTGCACTGCTCGCAACGCATGACAATGCCGAGCTCATGTGGCTACGACGCCATGTTGGAACCGACGATATCGCGGAGCCCGAGCCGTACCTGTTCTGTTTTCAGCATGATTGGGATGCATTGACGCCGGCGGAGCGAGCGCTGAGGACTATCAAAGGGCTTGCGGAGTTTCATCCCGATTGGGCGTTTTGGGGCTATGACGCGGCGCTTTTGTGGGGTCTGGAGGTGCCGAATGATCTGCTCGGGCCACGATATCTTGTTAAGACGGGTTGCTCGGTGCCGCTGAGTGCAGGATGTCGGCTGTTGCGTCCGCAGGCGGCGGGTGCACTTGAACAAGCCGACGGCGTGCAGGTGACGTCGTTTTGGCGCACGGTGGAGGATTGCTTACTGCGTGCGCCGTTCTCCTACGGGTTGGCGATTGCCGATTCTGCACTGCGGGCGAAAGGCGTATCACGTTGGGATTTGTGCGAGCGCCTCCGCGCCGATTGCGAGGGCAGGCGAGGGTATCGCAGGGCACAGGTGATTGCGTCGTATGCGGACGGGCTGTCCGAAAACGGCGGCGAGTCTCGGTTCCGAGCGTTCTTTATTGCGTACGGCTTTCCAGTTCCGGAGCTGCAGGTGGAGTTTCGCGACCCGCTCGATCCGAGCCAGGCGTTTCGCGTCGACTATTTTTGGCGGCTCATGGACGGGACGTGTGTCATCGGCGAGCTCGACGGAAAGGGGAAGTACACCTTGCAGAACGGCGAGGGTCGGGAGTCGGTCGACCCATTCGTGGCAGAACGTCAGCGAGAGTCCCATCTGACGATGCTCGGACATAAGGTACTGAGGTTTACGTTTGATGAACTCAAGAACCCGGGGAAGCTGGCTGAAAAGATGAGGTTGGCGGGTATTCCGCGACGGCCCGATTTGGCTGAGGAGTGGAGACGTCAGTGGTATGGGCGCTGAGAGGTTTTGTCTCGATCTGTAACGTTTAGAAGTTGTTTGAGTTCGTAATTGTTACAGATCGAGACAAACCGGTGAAACGTCGACCGAATGTCTCGATCTGTAACATCAGGGGGCCCAATAACCCTGTACCTGTTACAGATCGAGACATTCCCCTGATGTTGCTGGGGTGGGGCTGCAACGTATTCCGCCCCCCCACATCCCCTCTTCCCTCCGTTAACCGATATGTCCGCAGCAATCCTGCCGCGCTGGATAATAATGAACAGATGTTCAAGTTTTCTGAGGGGGAGGAGCTCGATATGGCGTCTGCCGATCGTTCTACGTTGTTTATCAATGCGACCGTCCTGGATGGTTCGGAGCATATGGAGCCGCAACCCGACATGGCCGTGGCCGTTGAGCGCGGTGTCATCACGTGGATGGGGCCGAGTGCTGTGGCGCAGGCGCCTGCGGGTGCCGAGGTTATCGACCTGGCGGGTGCGTATCTCATGCCAAGCCTCATCAATATGCATGTGCATCTGTGCGGTTCGGGCAAGCCGGTGTCGGCGGGCGATGCGGGCGCGCTGATGAAGAAGCTCGATAATCCCGTGGGGCGCGCCATCGTGCGCCACATTCTTAAGGGCAGCGCCCAACAACAGCTGGCAAGTGGCGTGACCACGGTGCGCGGCGCGGGCGACCCGCTGTTTGCCGATCTTGCCGTGCGCGATGCTATCGATGCCGGCAAGTATCAAGGTCCTCGCCTGGTGGCGCCGGGAACGGGCGTCACGGTGCCGGGCGGCCATGGTGCAGGCTTGTTCGCCCAGGTGGCCAACAGTCCCGCCGAGGCAGCCGAACAGGTGCGTGACCTGTATGCGCGCGGTGCCGACGTCATTAAGCTGTTCGTAACGGGCGGCGTGTTCGATGCGACCGAGGTGGGCGAGCCGGGCGTGCTGCGCATGCCGGTCGAGGTTGCCGCTGCGGCGTGCAAGGCGGCGCACGAGGTTGGCCTTCCGGTCATGGCCCATGTCGAGAGCACCGAAGGTGTGAAGGCCGCGCTTGAGGCCGGCGTTGACACGATTGAGCACGGCGCTCCGATGACCCCCGAGATCCTGGAGCTGTATCACGGTGCCGCGGGTACGCAGCTTGAGGGGCGTGCGCCCAGCGTTACCTGTACGATCAGCCCGGCGCTGCCGTTTGTGTTGCTCGACCCGGAAAAGACCCATTCGACCGATACGCAAAAGAAGAACGGCGACATCGTGTGCTCGGGCATCATCGAGAGCGCCCGTGCCGCACTGGAAGCTGGCGTTAAGGTAGGCCTTGGCACAGATTCGAGCTGCCCGTTCGTGACGCAGTACGACATGTGGCGCGAGGTGGCCTACTTTGCCAAGTATGTCGGCGTGAGCAACGCCTTCGCGCTGCATACGGCTACGCAAGTCAATGCCGAGCTGCTGGGGCTGGGCGGCGAGACCGGCACAATCGAGTGCGGTAAGGCCGCTGATATCCTGGTGACGCGCGAGAACCCGCTCGATGATCTGTGCGCTCTGCGTGAGCCGATGCACGTGATGTGTCGCGGTGATCTGGTGCGCAAGCTCAAGGTGAAGCGTATCCCCGAGGTTGATAACGAGCTCGACACGATTATGGACATGCCTGCCGAGGCGTTGGCCGAGGAGCTTGCCCGCGACGGCGTGGCGTAGGTGTGACAAAGGGGCGGCTCCGTTGCCGCATGCAAAAGCCGAGATCTCAACACGAGGCCTCGGCTTTTTTATCGAACAAATACTTAGGATTTGGGACAAACAAACCTAATTAATTTGTCCCGCGTGCGGGCGCTACGAGCGCGTTTCCATCTTGGCGTGGCACTTGGGGCAGGTGACGCGGATCTTGCCCTTGCCCTTGGGGACGGAGAGCATCTGGCCGCAGTTGGGGCACTTAAGATAGGCCGTGGTCTTGCGGCCCTTCCACATCTTCTTGGCTGTGCGCTTGGCACGTTCAAAGTCTTCCTTGCTAGTACTGGCTGCGCGCGAGGCGTTGGCCGCTGCAGCTCCGCCGCCCAAGCTAGCTACAAACTTGCCCAAGCCGGGTACGTTTGCAGTCGCGGCGACAAAGGCCTCGTTCTCCTTGTGACGTGCGTCGATATTTTTGGACAGGCCGCGCAGCACGCCAATCACGATTACGGCGATGGCAATCCAGCTGAGCCACTGGATGCGGGCTATCGATCCGATCATCGCGATGACGATGCCGGCAAAACCCATCACGATGGTGAGTTCATCGGCACCATTGCGACCCTTCATAAAGTCATTCATGCAAATTGCCTTTCGTTCGATATGCTGCACGCCTTTATACCCGATTTAGAGCAAGGGGGACAGGTTAATCTGCACCAATGTGGTGCAAACATACCTGTCCCCGGAATACCAAGACGGTGCAAACGTACCTGTCCCCAATGCCCCAATTACTTGGAGAGTTTGTCGACGACGCGTTCGATTTCGGCGAGTTTGGCGGCTTTGAGGTCTTCGTCGCCCGATTCGATTGCCGAAGTCACGCAGCCCTCGATATGCGCCTTGAGCACGTCGGCGTTAATGCGCGCGAGGAGCGCCTGTGTGGCCATGAGCTGCGTGGAGATATCGACGCAGTAGCGGTCCTCCTCGACCATCCGCAGGATGCCGTCGATCTGACCGCGTGCCGTCTTGAGCATGCGGGTCACCGATTTATGGTCTGCCATCATGGCGGGTCCTCGTTTCTGGTCGGGGGTACGTGCGGGTCGTTATGCGGCGGTCACCGAAAGGGCGTGGAACTTCTCGCCGGCGCCCTCGACAGCGGCGGCGAGCTGCTCGGGGGTCACGGTGTCGGCGCACTCCACCTGGACGGTCTGAGTCTCGTGGTCGGCGTCGGCGTCGGTTACGCCCGCAACGTTGAGCAGCGCGGTCTCGACGGTGGCGTCGCAGTGGCCGCACATAAGGCCGGAAGTCTTAATTGTGAAACGCATGGGTATTCCTCTCTGTTGTGTCGGCTTTCCCAGGCACCCGACCTTGACCTTCAAACCGTCGCTCGCGTACCAAAGTACGCGTCGCTCCTCTTTCAGGTCAATCTCGGGCACTTGGAAAACCCGTTCTAAATGGACTTAATGGTGAGCCTATTTTGCCACTTTAGGCTTAAAGGATTTCAAACGCAGGGCATTGGACACGACGCACACGCTCGACAGGCTCATGGCCGCGGCGCCAAACATCGGCGAGAGTTGCCATCCGGTGAGCGGGAAGAACACGCCCGCCGCCAGCGGAATGCCGATGCCGTTGTAGAACAGTGCCCAGAACAGGTCCTGCTTGATGTTGCGGATCGTGGCGCGCGAAAGCTCGATGGCGCGGGCGACGTCCATGAGGTCGCTGCGCATGAGCACCACATCTGCCCCTTCTTTGGCGATGTCGGCGCCGGTGCCGATGGCAAGGCCCACGTCGGCGCGCGCCAGGGCGGGGGAGTCATTGATGCCGTCGCCCACCATGGCGACCTTGCCGCCCGCATCCTGCAGTTCGCGCACGTGACGTTCCTTGTCGGCGGGGAGAACGTCGGCGATGACCTGTTCGCTGCTCAGCCCCACGCGGCGGGCGATCGCTTCGGCGGTGACGCGGCTGTCGCCGGTGAGCATGCGCACGTCGACGCCAAGCGAGCGCAGTGCGGCGATGGCCCCGGCGCTCGTCTCCTTGACCTCGTCAGCCACGGCAACGGTGCCGGCAAGCTCGCCGTTCTTGGCAAAGAACAGCGGCGTCTTGCCCTCGGCGGCAAATTGCTCGGCAAGACCCGCGGGCACGGTAACGCCCAACTCGTTCATCAGGCGTACGTTGCCGGCTGCAATGGCGTTTTGCCCCTCGCGCGCCGTAACGCCGCGACCGGGCACGGCGGCAAAGTCCTCGACCATGCGTGCGACGATCCCGCGTGTCTCGCACTCGGCCATAATCGCCTCGGCCAGCGGGTGCTCGCTCGAGCGCTCCAACGCGGCGGCCAGCTTGAGCAGCGCCTTTTCGCTCATGGCGGGCGAGCCGTCGGCGCGCGTGGCTACCACGATATCGGTCACGGCAGGCTTACCGCGGGTGACGGTGCCCGTCTTGTCGAGCACCACGGTGCCCACGCTGCGCAGGTTCTCCAGCGCCTCGGCGCTCTTAAACAGAATGCCCATCTCGGCGCCCTTGCCGGTGCCGACCATAATGGCGACGGGCGTGGCCAGGCCCAGCGCGCACGGGCAGCTGATCACCAGCACAGCGACGGCGGAGGTGAGCGCCTCATTCACGTCGCTGGTCAGTGCCATCCACACCACAAAGGTCACGGCCGAGATCACGAATACCACGGGCACAAACACGCCGGCGACCTTGTCGGCCAGGCGGGCGATGGGCGCCTTGGTGGCGTTGGCGTCCTCGACGAGCTGGATAATCTTGGCGAGCGACGTGTCGGCGCCCACGCGCGTGGCGCGGAAGGTAAACGAGCCCGTGCGGTTGACCGTGGCCGCGTTGACAGTGTCGCCGGCGGTCTTCTCCACGGGAATGGATTCGCCGGTCAGCGCACTTTCGTCCACGGCCGAGCTGCCCTCGAGCACCACGCCGTCAACGGGGATGGACTCGCCGGGGCGCACGCGCAGCACCTGACCGGGTAGGATGGCGTCGACGTCCACAGTGGTCTCGGTGCCGTCCTCTGCCACGACGGTCGCGTTCTTGGGTGCTAGGTCGATGAGCGCCTCGATGGCGCCGCCGGTCTTGGACTTGCTGCGCGTCTCGAGGTATTTGCCTACGGTGACGAGCGACAGGATGGTGCCGGCGCTCTCAAAATACAGGTTGTTCATGCCTGTCATCATGGCCTCGTGGACCTGGCCCGCGGCCAGCTGATCGGCCATGATAAACATGGCGTAGAGCGACCAGGCAATGGATGCGGTGGCACCCACGGCAATAAGGGCGTCCATGGTAGGCGCGCCGTGCGCGAGCGATTTAAACCCGTTGATAAAGTACGCGTCGTTGACGTAGACGATGGGGATGAGCAGGGCGAGCTCGGTGAGAGCGAGCGTCATGCTGTGGGTATGGTCGGTGAAGATGCCGGGCAGCGGCCAGCCGAGCATGTGCCCCATGCCTATGTAGAACAGCGGGATGAGGAATACGATCGAGACGATGAGGCGGGTGCGCATGGCAGAGGCGGCGGCCTCCAACTTTTTGGTCGGCGACTCCATATGGGCGGCGCCGGACCTGGCTTGCGAACTTCCGCTTTGGACAGCGTCGGTGCCCGCGCTGACGGGCGAGGCCGAGTAGCCCGCGCGGTCGACAGCGGTACAGATGTCGTCGGGGGAGACCTGCGCGGGGTCGTAGTCGACCAGCATGGAGCCGGCGAGCAGGTTGACCGCGACGCTTTGGACGCCGTCGAGCTTGCTCACGGCACGGTCCACGTGCGCCTGGCAGGCGGCGCACGTCATGCCGCCCACATCGAACTTATCTTGAGCCATGGCTTCTCCTTTCTGTGACGTAGTGTCGGAAATGTTAACCATCCGATACTATACACCCATACCCCCTGGGGGTGTCCAGTACAGAAATAATATATGAGATTTCGTTACAGATGAGGATGGATGGTTGGCCGATGGACCGTCCCAACCAATCATCTCAATCTGTAACATCTAGCAGGGAAAATGACCTCTAACTGTTACAGATCGAGACAATTGCCGGGGAGGGGTCCCGTCGCGGCAAGACGCCCGCCGCCTAGATACAGAACCCGGGGATCACACAGGTTAGCTTGTTTGGCTTTTCCGCAGGCGTTGCGTACGTAAAGACGTCGCCGTCGTGCCCCACGCGGTTCATATAGAGCGTGCCTTCGCTCTCCGATGTGTCGGGGCTCACCGTGCGCTCCCACCAACAGGTGTCCTTGCCCTTCCACTGGCGGACCATCGTCTCGTTCGTGGAATACGGGCTCACCTTGAGCTCGCGGAAGAGCTGATACTCCTTGCCCTCGCCGTTGTAGATGTCTGCCAGGTAGTGATAGCCCTCGGTAAACGAATCGGGCGGTTGCGTACCGCATAGCTCGACCATGGCGGGCAGCCAAAGGGTTGCGGGCAACTCGCTCAGGCACGATGCGCTGTTGGCGGCGCCCACATTGTTCGAGACCTTCTTGACCCCTTTAATGAGTGCGCGCAACTCGTTGGGCAGCAGCTTAAGGCCGTCGCCGTTGAGCCATTCCCGCAGCTCGCAATCTGCCCAGCCGGCGCTCGGCGGTTCAGCCGCAGCGTTGCGCTCGGCAATACCCGCATCGAACATAAACGTCAGTCCAGCCTTGCCCGTCCCGTCCAGAAGCTCATCGTGGCGGATGCCCACAAGCTGCGCGCCAACCTGCAGCCCGTTGGTGAGCGTGACACGCTTGGTACACGGATAGGGGATATGCCCATCGGCATCGAGCAGATGATAGCGCTTGGCAATCTCGCGTGCCTCGCTACGGGTCTCGGCGGCCTTAATCTTGAGCGAAATCTCCTGCAGCTGATCCCAGGTGTAGTCGTCAAGTGAACCGCGGATGCCGTCAAGGTAGTCGGGGATGCCAAAGCCATGGGTTGCCGCCCCGATAACGCTGAGCCCCGCAACGGCTGCGATAGCGCCGCCGATAATAAAGCGGCGGCGGGTCATGGCATCGTGGCGGGCCTGATTCAGGATCTCTCGTGCGCGCTCGCCGGCGACGTCGACCTTAAGGTGCGTGCCAGAATCGATATCAATCGCGGCCTCGTCTCCTGTGCCTTCGCGGCCCTCGGATTCGGCATCGGTGAGGTATGCCGAGAGCACCTCGAGCATCTGCTGCTCGGTGGGACGATCGCACTGCTCGACTGAGAGACCCTTCATGATGATTTGGACGAGCGCTTCATCGCCCTCGCAGCGCGGCTCGAGCGGTGCCGGCTTGGTCTTGGTCTTTACGAGATAGAACGAGCCGGTTGCAGCGGCGTCCGTCGACTCAAAGTCAAACGGTTTGCGACCGCTGTAGAGCTGGTACAGAATGCTCGAAAGCGCATAGACGTCGATTGCCGGCGAACGGCGAAGGGCCGCGATGCCTTCGATATCCTGCGTGAGCATCTCGGGCGCGGCGTATGCGGGCGTGGCAAAGCGCCAGATGTCGGCGCGCCGGGTGATCGTGTCGTCGCCGAGAGCCATGGTCGCGGAGCCCATGTCGATGAGGCAGGGGTCAAAGGAGCAATCGGCAATCTGCTGCTCGAGCGTTCGGCTGGTGGTGCGGAACATAATATTGGCAGGCGACAGGTCGCGATGGACGACCGGATTCACGAGGCCTTGGGTCATCAAGAGCGCACGAAGCACGGCGTTTCCGACGGCGGCGACCATCTGGGTGGTCAGCCCGCCCGAGGCGTCGTGAGGAAGCAGGGGCAGCGCCTGCTTGAGTGAGGTGCCCTCGACCCACTCCATGAGGATGAGCGGGTCATCCTCGCACGATCCATAGCCATAGACGCGCGGAAATCCGCGCAGGTGCGAGACGGTACACAGATGACGGTACTCCTCAAACAGCGCAGCGGTGTTGGCCAGGTGCGCTGCCGATTGCTCGGCGGAGCGGTCGGGGGCTTGGCCAGAGAGAATGACGTTGTCCTTGAGCAGCTTGACGGCAAAGACCTCGCCGCTCGTGTTGGTCGCGCGCAGCACGTGCCCGATGTTGCCGTTGCTGTGGTGGGCCGTCTGGAGAATAAGTGTCATAAACCGGCGTTTGGCGTCGTCCTCGGCGCTGGGGTCGACCGCCACGGCGGTATCGAACGTATCGAGACGGACGAGTTTGTCGCCATAGGCGCTATCGGTAGTATCCATGGCGTTCCTTTGTCTGGCATGGGTTGCCGCACGTATACGCGAGCAGTGCGGATATCGGTAAAGTACCATGATAGTCGCACTGCCCACGTATACCGCTGAGCATTGTCGTTTACGACGCAGAAGGCAGAAGACATAAGACGGACGGCGACCGTCTTCCGATCGCTGTCCGTGCTAGTCCACAATGACAAGGAACGTCGTGTAGAGACCCAGATGGAGCCTGTCGCTGTTTTCGATTTCCACTGGGGGATAGATCTTGCCGGGCTCGCGTTGGTCGCGCGGCGGCTCAATCACAATATCGCCGTCGCCTGCACCCGATTCGAGTACCGTGCCGTTGGTCGATCCAAGGCCCTGGGCGTACCAGTGCTCACCCTCAAGCCAAATGCGAAGATGCTCGCGCGATGCGTCAGCGCCCACATCGGTGATACTGGGCGAGGTTTTGGGCAAAGAACCAATCACGGTGCCGCGCGGATCGCGTGTGAGGGGATGGATTTGCATGTCGGCGTAGTTGTCGGCATGGGTTCTGAGCAGACCGAGGTTGGGGGCGACGGTGCGCGGCTGCTCCAGGCTGCTCATAAAGCTACGTCCGACGGTAGTTTCGGTGGTGCCAAAGTGCCCGCCCGTCTTGCTGTCGCAAAAGCGCTCGACGGTGGCCACGCCCTGAACGGGATCGGCGAGCGCCCCCGTTGCTACAAAGAGCATCAAGAAGAGCGTGCTTTTTTCACGCACGGCATTGCCGTCAAAGTTGTCGATGCGATTGAGGGCATTTGCATATAGGCGGCTGTCCAGCTTGTAGCTGGCGAGAGCCGACATCATTTCGTTGGCGGCCGGACCGCGATAGTGCTCGGCGATTGCCCGATAGGCGGACTCGCCGCCGCCGAGCTTGCTGCAGATTGCCGAGGAAAGGTTGAGCGTGGTGACGGTAAAGTCGCTGTAGATGGAGGGCGCGCACTGGTCAGGCTTGCGATGGACGATGTAACGGGTGAGATACGAGCGGTTGGAAGAGCATTTCTCGAGCAGGGTGCTGCCGAGATAAGAGTTTCCATTGATGAGCATTCGGGCGATCTCGAGATGTTTAAGACCGCCGAACGAGCGAATATCGTTATAGAGGACCGAGCAAGGCGTCTCTGCTGCCACGGATACCTCCTTTGATTGCTTCCTAGCCAATATGGCGATAGGAATTAATGGCCCCCGGTGGGCGACGTATTAAATGGCTGCGCAATATATAGCGTAACCAAAGCAACATTATAGGCCACATGTTCGAAATTGCAGGAAGACCGAGAGATTTTGGTTGGACTGAACGGAAATCCCCCTCTGTCTTGTTCTGTAACATTTGGACCCGGTTTTGCCCTGCATCTGTTACAGATTGACACAATCGGCCAGGCCCACCTCGTCCGCCTCGTCATCTGTGGTTTACGTGGGGGCATACGGAGTACGGGTATACTAACCGGCGGCGAATCTGCTCCATCGCTTAGAGCTGCTGCGTCTGGACGGCGCGTGATAGGGCTGCCAAAGCGATCGCCAGCGTGCTGAGCAACGTCCTCTCTGTGCGCACCCGTTTTTGTATGTATTAGCGCACTACCAAGCACGCCCGCGCGGCCGCATGCCGTGCCCATTGCGCGTGCAGATAAGGAACAACAACATATGCGTAATTCTGTATCCGACGTCACCGACGCCGAGATCCTGGACGAGGCCCGCGAGGCCATGACCCAGGCTGCCTTCGATGCCGCCGATGAGGCAAATGCTGCCCAGGCCGTCGAGTCCGCTACCGAGAGCCTGCCCGCCTTTAACGAGCTGGGGCTTTCGGACGAGATGCTTCGTGCTATTGAGAACCTGGGCTACACGGCGCCCACGCCCGTTCAGGCCGGCTCCATCCCCGTGGTGCTCGAGGGTCGCGACCTGCTTGCCGCCGCCCAGACCGGCACCGGCAAGACGGCCGCCTTTTTGCTGCCGACCATGAACAATCTGGAGCACATCGCTCCGCCCAAGCCCGTGCGCGAGCGCGGCGGCCGCAACCGTCGCCGCGGTGCTAAAAAGCCCGAGGGCAACGGCCGTGGCCCCGTGATGCTCGTCATCACCCCCACGCGCGAGCTTGCCCAGCAGATCGACGAGGTCGCGAGCAAGATCGCCGACGTCACCGGCCATGTCGCCGTGACCGTCGTGGGTGGCGTGAGCTACAAGCCGCAGACCGCGGCACTCAAGTACGGCTGCGATATCTTGGTCGCCACGCCGGGCCGTCTGGTCGACCTGATCGAGCAGGGCGCCTGCCACCTGAACGAGGTCAAGGTGCTGGTACTCGACGAGGCCGACCGCATGCTCGACATGGGCTTTTTGCCCGCCGTCCGCCGCATTGTGCGCGAGACGCCGGCCGAGCGTCAGACGCTGCTGTTCTCGGCGACGCTCGACGAGGAGGCCGTGGGCGAGATCACCGACCTGGTGAGCGACCCGGCCCGCGTGGAGATCGCGCCCGCCACGTCGACTGCCGACACCGTCGACCAGTTTGTGTTCCCGGTGTCCATCGAGGCCAAGAACAACCTGTTGCCCGAGTTTCTCAAGAAGGAGGGTCCGGAGCGCACCATTGTCTTTATGCGCACCAAGCATCGCGCCGACAGCTGCTGCCGTCGTCTGGAGCGTAAGGGCATCAAGGCCGCCGCGATTCACGGCAACCGCAGCCAGGCCCAGCGCGAGCGCGCGCTTTCTGCCTTCCGCGACGGCACCGTCGACGTGCTGGTGGCAACCGATGTTCTCGCCCGCGGCATCGACATTAGCGACGTGCGCTACGTCGTGAACTTTGACGTGCCGGCCGAGCCAACCGACTACATCCACCGCATCGGCCGCACGGGCCGCGCCGGCGAGCTGGGCTGGGCCATCACGTTTGTGACCGAGCAGGATGTCGACGAGTTTTACGAGATCGAGAAGCTCATGGACAAGACCGCCGACATCTACGAGGCCGGCGACCTGCATGTGGGTCCCAATCCGCCCGCGGTTGATCCCGAGCGCGACCCTGCGGCCTTTAAGGTGAAGAAGAAGACCAAGCGCGGCAAGTCAAAGAGTAAGAAGAAGCTTGAGCAGGCGCGTCGCGACGGCAAGCGCAACGGCGACGATTACGGCGATGTGGCCGGTCGTTCCAACCGCGGTCGCGACGAGCGTCGTGGCGACGGCGAGCGCCCGAGCCGTCCCAAGCGCGGCGGCAAGACCCGCGTGCGCGAGGGCGTTCAGGCTCGCGTGGACGAGGCTGTTGAGAGCGTTGCTCGCGAGGTGGCTGCCGAGGAGCGCGCTGGTGCTGTTGAGCAGGGCCCGCGCGGCAACCGTGCCGAGCGTCGTGCCAAGCAGTTCCAGGGCGAGGCACATCGTCGTCGCCGCGAGGACGAGGACCGCGGCGGTCGTCGCCGTGTCGAGCGCGAGGACGAGGGCCGTGGTTCGCGCGGCGGCAAGCGCGGCTCGGGTGACCGTCGTCGCTCCGGTCGCGATGGCGAGCGCGGCGGACGCGATGAGCGCCGTGGCGGCGAGGGTCGCGGTGAGCGTACTGCTCGTGGCGGTGAGTCCCGTGGCGGCAAGCGCTTTGAAGAGCGCGGTAGCCGCGGCGGCGAGCGTCGCGAGGGTGCTCGCGGCAATGGCGGCCGCGGCGGCGCTGGTCGTTCTAACGAGTCGCGCGATCGTCGTGACCCGCGTGCCAGCCGCGATCGTCGCGATGACTGGCGCAACTACGACGATACCCGCGAGGAGCGTCGTGGCGGCTATCGTGGCGCTCGTGGTGGCAACCAGGCCGGCTCCCGTGGCGGCCGTGCCGGCGGTCGCGATAACCGTGGCAGCTATGGCAACAGCCGTGGCGGCAAGCGCGGCAGCAGCTCCCGTCGCCCCGGTGACGGCGGCGGCAAGCGCAAGTAATATACGCATCGCACGCTAGTGTGAGACAAGCTAAGGGCCCGAGCAAACAACGCTCGGGCCCTTTTGTTTGCCGTGTCCATCGCTAATTCAAACGTGATTATCTAGGGAATGCATCTGGGGGATGCCGAGGACCTATTTTCTGCCATGCAGCAATGGGTCCCATGGGGTGCGCCGTGCATTTTTTGGAGTATTCAGCAGCTCTAGTTGGCTGCATACGATCCGGTATTGCCAACGGTGGCCTTCAGATATCCCCTATGAGCGTTTTGAGTTAGATTTCGCTGTTTTTGAAGCAAAGGTACGTCATTCTCGCCATGTCGGAACCCTAAATGACGCAGCGCCCTAAAGGTTTGCCCGCTTGGGGTATTGCTGGTGCGAGCGCGCTGCAGAATACTCCGTTTTTTGCACGGGCCAGGATGGGGTACCTCAGGAGAACACGGCGGTATCCCGTAAATATATACAATCTGTACCGTAATTTATACAAAACGAAGAGACAGACAGCGTAGGGTGGGTGCATTGGGGTACCTGGCGCACCAAAACGGGGAGCTCCCCCCATGCGCCGTATACTCTGTCTGAATGTGAAAACGGCTTGACGCGTTGCCAGGCGTAGGGGGAGGGTGCCTAGATGAGCGTATTCGAAATTGTGTTTAGTCCGACGGGTGGAACGCGGAAGGTGTCTGGCCTTGTGGCCGGGGCACTGGGCAAGAATACCGTTATCGTTGATCTGACCGATAGCGGGTTGGATTTCCACGGGGTCTCGATGACTGAGGACGACGTGGCCGTAATCTCTGTGCCGGCGTATGCCGGTAGAATCCCGGCTGTGGTGGCTGACCGGTTGGGCATGGTGCGCGGCAACGGGGCTCGGGCTGTTTTGGTTTGTGTATACGGAAACCGCGCGTTTGAGGACACGCTCGTAGAGCTGGAGGACGTTGCGAAGCATGCGGGATTCCGGGTGATCGCGGCAGTTGCAGCCATTGCAGAACATTCCGTTGCGCGACAGTTTGCTGCTGGGCGACCGGATGCGCAGGATGCGGCGCAGCTCGCAGAGTTTGCGCAGCAAATTCAGCAAAAGCTGTTGGCTGAGGATGCATCCGAGCCCTCTATTCCTGGCAATCGTCCTTATAAACAAGCTGGAGGTCATCGCATGGCACCCGAGGCAACAGAGGATTGCGTCTCCTGCGGTGCATGCGCCGCGGCGTGCCCCGTTTGTGCTATCGACAAGGGCGACCCCAAGCGAGCAGCTGGCGAGGCGTGCATCTCCTGCATGCGCTGCATCGCCGTATGTCCGCGAGGCGCTCGCAAGCTTGATCCCAACAAGCTATCCGCTGTTTCCCAGATGCTGAGCAAGGTTTGCGTCGTGCGGAAGGAATGCGAGCTTTTTATCTAGCGCATACGAAATTGGCGCAATGGGGCCAGGTTAATCTGCACCAACCTGGTGCAAACAAACTTGTCCCCAATGCACCAGAGTGAGGAGTGTCCCCGAGTGCCGGCGGGAAAGGAACGTCCCTAAGTGCCGCCTAAATACCGTTTATCGAAGAAAAAATACCGCTCACCGGTCATAATGACTATTCTGGCTTTGGGCTTGTCTACAATAGCTCCCGTAAAAAGAAATGCGGAAGGTTACCGAGTCCCTCGGACGTGGGCCTAACCAAAGTCTTTGAACGGGTGTGTCTCTATGGATGCATTCGCTTGATTTTGGTTGGGCTATATTTATGAAGGGACATACCACCATGGGTTTCTTTTCTCGCCTGATGGGCGGTTCGGATGAGCAGAAGACTGCAGCTTCCGAGTTCGAAATCCTCGCTCCCGTTTCCGGCGAGCTTGTTCATCTAGAAAATACCAATGACCCCGCTTTTAGCAGCCGTGCTGTGGGCGATGGCGTTGCCGTGGTTCCCCAAGAGGGAACGGTGTGCGCTCCTGTTTCCGGCACCGTTGCGGCGCTGTTTCCGACTGAGCACGCGCTGGGCATCATGTCCGACGACAGCTCTGCTCAGGTGATGCTGCATATCGGAATCGATACTGTTAAGCTTGAGGGCAAGGGCTTCCATGCGCTTGTTGCCCAGGGTGACCATGTCGACGCGGGCCAGCCCCTCGTCGAGGTCGATTTCGACGCGGTCCGCGCCGCCGGCTTCGACCCCACGGTCTTCGTTATCGTGTGCGAGCGTTCGGAGAACTCGACTCTTCGTGAGCATGCTTCCGGCCCTGTTGCTGTTAAAGAGCCTGTCGTCTGGCTTTCCGAGTAAATTCTTGTGGTGGGTACCGTGGTTATCAAGCGAGTTTTTAACAACAACGTCGCAATGGTCACTTCGGACGATGGCTCCGAGCTCATCGTCATCGGCCGAGGCCTCTGCTTTGGCCGTCATGCCGGCGATGCCATCGACGAGGCGTCGATCGAAAAGACCTACGCGTTGCAGGAGGGAACTTCTCAGGACTCGCGTACGATTGACCGCTTGGCACATCTTTTGGAGTCCATCCCCACCGTCAACCTCGTGATTTCCGAGGACATTGTTCAGATGCTCCGTCGAGAGCTCAATGTCGACATCAACGATAAGATCCTCATCGCTCTCGCAGACCATATCAGCCTTGCTTTGGAGCGTGAGCGCAAGGGCGTCTCCTGTGAGAATCCGTTGCTGCTCGAGATCCAGCAGTTCTATCGCAAGGAGTATGCACTTGCGGGCCGTGCGCTGCAGATTATCAAGGAGTATATGGGCATCCAGATGAGCGAAGAAGAGCAGGGTTTCATTACGCTGCATATCGTCAACGCCACCATGCCGCAACGCTCCGATCGTTTGATTGTTTCGGTCCAGCTTGTTCGCGACGTGCTCGCGATTGTTTCCAAGCGCTATGCTACGACCCTCGATGACACCTCGCTGCCCTATGAGCGTTTCGTCCGCCACCTGCAGTTTTTCGCACAGCGGGCGCTTGACCCCACGGCCGGGCAAATCAATGGCGACGCGCTGTTCCGAATCGATGAAACGGCGTATCCGTGCGCATTCTCGTGCGCGGACGCCATAGCCGCCCACTTGTCGTCTACCTATAACGTTGTCGTTACCGATGCTGAGAAGAGTTATCTCGCATATCACATTGTTAACCTGCTTGGAGAACCTGGTCTCTAGGCATAACGTGCCCACACATCGATTGATATAAGGCAAGGCTCACGGTCTTGTCCAGGGCACATCTGTCTTAATTTGCGGAAAAGGAAGGGGAGTACCGCTATGACCGCAAAAAAGAAGTTCAATTTCAAAGCGCCGTTGGAGGTGTTCGCGAAGTCGATCGTTCAGCCGATGATGTATCTCTCGGTTGCCGGCATTCTGCTCATCGTGGGCATCATTCTGACCAACAAGACCATCTGCGCTTTGGTCCCCGTACTGGGCTCCGGTCCGTTCCAGCTTGTGGGCGCCGTTGTCTACCAGTCGCTGATGTTTATCATCAACAACCTCTCGATTCTGTTCTGCGTGGGCATCGCCGGCGCCATGGCAAAGAAGAACAAGGGCCATGCCTCGCTGATCGCCCTGATGTCGTTCTTCCTGTTCCTGCAGGCTAACAACATCGTGCTCAACGCCACCGGCTCTCTTGCCGATGCGAGCGGCATGCTCGGTCTTACCGGAACCGGCCAGGCCACCGTTATGGGCATTCAGGTGCTCGATACCGGCGTGTTTGGCGGCATTATTCTCGGTTGCATCACCGGTGCCGTGTTCAACAAGTACTCGAACAAGCAGTTCCCCATTGCCCTTTCGATGTTCTCGGGCGTTCGCTTCCCGTTCCTGATCATGATCATCATTTCCTGGATCATGGGCGCTGGCTTCTGCATCGTTTGGCCTCCGGTTCAGGGTGCCATCTCCTCCGTTGCCGGCATCATTAAGGAGTCGGGCAACATCGGTCTGTTTATCTACGGCATGCTCAACAAGCTGCTCGTTCCCACCGGTCTGCACCACCTCATCTACACCCCGTTCCAGTTCTCCGATGTGGGTGGCACCCTGACGCTGGGCGATCAGGTTATCGCCGGTGCCTACCCCATCCGTGTCGCCGAGATGGCAATGACGGGCCAGCCCTTCTCCGATAGCACCTACTTCAACAGCTACACCTTCAACAACCTGTGGCCCTACATCGGTATCGGTCTCGCCTTTATCTTCACCGCTTACAAGGGGAACAAGGATAAGACCAAGGCCGTTATCATCCCGCTGATCATCACCGCCGTGCTCTCCTGCGTGACCGAGCCCATGGACTTCCTCTTTGTCTTTGCCGCTCCCGTGCTCTTTGTCGTTCACTCGGTTCTTTCCGGCATCTTCCTGGTCCTGCTCAAGGTCCTCTCCGTGCCCGCTTCGACTGCAGGCGGCATCATCAACATCGTGGTTTCCAACCTGGTCCTCGGTGTCGACAAGACCAACTGGCCGGTTATGCTGGTGCTCGGAGTCGTCAACGCCGCTCTGTACTTCTTCCTCTTCACCTTCCTTATTAAGAAGCTCAACCTCCACACGCCTGGTCGCGAGGAGGAGTCCGAGCTCGCCGAGTCCGTTGCCGAGGGCGAGGCCGCCGCGTCTGTCGCGGTGAAGCAGGGCGCTGTTGCCGCGGCTCCCGCAGAGGGCGTCGATGCGGGCATTGCCGACCTGGTTGCAGGTCTTGGTGGCAAGGACAACATCGAGGAGCTCGAGAACTGCTTTACGCGTCTCCGCGTGAACGTTAAGAACCCGGACCTCATCAATGAGGACCTCATCAACCACGTGCCCAACAGCGGCATCAACCGCAACGGCAATAATATCCAGATCATCTTTGGCATGAAGGTCGCCGAGATGCGCGACAAGGTCGAAAACGCAATTGAGAAGGAGCAGTAAACAATGATCATTACTCTGTGTGGTGGCGGATCCACCTTTACCCCCGGCATCGTCAAGTCCATCGCCCTGCGCAAGGACGAGCTCGACGTTGACGAGATTCGTCTGTACGACATCAACGAGGAGCGCCAGCGCAAGATCGGCGTGCTCGTGGACTGGATTTTGCACGAGGACCTCGGCCTGGACATCAAGCTCACGGTGACCACCGACAAGAAGACGGCTTTTACCGACGCGAGCTTCGTGTTTGCCCAGATGCGCGTGGGCGGCTACGCCATGCGCGAGCAGGACGAGAAGATTCCGCTGCGTCACGGCTGCGTGGGTCAGGAGACTTGCGGTTGCGGCGGTCTTGCCTACGGCATGCGCACCATCTTCCCCATGGTCGAGCTGATCGATGACGTTGAGAAGTACGCCAAG
The DNA here is from genome assembly GCA_900541005.1 of uncultured Collinsella sp. Taxonomy (GTDB): domain Bacteria; phylum Actinomycetota; class Coriobacteriia; order Coriobacteriales; family Coriobacteriaceae; genus Collinsella. The sequence continues at coordinate 3,491 of UQIP01000030.1, read as the reverse complement.
AAGGACTACTGGATTCTCAACTACTCCAACCCTGCCGCCATCGTCTCCGAGGGCTGCCGTGTGCTGCGTCCCAACGCTCGCATCATCAACATCTGCGACATGCCGATCGCGATCATCGACGTGGTTTGCGCCGCGCTCGATATCGACAAGAAGGATGTTGAGTACGATTACTTTGGTCTCAACCACTTTGGTTGGTTCACCTCGATCCGCCACAAGGGCGAGGAGGTGCTCCCGCAGCTGCGCGAGTACATCAAGGAGCATGAGATTCTGCTGCCCGACTCTTACCTCAAGGGCATGGGCTCGCTCATGGCAAAGAAGCCCGAGGAGGCCACCGACGAGCACCCCGAGCAGAACCGCCACACCAAGGGCAGCTGGTACTACGTCTGGAAGGGCGAGTACGAGATCATGGAGTGCTTCCCGGAGTACCTGCCCAACACGTATCTGAACTACTACCTGCAGCAGAAGGAGTTCGTCGAGCATTCCAACCCCGAGCGCACCCGTGCTAACGAGGTTGAGGAGACGCGCGAGAAGAATCTCTTCGACGGCATCGACCACTACGAGAAGACGGGCGAGATCGACGAGAGCACGTTCTATGCGGGCAGCCACGGCGACTGGATTGCCGACCTGGCCATCGCTCTGAAGAACGACACCAAGCAGCGCTTCCTGGTCATTTGCGAGAACAAGGGCGCTATCCCCAACATGCCCTACGACGCCATGGTCGAGCTGCCTGCCTACATTGGCAAGAACGGCCCCGAGGTCATCAGTCGCGACAACATTCCGCTGTTCCAGCAGGGCCTCATGATGCAGCAGCTGAACTCCGAGAAGCTCATTGTCGAGGCTACGATCGAGGGTTCGTACGAGAAGGCGCTCAAGGCCTTTACACTCAACAAGACCGTGCCGTCGATGAAGGTCGCCAAGGAGGTTCTCGACGACATGATCGAGGCCAACAAGGGTTACTGGCCCGAGCTTAAGTAAAAACAACAGGGTCGCTGACCGCATACCTGGAGCAATGCCCCGTCCACGTGATTGCGTGGGCGGGGCATTGTCATTTGGTAACGCGTTTTATCAAATATGGCATTTATCTGCGGTAATGTTCTATTTCACCGCCGAGGGTGACATTTCATACCGCCTGCCGAACTGCGTGGAGACCTAACAACTTTTTAGGTCAGTGTTGTGCGTGTAGCAACTTCGCCCGGCCTCGCCTCCGGGCTGCCGCATGAGAGGGGATCTTATGGCACGACTGCACGTAATGGAACGCAGCCACGCTCAGGCCGTCATGGACGACCTACATGATGCGCTTGGGCGCCGTCTGGCGGTGAGTTCGCTCGCCCCGTGCCCCGTTGAGTTTACGGCGGCGCTCGTCAACCTGTGCTCCACCCAGAGCTGCGGCAAGTGCACGCCCTGCCGCGTGGGCCTGAGCGCGCTGAGCGACCTGCTCGCCGATGTGCTCGAGGGCCGCGCCGACGAGTCCACGCTCAATTTGATTGAGCGCACGGCCCGCACCATCTATCTTTCGAGCGATTGCGCCATCGGTTACGAGGCCGGCGCCATGGCGCTTACGGCTATCCGCGGTTTCCGCGACGATTTTGAGCACCACATCTGCGAGCACTCCTGTGGCTTTGACCGCGAGGCCCGCGTCCCGTGCGTCTCGGGCTGCCCGGCGCACGTCGACATTCCCGGTTACATTTCGCTGGTCGAGGCCGGCCGCTATGCCGATGCCGTCAAGGTCATCCGCAAGAACAACCCGCTACCGCTCGTCTGCGGCCTGGTGTGCGAGCATCCCTGCGAGATGCACTGCCGCCGTGGCATGGTCGACGACCCCATGAATATCCTCGCCCTCAAGCGTTTTGCCGTTGAGCACAGTGACCTCAACGATTACAAACCCAGCGTGGCCGACAACACCGGCAAGCGCATCGCCGTGATCGGCGGCGGCCCGGCTGGCCTTTCCTGCGCCTACTACCTGGCCGTGATGGGCCATGAGGTGACCATCTTTGAGCAGCGTCATCACCTGGGTGGCATGCTGCGCTATGGCATTCCCAGCTACCGTCTGCCGCGCGAGCGCCTGCAGGCCGAGATTGACTGGATCTTGAGCGCCGGCATCGACGTGGAACTCGACCACTCCGTCAACGGCGAGGAGCTTGCCCGCCTGCGCGACGAGTTCGATGCCGTCTACCTGGCCATCGGTGCCCACAGCGATAAGAAGCTCGGCCTTCCGGGCGAAGAGGCGCCCGGCGTGGAGTCGGCCGTCAAGATGCTGCGCGCCATCGGCGACGACGAGCTGCCCGACCTGAGCGGCCAGCGCGTGTGCGTCATCGGCGGCGGCAATGTGGCCATGGACGTGGCGCGCTCTGCCGTGCGCTGCGGTGCCGAAAAGGTGAGCATCGTCTACCGCCGTCGCATCTGCGATATGACGGCCCAGGATGCCGAGATTGCCGGTGCCCAGGCCGAGGGCTGCGAGGTTCTGGAGCTCACGGCCCCGCTCGCTATCGAGACGGGTGAGGAGAGCCGCGTGACTGGCCTGCGCGTGCAGCCGCAGATTATCGGCGAGCCTCGCCGTGGGCGTCCGGCCCCGCGTGCCGCAGCCACGCCCGAGCGCGTCATTCCCTGCGAGCGCGTGTTTGTGGCCATTGGCCAGGACATCGATTCCAAGCCGTTTGAGGACATGGGCATCGCCTGTAAGTGGGGCTGCGTGGTCACCGATTCGGATGGCGCCGTGCCTAACTTCGATGGCCTCTTTAGCGGCGGCGACTGCCAGACCGGTCCCGCCACCGTTATCCGGGCCATCAACGCCGGCCGCGTGGCTTCGGCAAATATCGACCGCTACCTGGGCTTTGACCACAAGATTAAGCTCGACGTGGAGCTGCCGACCGTGCAGTTTAAGGGCAAGCACGAGTGCGGCCGCTGCGAGCTGGGCGAGCGCGAGGCCGGCGAGCGCATCCACGATTGGAATCTGGTCGAGCAGGGCCTCACCGAGGAGGAGGCACGCCAGGAGGCAAGCCGCTGCCTGCGTTGCGACCACTTTGGCTTTGGCGCGTTCCGCGGAGGGAGGAACCTGGAATGGTAGAGCTCAACAACCCCACTGTCAGCGACAACACCGAAAGCGGAGCACTCAACATGGTCAAGCTCACTATCGATAATTGCGAGGTCGTGGTGCCCGAGCACACCACGATCCTGGACGCGGCCAAGTCCGTCGGCATCCAGATTCCCACCCTGTGCTACCTGCGCGATCTAAACGAGATCGGCGGTTGCCGCGTGTGCGTGGTCGAGGTTGAGGGCTGCGACCAGCTGGTTGCCGCCTGCAACAACTACGTGCTCGACGGCATGGTGGTCCGCACCAACAGCCCCAAGGCCCGCGAGGCGCGTCGCACCAACGTGCAGCTGCTGTTGTCCCAGCACGACTCGCGCTGTACGAGCTGTGTGCGCAGTGGTAACTGCAACCTGCCTGTCTCTTATACACATCTCCGAGCCCACGAGACCCTAAGACATCTCGT
>UQIP01000029.1:0-26119 GCA_900541005.1 uncultured Collinsella sp. | reverse complement strand
TAGCTTCGTCGGCAGCGTCAGATGTGTATAAGAGACAGCTCTTTAACAAGGTGAAGGCTCCCGCGGCCGACGCTGAGCGCAAGCTTTCCGCTGCCGAAGAAGCCGAGCAGCCGACCGAGCGTGTCCTGATTGGCGAAGCCGGGGACGATGTCGCTGCTGGTGACAATGATGCACAGAAGCCTGCTGCTATAGTAGCCCAGTATTACACCTATACGCCCTCCGAGACCTCCGAGGAGTCCTGCGATGAGTAGCGAAGCAACCTGCCCCATCACGCTGACCGTTGCCGGCGACCCGCGTCTCGCTCGCCTTGTGCGCATGACGGCAGCCAACGTTGGTGCCCTGTGTTCCATGTCTGTCGATCGCATCGAGGACATCCGCATGGCTGCCGAGGAGGCTTTCATCTTTGGTTGTACCGCGGTCGACTGCGATGACATCACCATCAAATTCGATGTCGATGAGACCCACGTTGGCATGACTATTACCTTTGGCGATCAGGCTACGGTCGATGAAGACGACCAGGCTGCGGTGTATGCCGAGCTCATCCTCGCGAGCGTGTGCGACTCCTACGAAAAGACTGCGGCGCCCCTGACGCTTTCCCTCGACCTCAAGGCGGATATTTAAAATGACCGAACGTTCCCGGAGCGGCAAGACCGCTTGGGACAAGGAGAAAACCCGCGAGCTGTTTCGTCGCTACAAGGAGACCGGTGATCCGGACGCCCGCGAGCAGCTCGTCATGTCCCATATGAACCTGGTAAGGTTTCTTGCCAACAAATTTAAGAATCGCGGCGAGCCGCTCGACGACCTCATGCAGGTCGGCTATCTGGGTTTGCTCAAGGCTATCGACCGCTTTGACCCTGAGCGCGGGCTCGAGTTCACAACGTTTGCAACACCCACTATCCTGGGCGAGATCAAACGCCATTTCCGCGACAAGGGCTGGAGCGTGCGCGTACCGCGTCGTCTGCAGGAGCTCTCGGCCAAGGTCAACCAAGCTACTGACAAACTTACCAACGAGCTGCAGCGTTCGCCCAAGGTTGAGGAGATCGCTGAGTATCTAGATGTGACTGTCGATGAGGTCCTCGAGGCTATGGAATCGTCTTCGGCCTATACCTCGGTGCCCATTGAGGCTCCTGGTGCGTCCGATTCCGACGATGCCCCCTCGATTCTCGACCGTTACGCCGACGACGACAACGAGCTCGACTTTACCGATGACCGCCTGGTGATCGAGGAAGCCATCCGTGATTTCTCGCCGCGCGAGCGCGAGGTGATCGAGCTGCGTTTTGTGAAGGGCATGACCCAGATCGAGATCGCCAAGAAGCTGGGTATTTCTCAGGTGCAGGTTTCGCGTCTGCTTCGCCGCACGCTTAAGAAGATTCAGGACAAGATCGACCCCGACGGAGTGATGATTCGTTCATGAGTGAGCACCCCCAACAAATCGATCGCGTGCTGCGCGACACCCGCATTCTGACGCTTCGCATTTGGGCTGTTGTCGGCTGCATTGTCATCGCCGCTGTTATCTTTAACCTTATGGGCATCCTAGCCCCGGTTATCGAGTTTCTCGCCGTTGGTTCCATCATTGCCTTTGTGATGTCCCCGATCACCAACTGGCTCGAGCACCATGGCGTGAATCGCGGCATCGGTTCGCTTGTCGCGCTTATTGTTGTTGTTGCCGTGCTCGTCGGTGTCGTTTGCATCTTGTCGCCGATTCTCTTTGGTCAGATCATGGAAGTACTGAGCCGCCTGCCCGAGCAGCTTCGTGTTGCGGGTGGCGATCTCAATGAGATGATCTCGCATGCCAAGACGCTCAACAACACGCCGCTCAAGGAGTATCTGGACGATAATCTTTCGTCGCTTGTTACCGTGGCATCGAAGTATGTGTCTCAGATTGCTGCCGAGCTTGGCCGCGGTGTGTTCCCGCTCATCACCAATACGGCCTCGCAGTTGTTCGTGATCTTCCTTGGTCTGGTGCTTGCGTACTGGATGGCCTGCGACTACCCTCGCATGCACCACGAGATTTGCACCATCATCGGTCAGGAGAAGGAGACCTCGTACCGCTTTATGGTCGCCATCCTTTCTCGCTCTGTCGGCGGCTACATGCGCGGTATGGTCGTGACGTCCATCTGCGGTGGTTTCCTCGCCTTTATCGGTTTTATGATCATCGGCCATCCGTATGCGGCGCTCATGGCTATCTTTACCGGCATCATGCATTTGGTTCCGGTCGTCGGTCCTTGGGTGAGCGCAGCAATCGCCACAGTGCTCGGTTTCATGTTCAGCCCCATGTTGGCGTTATGGACGCTCATCGTGACGATGGTCGCGCAAAACGTCACCGATAACGTGATTTCGCCTAAGGTCATGCAGAGCTCGGTGCAGGTGCATCCCATCATGAGCCTCACGGCGCTCGTTATTGGCTCGGCACTCATGGGCCCCATCGGCATGATTATTGCTATCCCGCTTTGTGCGGCCCTCAAGGGTATCTTCGTGTACTACTTCGAGAATGAGACCGGCCGCCAGCTTGTGGCCTATGATGGAGCCGTGTTTAAGGGCACGCCGTACCGCGATGCCGCTGGCAACCCGGTCGCCGCCTACGACGCGCTCGGCGACGACACCTTCATTTACGAGTCCGAGCTCATCGGCAACGAGACTGCGCCCGAGGCCAAGGCCATGCCCAAGCCCGAGCTCGATAATCCCTGGATCAAGCTCTCGGGCCTGCAGCCCGATGCGACGGGTTTCTTCAAAAACCCCTTCGCCAAAGACGATGATTCCAACTCAGACGACGATACCAATACCGGCATCGACGGCTCCATGGACGATGATGACAACTAGCGGGGTAATTCGGATTAATATTCATACGCGCTAACATGCAATTTCGCTGAAGGGCCGGCATTGTGCCGGCCCTCTTTTTTGCACTTGCGCGGTGGGATGGTAATATCGTTACGTTTGAACTGTTTCGATGTGAAACCGAGGAGATTCCCTCTATGAGTGCTGACTACCCGTCTATGACTACGGCCGAGATCCGCTCCAAGTTCCTCAACTTCTTTGAGGAGCGCGGTCTTAAGCTCTATCCTTCTTCGTCCCTCGTCCCCGACGATCCTTCGCTGCTGCTTGCCAACGCTGGCATGAACCAGTTTAAGGAGTACTACCAGGGCAAGAAGACCATGAAGGAGATCGGCGCTATCTCCTGCCAGAAGTGCGTCCGCACCAACGACATCGATTGCATCGGCGAGGATGGCCGTCACCTGTCCTTCTTCGAGATGCTCGGCGACTTCTCCTTTGGCGGCGTCTCCAAGCAGCAGGCCTGCGCCTGGGCCTTTGAACTCATCACCAAGGAGTTCAAGCTGCCGCTCGACCGCCTGTACTTTACCGTCTTTACCGAGGACGACGAGACCCACGACGTGTGGCGTTCTCTGGGCGTTGCTGAGGACCACATCTCCCGCTTGGGCGAGGACGACAACTTCTGGGCTGCTGGCCCCACCGGTCCCTGCGGTCCGTGCTCAGAGATCTACTTTGACATGGGCGAGGAGGTCGGCTGCGGCAGCCCCGACTGCAAGCCCGGCTGCGACTGCGACCGCTTCCTGGAGTTCTGGAACCTCGTCTTTACCCAGTATGACCGCCAGGAGGACGGCTCCATGCCGGAGCTGCCGCACCGCAACCTCGATACGGGCATGGGCCTGGAGCGCATGGCCGCTATCATGCAGCACAAGACTGCTAACTACGACGGCGATCTGATGCAGCACCTCATCAAGCTGGGCGAGAAGATTAGCGGCAAGACCTATGACGCCGACGATTACTCTGGCGCCAGCCGCTCCCTGCGTATCATCGCCGACCACTCCCGTGCCGTCGACTTTATGATCTCGGACGGCATCCTTCCCGGTAACGAGGGTCGCGAGTACGTCCTTCGCCGCCTGCTCCGTCGTGCCGTGTTCCACGGTCGCCTGCTGGGCATCGAGGGCGCCTTCCTGACCAAGTTCATCGACGAGGTTAACGCTCAGATGGGTGAGGCTTATCCCGAGCTGCTCAAGAATGTCGCGCTCGTCAAGGGTATCGTCGCCTCCGAGGAGGAGCGCTTCTCCACGACGCTCGACAACGGCCGCGTCTATCTGGACGAGGCCCTGGCAGCGCTTGCCGAGGGCGCCGTGCTTTCGGGCGATGTCGCCTTTAAACTGCACGACACCTTTGGTTTCCCCATCGATCTGACCGTCGAGATCGCCGGCACCGCTGGCCACGACGTCGATATGGACGGCTTCACTGCCTGCATGGAGGACCAGAAGGCCCGCGCCCGCGCCAATGCCAAGGGCGACGCCTGGGGCAGCTTCAACGACGTGTGGGTCGAGCTTTCGGACAAGGTCGCAGCGACCGAGTTCGACGGCTATGACAACGATGTGATCGAGGGCGCCAAGGTTGTCGCCATCGTGCGCAACGGCGAGTCCGTCGAGTCCGCTGCCGCCGGCGAGGATGTCGAGGTTGTGCTCGACCGCACCCCGTTCTATGCCGAGATGGGTGGCCAGCAGGGCGATGCCGGCAAGCTTTCCGCCGAGGGCGTTGTTCTGACCGTTGCCGACACCAAGAACCACAACGGCCTGTATGCCCACGTCGCGCACGTTGCCGAGGGCACGCTGGCTGTCGGTGCCGCTGTTACCGCCGCGCTCGACGCCGAGCGCCGTGGCTTCCTGCGCCGCAACCACACCGCCACGCACCTGCTCGACGCTGCCCTTAAGCAGGTCCTGGGCGAGCACGTCTCCCAGGCCGGCTCGCTGGTGACGCCCGAGCACCTACGCTTTGACTTCACGCACTTCGAGGCCCTGTCCTCCGAGCAGCTCAAGGCTGTCGAGGACCTGGTCAACCAGCAGATCTTCGCTTCCAAGCCGGTCGTGACCCGTGTCATGGGCATCGACGAGGCTAAGGCTGCCGGCGCTGTCGCTCTGTTTGGAGAGAAGTACGGCGATGTCGTCCGCGTCGTCTCTGTGGGCGCTGAGGACCAGCCGTTCTCCCGCGAGCTCTGTGGTGGCACCCATGCCGCCAATACCGCAGAGATTGGTCTGTTCAAGATCATTTCCGAGTCCTCCACGGGCTCCAATGTCCGCCGTATCGAGGCCGTGACCTCTAAGGGTGCCCTCGACTACATGGCCGACCGCCTGGCGCTCGTTGACGCCGCCGCCGCTGCGCTCAAGTGCCGCGTCGACGAGGTTCCCGCCCGCGTGGAGAACCTGCAGGCTGAGCTGCGCGAGACGTCCAACAAGCTCAAAAAGGCTCTGACCGGTGGCTCCTCCGACGCCATCTCCAGCGCCATCGAGGGCGCCGTCGAGCTCGACGGCTATAAGCTCGTTGTCGCTGAGCTCCAGGGCCTTGAGGCTGCCGACCTGCGCAACGTATGGGATACCGTGCATCAGAAGGTCGCCGGCCCTGTCGCTTGTGTCGTCGCCAGCGTGACTGAGAAGGGCACTCCGGCCCTGCTCGCTGCCGGCTCCGATGACGCCGTCAAGGCCGGTTTCCACGCCGGTAACGTGATCAAGCAGATCGCGGGTCTGGTCGACGGTCGCGGTGGCGGTCGTCCCAACATGGCCCAGGCCGGTGGCAAGAATGCTGCCGGCATCGCCGATGCCCTCGCGGCCGCTAAGACCGCGCTCGGCGCCTAAGAATCTAAGACGTCGCTGTGGTTGCGCTCGCGCTGGACATAGGGGAGACCAGGATTGGCATCGCCGTCTCGAGCCGTGATGGCAAGATGGCGATGCCTGTCAAGGTGCTTCCGGCTGCCGAGGTCACCGGTATGGCCAAGACGTTCCGCTACCTGGTTGAGGACTATGAGCCCGACATCCTGGTAAGCGGACGCCCCCTGACCATGGCCGGTGAGCCCGGCCCCCAGGCCGAGCGCGTTGCCGCCGTGGCGCAAAAGATTGCCGACGAGCTCGATCTTCCGCTGGAGTTTGAGGACGAACGTCTGTCTTCGCAAGAGGCCAAGCGTATCCTGCGCGAGCAGGGCCTCAACGAAAAGCAGATGAGGGGCAAGATCGACATGATTGCCGCCAGCCTGTTTTTGCAGACGTGGCTCGATCGTAAAAACGAGGAGGTTTCGCATGTCTAGCGCTTCCGATCCGCGCCAGCAGAATCGTACACGGCAGCCGGCGTCGCGCCCTGCCCAGCCTGGCCAGCGTCTGGCACAGCCGACGCAGCGCGCAGCTCAGTCTGCCGCGCGCTCGGTGCAGTCCTTCTCTCATTCGGCCCAACCTGTTCAACGGACGGGTCAGCAGCCTTCTGCTCGTTCGGTTCAGCATTCGGCTTCTCACGCGGCTCAACAGCCCACTGCTCGTACGGCCCAGCCTGCAGGCGGTACCCGCTTTAAGCAGCAGGCACCTACCCAGCGAACTCAGGTCCCTCAATCGCATTCGCATCACGCTCGCGGTTCGCATGGCGTTGCTCCGGCGACCCGCTCGAGCTACAACACGCATGCTCGTCGCGGTGCTCAAAAGAAAAGCTCCCCGGTGCCTATGATTATCGGCGTTGTGGTGGCGGTGCTCGCGCTTGCTGCGATCGCTTTCTTTGTCGTGCCGGCCGTCAAGGGCTTCTTTGCCGGTGAGGATACGAAGGTCACGGCTGGTCAGCAGGTTACGGTGACCATTCCCGATGGTGCTTCAGGCGATACGATCGCCTCGATTCTCTCCGAGAACCATATCGTAGAAAATCCCAAGGATTACTATGCGGCGGTGAAAAAGCTCAACGCCGATATGTCGCTCAGGCCCGGTGATTATTCGTTCACCACACTCATGGATGCGACCAAGGTTGTTCAGCAGCTCATGGAAGGCCCCAACGCGGGCTCCAGTGCGCTGACTATCCCTGAGGGCCTGACGGTCGATCAAGTCGCCGACCGTGTGGCCCAGGCCTACGACAGCATCTCTAAGGAAGACTTCCTCAACCAGGCCAAGGCCTCCAACTACGTGGACGACTATAGCTTCCTTAAGGGCGCCGCCAACGATTCGCTCGAGGGTTTCTTGTTCCCCAAGACCTATTCGTTGGGTGATTTGCCGACGGCCGATGGCGTGATTCGCGCTATGCTCGATCAGTTTAAGACCGAGTACAAGTCGCTTGACTTTGCGAGCTGCGAAGCCAAGATCAAGGAACGCTACGGTGTGGAGATGTCCGACTACGACATCGTCAACTTGGCCTCTATCGTTGAGCGCGAGGGCCTCAACGCCGACCAGCGCGCGCACGTGGCCTCGGTCTTCTACAACCGTCTTGCCGGCAAGCTCGATGGTCTGCGCTATCTCAACAGCGATGCGACCATGATGTATGTCACCGGTGGCGAGGTTACCGCCGACGACCTGCAGAGCGATAGTCCGTATAACACCTATAAGCACGAGGGCCTGCCGCCCACGCCCATCTGCTCTCCGTCGCTCGAGGCACTCAAGGCCACGCTTGAGCCGACCGACTCCGATGACCTGTATTTCTACATTACGCAGGACGAGGAGTACTTCTCGCAAACCTACGAAGAGCATCAACAGTCTTGGAATTAGCATGAGGATTTTTAGCCCCAAACGTTACGTTGCCTCGGTCGATCGCATCGACCTTGATACCCTTTGGGCCGACGGCAAACGCGCCATTCTGCTCGATCGCGATAACACCCTGGTGCCGCGCGACACCGAGCAGGTTCCCGCCGCGGTTTCCGCTTGGCTCGATACCGCCCGCGCCAAAGGCTTTAAGCTGTGCATGGTGTCCAACAACTGGCATCGCGACCAGGTCATGGCATCAGCACGCGAGCTGGGACTCGAGGCCATCAGCCATGCCATGAAGCCGGCGCCGTTTGCCCTCAAGGCGGGTCTTAAGCGCCTCGGCGCCACGGCTGACGAGGCGGTGCTGATCGGTGATCAGCTCTACACGGACGTGTGGAGCGGCAACTTCGCCGGCGTCGATACCATCCTGGTAAAGCCGCAGGCGACGCAGGACCTGTGGTATACGCAGATCTTCCGTATCTTTGAGCGCCGGGCCCTGCGCGACCTTCCTTGCGAGGAATAGGTCTCGTCATGTCCCAGCACATCAAACACGGCTGCGACCATATCTTCTTTATCGGCTTTTTGGGCGCGGGCAAGTCGACGCTTGCGCGCAACGTGGGCACCATGTTCAAGCGGCGTTTTATCGATACCGACCGTCTGGTCGTGCGCCGTTGCGGCAAGTCGGTAACCGAGATTTTTGAGACCGAGGGCGAGGATCGTTTTCGCGAGCTCGAGACCTCGGCGCTCCGTTCGCTCCAAAGCGAGCGCAGCCTGTTGGTTTCGTGCGGGGGCGGTATCGTCGAAACGCCGGTGAATATTGAACTGATGCACGAAATGGGTACGTGCGTGTACCTCGAGGGCGACTTCGAGGATTCGATTCGACAGATTCGTCGGTCCGACACGCGCCCCGATTTCCGTTCGCCCGAGCATGCTGCGCGCCTGTTTGAGCATCGCCGTCCGCTGTATCGCCAGGCCGCCGACCTTACCCTTGATATTCGCAACAAGTCCTTCGAGGACGTTTCCTACCTTTGTGCCGAGATGCTTTTGGAGCGTGGGCTGCTATGATTCGCCGTCAACTGATCAATTTCCAAAACCGCAGCGTCGATGTCCGTGTCGGATTGGGTGCGTTCGATGAACTGTCGCGCATGTTTGCCTCGGCCGTGGGCAAGCCTAAGCGCGCGATGGTCGTTTGGAACACCGCCACGTCAGAGCGTTTTGGTGAGGTCGTCGAGCATGCGCTGGTCGACGCCGGTTTTGCCGTGTCGCCGCTAGTCCTCGAGGTTTCGCCTGCTGGTGCCACGCTGGCCGATGCTGATGCTATCTTTGGCGCCCTGTCTGCCAACGCCGTTACCTGCGACGATCTGGTTGTCGCCGTTGGCGATGCCGCAACCTGCTCGGTTGTTAGCTGGTGCGCCAACCAGTGGTGCGGCCGAACCGAGTGCGCGCTGTTGCCGACGACCTTCGACGCCATGCTTACGGTCGCGACGACCATGAAACCGCTCGTCGCCTCGTCTGCCAATGCGCTTCCCGCTATCGCGTTCCGTCCCGAACCGGGCTTGGTCGTGTGTGACCTCGACCTTGTTCGCGAGGAGGACCCCGAGGACCTCAAGCTCGGCTTTGTGGTGCTTGTTGGCACCATGCTTTCGAGCAGTAAGTCCCGCTGGAATCAGTTTACTGAGACCGTCCCCGAGATTCTCGCGGGCGAGGAGGTCGCGCTCGTCAATGCCGTTCAATGGTCTCAGACTGCCCGTAAGGACGTACTGATGGCCACGAACCCGAGCGCTCGCCATGCGCTCGATTTTGGCAAGACGGGGGAGCGTACCCTGCGCGCCTGCTTAGGCGATGCCGCTTCGCAGGTCCCTGCCTATCAGCTGTTATCCGAGGGCATGCGCTTTGAGGCGCGCCTAGCACATGATGCCTGCGACTTTGATATCGATTACGTCTTTGAGGTCGATGACTGCCTGGAGGACTTTGGCATCGAGGAACTTGCCTTCGACCTGGAGCCCACCGCGTTTATCGAGGAGTTCCGCAGGCAGCAGTTCGCCCGCTCGAACCGCAGTATGTTGCCGCTGCCCGCGGCACTCGGCGCCATTCGTCTAACGAGCGTCGAGGACGAGGTTCTTGAGCGCCATGCTCATGCCTACTTGGCTTCTCGCAAAGAACTTCTCTAAGATTTATTGACTTCCATCGTCTTTCGTATCATGTTGAGGGGCGGGTTTTCAATCGGTTGCGGATCGCATGCGATTCCGTCGTTCGGTTGAGACCCGTTCCGTCTATATAGAGACAACAAGAAAGGAATCTGCATGTCTGAGTTTGCTGCCGGTCCTGCCGGTCGTATCGAGCGTGTCCGTGCCCTGATGGCCGAGCGTGGCTACGACGCCATCGTGGTGCGCGACGAGGCCAACCTTCGTTGGCTTACGGGCGTGAAGGGCGTCTTCGACTACACCTTCGAGTTCCCGCACGCTGCGTTTATTACGGCTGACCAGTGCCTGTTCCACACCGACTCGCGCTACCTCAACAGCTTTGAGGAGAACACGCCCGCCGGCAGCCCCTGGGTCTACGACATGGACGAGGGCACCATTCCCGGCTGGGTCGCCGGCAAGATCGCGGCCAATAGGTGCCGCGTCTGCGCTGTCGAGGATGACATGCAGATTAACTTCTACCAGGGCATCCAACGTGGCCTGGAGGATCGTTCCGTCGCCTGCATGCTGCCGCTGATGCATGACGACATCCGTAAGATGCGCGCCATCAAGGACGCCGAGGAGATTGAGCTCATGCGCCATGCGCAGTCGATCACCGACGCCGCCTTCCAGCACATGCTCGGCTTTATTAAGCCCGGCATGACCGAGAAGCAGGTTCGCAACGAGCTCGAGAACTTTATGTTCGCCAACGGCGCCGACAGCTTGGCTTTTGGCTCCATCGTGGCGAGCGGTCCCAACACCGCCAACCCGCATGCCGTGCCGAGCGATCGCGTGATCGAGAAGGGCGACTTCGTCCTGATGGACTACGGCGCGGGCTACTGTGATTACCGCTCCGACATGACACGCACTGTTGTGATGGGCGAGCCCACGCAGGAGCAGCTTGACCTGTACGCGCTCGTGCGCCGTACGCACGAGGAGTGCGTCGCCGCCATTCATCCGGGCGTCGAGGGCAACGACATCTTCAAGCTCTCCAAGAAGATCATCGGCGATGCCGGCTATGGCGATTACTACAACCATGGTTTGGGCCACGGCGTGGGCATCGACATTCACGAGCTGCCCAACTTCAACCGTAGCAAGAACATCATTGAGGTCGGCTCGGTTATTACCATGGAGCCCGGCGTCTACCTGCCCGGTGTGGGCGGCGTGCGCCTGGAGGACTACGGCGTCGTCACCGAGAACGGATATGAGCCCTTCACCAAGACCCCGCACGACCTGTACGTCATCGATTGCTAGACCATTTCGATAGATTTTTGGGGCGGGGCGTCCGGAGCAATTCGGACGCCCCGCGTTCTCTTTTTATGCGCTCGCTGCAGGCGCCGTCTGCAAGTGTATAATTTCGGTCGTATGTAATTTGGACGCTTGTGCGTTCTGCCCATAACAAGAAAGGTCGCTATGCCTACCATTTCTACCGCCGACTTCAAGAACGGCCTCGGTCTCCGCATCAAGGACAAGGTCTACACCATCGTCGAGTTCCAGCATGTCAAGCCGGGCAAGGGCGGCGCGTTTGTGCGCTACAAGACCCGCGACATCAAGAGCGGCCGCGTCGTCGAGAACACCTGCAACGCCGGCACCAAGTTCGAGAGCGTCATGCTCACCACCCGTGAGTTCCAGTACCTCTACAACGATGGCACCGACTACATCTTCATGGACAACGAGTCCTATGAGCAGGTTCCCGTTCCCGAGGACATGGTGGGCGAGAACTCCAAGTGGCTGCGCGAGAACGACATCTGCCAGCTGCTCTTCGCCGACGATGAGCTTATGGGCGTGACCCCGCCGATGTTCATCGAGACCACCATCGTCCAGACCGACCCGGGCTTTAAGGGCGACACCGTCCAGGGTTCCACCAAGCCGGCCACGATCGACACCGGCGCTGTCATCCAGGTCCCCATGTACCTCAACGAGGGTGAGGTCATCAAGGTTGACACCCGCGACGGCAAGTTCGTCTCCCGCGTCTAGCAACCAACTCTTCTAGGAGGACTCATGCCCCAGGAAATCAAGATTGACGGCATCGGCATTTCGCCCGATGTTCTGACCGCCATCGTCTCGCGCGCCGTGTCGGATGTCGAGGGCATCGCCTCCGTTGGCGTCAAGGACCTTGCCACCAACCTTGTCTCCATGATGCTTTCGTCCAAGGCCCCGGCTTCCGAGCCGGCGGTCGAGGCCGAGGTCGTTGGCGACAAGCTCGCACTCACCGTGCGTGTCGTGGTGTTCTTTGGCTATCCGTTCAAGAAACTCGCCGAGGCCGTTCGCGCCGCCGTGGTCGCCGCCATCGATGCTCAGGTGGGCGTCGAGGTCGAGCGCGTTGACGTTTGCATCGACGGTCTCGTTTTCCCCAAGGAGTAACCTTTGAGCCTTAAGGTTTATCGCGGGCGTACGCTTGCCCGCAGTCAGGCGCTGCAGCTGCTGTTCCAGGCCGAGGCCACGGACAGCCCGCTCGAGCGCGTCCTCGAGGGTGATTTCCTGATCTCGAAGGGTCCCCTCGATCCCTATGCGCTGGAGCTGTGCCGCGGTGCCTATGAGCATATCGATCGCATCGACTGCGCTCTGCGCTCCGTTGCCAAGAACTGGGATCTTATGCGCATGCCCGGCGCCGACCGCAATCTGCTGCGTATCGCCGTTTACGAGATGCGTTTCCTCACCGACGAGGAGGTCTCGGACGCCATCGTAATCAACGAGGCCGTCGAGCTTGCCAAGGCCTATGGCACCGACCAGTCCGCGTCGTTCGTCAACGGCGTGCTGGGCAAGATCGCTCGCAGCGAGGAGCTGCCGGGCGAGGACCTGTATCAAGAGCTGCTGGCCGAAGATCGCGCTCGTGAGGAGGCACAGGCTGCCGAGGCTGCCGCCAAGGTTGCGGTTGCCCAGGCTGAGGCTGGCGTGCTGGCCGAGGATGCGGACGCCGCCGAGGCTGTTGTCGACTCCGTCGAGGAGTAGCCATGCCAGAGGGTTCCGTCCGCAACTTCGACGAGATCTCGGACCGTCTGGACCAGATAATCGCTACCGTTCGCTCCAAGGATACGTCCTTGGAGCGTTCACTCGATCTGTTTGACGAAGCGATTGAGCTGGGCTCCCGCGCGGTCGATATGGTCGACAAGTTTGAGTTGACGCCGCGTGAGGCCGACAAGCTCGAGCAGGAATACGATGAGGATGCGGCAAACGAATCCCAGGATAGCTAGGCCGCATCTCCGGATACGAATGGTTGATGGCATTCATGAAACGCGTGCGTCTTGATGACGAACTGATTTCACAGGGCATCTGCGCCGATCGCGCGGATGCCCTTCGCACTCTTATGGCCGGCTTGGTCTCGAGTGGCGGCGAGCGCTTGACTTCGCCGGGCCTTAAGGTGACCCCGGGTCTGCCGTTGCACATGAAGGGTCGCATTCCATATGTTGGTCGCGGCGGTCTTAAGCTCGAAGGCGCGCTTGATGCGTTTGGTATCAATCCGACGGGCCTTGCCTGTCTGGATGTGGGCTGCTCTACCGGCGGCTTTACCGATTGCCTGCTCAAGCGCGGAGCTGCGACCGTTGTCTCGGTGGACGTGGGTCGCGCCCAGTTCGATTGGTCGTTGCGTCAGGACGATCGCGTGACGCTGCATGAGCGCACAAACGTGACGCAGCTGCCTGAGCTTGGCTATGCCGGCGCCATCGACCTGGCTGTGTGTGATGTCTCGTTTACCAGCATCGCGAACATTATCGATGCGGTACTGGCGTGCCTGGCTCCTACGGGTGCATTCTGCACGCTCGTAAAGCCGCAGTTTGAGGCTCCGGCGGCGCTGGTGGGCGAGGGCGGCATTGTGACCGAGCCCGCCGTGCGCCGCGATACACTCGTGGCGGCGGTTGAACTCTTTGCTGCCAAGGGCCTGTTCCCGGTCGATGTGTGCGTGTCACCCATTCATGGTGCCAAGGGCAACGTTGAGTTTTTCGTGTACGGCACGAGATTTGAACCCGGCGACCGCTCGCAAGACGAGCTGCAATCCCAGGTATCGGTTTTGAGCGAGAAAGCTGCAACGCTATGAAGGTCTTTCTGGTTCCCAATTACTACAAGCAAGAGGCGGTCGAGAGCGGCCTGATGCTCGAGCTTTGGCTGACGCGCCAGGGCTATGAAGTCGCATGGGCTGCCGACCAGCGATCGAAGATTCAAAGCACGCCTGATATTGATGGCTCCGATCTGGTCATTACGCTCGGCGGGGACGGTACGTTGCTGCGCGCTGCCCGCATCCTCAACCATCGCGAGATTCCTATCCTCGGTCTTTCCTATGGTCACCTGGGCTTTTTGACGGCTGCGAGTCCCGAGGAGCGCGACATTCTGCAGGTCGTGAGCGACGCCCTGTCCGGCGAGCTGCATGTGAGCCGTCGCGCTACCATCGCCGCGGATATCGTGTCCGTGCGCGAAGACGGTACGAAGGATGTCGTGCGCACCTTCGCCCTCAACGACATGGCGCTTACGCGCGGCCCCCTGTCCGATATGGTCGAGTTTGACATCACGGTGTCGGGCCACCATATCGATCGACTGCGTGGTGACGGCGTGGTCGTGTCCACGGCGACTGGTTCTACGGGTTACGCGCTCAGTGCCGGTGGCCCCATCGTGAGCCCCGACTATACGGGCATGGTCTGCGTACCCATTGCGCCGCACACCATTCAGGCCCGTGCCTTCTTGACTTCGCCGAGTGATGTCGTCGAAATCTTTATGTCCGATGATCGCCCGAGCGTGCCGGCGATCGCCATCGATGGACAGTTTATTACCTGCGATGGCACGGTCGAGAGCGTGGCTGTGCGTCGCGGTCCCGGTGATGTGCTGCTGCTGGATTACGGCCCCGAGAGCTTCTATAACTCGGTGAGCCGTGTGTTCTACGGAGTGCGTCATGATCGATGAGCTGCAGGTTTCTAACATTGCACTCATTCGCGAGGCGACGTTGGTGCCGAGTGCCGGCCTGACTGTCCTGACCGGCGAGACCGGTGCCGGCAAGACCGCGCTGCTCTCGGCCCTCAAACTTATTTTGGGCGAGCGCGCGGATTCCTCGACGGTGCGCGAGGGTGAGGCGCTGGCGAGCGTCGAGGCGCGACTCTTTGACGGGCCGCACGACACGGAGGGCTTCACGGTCCAGCGCAGCCTTTCTGCCGAGGGCCGCAGCCGCGTGAAGATTGACGGCCGCATCGCCAGTGTGCGCGAGCTTTCGGAGCGCGTCGGTGTGATGATGGATCTGTGCGGCCAGCACGAGCACCAGCGCTTACTCGATCCGGTGCATCACGTTGCGATGGTCGATGCGTGGGCGGGACGCTCTGCGCTCGAGGCGCTGGATGCGTACCGCGCCTGCTTTAAGGCATCGCGCGCTGCCGCCAAGGAGGTTCGACGTGTCGAAGAGGCCTCGCGTGCGCAGGGGAGCCGCGTCGAGGAGGCGCGCTTTGCCCTCGAGCGCATCGGCGAGGTCGACCCCAAGCCGGGCGAGTATGAGGAACTCGAGGAACTGCTGCCGCGCTCCGAACATGCCGAGGTACTGGTTGCCACGGCTAACGATGCCCATGCATCGCTTGCCGCCGAAGGGGGAGCGCTCGATGCCGTGAACAGCGCCGTGGCAGAACTTTCCCGTATGGCTACCGTCGATCGCAAACTGGGTGACATTGCCGATGCACTTTCGGATGCCTGCATCTCCCTTGAGGATTGCGCGAACGAGCTTCGTGCCTATCGCGATGGCGTCGCCTTCGACCCGCGCGAGCTCGCTCGCATGCGTGAGCGGTATTCCGACCTCAAGGGCCTGTTGCGTCAGTGGGGTCCCACCATGGACGATGTTTTTGCTATGCGCGATCGCTCGCAAGAGCTGCTGTCCCTGGTCGATGATGGCGATGAGCAGATCAAAAAGGCGCGTGAGGCACTCGGGAGCGCTGAGCGCGAGTTGTTTGCCGCTGCCAAGGCACTTAAGCGCGCTCGCAATACGGCGGCCCCGCGCTTCTGCCACGAGGTTGGCCGCCAGATGGCGCGCTTGGAGATGGGTAGTGCCGAGCTCGTCTGGGAGTCGCGCGATCTTCCCCGTGCTGAGTGGACGCCCGTTGGTCCTTCGAGCTACGAGCTGCTATACCGCAGCGGTGCCGGCTTGACGCCACGTCCCCTTCGCCGCATTGCGTCGGGCGGCGAGCTCAGCCGCGTCATGCTGGCAAGCAAGGTTGTCCTCGGTAACGCGGACGGTGTTGATACGTTGGTGTTTGACGAGGTCGATGCTGGTGTCGGTGGCTCCACGGCGCGTGCACTTGCGGGCGTGCTGACAGATCTCGCCGCTACGCATCAGGTGATTGTCGTAACCCACTTGGCGCAGGTTGCCGTCATGGCCGACAAGCATTATGTCGTCAGCAAGGAACCGGGCGATGTTCCCCAGACGCATTTGGACGAGGTAACCGGCGAAGCGCGTACCGCCGAGATCGCCCGTATGTTGAGCGGCGATCAATCGGAGGCGAGCTTGGCGCATGCCAAGCAGATGCTTGAAGAAGCACGAGGCTAGAATGAGCCGGCGGTGTTGGGGGGGGATATCGGTAATTGTTGTCCCGCCGCTTGCTTGTCTGGCCCGACTGTTAGAAAACTATGCCGGTTTACTACGATGAATCGGCATAGCTCGAGCACAGGAATAATTGCAAAAAGAAAACCGCAGGTAGAACGCCTGCGGTTTTCTTTTAAAACGCAATGTGGTCGTATATTCCTGTTTCATCGTAGTAAACCGGCATAGTTTTGTGCCAGGTAGCCAGCGAACCCTGCAAAACCTACTCAACGACCTTATCCGGCTGGATGAGCTCCTCGTAGTAGCTGATATGCTCACGCGCGTCTTTAATCTCGGGCAGCAGGAAGTTGTAGATGACTTCGATGATCATCGTGGCGCTGATCTTGGAGAACGCGAAGTCACCCGTTGTCAGCAACGCTTCGTGATTGACGGTATTAAAGGTGTAGTCGGCGAGGCGCGCAAGTGGAGACTTGCTATCGCTGCTGATGACGACCACGGTTGCGCCGCAGTCGCGAGCCGCTTTTGCCATGCGATTCAGTCGGCGCGATTTGCCAGAGTTTGAGATTAGCACGATAACGTCACCCGGGCGCAACGTAAGCGCAAAGCCGATTGATGTCTCGCTAATGGTGCTCGCCATGCAGCGCAGGCCCAGCTGCGAAAACTTAAACGTCGCATCGAGCGCGACCGCGTTGGTATTGCCCACAGCCGCAAACTCAATAACCCCTGCATGCTTAAGGGCATGCACAACAGCCGCCAGCGTATCGTGGTCGATCCCGTCGATGGTCGCATTAAGCTCACTCACCTTGGCAGCCAAGATGTTCTTGAGGCTCTGCTCCATATTGTCGAGCGAGACCTCGTCAGTCAGGCCCTCGTTGCGCTGGCTTTCCAAATCCCTCGCCAACGAAAACTGAAAGCTGCGGAAGCTACCAAAGCCCAGCTTGCGGCAGAAGCGCGAAACGGTCGCCTCTGACGTGGCGGCGGCTCGCGAGAGCTGAGCTGCCGTGAGGCGCGGCGCCTCGGACTGGTGCTCCAATATATAGTCGACAATGCGCTGCTCGGACTCGCTGTATCCCTGGTGGGTGCTAATGAGGGAAAGTGCGCTCTTGCTACTATCGGTCATGGATGGCTCCTGGTTGGCATGAAAATCTAATTTGATTTGCAATGCCATAGTATACGGGCATTTCCAATTACAAGATACACCTTGCCGTTTCAATTGTTGATGGTAAACTTTCACCTACCGTTTACGGTTATGAAAGAACCTTTCACCGGAGAATTGCACCTTGTCTCTTCTCACGCGGACGGTAGGTTGGTATCTTTCAGTTGTGGAAAAACGCGCATCGAAGCGCGTGTAGGGGAGCGCCCGCGGGCGCTGTACTCAAGAAGGAGGGACACATGGCTAAGTTTGACATCATCGCCGCCACCGGTTGCCCGACCGGCATTGCGCACACCTTCATGGCTAAGGAGGCGCTGGAGAAGGCAGCTGCCGAGCGCGGTCTGACCATTAAGGTTGAGACTCATGGCCAGGTCGGTGTCGAGAACGAGCTCACCAAGAGTGAGATCGCTGGTGCCAAGGCCGTTGTCGTCGCAGCCGATAAGGATGTCCAGGCTGAGCGTTTCGCCGGCAAGCCCATGGTTTCCGTTGGCGTTTCCAAGGCCCTGTCCGTTGAGGCCGCCGGCAAGCTGATTGACCGCGCGCTCGCCGCCAAGGGCGACAGCACGGTTGCAGCCGCTGCCGATGTCGAGGACGAAGTCGAGGAGAAGGAGTCCATCGGCCACGTCATCTATAAGCACCTCATGAACGGCGTCAGCCATATGCTGGTCTTCGTCGTTGCCGGTGGTGTCCTGACCGCCGTTTCATTCCTGTGGGGCATTACGTCCTTCGATTCGACGGCGTCTGACTACAACAGCTTTGCTGCGATGCTCAAGATCATCGGCGGCATCGCCATGAACCTTATGGTTCCGGTGCTTTCCGCCTACATCGCCGAATCCATCGGCAAGCGCCCGGCGCTCGTCCCCGGCTTTGTTGCCGGTATGATCGCCATCCAGGGCCTGCCTGTTAACGCCGAGACTGGCATGATCGACGCCGGTGGCGCCGGCGTGGGCTTCGGCTTCCTGGGCGGCATCGTCGGCGGCTTCCTCGCCGGCTATGTCATCCTGCTGCTCGAGAAGGTCTTTGCCGGTCTGCCCAAGAACCTGGACGGCCTTAAGGCTATCTTCCTGTACCCGCTGTTCTCGACGGCTATCGTCGGCCTGGTCATGCTCGGTATTTCCGGCCCCATGGCTGCCATCAACACCGCCATGATGGACTTCCTCAAGGGCCTGTCCGCCTCTGGCGCCGTTGTCCTGGGTCTTGCCATTGGCTGCATGTGCGCCTTTGACATGGGCGGCCCGGTCAACAAGGCTGCTTACGTCACCGGTACCGCTATGCTCACCGAGGCTCTGGCCGCCGGTGTTGGCACCGATACCTATAACTTCGGCACCAACTTCATGGCTGCCGTCTCCGCCGCCTGCATCGTTCCGCCGCTGATCACCACCTTTGCCGTCGTTGTCGGTAAGAAGTACTTCAGCCAGGAGGATCACGACGCCGGTGTCGTCAACCTCATCCTTGGTTGCACCCACATCACCGAGGGCGCCATTCCGTTCATGACCAAGAACATCTGGCCCGTCATGCCCATCATGATGCTCGGTTCCTCTATCGCTTCGATCCTGACCATTATGTTCAACGTTCACGATCCGGCGCCTCACGGTGGCTTCCTGGTCCTGCCCGTTGTCGAGAACGGTCCGCTGTGGGTCCTCGCGATCCTCATCGGTGCTGTGGTCGGTGGCATCCTGTTCGTGGCCTTCAAGAAGTACGACTTCGAGAAGAACCAGAAGGCCGCTCCTGCAGCCAAGCCGGTTGAGGCCCCCGAGGCCGCTGCCGTCGAGGCCCCCAAGGCCGAGGCTGCCGACTTCGTGAAGGTCGAGAATGTCTTTGTCGCCGAGGACTTCGCTTCTCGTGACGAGGCTCTGAGTTTCGTTTCCAACCAGGCCGTCAAGGCCGGTATCGCAAGCGACGCCGACGCCGTGATGAACGCCTTCCTGGCCCGCGAGGCCGAGGGCACCACGGGCATGATGGAGGGCTTCGCCATCCCGCATGCCAAGTCCGACGCCATTACCGAGGCTGCCGTCATCGTCGTCAAGGACGAGTCCGGTGTGACCGGTTGGGACACCATGGACGGCGCTCCCGTCAATGTGGCTATCGCTCTGCTTATCCCGGGTGCACAGGCCGGCACCACGCACCTCAAGATCCTGTCCAAGGTCGCCGAGGCGCTCATGGACGAGGACTTCCGTGCCACTGTCAAGGGTTCCACCGACGCCGCCGAGATCGCCAAGACGATCAACGCCCGCCTGGTCTAATCCCGCAACACGCGAATACCATCGCCCCCTGTATATAAGGCGGAGTCCCTCTCCAGGGCCTCCGCCCTTTTTCTATCCCTCCCATAAGTTGTGGTGAAATAGGGACTGTTTAAACGATTCAACCCCAAATTCAATCCCTATTTCACCGCAGTTTATAAAAGGGCATAGAGGGGGGGCTGCCTATCGAGTCTTTGTCGCGAACAGGTTATCAGCCAGAATTCCTTTCAGCCGACATTACTCTGGTCCGACTGGGTTTCCGCAGCTTGCTCGCCCACAGGGGCCCGTGCGCGGCCTGTGAGATTTATCGCGAGTTCCGCACGAGCCGAAGAGCACTTAATGTGCTTTCCGTCTTGCGCAGGACTGTAGAGCAGCAAACTTAATCGCCCCGCCCGGCGAGCAAGCGGACGACAAACACATCTGTCCAATAATTCGTCTGAAACACAATGAAAAACCGTTTGATGTGAGTTAATATAAACAACGTCGTGAATCTGACTCCTGCCACATGTATGACAGGGGTTAAACACAAAAAGGAGTCAACTATGGTTTCTGAGAAGGCTACCCTCGTTAATCCTCAGGGTCTGCACATGCGTCCGGCTGGTCTGTTCGCCTCCACCATGGGCAAGTATGCCTGTGACGTGACGGTCGTTACCCCCGAGAAGGAGGTCAACGGCAAGTCCCCGATGGCCCTCATGGCTGCTGGTATCCCCTGCGGCACCGAGGTCGAGGTCAAGTGCGACGGCGCTGACGAGGCCGAGGCTCTGGCTGCTGCCATCGAGCTCATCAAGAGCGGTCTTGGCGAGTAGAACTCAAACGGGTCGCATGTTGAACAACTAAGTTCATATTTGGGGGCGCAGTGACCTGTTGTAAGGTAGCTGCGCTCTTTTGTCATGGATATGGCAAAACGCTTTATCACATGACACGGAGAGAGGAATGGGAATGTATCAGGGAGTCAACGCTTCCGAGGGCATCGGTATCGGCACCGTCATGGTCGCCGTCGATCCCGACTTGACGTTTGAGCCGCACGAGGTTGCTGATTCGGCAGCAGAGAAGGAGCGCTATCAGTCCGCTCTTTCGGTCTTCTGCGAGAAGACCCAGGCTCAGGCCGACCACATGAAGGAGACGGTGGGCGAGGCCGAGGCCGAGATCATGAGCGGACACATTGTCCTGGCTCAGGACCCGGGGATGACCGACGCCATCAACGCCGCCATTGACGGCGGTACCTGCGCCGAGCAGGCGCTCATGGACACCTCGACCATGTTCGAGAACATGTTCCTGTCCATGGACGACGAGATGTTCCGTCTGCGTGCGGCCGACATCGCCGACATCCGCACCGGTATTCTGGCTGAGCTGCTGGGCAAGGAGGTCGTCGACCTCTCCGTCCTGCCCGAGAACACTGTCGTTGTCGTGCACGACCTCACGCCGTCCATGACCGCCACGATCGATAAGGCCCACGTTGCCGGTATCGTCACCGAGACCGGTGGCCGCACGTCGCACTCCGCGATCATTGCGCGCGCCCTCGAGATCCCGGCTGTCCTTTCGGTTTCCAACAGCTGCACCGCTCTGCGCAACGGTATGACTGTTGTCGTCGACGGTGGCAAGGGTATCGTCGAGGCCGATCCCGACGAGGAGACGCTTGCTGCCTACACCGCCAAGGCCGAGGCCTTCGCTGCCGAGAAGGCAGCCCTCGAGGCCTTCCGTGGCAAGCCGTCCGTGACTGCCGATGGCATCAAGAAGATCATCGCCTGCAACATCGGTAACCCCGATGACGTGCCTAACGCGCTCGATCACGACGCCGAGGCCATCGGTCTGTTCCGCTCCGAGTTCCTGTTCATGGACTCTGCTGAGCTTCCTTCCGAGGAGGAGCAGTTCAACGCCTACCGTAAGGTCGCCAGCGCGCTCAAGGGTGCTCCGGTCATCATCCGCACGCTCGATGTGGGTGGCGACAAGGAGATTCCGTATCTGCACATGGTCAAGGAAGACAACCCCTTCATGGGCTTCCGTGCCGTGCGTTACTGCCTGGCCAATCCCGACCAGTACAAGGTCCAGCTCCGCGCTCTGCTGCGCGCTAGCGCCTTCGGTGACGTCAAGATCATGATCCCGCTCGTCACCTGCGTCGAGGAGGTCTTGGCTGTCAAGGAGCTCGTCGAGCAGTGCAAGGCCGAGCTGACCGAAGAGGGTCGCAAATTCAACGAGAACATCGAGGTCGGCATTATGGTCGAGACACCTGCCGCCTCGCTGCTCGCAGACCGTCTTGCCGAGGTCGCCGACTTCTTCTCCATCGGCACCAACGACCTGATCGGCTACACCATGTGCGCCGACCGTGGCAACGACACCATCTCCAACCTGTACCAGGTGTACTATCCCGCCGTGCTCCGCTCGCTCAAGAACATCATCGAGAGCGGCGTGAAGGCCGGCATCATGGTCGGTATGTGCGGCGAGGCCGCTGCCGATCCGCTGCTCGAGCCGCTGCTGATCAGCTGGGGCCTGGAGGAGTTCTCGATGAGCGCTCCGTCCATCCTGCGCGCCCGCAAGACCATCAGCCAGTGGACCAAGGCCGAGTGCGACGAGCTCGCCGAGAAGGCGCTCGCCTGCAACACCGCTGCCGAGGTCAAGGCACTGCTCGAGTCCGCAGCTCGCTAATTTGGTATCAGAGGTAACCGCGTGGTTGGAATGGGCCGGCCACGCGGCCCTCATATATACAGGGGGTACTGTAAATGTTCTACACGCTAACCGCTAACCCGGCTGTCGACATGACGGTTTCGAGCTCTCCGCTCGAGCCCGACGAGAACGTCCGCACCGGCTCGGCCAGCTACACGGCTAACGGCAAGGGCCTCGACGTGTCCTTCGCCTTTAAGAAGATGGGCGTCGACACCGTCGCGCTCGGCTTCTTCGCTGGCTTCACGGGCAAGTTCATCGTCGAGGAGGTCATGAACCTGGGTTGCCTTTGCCGCCCGGTCTGGACCGACGGTATCACGCGCATTAACACCTACGTCAACGATGGCCAGCATGAGTACGGCATCCTGAACCCGGGTGCTCCGATCACGCCGCAGCACCAGGAGGAGCTCTACAACATCCTGGACACCGCGGGCGATCTCGAGTGCCTGATCGTTTCCGGCTCCGTGCCTCCCAAAGCTACGCCTGACTTCCTGGCTCAGGTCATGGAGCACGCTCAGGCTCGTGGCGCCGACGTCGTCCTGGACCTGTCCTCCGACAAGCTCAAGGAGCTCGCTCACAAGAAGCCTCTGCTCATCAAGCCGAACCATCACGAGATGAAGGCCATCTTCGGCGTGCCGGTCGACACCGACGACGAGGTCCGCGTTGCCATGAAGATGGCTCACGACGCTGGCGTTCAGAACGTGCTGCTCACCCGTGGTAGCCGCGGCGACGCTTACTTCTCCAACGGCGAGGACATCTGGTACGCCAAGCGTGAGTTCAACATCAAGCTGGTCTCTTCCGTCTGCGCCGGCGACTGCACCCTCGCTGCGTTCCTGCACAAGTGGTACAGGGATCGCGACAACGTCGAGGAGGCCATGAAGCTCGCTATGGCCACCGGCGCCAACGTTGCCGAGTCCGTCGGCATCGGCGACTTCGGTCACGTCGATGAGTACAGCAAGCGCGTTGCTGTCCGCAAGCTCGATCGTCAGTAATCGAAACGCGACATATTCGTGCGCATGCGGCGCCCCGGTTTCGGCTGGGGCGCCTTTTTGTTCCGCCACGGGGGAGAGGTGTCCCGCCGTACTTCATCGCTTCCACACCGTTCACCGAGTTGTCCTAGCCTTTTACCGATGCGTGGAATATACTTTCATTAACACGTTGCTTCGTGAAAGGAACATTCATGATTTACACGCTCACTGCAAATCCCGCCATTGACTACAACATCGCCTGCGACGGCCTTGCTGCCAACACCGTCACGCGTACTCGCAACGCCGTCTATACGCCCAACGGCAAGGGCCTCAACGTCTCGTTTACGCTTGACCACTACGGTGTCGACACCACGATCCTGGGCTTCTTCGCTGGCTTCTCGGGCGAGTTCATCGTCAAGGGCGCCGAGGCCCTGGGCGTGCCCGTCAAGCCCGTGTGGACCGACGGCATCACGCGCGTCAACGTCTTCCTCAATGCCGGCCCCGACACCGAGTACAACATGGTCAACGCCGGTGCCGCCATCAACGAGGCCAATGAGCAGGAGATGTTTGAGCTCATCGATTCGCTCGATGACATGACCTGCCTGGTAATCAGTGGCTCGCTGCCTCCCAACACTTCCGAGGGCTTCCTGGCCGAGGTTCTGCGCCGCGTCAAGGCCAAGGGCGCCGAGTTCGTTCTCGACATCTCGAGCCATCAGCTGGCAGATCTCATTGCCATGGAGCCGCTGCTGATCAAGCCCAATGACGACGAGTTGCTCGATATCTTTGGCATTAAGGTGAGCGGTGGCGACGATGAGTCCGTCAAGGGCGCTATGGCTGAGCTTCATGCCAAGGGCGCCAAGAACGTGCTGCTGACCCTCGGCGGCGCCGGTGCGTACTTCTCCAACGGCAAGCACATCTGGTTTGCTAACCGCACCTTCGACGTCAAGCTGCTGTCGACGGTGTGTGCCGGCGATTCCTCGCTCGCTGCCTTCCTGTCCGTGTGGCATGACGCCCCCGAGCGCGTCGAGGATGCCCTGCGCCTGTCGATGGCCACCGGCGCCAACGTGGTCGAGTGCCCCGGTTTGGGCGATTTTGCCAAGGTGGACGAATATAAGAAGCACATCGAGGTTCGCCAGGTCTGCTAGCCGCATCGATACATCGTTGCCGAACACCCGCTTTTGATTACCAAGGCGGGTGTTTTTTG
The DNA here is from genome assembly GCA_900541005.1 of uncultured Collinsella sp. Classification (GTDB taxonomy): domain Bacteria; phylum Actinomycetota; class Coriobacteriia; order Coriobacteriales; family Coriobacteriaceae; genus Collinsella. The sequence continues at coordinate 1,736 of UQIP01000029.1, read as the reverse complement.
CGCGCTGAACATATGTGGTGTCTGCTGTCTCGTTTTATCTAATCAACGACGCGATTGCGTGTGCGCGCTTTCTCGTTTCTTGTTAGACTTCTTGAGAACCATCGATTAACGCTCACAAGTGCAGGAGGCCATAGGCATGTGCAATGTTTCGCTCAACGGTACGCAACCGTCCGATGCGTCCCTACGCGTCCTGCGCGCGCTTGAGGCGGCTGGTCTTGAGGCTTGGTACGTGGGCGGTTGGGTGCGCGACGCCCTGATGGGGTGCCCCAGCCACGATGTTGATATGTGCTGTAGCGGCCTGTGGCAGGAGTCCAAGGCGGCGCTTGAGGCCGCCGGCATCGTGGTTGTGGAGTCGGGCATTAAATTTGGCGGAATCACGGCTATTTCCGATGGCGAGCGTATCGAGGTCACCACGTACCGTCTGGATGGCTTCTATACCGATGGGCGCCATCCTCAGAGCGTCGAGCGCGCCGCCTCGCTCGAGGACGATCTGGCGCGCCGCGACTTTACCGTCAACGCCATGGCCTGGCATCCCGAGCGCGGGCTTGTCGACCGCTACGACGGCCAGGGTGACTTGGAGCGCAAGCTGATTCGCGCTGTCGGCGATCCCAAGCGTCGCTTTAACGAGGACGCCCTGCGCATGCTGCGTGCGGTGCGCTTCGCCTGCCGTCTGGACTTTATGATTGAGCCCGAGACCAAGCGTGCGCTTGCCGAGTGCGCGCCGCTGCTCGATGCCGTGGCGCGTGAGCGTGTGGGTATTGAGCTCGAGGGCATTCTTTCGACCGGTCATGGGGGAGACGCGATGCTCCGCTATCCCGAGCTCATCTGCGCCGCCGTGCCCGAGTTGGCTGCGGGTCGCGGGTTTGATCAGCGCAGTGTCTATCATGCGTTTAACGTCTACGTGCATATCGCCCGTGTGCTGACGGTGGCGGGGGAGCTCGCGCTGTGTGACGGCGTCGCGCCCTCGTCGAGCCTTATGTGGGCGGCGTTTTTGCACGATGTGTCCAAGCCCGAGTGCTTCACGGTCGACCATGCCGGTAGCGGACACTTCTACGGTCATCCCGAGCTCGGCGCCAAGAAGGCGCGCGTCATTATGGATCGCCTGGCGCTCTCGCACGACTTGGTGCGCGACGTGTGCCTGCTCATCAAATACCATGACAAGCCGCTGCGCCCCGAGCGCTCCTGTCTGCTCAATATGATGCGCGCGCTTTCGGGTGAGGGCGTCGACACGGCCCGCCTGATTGACGAGCTCATGGACCTTAAGCGTGCCGACACACTTGGCAAGGCCCCGTCGTGCTTCTATTACGTTGAGACGATTGAGGAGATGCGCGCGATGGCGCACGAGCTGCTGAGGGCGGGGGAGCCCTATACGCTCAAGATGCTCGCCATCAACGGCGGCGACCTGATCCGTGCTGGAGTCAAGCCCGGGCCGGAACTGGGGCAGCTTCTCAACTCCGCCCTCGACGCCGTGATCGAAGACAACATCCCCAACGATCGCGAAGCTTTTTTGGTCCATCTCAACTTGAATTAGCTACCTAGTTTACCTGCGTGTTCCATAACCTGCCGACAATTTTTCGGCAATTTGGAATTTCTTCTTGCGCTGACGTTTTTTGTCCCGTAATATATTACCTCGCAGCACGGCAGTGCAGATGTCATGTGGCCCGTTCGTCTAGCGGTTTAGGACGCCGCCCTCTCAAGGCGGAGATCACCAGTTCGAATCTGGTACGGGCTACCAC
>UQIP01000028.1:0-28800 GCA_900541005.1 uncultured Collinsella sp. | reverse complement strand
CAAAGGAAAGCACTTAATGTGCTTTCCGTCTTGCGCAGGACTGTAGAGCAGGAAAGTTCATATGCGCCGCCCGGCTCCCGCGGCTCTCAGGGGCATCTCTCATGCAAAAACTTTTGTCGGGTAAAGTCCGAGGTCAGTGGCGTTTTATACCGAGAAATTCGAAAAAAGTTGAAAATTCATTACATATTTGCGTTGACTTTAGGTAACTAAAGTTTCATACTCCTTTTCAACCACTGGGGGATGTGAACACGCACGGATCGTTCGCATCATGATTGAAGAGGATTTCTTAGACATGTTCACGCATCAGCTAAACATTATCAGCGTAGTAATTATCTGATGCGGGTTAGCACATACAGCTAGCCCGTACGATAACGGGCGGCTGATGAAGATGAGGGCCGTCGAGCGCAACCGACGGCCCTCATTTTTTATGTCTAGGAAATTCTTTTTAGAGGAGGAAATGTAATGAACGGAGTTTTGCTCATGGTTGTGGCCGCGGCGGTGCTCGCCTGCGGCTATCTGGGCTACGGCCGCTGGCTGGCCAACAAGTGGGGCGTCGACAAAGAGGCCCTCACGCCGGCCAAGCGCATGAAGGACGGCAACAGTTTCTCGCCCGTCTCCGCCTTCACCGCGTTCTCGCACCAGTTCAGCTCGATCTGCGGTGCTGGTCCTGTTACGGGTACGATCGTCGCCATGGCCTTTGGCTGGCTGCCCGTCGTGCTCTGGGTCCTCGTCGGCGGCATCTTCTTTGGTGCCGTCCACGACTTTGGTGCCCTGTACGCCTCGATGAAGAACAACGGCAAGTCGCTCGCTCAGCTCATCGAGAAGTACATCGGCAAGACCGGCCGTCGCCTGTTCCTGCTGTTCTGCTGGCTGTTCTGCATCATCGTCATCGCCGCCTTCACCGACATGGTCTGCAAGACGTTCATGTTCACCCCGGCCGTTGACGCTTCTGGTGCTGCTACCGGTGCCATCGACTTCACCAAGTCCTATGCCGCCGGCTGCGCTGGTACCATCTCCATCCTGTTCACCTTCGTCGCTATCGCCTTTGGTTGGGCCCAGAAGAAGTTCAACCTCACCGGCGCTGCCGAGTTCGTCACCGGCGTGGTCCTCATGGTTCTCATGTTCGCCGTCGGTATGCAGTTCCCGGTCTACCTGGATAAGTTCCAGTGGTTCGCCGTCGTCATGGTCTACCTGGTCTTCGCTGGCGCTATGCCCATCCAGATGCTCAAGACCCCGCGTGACTACCTCACTTCCATCATGATGATCGTCATGATCGTCTGCGCTGTCCTCGGCATCGTCGTCCTGGGCGTCAACGGTCAGGCCACTATCACCGCTCCGGTCTTCACCGGCTTCTCCACTGCCTCCGGCATGATGTTCCCGGTCCTGTTCGTCTCCGTCGCTTGCGGTGCTCTCTCCGGTTTCCACAGCCTCGTATCTTCGGGCACCTCTTCTAAGCAGGTCGAGAAGGAGCAGGACGCCGTCAAGGTCGGTTACGGCGCCATGATCGTCGAGTCCTTCGTCGGCATCCTTGCCATCATCGTCGCCGGCATCATGTTCTCCGACATGAACACCGCCGGTACCGGCGCCCTCAACGCCGGTGTCGCTTCCACCCCGTTCCAGATCTTCGCCGCTGGCATCTCCCGCGGTATGCAGGCCTTCGGTGTTGACGGCACGCTCGCTACCGTCTTTATGACCATGAACGTCTCCGCTCTGGCCCTGACCTCGCTCGACGCCGTCGCCCGCATCGCCCGCACTTCGTTCTCCGAGTTCTTTGCCCAGACCAACGATGCCCTGGCCATCGAGTCCAAGGCCGGCTACATGAAGGTCCTCGGCAACCCCTGGTTCGCCACGGTCGTTACCCTGCTTCCCGGTCTCGCCCTCGCTTTTGGTGGCTATGCCAACATCTGGCCGCTCTTTGGTGCTTCCAACCAGCTGCTCGGCGGCATGACCATGATCACCCTCGCCGTGTTCTGCAAGTGCACCGGCCGCAAGGGCTGGATGCTCTATGTGCCCGTCGCCTTCCTGCTCTGCTGCACCTTCACCTCGCTGGTCCAGAGCGCCATGGGCTGCATGGCCGCTGTCCAGGCTTACGGCTTCTTCGGCACCATCCCGGCTACCGCCACCACGGCCGCCGTCTCCGTCGCCGCCACCAAGGGCCTGCAGCTTGTCTTCGCCGTCCTGCTGATGGTCCTGGGCCTCATCGTTGCCGTTAACTGCCTCAAGGAGTTCTTCGGCAAGGAGGCTGGCTCCATGCCCGACGAGGAACCCGAGTGGTCCGAGATGGGCAAGGCCGAGTATGGCCGCGCCGCTGCCGCTGAGGCTCCTGCCGACGCCGAGGCCGCCAAGGCTTAGTCGACCTGACGAGTTGAACGCCACATCTATATGACTCGGAAAGACCGGGTCCGCGACTTCGCGGGCTCGGTCTTTTTTTCATGCAAAAGCGGGTGACGCTCGAGTGTTCTCGCAGGTGTTTTGCATGGATAAGGGCGCGCGTTGTACCATATGGACGTATATGTGTGCATATGAAAGGGGCCCCGTGGCCAAGACGGTATATTCCGATAACCAAAATAATGTCGATGCCCTGGCTGAGCGTCTGAGCAGCCAGACGTCGCTTTCTGCCGAGCGTGCCAAGCTGGTTGCCTACGACCTGCTCTGCCGCAAGGCGCTCAAGATTAAGTCGAGCGCGCTGGCACAGATTTTCCGCTCCGTGGATAAGGAGTGCGATACCAAGGCGATGCGCGATGAGCTTATCGCGGCAAAGATCGTGACCAAGATCGAGGGCAGCGGCATTAACGGCCGCCCGGCGTTCTATACCATCAATGCTGAGATTCATGATGCCCAGGAACAGCCTGTCGAGGATTCCGCTGAGGTGCCTGCTGCGGAAGCAGATGCCCCGCGTGAGCATATCGATACTGACGAGTTGCTCGATGAGCATGTCGTGCGTGCCTTTACCGCCAAGGCGGGTCGAGGCGGTTTTGGCGGAGGCGGAAAGCGTGATGCTCAGCGCCGCGCCCAACAGGAACGCTTCCGTCGTGCTGTGGCTCAAAAGGATGGGGCCGTTACCGAGGTTGTTGAGAACGAGCCTGTCGCCGAGCCGCAGGAGCCCGTGAAAGAGCAAAAGTCCGCTGAGCCTCAGGAGCCCAAGCGTCGTCGCGGTGCTCACTTTAAGGCTGCGCAGCAGGACGTTGTGCGCGATGCCGAAGAGGCTGCCGAGGCTGCGGACGATTCCGAGAAGCCGGCCAAGAAGGCCTCAGACTCGTGTCGTCCCGGTCGCGGCTTTGCAGGTCGCGCGTATCCCGTAAAGCGTCAGGAGAAGGTTAGTCAGGTTCCGGAGGTGCGGGCCGAGAAGGCCGTGAAGCCTGCCGAGTCGGAAGTCCGTGAACAGAAGCCTGTTGATGAGCAGACTGCGTCCGATACGGAGACTCAGGGCCAGCAGCCTGCGGTTGAACAGACGGGGGAGGGTACTTCGAGCAAGCCTCGCCGCCGTCGTCATCGTGGCGGTCGCGGCTCTAACGCTCAGGATGCCGCCGAGAATGTAGCGCCGCGCGACGAAGATGCGAAGGTGGACGCTCCGATGGAGCAGCCCAAGCGTCAGCCGGCGAAGGAGGGCAAGCCCGAGCGTTCGCAGAAGCAGGTGTCTACTTCGAAACGTGAGCGCAATGTCCAAGGCGATTCTAAGCGCAAGTCTCAGAAGAAGCCGGAGTCTACCGCAGCAGATACCGCTGCCCAGCAGCCCAAGTCGGCAGTCCACGGCGAGGTCTCGGCGTTTGCCCTTGCCCGCGTTTTAGGCAGGCAGCTGCTCAAAGTTGTCCCTACGCCTACGGCGCTCTCTAAGATCAAGGAGCAGCAGACACAGATCGTAAAGGTCGAGGGCAAGGACGGCAAAAAGGCTCCGCAGCGCACTCAGCACAACGAGATGTCCAACCGCAAGATTGCCGAGGAAATCGCAATCATCCAGGCTTGGATCGAGCAGAACCGAGGTGCCGATACGCCGGTTGCCTCGCGCCGCCAGCGTGCCTACCAGATCTTTAACGACGAGAAGGCTTTTGACGGCAAGCACGGTGAGCGCCTGATCAGACGTATGACCGAAAAGGGCATTAGCATGCAGGCGATCAAGGTCGCCCCCAATCGCCCCGTGCACTTTACGGGCTTCTTTACGCTGGGAGCCGACAAGCCGTTCATTATGGTCGAGAACCTGGACACTTACGACGAGATCGTCAAGCTGCTGCGTGGCCGCAAGCACGCCAAGCTCTTTGGCATCAAGGTGGGCGGCGTGATTTTTGGCGGCGGATGCAAGGCGAGCGTCTCGCATGCCCTGGACGATTATCTGGCCGAGATTGACTATCGCTTTAACTACGTCTACTACGTGGGCGATATCGATCGCGAGGGCGCGCGCATCGTCGAGCAGACTCGCAATGCCAATGTGGTTGAGATTCGCCTGCATGCCGGCATGTATCGCGCTATGCTCGCCGAGCATAAGCGTCGCGTGAAGGCCGGCGGAGAGTGCGAACCCGCGGCTGCCAACCAGGGTGTGCCGCAGAACCTGGCAGCGACGATCAAGGATCTGCCCATGGTTACGCGCGTACAGTTTCGCAACGTGCTACGTGAAGGTGGGCGCATTCCGCAGGAGATTCTGATGACCGCAGACTATCGGGATGGCGACTCGGGAAGCTTCGACCGCATGCTCAACAACTAGGGCGTTCGGCCCCGGGAGAGCGGGGACACCGGCTTAGGTTTCCTGCTCTACAGTCCTGCTCACGACGGAGGCCACATTAAGTGGCCTCCTGTTCGTGCGGAACTCGCGATAAACCTAAGCCGGTGTCCCCGCTCTCCCGGGGCCTGTGGTTACCTGGTTGTTGCATGCGGCTCGCTTTTCGGAACTGGGCTGATATTTTCTAGATGAAAGGCGCTCTTGGTCCTTATGGGCCTGGGGCGCCTGTCTTTTAAAGGTAGATTTTTGGGAGGCCGGCACTTGGAGACGTTCCTTTAGTGCCGGCACTTTAGGAACGTCCCCAAGTGCCGGCTGTGGGACGGAGGGATTCCGCGTCCGCCTTTTCGGCGGCCGCGCCCCGCTGCGTCGCTTCGCTCCTTGCGTGCTGCGCTGGAAAACGCTTCGCGTTTCCTCGGCTTCGCACCCTTGCGGGTTCGAATCCCTCCGCTTGCCCACAAGAAAGCGCCCTGGGCCGTTATGGGCTCAGGGCGCTCAATTTTAATGGCTGGGACGGAGGGATTCGAACCCCCAACAGCCGGCACCAAAAACCGGAGTTCTACCGTTGAACTACGTCCCAATGTGTGGTGTTGCCCAAAAGCAACTCGTTTAGTTTACCTAATCTGCGAGGGCATCGCAAACGCCATCGAGCAGGCGTACGGCGAGTGTCTGCGCGTCGCTGGCCGTGAAGGTGCCGTTGTAGCGCGTCATGCCCGTGAGCTCAATGCGAATGCGAGCCGGCTTCTGCTGCGCGGCGACATTGGCAGTGCGGATGCGCTGGGCCAGGTTGTGGCACTCGGCGAGGGCAATCGTGGCGCGCGGTGCGGCGTCGGCGGGCAGCTCGTCGCTTGCGATCTCGAGCACCAGGTCAACGTCGGTTGGGACCTCGGAGTCGCAGAGCATCATGCCGCTGTTGTCGGTCGTTGCCGTGGCGATATTCCACATGCGCGACGCAACACTGCGTGCGATGGGGTCCTCGCCAATGACGGCAATCTGGAAGCGCTCGAGCACGTTGGCGGCGCGAGCAAAACCGATGCGGGACTCGGCTTCGGTGACCGAGGGCTTGCCCTCCCACACATGGTGCAGGCGGTTGATGTAGGCGTAGGTGTCCTGGAAGGCCATGCCGTCGGCAAACAGGCCGACATTTTCCTGGAACTGCTGCAGGGCGGCCTCGGTATGCGGACCAAAGTAGCCGTCGTCTTCGCCACAGGCAAAGCCCAAAACGTTGAGAGCGCGCTGCAGGGCCTGCACATCGGCGCCATGGAAATTGGGCATGCGCAGATAGAGTGTGCGGTCGCCCAGCTTATACGAAGCGTCTACAAGGGCGCTCCAACAGGGGATATCGACGGCATGACCGGCAGCAAGGCCGCTGTCGAGCCTGAAGGTGCTGACGGCCTGCTCAGTGGTGGCTCCAAAGTACTTGTCGGTGACTTCGGCGGCATCAATCGTGTAGCCGAGCTGCAGGAGACGAGACTGCACGTCCTCGACGGCTGCTCCTTGCATGCCCGTTGTAATAGGTTCCATGAACGAACCCCTTTCGGCGTACCATTCGTACTATTTGAGCGTCTGTCGGATAGACAACGCAAAGGGATGCATAAACATGCACTCAACAGTGTAGCAAGTTGTGCCTAAATACGCTGCTGACAGGTTTTATAACCCCCGTTAGTTAAGGCGCTCCACAAAGAAATCTGCCATGGAGAGGAACAGCTCGCGTGCGTGCGGATCAAGCTCAACGTTCTCGATGGCCGCTTTGGCCTTAGCGGTCAGGTCGAGCGCGTAAGTGTGGGCGTAATCGATGGAGTCGGTCTCCTGGAAGATCTCCACGGCGCGTGCGAGCTGCGCGGGGTCATCGGTGCCTGAGGAAAGAATCGCCTCGACCTCGTCGTGGTGGCGCTCATCAGAGAGGGCGTGTACGGCGACAAGCGTGCGCTTGCCCTCGGTGATGTCGGTGCGGAAGTCCTTGTTGGCGGCTTCCTTAGTGCCGACAAGGTTGAGCAGGTCGTCCTGAATCTGAAAGGCAAGGCCCGTGTGCAGGCCAAAGGCGCGCAGCGCTTCGATTTGCTCATCGCTGCCGCCGCCGATAATGGCTCCGGTGGCAAGCGGCGTGGCTCCGCTGTAAAACGCGGTCTTGTGCGTCGCCATGTCCAGGTAGTCATCAACCGAAATATCAAAGCGCCCGTCACGGACCCAACCCAGGTCGAGCGCTTGACCCTCGATGGTGCGGACGATCATCTCGGTAAGCTCGTGGAGCACGCGCAGCTTCACGTCGGACTCCAGCGTGGGGTCGTCGAGAACCGTTTTGGTGACCATGGTGAGCGCCAGGTCGCCACAATTGATAGCAAGGCCCGTGCCCTCGGTAAGGTGCATGCAGGGCTTGCCTCGACGAAGCTGTCCGTTGTCGGCGATGTCGTCGTGGATCAACGCGCCCGACTGGAAATGTTCGATGGCTGCCGCGGCACTGCGGGCGCTCTCAAAGCTACCGCCCACTGCGGTTGCGGCGAGCATGCAGATAAGCGGGCGGTGGCGCTTGCCGGCGTTGGCCGTAAAAGCCGAGAGCGGCGCGTACAGGTAGCGCTCGATATCGGTAGAGGTCGCCTGTCCGTCAAAGAACGTGGCCAGATAGTCGTTAATCTGGTCAAAGTGCTGGGCTAAAAAGCTGGTAAACGGACTGGACACGGGTTCTCGCATTCTTTCTGAGGTTGCATTGATGCAATATGCAGACAACATATTGCCACATCAGGGCGTTTGGCGCGGCAGTTTTGGCGATTTAGGACAACGGGCGTGCGTTTGATGGAGTGTGCCTAAATCAGCCTAAAATGCTCGAGCGCCGCAACGACACCGTCGTGATCGACGGTGTCGGTCACGTAATCGGCCTTATCCTTGAGATAGTCCGGCGCATTGCCCATGGCGATACCGACATCGACGGCGTTCATCAGCGAGACGTCATTGCTGGCGTCGCCAATGCCGTATACGGTTCCGTGGTGGGGGTCGAGGGCGTCGAGTACAGACTGGATGCCCCCGCGCTTCGTGCATTCGCGGGGCGAGATTTCGGTTACCTCGAGTTCGAGCTCGTTAAAGCACAGCAGCGGCTCAAGTGCCTTATCTTGAGCGATGTGGTTGGCGAGCGATGTAGACATCAAGATCTTGTAGACACTGTAATGTTGCAGCTGCGTGACTGCGTCGCCCAGGGTGCGCGCGTATCCGGGAGCATCGGGCGCATCGGCACTCATGCGCACGACGCCGTTGAGGCCCTCAAAGCGGATGACCTCGCCCGATTGCTCAAGGTAGGGGGCAAGACGCTGCAGCATACTGGGCGTCATCGACAGATCGCGAATTGCGTGTCCGTTGATCTCGGCGTAACCGCCCGCAAGACAGACGATGCCGGTCCAAGGCAGCTCAAGAAGTTTGGGGTGGATGCAGCTGAGGGTACGTCCCGTGCAGATAAAGGCCATGTTGCCGTTGGCGACAAACTCGCGGATTGCCTGCGAAACCGCCTCGTTGGGATAGGGGGAGAGGTCCCGCTCGTCTTCGGGAAGGTCTTGGGCGAGCCTGGGGTCTTGCCAGGCGAGCGTTCCGTCGATATCGAAGAAGCAAATATCGCCGCGCTTATGGGCTGCGCTGGCGGCAGGGGAGGCCGAGGTGGTGGGCACAAATTCCGGCTCGAGGCCCATGATCTGGTCAAAATGCTCTTTAACGCGGGGAACGGAGATGCCGATGACCACCTGGGCGGTCTTGCCCGTAATGATGAGGCCCTTGGCGCCCACCGCGACAAACGACGCGTTATCTGCAACGATGGAAGGGTCTGCGACCTCGACGCGCAGGCGCGTGGCGCAGTTGGTTGCGCCCACGATATTGCCAACGCCACCTAAAAGCTGAATTACCCGCTCAGCGAGGACGTGATCTTGATCGGATCGACTATCGACCTCGTCATTGGGGGATTGCTCTTTGGCAAAGTCGCTTCCCGTTAAACAATCGATTGCCGCGCGATTGGCAACATGATCCTCGCGGCCCGGTGTCTTAAGGTCATAGACCAAGATGAGTGCTCGAAAACTAACAAAAAAGATGAGGCTAAAGGCAAGGCCGATACCGAGCGCCAAAAGATAGGCACCGGCATGCGTGCGCATGAGCGGAATAAAGTTGAAGGCTGCCATCTCCATCAGGCCGCCCGAGAAGATGCCGACGATGCCAAAGAGATTCATGGTTGTGGCAAGGCAAGACGATAAGACGGCGTAGAGCAAAAAGAGCCCGGGGTGGGTGAACATAAAGAGAAACTCGAGTGGCTCGGTAACGCCGCAAACCACCGAGGCGATGATGGCGGGAACAAGGATGACCCTGAGGCCGGCGCGGCGCTCGGGTTTTGCGGTGGAGTAGAACGCAGCTGCGATGGCAGGAAGGCCAAAGAGCTTGACCCAGCCGGTGGCGGTAAAACCGGCCCACGGTGCAAGCTCATTAAGGGGGCGCGTGCTATGGGAGAGGATGGGGAGCAAACTGCTCCACGTGGCGTAGATGCCGTCGTTAATGACCAGGTTGTCGTAGTAGATCGGCATGTAGAGCAGGTGGTGCAGGCCAAAGGGCTCGAGTGCTCGTTCTAAAAAGACAAAGATGCCCACGCCAAAGGGACCGACGCCTGCAAGCGCGTGACGCAGCGTATCGGTTACATCGTATACGTAGGGCACGATGGCGGCCGAGATAGCAGCAAGGGCAAACACGGCAAAAAAGCTGATGAGGTAGACCAGCGAGGAGCCCGAGAAGGTGCCGAGCCAATCGGGAACCTTGGCATCGTAGAAGCGGTCATGGATGGCAACGACGGTTGCCGATACCGCCAGCGGGCCGATAATGCCGGTGTCGAGCGTCTTGATGCCGTCGATGACGGTGATACCGCTGGCGGAGGTCAAAGATGACGGGTACTCAAGTCCAAGGTTGTCTCCGCTCAGCTTAATGATCTCGCTCAAAAAGAAGCAGTAGGCAAAATAGGCGACGAGAGCCTCGAGACAGCAACGAGCCGGTTGTTTTTGGGCAAGACCGATGGGCAGCGCTACGGCAAAAAGGAGCGGGAGGCGTTTAAAGACCGTCCACGAGCCGCGCTGGATGATGGTCCAAAAAACGTACCAAGGGGTTCCGTATACGGCGAGATCGCCGACGATGTCCGCAGTCGTTGCGAGAGCGGAGACGCCGACCATGAGGCCTGATATAGAAAACAGCATGGCGGGCGCGAACATTGCCCCGCCAAAGCGTTGGATTTTTTGCAGCATGTTCTGCCTTCCGAATATCGAGGCGCGTTGCGCGTGGGGAAACGTTTAAACAATGGATTCATTGTAGAGGACCAGACGATTGTCGTACCGGCAGTTTTGAGCGAAACCGATTTGGGCATGACAGAAACCGTCAACGGTTAAATCCTGTCGCTTTACCGATATTCGGTTTAAACAACTTTAAGAAATGCTATCGTGCCTAGCCGGAAATGAATAATGTAGAGGTGAAACAATGCCAAAAGCGATATACGAAGGAATCTACCGAGAAATACGCTCGCGCATCATTAATGGGACCTATGCGTTTCAGGAGATGCTGCCAACCGAAGCCGAGCTGACCGCGGAATTTGGCTGCACGCGCAATACCGTCCGCCGCGCTTTGAGCATGCTGGCCGACGGGATGTTTGTGCAGCCCATACACGGCAAGGGCGTGCGCGTTATTTGGCTTAAGGGCGAAACCGACATGTTGGGCGCACTCGAAGAGGTTGAGTCGTTTGGCGAGTTTGCAAAGCGCAACAATGCCGTTGCATCGACGGACGTTAAGTCTTTCGAACATCTGGTTTGCACCGAGCAACTCTCTCGTCACCTGGGCTTTAAGGTGGGCGAGGAGTTGATTCGCGTAGTGCGTGTCCGAAGCCTCAACGGCAACGCGCGCCAAGTGGACCATGGCTATTTTTTGGCGTCGATCGCCAAGGGCCTGACTCCCGAGATCGCGGCAGATTCTATTTACGGCTATCTGGAGCACAAGCGCGGTGTCAAAGTGATGGCGAGCCGTCGTACGGTGAGTGTCGAGCTCGCCAACGATGAGGACTGCAGCTATCTTGACCTCGGCAAATACAACTGCGTTGCCGTCATGGAGAGTCAGTCGTACACCTCGGATGGCATCTTGTTTGAGGTGACGCACACTCGCACACACCCCGAGATCTTCCATTACCGCGTCAATTCCAAGCGATAGCCGGCTAGCTCGCAGCCTGACGAGACTCATGGCCTCAAAGAGAAAACGCCCGGTCAAACCGACGGTACATCGGCTTGACCGGGCGTTTTCTCTGCATTAGATAACAAATAATTGTTTATACAAAACTTGTCAAGTATCAAGTTGAAATTACCGTTCACCGAAGTTTTTCTACCGCTCTAGTAATACTTGTTCAAACAACTAGCCAAATAGCGTATCGTTCAAATCAGCAAAAGGGGCAAAGTCCCCGAGCCAATCTCCGAAGGCGGCGGCAAAGGGTGCCGCCACGGTGTGAAAGGGTGGATTGTAATGAAGAACGAAATGAGCAGAAGGCAGTTCCTGGGCTTTGCTGGTTCCGCGGCTGCAGTTCTTGGTCTGGGCCTCGTGGGTTGCGGTGGTTCTGCCGGCTCCGGCTCCTCTGCTTCTGGTGACGCTGCCGAGGTCTACTTCCTCCAATTCAAGCCCGAGGTCGACAAGGAGTGGAAGGAGATCGCCAAGGCCTATAAGAAGGAGAAGGGCGTCGAGGTCAAGATCGTGACCGCCGCTTCCAACACCTACGAGGAGAAGCTTAAGTCCGAGATGTCCAAGAGCTCCGCTCCGACCCTGTTCCAGGTCAACGGCCCCACCGGTCTTAAGAACTGGAAGGATTACTGCGCCGACCTGTCCGATACCAAGCTCCGCGGTGAGCTCATTGACGACTCCCTGGCTCTGCAGTCCGACGGCAAGGATGTGTGCATCGACTGGGTCCAGGAGAGCTTCGGCATCATCTACAACAAGCAGCTGCTCGAGAAGGCTGGCTACAAGGCCGAGGACATCAACTCCTTCGACAAGCTGAAGGCTTGTGCCGATGACATCCAGGCCCGCAAGGACGAGCTTGGTGTCGAGGGTGCCTTCACTTCCGCCGGCATGGACGACTCCTCCAGCTGGCGCTACACCACCCACCTTGCCAACATGCCGCTCTACTACGAGTTTGAGAAGGAGCACAACCAGGAGGACGACGAGATCAAGGGTGAGTTCCTCGACAACTACAAGCAGATCTTCGACCTGTACATCACCGACTCCACCTGCGATCCTTCGCAGCTTGCTTCCAAGACCGGCGACGACGCCACCAACGAGTTCGCAACCGGCAAGGCCGTCTTCTACCAGAACGGCTCTTGGGCCTACTCTGACCTCGTCAAGGCCGGCATGACCGACGATCAGATTGGCATGATGCCGATCTACATCGGTGTTGACGGCGAGGAGAACCAGGGCCTGTGCTCCGGCGGCGAGAACTACTGGTGCGTCAGTTCCCAGGCTTCCGAGGATGCCCAGAAGGCCACCGAGGACTTCATGTATTGGTGCGTCACCGCTGACACCCCGACCAGCATCATCGCCGACAAGATGGGTCTGACCGCTCCGTTCAAGAGCGCCAAGGAGACCACCAACGTCTTCTCGCAGCAGGCCGTTGCCATGGCCAAGGACGGCAAGAAGACCGTCGCTTGGGATTTCGTCTACATCCCCTCTGAGGAGTGGAAGAAGAACCTCAAGCAGGCTCTGATTGCCTACGCTGCCGATAACAGCAAGTGGGACGGCGTCAAGAACGCCTTCGTCGATGGCTGGAAGACCGAGAAGGCCGCTTCCGAGTAAGCAGTTGCTGCCCAAGCTATCTGATTAGCGACAGGGGGCGGGCAGACGTTGGTTTGCCCGCCCCCTGCATATTGAAAGGACCCTTTTATGGGCAAAGCACTCAAGCGCTGGTGGCCGCTCTTTATGCTGCCCACGTGCCTGGCGTTTATGATCGGGTTCGTGATCCCTTTTATCCAGGGCTTCTATCTCTCGTTCTGCCAGTTTATTATCATTAGTAACGCGCACTTTGTCGGTATCGAGAACTACGTGCGCGCGCTGTCCGATCCGCAGTTCTCCACGTCGTTCTTCTTTACCGTGGCGTTTGCCTTCCTGTCGACGGTGCTCATCAACGTGATCGCCCTGGCCATTGCGCAGGCGCTCACCCGCAAGGCGCTCAAAGGCACCAACATCTTCCGTACGATCTTCTTTATGCCTAACCTGATCGGCGGCATCGTGCTGGGCTACATTTGGCAGATTCTGATCAACTGCCTGCTCTCCAACGTGGGCGCCCAGCTCATCGCTCTTAACTCTGCTGCTGGCTTCTGGGGCCTTATCATCCTGACCCTGTGGCAGCAGGTCGGCTACATGATGATCATCTATATCGCTGGTCTGCAGTCCATTCCGTCCGACTACATCGAGGCCGCCAAGGTCGACGGTGCCACGGCATGGCAGACGTTTTGGAAGGTTAAGATCCCTAACCTGATGCCGACTATCACCATCTGTCTGTTCCTGTCCATCACCAACGGCTTTAAGCTGTTCGACCAGAACCTCGCCCTTACCGGCGGCGCCCCCGCGCACTCCACCGAGATGCTCGCCCTGAACATCTACAACACGTTCTATTCGCGTGCCGGTATCGCATGGCAGGGCATCGGTCAGGCCAAGGCGGTTATCTTCTGCATCCTGGTCGTAGCCATCTCCATGATTCAGCTTAAGGCCACGAGGTCCAAGGAGGTGCAGCAGTAATGAAACGCGATAAGGTTATCAACCGCGCGCTCTCGATTTTCTTTACGATCCTGTCGCTCGCGTGGATCTACCCCGTGTTCATGATTGCGCTTAATTCTTTTAAGAAAGCGACCGCAATCAGCACCACCACGGCATTCGATCTGCTCACGCCCGAGACGTTCAACGGCCTCGCAAGCTACATGCACGCCCTTAACGAGCAGGGCTTTGCCTCGGCATTTATGTACTCGCTCATCATCACGGTCACGTCGGTCGTGCTGATCTTGGTGTGCTGCTCCATGTGCGCTTGGTACGTGGTTCGTGTCAACAACAAGATCTCGAACTTCTTCTATTACCTGTTCGTGTTCTCGATGGTCGTGCCGTTCCAGATGCTCATGTTCACGCTGTCCAATTTGGCGGACCGCATCGGCTTTAACACGCCGTTCAACATCTGCTTTATCTATCTGGGCTTTGGCGCGGGCCTGGCGGTCTTTATGTTCGCCGGTTTTGTAAAGAACATCCCGCTCGAGATCGAGGAGGCGGCCATGATTGATGGCTGCAACCCGGTCCAGGTGTTCTTTAAGATCGTCCTTCCCATCATGAAGCCCACCTATCTTTCGGTCGGCATCCTCGAGACCATGTGGGTCTGGAACGACTATCTGCTGCCCTACCTTACGCTCGACTCCACCAAGTACAAGACCATTCCTATCTTGATCCAGTACTTCCGCGGCGGCTACGGCCACGTCGAGCTCGGCCCCATGATGGCCTGCATCATGATGGTCGTTATCCCCATCGTTATCATGTACATCCTCTGTCAGAAGTACATCATCGACGGTGTGGTGGCAGGTGCCGTCAAGGGCTGATGCCGTAACTGTTTTGCAAGTTTTGGCGGCGCCCCTCAGCGCGGCGCCGCATATCGAAAGGTAGAGACATGGCCGAGATCGTTCTCAAACATGTTCAGAAGGTGTATCCCAACAACGAGTCAAAAAAGAAGGGCTTCTTTGGCAAAAAGAAGAAGACCGAGGAGAAGAAGCACAACCTCAAGGTTACCGAGGACGGTGTGCTCGCTGTAGAGGACTTCAACCTCACCGTTCACGACCAGGAGTTCGTCGTCCTCGTTGGCCCCTCTGGCTGCGGTAAGTCCACGACGATGCGCATGATCGCCGGCCTGGAGGACATTACCTCGGGCGATGTGCTCATCGACGGCAAGCGTGTCAACGACGTGGCGCCCAAGGACCGCGACATCGCCATGGTGTTCCAGAGCTACGCTCTGTACCCCAATATGACGGTGTACGAGAACATGGCATTTACGCTCGAGCTCAAGAAGGTTCCCAAGGACGAGATCGACCGCAAGGTTCGCTCTGCTGCCGAGATTCTGGGCATTACCGAGTACCTCGACCGTAAGCCCAAGGCGCTCTCCGGCGGCCAGCGCCAGCGTGTCGCTATCGGCCGCGCCATCGTGCGTGACCCCAAGGTCTTCCTGATGGACGAGCCGCTGTCCAACCTGGACGCCAAGCTTCGTAACCAGATGCGTGCCGAGCTCATTAAGCTGCGCCACGAGATCAAGGGCACGTTCATTTATGTTACTCACGACCAGACCGAGGCTATGACCCTTGGCGACCGTATCGTGGTCATGAAGGACGGCGTCGTCCAGCAGATCGCCACGCCGCAGGAGGTCTTCAACCATCCCGCGAACATCTTCGTCGCCGGCTTCATCGGCGTGCCGCAGATGAACTTCTTCGATGCCCAGCTGGTGCGCTCGGGCAACGGCTTTACCGTCAGGACCGAGGATATGAACGTGGCGCTCGCCCCCGAGACTTGCGCTCAGCTTGCCCTCAACTGGGACGGCGGCGACGTGAAGGAGATTACGGCCGGCGTGCGTCCCGAGCAGATCCTGCTTGCCGACAAGGGCGAGGAGGGCGCGCTCCAGGGTACCGTCGAGGTGACCGAGCTCATGGGCTCGACCGAGCATGTCCACGTGACCGCTCCCGACGGCCAGTTTGTCCTGATTATCCCCGTCGTCGACCTCGAGGCCAAGGGCGCGCTCAAGGCTGGCGACACCATCTGGTTCAAGTTCGAGAAGAACGCGACCCACCTCTTCGATAAGGTCTCTGGCAAGAACCTTATCTAGGCCCGGTGCATCCAGGCCCTCCCTTTGGGCGACTGCGGTATTGCCATCCTTTTGCCGCGGTCACATATAAGGCTCCCCTCCCGTCCACTGGGCGAGAGGGGAGCCTTTCTTTGTGTTGGGGTTGTCTGACCGGTCGTTTGTCTCGATCTGTAACGGGTGAGGCTGATTTCGGACGTTAGATGTTACAGATCGAGACGGTTCCGCTGAGCTAACCATTTCATCTAAATCTGTAACACCAAAGGTGAATTTCAGCTGCTAGATGTTACAGATCGAGATAAACCCAAGGGGAGGGGCCGGTATGTCTCAATCTGTAACAGCTGGGACCGTTTTTACCGAGTAGTTGTTACAGATCGAGATTGTTTGGCCGAGTTGGGTCGCAGGGTAACGTGCGGGCACAAAAAACGGAGCCGTGTTGCCACGACTCCGTTTCTCAAGAGGATGGGTAAGGGAAGCGAAATTAGCTCAGGTGCCAAATCTCGTCGTTGTACTGGGAGATCGTGCGGTCAGACGAGAAGGTGCCGGCGTTGGCGATATTGATGAGCGTCTTGCGCATCCAGGCGTCCTGGTCCTCGTAGTCGGCCAACACGCGCTCCTTGGTCTGGATGTACTCCTCGATGTCGAGCAGGGCCATAAACCAGTCCTTGCCCTTAATGTCATCGTGCAGGCGCTGCAGGCGCTCGGCGTTGCCGGTCGCCATAAAGGCCGGGTTGGTGATGAAGTCCACCAGCAGTTTAATGCCGGGCTTGCGGTAGAGCACACCGGCGTCATAGGTGCCGTCGGCATAGAGCTGCTCGACCTGTTTGGACGAGGCACCAAAGGTATAGATATTCTCGTCGCCCACGAGCTCGGCAATCTCCACGTTGGCGCCGTCAAGCGTGCACAGGGTTAGGGCGCCGTTGAGCATGAACTTCATGTTGGAGGTGCCGCTCGCCTCCTTGGAGGCCAGGCTGATCTGCTCGGAGATGTCAGCGGCGGGGATCACGCGCTCGGCGGCGGTGACGTTGTAGTTCTCGATCATGACAACCTGCAGGTAGGGAGCCACGTCGGGGTCGTTTGCAATCCACTGCGACAGCGTCAGAATCAGATGGATGATGTCCTGCGCGATAGTGTAGGCAGGCGCCGCTTTGCCGCCAAAAATGATGGTGACGGGGTGCTTAGGCTTATTGCCGTTTTTGATGTCGAGATACTTCCAGATGATGTAGAGCGCGAGCATCTGCTGGCGCTTGTACTCGTGGATACGCTTGACCTGAACATCGATGATGGCGTTGGAGGGAATGGTCACACCCTGCTCGAGCGCCATGAACTGGCGCATGATGGTCTTGGCCTCGGTCTTGGTGGCAGCCAGGCGCTCAAGAACATCTTTGTCGTCGGCGAACTTGGCGAGTTTGCTCAGATCGCCGGTGCTGCGCCAGTCGGTGCCTATCACATCGTCGAGCAGGTTGGCGAGCGCGGGGTTGGCTCCCTGGATCCAGCGGCGGAAGGTGATGCCGTTGGTCTTGTTGGAGAACTTCTCGGGGTAGATCTCGTAGAACGGATGAAGCTCGGTGTCCTCCAGGATCTTGGTGTGGAGTGCGGCGACGCCGTTGATGGAGAAGCCAAAGTGGATGTCCATGTGGGCCATGTGGACGGTGTCGTACTCGTCGATGATGGCGACACGCGGGTCGTCGTGCTCGGCCTTGGCGACCTCGTCGAGCTTGACGATAATGTCGGCGATGGCAGGGGAGACCTTCTGCAGGCTGGTGAGCGGCCACTTCTCGAGCGCCTCGGCAAGAATCGTGTGGTTAGTGTAGGCGACCATGGAGCGCACGATGGTCACGGCCTCGTCAAACTCGATGTCGTGCTTGGTGGTGAGCAAGCGAATGAGCTCGGGGATGACCATGGTGGGGTGCGTGTCATTGATCTGGACTACGGCGTGGTCGGCCAGGTCGTGCAAGTTGCTGCCGCGCTCGATGGCCTCGTCGATCAGGAGCTGGGCGGCGTTGCTCACCATGAAGTATTCCTGGTAGATGCGAAGCAGGCGGCCCTGCTCGTCGGAATCATCCGGATAGAGGAACAAGGTGAGGTTCTTGGCGATCTCGGTCTTGTCGAAGTCGATGGAGCTGCCGGGGACCAGGCCGTCGTCGACACTTGCCAGGTCAAACAGGCGCAGGCGGTTCTTGGTGGGCTGGCCATAACCGGGCACATCGATGTTGACGAGCTTGGAAGTAACGGCAAAATCACCGAACTCGACGGTGTAGGAGCGGTCGTCGTCGATCAGGATGTCCTGCTCGCCAAGCCACTCGTCGGGGACGGCCTTCTGCTGGTTGTCGACAAAGCGCTGGCGGAACAGGCCGTAATGGTAGTTGAGGCCCACGCCGTCGCCGGTAAGGCCCAGCGTGGCGATGGAATCCAAGAAGCATGCGGCCAGACGGCCCAGGCCGCCGTTGCCGAGCGACGGCTCGACCTCGAACTCCTCGATCTTGTTGAGGTCGTGGCCCGCGGCGGTGAGCTGGTCCTTAACCTCGTCATAGATGCCAAGGTCGATCATATTGTTGATGAGCAGCTTGCCGATCAAAAACTCGGCGGAAATGTAATAGAGCTTTTTCTTGCCGTTGTTGAGCGGGCGGGCGGCGGAGCGCTCCTGCACGAGTTTGACCAGCAGCTTGTAAATGCGACGGTCGTCGAGCTGCTCGAGCGAGGTGCCAAAAGACTGCTCGGCGAGTTCCATGAGGTTAATTTGGGGCATGTTTTCTCCTGTGATGGGTTGTTTCATGTCTGCAATTCATAAGAAGCCCGCGCGAGGGGATTGGGGTGGCCTCGCGCGGGAAAAGCAAGCGCGTCCGCACGGTGGGGAGGGGTCAGGCGCGGTAGCTCCTATTGAGGAAGCTCGATTTCGGCTTCCGACGGGATGCGGAAGTAGGTCTCGGTCCAGTCGGTGAGTTTGTGCTCGAGCTCGCGGGTGATGGCGCCGTCGAGCATGCGCCAGGTCCAGTTGCCGCCCAGTGTGGCAGGGGTGTTGATGCGCGCCTCGTTGCCCAAGTTGAGCAGGTCCTGCATGGTGTAGATGCACGTGTCGCTCACGCTGGCTGCGATGGTTCGGTTGAGTGCGTCGGTGATAGGCTCGCCGGCCTGCTGATGGGTGTACAGGGCTGCCTGCTCGCGCTGACGCGGGGTGGCCGTTCCCTCAAACCAGCCGCGCGCCGTCTCGTTGTCGTGGGTGCCCACGTAGGCGACGGTGTTGGCGATGTAGTTATGCGGCAGGTAGTACGAGTTGGTGCCCTCAAAGGCAAACTGCAGGATCTTCATGCCGGGGAAGCCCGAGTTGTCGCGCATGTCGATGACGCCGGGGGTGAGGAAGCCCAGGTCCTCGGCGATGATGGGCAGCGTGCCGAGCTTTTCCTCGAGCGTCTTGAAGAACTTGAGGCCGGGACCCTGCGTCCACGAACCGTAGGACGAATCGGGCGAGGAGAACGGCACCTCCCAATAGGCCTCGAAGCCGCGGAAGTGATCCAGGCGGATGACGTCGTACATGTCGAGGGCGGCGCGAATGCGGCCCTCCCACCAGGAGAAGCCGTCGGACTCCATGGCGTCCCAGTCGTAGATGGGGTTGCCCCAGTACTGGCCGGTGGCCGAGAACTGGTCGGGCGGCGTGCCGGCGACGCTCACGGGATTGCCGGCGGCGTCGATCTTAAAGAGCTCAGGTGTCGCCCACATCTCGACGGAGTCACGCGAGACATAGATGGGCAGGTCGCCGATGATGAGAATGTCGCGCTCGTTGGCATAGGCCTTGAGGCGGCTCCACTGGCGATCGAAGAAGTACTGCGTCATCTGGTGGTAGAGCATACGCGCCGGATGGTCGGCGCAGACCTTGGCGGAAGCCTCGCCGCGGGTGCGGAGCTCCGCGGGCCACTCCCAAAACGCCTTGAGACCGCACTCCTCTTTGACGGTCATGAACTCACAGTAGGGGATGAGCCAGTCCTCGTTGGCTTGGATAAAGCCATCGAAATCGGCTGGCTTGTCGGCGGCAAAGCGCTCAGCGGCGCGGTCGAGAATCTGACGGCGGCCGCCAAAGATAGCACCGTAGTCGACATTGCTGGGGTCGGATCCCAGATACACGCCATCGATATCGCGCTGCTCCAGATACCCTGCCTCGATAAGCTCGGCAAAGTCGATAAAGTTGGGGTTGCCAGCGCGGGCCGAGAACGACTGATAGGGCGAATCGCCATAGCTGGTCGTCGTAAGGGGCAGAATCTGCCAGTAATGTTGTTTGCACGAGGCGAGAAAATCGACGAAGTCGTAGGCATTCCAGCCAAAGCCGCCGATTCCGTATGGTCCGGGCAGAGATGAGACGGGCATGAGGACGCCGCTTGCACGCTCCATGAATGCGCTCACCAACCTTCTTGTTGTGGGGTCGGCCTGCCGATGGATGTGCAGTCCGCCTCCGATGTTCTGATCTGATACGCCTATTGTAAAACATGTTGTTTAAACATGTACAGGCAAGATAAAAAAGTTGGTCGATTTTCGGCGAATGGTTGCATGCCATGAAAAAGCCCCGACCTCACAACGTGAGATCGGGGCAAGAGCGGTATGTAGGTTTTTGCTACTCGGCGTCGGCGAAGCCGTTGGGGTTGTGGCTCTGCCAGTTCCAGCTATCGCGGCACATGTCCGCGATGTCGTACTGGGCCTTCCAGCCCATCATGCGCTCGGCCTTGGAGGCATCGCACCAGTTGGCAGCGATGTCGCCGGCGCGGCGCTCGCGGATCACGTAGGGCAGCTCCTTGCCACAAGCCTTGGAGAAGGCGGCGACGACCTCGAGTACCGAGGTGCCGGTGCCGGTGCCCAGGTTAAAGATCTCGACGCCGGTCTTGCCGTTCATCCAGTTAAGGGCGGCAACGTGACCAGAGGCCAGATCGCACACGTGGATGTAGTCGCGCACGCCGGTGCCGTCGGGGGTGGGGTAGTCGTTGCCAAAGACCTGAACGGCCTCGAGCTTGCCCACGGCGACCTGGGCGACATAGGGCACCAGGTTGTTGGGGATGCCCTTGGGGTCCTCGCCGATCAGGCCCGACGGATGAGCGCCGATGGGGTTGAAGTAACGGAGCAGCACGACGTCCCACTCGGGGTCGGCGGTGTGGACGTCCATAAGGATCTGCTCGATCATCCACTTGGTCCAACCATAGGGGTTGGTCGCGGGCTTCTTAGGATCCTCCTCGGTGACGGGCGGGTTGTCCGGGTCGCCGTAGACGGTCGAGGAGCTTGAGAAGATGATGGACTTGCAGCCATGGTTGCGCATGACGTCGACGAGCACCAGGGTGTTCTCGATGTTGTTGTGGTAGTACTCGACGGGCTTGCTCACCGACTCGCCGACGGCCTTAAAGCCGGCGAAGTGGATGACGCGGTCGATCTGATGGGTATCGAAGATCTTGTTCATCGCATCGCGGTCGAGCACGTTGGCCTCGTAGAAGGTGAGGTTCTTGGCGGCCTCGTCGCCCACGATGGTCTTGACGCGGTCGACGGCGACGGCGCTGGAGTTGGAGAGATCATCGACGATGACGACCTGGTAGCCACCCTCGAGCAGCTGAACGACGGTGTGCGAGCCGATAAAACCGGCGCCACCGGTAACGAGGACGCAGGTGTCTTTGGGGTCGAGTGCTTTGGACATGTAGTCTCCTATCGAATCAGGAACACTTCTTCAGGGGAGTATAGCGCAGGCAGGGACGCCCAAATCGTGCGCTGTAGGAAAAGCAGAGGATTGTGCTAACGTACTCATAGAAGAGCTTGCGTACGCATAACCTGATCTTTGGCATTTGCTTACGAGCCGCTGACCTTGCAGTTTCCTGCCGTTCGTGGAAATCGTTGGGACGCGCCATATGTACGCTAATATGTATGAGTTAAGCGACATATAAATAAGCATGTAACGGAGTACATATGTCACCAAACAGCGATTCCATCCTTTCCCAGGAGCTCTCGCGCCGCACTGCCCTCAAGGCCCTGTTCGGCGCCGCTTCTGCGGCAGTTCTTTTTGGCCTGCCCGCTCGCGCCCATGCGGCGGAGGCTTCCAAAGAAACCACCGATAAACTGAATGCCGCCCAGGCCCAGCTCGACGAGGTTCAGGCCCAGCTCGACAGCATCGCAAATGAGTATGCGGCGCTGGCCAACAAGAATGCCCAGACCCTCAACGACATCGAGAATGTCCAGGGCAAGATTGACGACACGCAAGCCCAGATCGATGAAAAGAAGGCCGAGCTCAAGAAGAAGCGCAATGACCTTTCCGATCGCGTGGCCGCCAGCTACAAGTCCGGCGGCACGAACATCCTGTCGCTGCTGCTGGCCTCTGGCTCGTTTGAGGAACTCGTCGCCAACGCGCATTACGTTGAGAAGATCAACAAGAGCGACCGCGATGCCATCGAGGATATCCAGACCATCCAGGAAGAGCTCGATGCGCAAAAGACCGAGCTTGAGTCGCAGAAAGCCGACTTAGAGAAGCTCAAGGACCAGCAGACGGCTCAGATGCAGGATATGCAGGCCAAGCAGCAAGAAGTCCAGACCGTGCTGAACGGTCTTTCCGACGACGTCAAGGAGCTCATGGCTCAGCGCGATTCCGAGATCCTCGCTGCCGCCCAGGCTGAGGAGGCTGCCAGGAAGGCCGCCGCTGCTGCCGCCGCCGCGAACAAGAACAATTCCTACTCGGGTGGTTCAAGCTCGGGTGGCGGATCGTATGCGCCCGGAACCCCGCAACAGAATGCCGGCTCGGGCAAACAGCAGGCCGTCATCAACGCGTGCTACTCTACGCCTTCGCCGGGTCAGAACTGGTGCGCGGCGTGGGTTACCAATGTCTTCCGTAACGCTGGCGTTGGCTACTTTGGCGGCAACGCGTGCGATATGTTTAACGCATGGTGCTATAGCTCCGACCGCTCGGCATTGCAGGTGGGCATGATCGTGGCCGATTCCTCGCACAGCGGCACGGGTGCTCCGGGCCTTATCTACGGTCATGTGGGTATCTACGTTGGCGGCGGCATCGTTATGAGCAACGAGGGTGCCATTACATCGAAGTCGCTCGATTCGTTTATTAGCTTCTATGGCACTGGCTCTGGCGTGCGTTGGGGCTGGCTCGGCGGTATTGCGCTGTCGTAACGGTGGTTTGAAGTAAGTTGGTCCGTGGCTGCCCGAAAGGCATTAGGTTGCCTGCTCGGACAGTCCTGCTCGCACGGAGAGCACATTAAGTGCTCTCCGGCTCGTGCGGAACTCGCGATCAACCTAATGCCTTTCGGGCAGCCACGGACCTCTCGGATCCAATACGCCACACGCCGGACTGGGTTATCTGAATAAATATGGTGAAGGCCCCTTTCGGGGCCTTCTTTGTTAAAGGAATTCGCCTACTCGGTGGACTTCGGGTTCTAGGTCTACGTCGAACTGCTCTTTGACTTTGGCTTGGATGTCGCGGATGAGTTCGTCAACGTCGGCGGCGGTGGCGTGGTTGGCGTTGACGATAAAACCGCAGTGCTTTTCGCTTACCTGCGCGCCGCCAACGGCGTGTCCTCGCAGGCCGGCATCCATGATGAGTTTGCCGGCAAAGTAACCCTCGGGGCGCTTGAAAGTGGAGCCGGCGCTCGGCATGTCGAGCGGCTGCTTGTCCTCGCGGCGCTGGCGGTAGTCGTCCATGTCGGCCTTGATCATCGCGGCGTTGCCCGGGGCGAGATTGAAGGTGGCCGAAAGCACGATAAAGCCGTCATCGGCGATGCGGCTCTTTCGATAACCCAGGTTGAGCTCGTCGACATCGAACTCGATGATATTGCCGCTGCCGCGGGTGCCGTCGTCGAGCTGGCGAGCGGGTTTGTAGACGCGCACGGACTCCAGCACATCGGCCATGCAGGCACCGTAGGCACCGGCGTTCATGTAGCAGGCGCCGCCGACCGATCCGGGGATGCCCGAGATGGGCTCCATGCCGGTGAGACCGGCCTCGGCTGCCGCGGCTGCGACATCGGAAAGCAGCGCGCCGGCTGCCGCCGTGACGTGCGTGCCGTCGATCGTAATGTCGGAGAGGCCTTCGCCCAGCGCCACGACGACGCCGCGGATGCCCTTGTCGCCGACGAGCAGGTCGGAGCCGTTGCCCACGATGGTGAGCGGTAGGTCGCAGCGATAACAGGTGTCGAGC
This sequence comes from uncultured Collinsella sp., assembly GCA_900541005.1. GTDB lineage: Bacteria > Actinomycetota > Coriobacteriia > Coriobacteriales > Coriobacteriaceae > Collinsella. The sequence continues at coordinate 5,085 of UQIP01000028.1, read as the reverse complement.
GTGGCGACGAGGCCCTGCTCGGTATCGGGCGTGACAAAGACGTCGGCCGGGCCGCCGATCTTAAACGTGGTGTGCTCGCGCATGGGCTCGCTCATCAGCACGTTGTCCTCGCCGGCAACGCCAGCAAGCGCGCACAGCAGGTCCTCGTTAAAAAAGTCGTTCTCGTGCATACGAATATCCGCCTTTTGGTGGTCGTTGTCATCAATCGATTGCAATATACCCCACCCGGACGGATTTGGTGCGCTGGCGGCGATAAAACAGCCGTCTACCGGATTGGTAAAGTGTTTATCACCGAGGTAGAGGGGTAGTCGCTATACTTTCAAGAGATTGCGCGTAAACCCGGAAGGAGCGAGATGGCCAACAAAGTCACCCTCAAGCAGATCGCCCAGGAGGTGGGGCTTTCCCCCTCGTCGGTCTCGCTTGTGCTCAATAATCGGCCCTGTCGCATCTCGGAAGAAAACCGCAAACTCATCAAGGAGGTCGCGGCGCGCAACCACTATGTTCCTAACCAGATTGCGCGTAGTTTGGTCATGCGCGAGTCGCGCACGCTGGGCCTTATCGTCCCTAACATCGAGAGCCGCTTTTTTGCCTCGCTCGCCGGTAGCCTGGAAAAGCGCTGCCGCGAGGATGGCTATGCGCTCTTCATTACCAGCTCGGGTGGAAGCGCCGATGACGATCTGGAGCTGCTGCGCCAGCTGGTGACGCGCGGCGTTGATGGCGTCTTCCTGGTCGTGGGCGACGAGTTCTCCGACGACCGTGCCCTGCGCGAAGAAGTCAGCCACCTGCCCATCCCGGCCGTGATGGTCGACCGTGCCATTGAGGGGCTCGAGTGCGACAAGGTGATGTTCGACCACGAGATGGGCGGCTACATGGCCACCCGCTATCTGATCGAGCAAGGCCACCGCCGTATTGCCTGTCTGGTTAACGCACGCCGCTCCAATACGGGTCGCAAACGACTTGCCGGCTATGAGCGCGCACTGCGCGAGGTTGGCTTGCCTATCGACGCACGTTTAGAGTTTGAGAGCGAGTACTACATTCCGAGTGCCTACGAGGCCTCGGAGTCGGTGCTCGCAACTGATGCTACCGCTGTGTTCGCAAGCTCGGATAACATCGCCCTCGGTCTGCTCAAGCGCTTGCACGAGATGGGGAAGAGCATCCCGGGCGACATCTCGGTGGTGAGTTACGACAACTCGGCCGCCGACGTTCTCTTTGAGCCGGCGCTGACTGCGATTGAGCAGGATCCAGGTATCCTCGCGGAGCATGCTTTTGGCTGCATGTCCAAGCGTCTTGCCGGTAGGGGCGGTAGACGTGCCGAAGAAGTCGTTCTGGAGCCGGCGCTTATCGTGAAGGGCAGCGTGCTCGATCTTACCGAATGTAGCTAAGCGTACTTGTTTGTTTGCATAGATTGCATGCGGAGTGTCCGCTATTTACCGGCAGGCACCCCGGTTCTCGTCCGTAAACTCTTCCGCTGGGCGAGCCATAGACGCCGCGTACCGATACGGTAAAGTGGCGGCTTGAAATTGGTGCTATATTCAGCTTGAGTTGTTTAATGCTAGTACGGGAGGCTGATATGGGGCTGTTCAAGAAGAAAAACCCGCAGGATGCCTTTGATCCCGATGTGTTTACCATCACGGATACGATTTTGGACCCGCCGCGGTTTACGTTTTTGCCGGCTATCTACCAGGATGCCACGCATCGCAAGTGGGCTGTACATCAGCGCGGCGGCGAGCCGAAGATTTTTGACTATGCGGACGTGCTGCAGTGCGAAGTAGCCGAGGCGGGCGATCCGGAGGCCGAAGAAGCGGTCTCTAAACAGGAATTTGCCCGGCGTATCCTGGCAAATCCTGCCAAGGCAGCAAAAATAAATGCTGCCAAGCGTAATATGTGTCTTGGTATGGGCGTTGTTGTGGCGGTTCAGACGGGAAAAGACGAGGTTTCCAAATTAGAGATTCCCGTTATGACCGACGAGGTCAAACGCGATTCAAGTCTATATAAGTCGTATCGGAATGTCGCCGAGAAGATCAAGGCCGAATTTGATGCCATGGGAGGGCTGACCTAATTTTGGCGGCATACGTGTCTGAATGAGGAGTCTGTGCAATGGCAGGCGAATCTTATGCAATTCCCCCCAAAGATCGTGCTGTTGAGGGAATTCTTTGGTATATCCAGCACCATCAGCTTGCCGGCGGCGATCGCCTGCCGGCCGAGCGCGTGCTGTGCGAAGAGATTGGCGTTTCGCGTACGGCGTTGCGTGCCGGTATCACGCGGCTTATCTCGTGTGGAACGCTCGAGAGCCGTCGCGGATCGGGCACGTATGTGTGTCCTCTCAAGCCGCTGAATATCTTCCAGGAAACGTATAACTTTTCCGATGCTGTGCGGACTGCCGGCCTGCACCCCTCTTCTCGTCTGGTTTCCACCGGGACCATCGAGGCGGATGAGGCGCTTGCCGACAAGCTTGGGGTGGCTGTAGGCGCTCCCTTGCTCCGCATGCAGCGCGTTCGACTTATTGAGGGCGAGCCGACGTCAATCGAGACGGCTCACGTTAACCTGTCCCTGTGCCCATCGCTTATCGAGCACGATTTTGAGTGCGAGAGCCTTTACGATGTCTTGCTCAAAGAAGGTGGCGTGCGTGTTGAGCATGGACGTGAGCATATCTCCATCTCGCGTTTGAACGCCGAAGAGGCCGAGCTGCTCCAGCAAGAAGAGGGAACGCCGGTGTTCTATGAGAGCTCGATCGAATTTGATAAGGACATGCGCTTTGTGGAGCATTGCAAATCGGTGATTTTGCCCACAAAGTTCCGCTTTGCCGATAACGGCGAAGAGAACGGCATGAGGAGCGTGGCAGGTGAACAATGGCTGAAACAGTAGATGCCACCCCGGTTTATATGCGCATTCGACGCCGCATCGAGGAACGTATCGAGCGCGGTATATATCCCACGGGTTCCATGATTCCGTCCGAAAAAGACCTTGCCGAGGAATTTGGTACGACACGCTTGACCATCCGAAGCGCTGTCGATGAGCTGGTTCGGCGCGGGCAGATTCGCCGTGTTCGGGGAAAAGGTGCCTTTGTGGCGCAGAAAGTACCTGCTTTTTTTGAACGCACGGTCGGTTTCCGTGAATCGGTCCGTGCTTCGGGCGGCGAGCCGTCCGTCCGTATTCTCGCGCGTTCCAAGCGTTATGCGGGGCCATATTACGCCGACCTGTTTGGCATCGCCGAGGACGACCTGCTCTATTCCGTTCGACGCCTGAACTGCATAAACGGTAGCCCCGTATCGATTGAGACGGCGCTGATTCCCTGCCTGCTGTTCCCAACCATCGAAGATATTGACGTGTCGGTCTTCAGTTTGTACGAGACCTATGAGATGCTGGGCCGAAAGCCAGTCATGGCACAGGAAAAGCTCGATATCGAAGCGCTGGGCGCACGAGATGCCGGCCTCCTTGGACTGGGACAGGGCGATCTTGTTTTGCTTTTGGAATGCGTGAGCTATGACGCGAGCGGTCAGGCTATCGAGTATGTAAAGTCCTTCAATCGTGGCGATACGGGCGGCTACACCTATACGTACTAGCTGGTATTTTGTGAATAACGGCTGGGAAACTAACCAGTTTTGATCGTTGGGTCAGCTGTATATACAACCTTACAGGGCTCAAAATCGACCGTTCGCCGATGGGGATAAATTAATCGACAAAGAGGTATCAAAAAGCCGTAACCTGTAACTGTGATTGGTATCAAATACTAATGATTTGTTACGAGGTGAGACGATGAAGATGCTCGATTACGTTCAGCTTGCCCATGTGCGTATGGGGGAGAACCTCGAGCGTTCGTCTGAGCTGGTAGCGCAGCTCGTTGATATTTTCCAGTCCGGTTCTTTTGACGCGCTGCGCATCGTTGCTTCGGGTTCGTCGCGCCATGCCGCCGATTGCGCCCGCGATTACCTGCAAGATGCCCTGCAAATGCAGGTGTCCGTTGTGACGCCCGAGGCCTTCGTCGATTTTGAACACACCTATCCGCAGCATGTGCTCAACATTGCCGTTTCGCAGAGTGGCTATTCGACCAATACGATTGCGGCGCTCGATTACATGCGCGCACACGATATGGCTGCAGTTGCGCTCACGGCAAACGTCGAGGCACCCATCAAGGAACACGCTGACATCGTTCTTGACTACGGTGTGGGCGTCGAGTCGGTGGACTTTGTGACTCTGGGCGTCGAGGTGCTCGTTGAGTACCTGGTGCTCTTTGGTATTTACGGCGGTCAGGCGCGCGGAACGATTGACGCCAAGGGCGTTGCCCAGCGTCTTGACGACCTGCGTGAGGCTATCCAGGCCAATGCCGTGATGTGCAAGACCGCCGAGGCATATGTCCAAGACCACATGCTCGAGCTTTCTGAGCACACGCCCGCCATGGTCGTCGGCAACGGCCCCAACTATGGCGTTGCCGAAGAGGCGGCCCTCAAGCTGAGCGAGACCATCAAGATTCCTGCCATGCATCACGAAGGCGAGGAGTTCGTCCACGGTCCCGAGATGCAGATCGTTCCGGGCTATCTGGTGTTTATCGTCGACGATCCGCAGGGGTCGGAGCGTCTTGCGAATATCGCTGATGCGCTATCGAACGTTACGACAAAAACGGTGCTGCTCACGGCCCATCCCAAGGGTAGGGCTCACGAGGTTGCGGTGCCTCAGGTGGCTCCGCTGCTCAGCGCAATTCCCAATCTTGTGTTCTTCCAGACGATTGCGGCCATGATAGCCGAGCGTCTGAAGTCATGGGACGTGCACCCGTATCTTGATGCCGTCTCCAAGCAAATGGAGGTCAAGGCAGAGGGCTACGAAGAGTCAGTCAATGCGCTTAAGGCCAAAGCGGCCGAGTGTTACGGAATGTAAGCGGGTTTTGATGCCCGTTGGCATGGGGGATGTGGAAACAACCCCAGAAAGGAGAGACAAATGAAGGAAACCGAGAAGATCGAGATCATGCATTTCGACCAGGAGGGCTATCTCGAGGACGGCAAGGCGCTCTACGAGACCGGCAAGAAGATGACCGCGCTCGCCGACAAGGTCGCCGACGAGGGCTACGACGCCGTGTTCCTGATGGGCGTC
>UQIP01000027.1:0-29279 GCA_900541005.1 uncultured Collinsella sp. | reverse complement strand
GCCATGCAAAGCACGACCAGGTAACCGGTCAACTTTCGATGGAAGACGACCCCGATAAGATCGACGAGTCCGAGCCGCCGTTTGCCGTGAATCCTGTTTCGGCCGCACCTCAGATTCCCGACTTCTTGAAGCATCCCAATGTTGCCAATGCGTCTGCCTCGAGTGCTGTCGAATCGGCTGCGGCTAGCGATGGGGGAGCGGACGGCGGCGCCGCAGATAACGAGGGAGAAGAAGAGGACGGCCTCAAGCTTCCGCCGCTCGAGTTCCTGCACGCCAACCCGCAGTCGGCGTCCTCCGCGTCATCTGACAAGGAGCTGGAACAGACTGCCGAGTCACTGCAATCCACCTTGCTTGAGTTTGGCCGCAGTGCCCGCGTGGTCGGCTGGATCGCCGGCCCCACGGTTACGACCTTTAAGCTTCAGCCCGGCGAGGGCGAGCGCGTGAGTAAGATTTCGAGCCTTGAGGACGATATCGCGCTTTCGCTCGCTGCCCAGTCGGTGCGTATCTTTGCCCCGATCCCCGGCACCTCGCTCGTGGGCATCGAGATTCCCAATCGCAAGCGCCAAAACGTCAATTTGGGCGACGTGCTGCCCTATGTGAAGGGCGGTCCGCTCGAGCTGGCCATCGGCCGCGATGCCGAGGGCACGCCGGTTGTCGCCGACCTCGCCAAGATGCCCCACCTGCTTATTGCCGGTACGACCGGTTCTGGTAAGTCGGTGATGATCAATTCCATCATCACGACCCTGCTCATGCGCGCCCTTCCCGAGGATGTTCGCCTGATCATGGTCGACCCCAAGCGCGTCGAGCTCGCGGGCTATAACGGCCTGCCGCATCTTTACGTACCGGTCGTTACCGAACCCAAGCAGGCTGCGAGCGCCCTGCAATGGGCCGTGTCCGAGATGGAGCGTCGCCTGAAGGTCTTCGAGCGCCTCAACGTGCGTAAGATCTCGACCTACAACGAAAAGCAGGCCGCCGGCGAGTTTGAGCATTACGACAACCCGCCGCAAAAGATGCCCTACCTGGTCATCATTATTGACGAGCTTTCGGACCTGATGATGGTTGCCGGCAAGGACGTCGAGGCGTCGATTGTGCGTATCGCCCAGCTGGGCCGTGCCGCCGGTATCCACCTTATCGTGGCCACGCAGCGCCCCAGCTCCAACGTGGTGACGGGCCTTATCAAGGCCAACATCACCAACCGCATCGCCTTTAACGTCGCCACGGGTATCGACTCGCGCGTCATCATCGACCAGATGGGTGCCGAAAAGCTTACCGGTTTGGGCGACATGCTGTTCTCCAAGGTCGACTGGGGCAAGCCTCGCCGTATTCAGGGATGCTTTGTTTCGGATGATGAGATCAACGAGATTGTCGAGTTCGTCAAGTCGCAGAGCGAGCCCGACTACCACGAGGAGATTCTGTCTGCCGTGGCGCCCGCTTCCATGTCCATGGCGGGTGGCGGCGGTATTGTCCGCACCGGAGTAGCCGAGCCGCAAGACGATGATCCGCTCATTTGGGAAGCCGCCCATATTGTGGTGGAATCGCAGCTTGGCTCCACATCTGGCCTGCAACGTCGTCTGAAGGTTGGCTATGCGCGTGCCGGGCGTATTATGGACATGCTGGAAGAAAAGGGTGTCGTCGGCCCGCCCGACGGTTCCAAGCCGCGCGAGGTCCTGTTGGACGAGGAGGGGCTTGCCGCGCTGGAATCTGTCGACGCCGAGATGGCACGTGAAGATCGTGAGTTTGGAGGATTCTGATGGCTGCACGCTTTGGTGACATGCTGCTCGAGCAGCGTCGCCGAATGGGCCTTTCCATTCAGCAGGTCGCCAACACCATCAAAATCAGGCCGCAGATCATCGAGTTTTTCGAGACCGGTAACTTTGCCTCGATGCCGCCGCGCGGCTATGCGCAGGGCATGATTTCGAGCTATGCTCGCTTTTTGGGCCTCAATCCGCGCGAGGTCGTCAATGCCTACTTTGACGACCTGATGGCATACGAACGCGAGACGTCCCAGCAGGGCGGTCGTTTTCAGGACGCCGCCGGCTACGTCAATTCGCGTTCCTCGGTCGATAACGGGCGCTTCCTGATGGTTCAGGGCGGTCGTTCGACCCGCTATGGACAGCGTCCTCAGCAGGCCGGTTATATTACCGAGACGGGTTCGGGCGAGGAGATTCGCTCACAGCGTGACCGGTTCCGCAGTACGCCGATGCCCGAGGACCGTGCACTTCCCGCTGCCCGCGGCGTGGCGCGTGACCCTCGTGCCGGCTACGGCGACGGCGGCTATTCCGATCGCGGTTACCGTGGTGCCTCTATGGGACGCTCTCGCGGTGGCTATGCCGATGCCGATACCACGCAGGTGACGCCGCGTCTTCGCTCTCAATCACAGCCGTATGGCCAGCGCTCTTCGGCTTCGCGTTCGGGCCAGCGTGGCTATCAAGGCCGCGGTGAGCTTGCGCCCCGCTCGGGTCAGCGCAGCCTTCAGGGCCAGGGCGGCTATCGCGGCCGTTCCGATAGCAATCGCGGTCGTATGCCTCAGGGAGGCGGCCGCAGCAGTTCCGGTCGTGGACGCGGCGGATCACGTACTCCTCAAAACAACGGGCTCGATCCGCGTATCGTCTACGCCGGCATCGGTGCCGTTGTGCTGCTGTTGATTGTGCTCATCGTGGTGCTTCTGCGTGGCTGCGCATCTTCGGCGCCCGAGACCACGCCCGAGACGCCCACTGCTACCAAGATGACGACCAAGAAGTCTTCTAAGAAGACCGAAACGGTCGACGAGGACGATGACACCGATGAGGCGACGGATGAGTCGACTGATTCGGACGCTACCAAGACGACGGCCAAGAAGGAAGAGAACGAGGTCACGAAGGTCAAAGTCTCCGTTGCCAAGGGAAAGACCGCGTGGATTGAGGTCAAGGTTGACGGCAAGTCGGTCTATGGCGCCCAGGCGACTGGCCCCTTTGAGCAGGAGTACACGCCCGAGTCTTCGATCGAGATCACCACGTCCAAGCCTTCCGATGTCACCGTTACCAAGAACGGTGAAAAGGTTCGTTACGATACCAAGACCTCGGGCGTGGCGCGTGTGACGATCACCGTTCCCAAAAAGGAGACGTCTGATTCCGAGAATGGTGAAAGTTCTGATGGTACCGACACCACCGATGGTACCGATACCACCGACGGTACCGATGCCCAGTCCACGGATGGCGCCGATACCGCAACTGACGGTCAGACACCCACCGATTCTACCGACAATTCGTACGATAGCTACTAGGCCGCTCGTACGCGAAAGGAAACATCATGGCTAAAGATTCCAGCTTCGACGTCGTGTCCGAGGTCAACATGCAAGAGGTCGATAATGCCTTTCAACAGACCACGCGCGAGATTTCCCAGCGCTATGACCTTAAGGATTCCGGCGCCACGATCGAGCTTTCGAAGGGCGACAAGCTCTTTACGATCAACGCCCCGGCCGACTTTGTCTCCAAGCAGATTGTCGACGTGCTGAGCTCCAAGCTCATCAAGCGCGGCATCGACCTCAAGGCCGTCTCGTGGGATGCTCCGCAGGCGGCATCGGGCGGCACCGTGCGCGTGCTCGGCCATATCGTCGAGGGTATCGACCAAGCGACCGCCAAGAAGATCAACAAGGACATCAAGGACCAAAAGCTCAAGATCAAGGTGACCATCGAGGCCGACAAACTGCGTGTTTCCTCTGCTTCGAAGGACGCGTTGCAGTCCGTGATCCAGTTCCTGCGCGACCAGGACTACGGCCAGCCGCTGCAGTTCACCAACTACCGCTAATATCAATCGAAAGGACCGCTCTCCAACATGGATACACCGTTGGGCTCCGTGCTCTACATCACCCTCGGGTGCGCTAAGAACGAGGTTGACACTGACCGCATGCGTTCTCTTTTGACCGCCGCGGGCTACGAGGAGGCATTCGACCCGCAGGATGCCGATATTGCCATCGTCAATACTTGCTCGTTCCTCGCCTCCGCAACGTCCGAGAGCATCGAGACCACGCTCGAACTCGCCAACGAGGTTCAGGACGGCGTTCGTTCTTGCCCCATCGTCATGTGCGGCTGCGTGCCGTCGCGCTATGGCGATGACCTACCTGACGAGCTGCCCGAGGTCGCTGCCTTTGTGAAGGCCGACGAGGAGGACGGCATCGTGGCGGTCATCGATGGCGTGCTGGGTGTCGAGCGCGAGATTGCAGCCTATATCCCGCAGGTCAAACGTACCGTCGAGGGTGCTGTCGCCTACGTCAAGATTTCCGATGGCTGCAACCGCTTCTGCAGCTTCTGCATGATTCCCTACATCCGCGGCCGCTATCATTCGCGCAATGCCGAGAGCATCATCTCCGAGGTGCGCGACCTGGTTGCCGGCGGTGTGCGCGAGATCGTGCTGATCGGCCAGGACACGGGCATCTGGGGTACCGACTTTGCCGACGAGGACGTCGCCGATGGCTCGCCGCGCAATCTGGCGCAGCTGCTGCGTGCCGTCGCCGAGGCCGTGCGCCCGCACAACGTCTGGGTCCGCGTGCTCTATCTGCAGCCCGAGGGCATGACTGACGAACTCATCGAGACGATTCGCGATACGCCCGAGGTGCTGCCCTATATCGATATCCCCGTGCAGCACTGCGACGCGCGCATTCTCAAGGCCATGCGCCGTTCTGGTTCGCGCCAGGAGCTCGAGGACCTGTTCCGCGATCTGCGTGAGCGTATCCCCGGCATCGTGATCCGTTCCACGGCCATGGTCGGCTTCCCGACCGAGACCGACGACGAGTTCCGCGACCTTATCGACTTTATGGACACCGTCGGCTTTGACTACACGAGCGTCTTTGCCTACTCGCGTGAGGAAGGTAGCCTGGCCGCCAAGATGGAGGGCCAGGTCGATGAGGAGGTTAAGCTCGAGCGCGCCCAGGAGGCCATGGACCTGGCCGAGTCGCTCGGTTTTGCCGCCACTGCCGCACATGTGGGCGAGCGCGCCCAGGTGATCGTCGACGGTATCGAAGAGACCGAGGATGGCGCCGAGCTGATCGGCCATGCCTGGTTCCAGGCGCCCGATTCCGATGGCGCGGTGCATCTGGACGCCAGCGAGGCGTCCGTGGGCGATATTCTGACCGTCGAGTTTACCGATAGCTTCTGCTATGAGCTTATCGGTCATGTTGTGGAGTAGGAGAGCGTCGTGGCTAACGAGAGCAATAAGGAACTGACGAGTGTCTGGACGCCCGCCAACATCGTGACGTGCGTTCGCATCGTCTTTATCCCGGTGTTCATGATCGTGTCGGCGCTTTCTCACACGAGTGTTGCCGGTACGGATTGGAGCACCTTCGACGGCCCGCTCGCCGCCGCTGCCTTCATTCTGTATGTGATCCTGTCGTGCACCGATAAGGTCGACGGTTATCTGGCGCGTTCGCGCAACGAGATCACCGACTTCGGTAAATTCTTGGACCCCATCGCCGATAAGCTGCTCGTGTTCTCGGCCCTGCTGCTGTTCTTGGATTTTGGCGCGGTGACCGTGTGGTCCGTGTTCATTATCCTGTTCCGCGAGCTGCTGGTGAGCGCCCTTCGCATGGTCGCGAGTGCGGCCGGTGTGGTCGTTGCGGCCGATAAGCTCGGCAAGTACAAGACGGCAACCACGATGGTCTCCATTTGCGGTTACCTGTGCGTTTTTGCTATGGCCGGCTTGCACCTTGGCCCGGTGGCGCTGACGCTCGGCATCTACTCGGTGTCGCGCTTCCTGTACGCCGTTGCCGTTGTCCTGACCGTTATCTCGGGCGCCCAGTACTTCTGGAACTGCCGCAAGATCGTCTTTTCGGTCTAGGTCCTGGTGGGTATGACGGACTCTTTTGAGCAGATTTCCGCACATAACGAGGAGCTGACGCGTGATATTGTCGAGCGCGCGAGCGCTCGGGGCGTGACGGTTTCGACGGCTGAGTCGCTGACGGCGGGTATGATCGCCTCGACGATTGCCGATATCCCGGGCGCCTCGGCGTTGCTGCGTGGCGGTGCGGTGACCTATTGCGATGAGATTAAGCATCGTGTTCTTGGTGTTGAGCAGGAGACGCTCGACCGCTATACCGCGGTGTCGCATCAGACCGCGCGCGAGATGGCGGTGGGTTCGCTGGAGCTGTACCAGAGCGATATTGCAGTGAGCGCAACGGGTTATGCCGGCCCCGGCGGTGGCACTGAGGACGATCCGGCGGGCACTTTCTATATTGGCTGGGCGCATCGTTCCGCCGATGGGGGCGTGCCGGTCGTGGACTCTGTGCGCTGCCACTATGAGGGCGACCGTTCGTGTGTTCGTGCCCATGCGGTCGCGGAGGCATTGGGGCGCATTGCCCTTGTGCTCAACTCTATGGAATAGACATGTTTTAAGGGGCCTTAGGGCCCCTTAATTGTGGAGATAGGGACCTCTGACAAATTTAGCGTTTGTGCTGGTTGTAGATGTATTTTTGCCTGCCTTGTTCATATTTGGTCCTTTGTGGTCAAGTATTTGGTCAGTGTTTGGTCGGCGTTTGGTTGGGTTTTGGAAAGACCGCCTGCATATGATTGGCCTGAACGGTTGACCACGAACAGCCGTTCGTTTATTATCGATGCAGGTTGTTAAGAGGAGGGCTATTCATGGCCAAGAATTCAGGTCCCGTACGTACCGTTCATGCTCGCACGACGGGTAAAGAGCGCGATGAGATGATCGCCACCACCAAGGCCGAGATCGAGAAGAAATTCGGCCAGGGTTCCATCATGAGGTACGGCGACGGTGGTCCCGAGCTCGAGGTCGAGGCCATTCCCACGGGCGCCCTGGCCCTCGATGCCGCTCTGGGTATCGGCGGTGTGCCGCGCGGCCGTATCGTCGAGATTTACGGTCCTGAGTCCTCCGGTAAGACGACGCTTTCGCTCGAGATCTTGGCCGAGGCCCAGGCTATGGGCGGCGTTGTGGCATTTATCGATGCCGAGCACGCGCTCGATCCCACGTATGCCGCGCGCATCGGCGTGGATATCGACGAGGTGCTCATTTCCCAGCCCGATACGGGTGAGCAGGCGCTCGAGATCGTTGACATGCTCGTGCGTTCCGGCGCCATCGATGCCATCGTCGTTGACTCCGTCGCTGCGCTGACCCCGCGTGCCGAGATCGAGGGAGAAATCGGCGACACTACGGTCGGTCTTCAGGCTCGCCTGATGAGCCAGGCGCTCCGCAAGCTCGCCGGCTCGCTGTCCAAGTCCAACACGACGTGCATCTTCATTAACCAGCTGCGTGAGAAGATCGGCGTCATGTTCGGCAACCCCGAGACCACGACGGGCGGCCGCGCCCTTAAGTTCTTCTCTTCGGTGCGTATCGACATTCGCCGCATCGACAGCATTAAGCTTAAGGACGAGGTTATCGGTAACCGCGTGCGCGCCAAGGTCGTTAAGAACAAGGTGGCAGCTCCGTTCCGTTCTGCTGAGTTCGACATCATGTACGGTACGGGCATCTCTAAGGAGGGCTCGATTCTGGACATGGCTGTCGAGTGCGGCATTTGCAAGAAGATGGGCTCCTGGTTTGCCTATGGCGAGGATAAGCTCGGCAACGGTCGCGAGGCCGCCAAGGCGTTTCTGCGCGAACACCCCGATTGCGCTGACGAGATTGAGCATAAGGTCCGCCTTGCCTGTGGACTTGAGTTTGATGACGATGCTCCGTCCGAGGTCGAGCTGACCGATCAGCCTGCGCCTGAGGAGTTTGACGAGCTTTACGCCATCGATGGTTCCGCCATGCTCGATGATGACGACGAGTAGCGGTTACGCTCATGTCGTATACGGTGACCGAGGCCACGGTCGTCTTTCCCGATAAGAAGGCGGCCTCCTCGTTCTCGAGCGGGTATGCGTCCAAAAAGCCTTGCGCACATATCGATTGTGAGCTTGAGGGCGGTTTTGAGCGGTCCATTTGGATTCCCGTGCGGGTCGCGCGCCTGTATGTCAAAAATCGCCCCGACCTGCCCTGCGATTGGGATAACTTTCGTGAGGCGGTACAGCTCATCGAGCGTAAATGTGCGCTTACCATGGTGACCGAGATGTTATCGCGCCGCGACCATGCGACGGGTGAGGTCCGTGACAAGCTGGCTCGCTACGGCTTTCACCAGCCCGCGATCGATTTCGCCGTCGAGCGCGCCACCGAGTATCACTTTTTAGACGAGAGCCGCTTTTGCTCGTACTTTATCGAGGAGCGCAAGCGGCGCGGTTGGGGACAGCGCAAAATCGAGACCGAGCTCAAGCGCCGTCATGTCGTGCTCGATGACATTCCCGGTTATCCCGAGGATTATTTTGCCGTCGAAGACGATTTGGCGCGTGCGTCAGCCCTGCTCGCCAAGCGGCGTGTTCCAGAGACGCGCGGATTCGAAAAACTGGTTCGGTTTTTGATGGGTAAGGGCTTCTCGTATCACATCGCCGCCGATGCCGTTAAGGCACGTCTCGATGCCGAATGCGAGGAATGTGCGCTTTAGGCGTATGCGTTTTGTGGTCCTGCCGTTCACCGCGTTTTAGCCGCCGTACTGGGGCCATTTATTTGACAGTTGTTGTGGTTCAACGTACGATAAACACTGTCATTTGCTTTGTGATATGTGCTCATCTGTGATGAGTTTGTCTATATGTTTATCTGTATCCGACCCGCATAAGCTGCGCCCATATTACTCAAATGTCGCGAGCCGTTCGTAAGGACGGTTCGCTTTGTTGTGTAACGAATCCATAAAAAGGAGTGAGCATGCCTATCATTGCAGCGCTCGTTGGCATCGTTTTGGGTGCCGTCGCCGCCATTGCCTACATGCGCACCGCCAAGCAGGGTAGTCTTCACGAGGCCGACGAAAAGATTCAGTCGGCACACGCACAGGCTGAGTCCCTGATCGGTGATGCTAAGCGTCAGGCTGAGACCCTCAAAAAAGAGGCTCTGCTCGAGGCTAAAGAGGAGATCATCAAGAACAAGCAGGCCGCCGAGGCCGAGGACAAGCAGCGTAAGAGCGAGATTCGTACGCTCGAGAACCGCGTGATGCAGCGCGAGGAATCCCTCGATCGCCGCAATGATGCTCTCGACAAGCGCGAGCATCAGCTGTCCAGCCAGGCCGGTCAGGTCGAGAAGCGCTCCCGCGAGCTCGAGGAGCTTTGCGCGAAGCAGACCTCCGAGCTTGAGCGCATCGCCGACCTGACCCGCGAGGACGCCCACAAGGAGCTTCTCGATAAGGTTCGCGGCGAGGTCACCCACGAGGCCGCCACGATCATTCGCGAGTCCGAGCAGCAGGTTCGCGCCGAGTGCCACAAGACCGCCCAGGAGATTCTGTCCTTGGCGATTCAGCGCTGTGCCGCCGACCACACTGCCGAGGTCACCGTTACCTCCGTGCACATTCCCTCTGATGACCTCAAGGGCCGTATCATCGGTCGCGAGGGTCGCAACATCCGGACCTTCGAGCAGGTTTCCGGCGTCAACCTCGTGATCGACGACACGCCCGAGACCGTCGTTCTTTCGAGCTTCGACCCGGTCCGTCGTGAGACCGCCCGTGTTGCCCTCGAGAACCTCATCGCCGACGGCCGTATTCACCCCGCCCGCATCGAGGAGATGTATCACAAGGCTGCCGACCTGGTTCAGCAACGCGTGCGCGAGGCTGGCGAGCAGGCTGCCTTCGATACCGGCATTCACGACCTGCACCCCGAGATCGTCAAGACCCTTGGTGCCCTGCGCTACCGTACTTCGTTTGGTCAGAACGTGCTTCAGCACTCCCTCGAGGTCTCTGACCTGTGCGGCGTGATGGCTTCCGAGCTTGGCCTGGACGTTGTGACCGCCAAGCGCGCCGGCCTGCTGCACGACCTGGGCAAGGCAATCGACCATGACGTCGAGGGCCCGCATGCCGTCATCGGCGCCGAGCTTGCCCGCCGTTATGGCGAGAAGCCCGTTATCGTCCATGCTATCGAGGCTCACCATGCCGACGTCGACCCCAACACGGTGCTCGATGTCCTGGTACAGGCCGCCGATGCTGTCTCTGCCTCTCGCCCCGGTGCCCGTCGCGAGTCTGCCGAGAACTACATCAAGCGCCTTGAGAAGCTCGAGGAGATCGCCAACTCCCATGACGGCGTCGAGCGTACCTATGCCATGCAGGCTGGTCGCGAGGTCCATGTCATGGTTCAGCCGGACAAGATCTCCGATGCCCAGTCCACGGTTCTGGCTCACGATATCGCCCATCAGATCGAGGAAGAGATGGAGTATCCCGGTCAGGTGCGCGTCGTCGTGATTCGCGAGAGCCGCGCTGTCGATATCGCTAAATAATATGAGCGACGCGAACGAGCTCATCTCATTTATCGCGTCGATGTCGGGGGAGGGCAACCTTCGCGTCGAGGAGAACCTTGGCGAGGGGTATGTCCGCCTCCGCGTTTCGGAGGCCGAGCGGCGCCAGGCAAAGCACGACATTCAGCATGTCGAGGATATCGTCATCGAAATGCTCCGTAATGCTCGCGATGCCGGCGCCGACAAGGTCTATCTCGCCACGACCAAGGAAGATGGCGTCCGCACGCTTGTCTTTCTGGATAACGGCTCGGGTGTTCCGCAGGATATGCAAGAGCGAATCTTCGATGCTCGCGTTACCTCAAAGCTCGAGAGCATGAAGATGGACCGTTGGGGCGTTCACGGTCGTGGCATGGCATTGTTTTCGATCAAGCAGAACACCGACGAGGCCCGCGTGGTCACGTCTGGTGTCGATCTTGGCTCAGCCTTTAAGGTGAGCGTTGCGGCCGACCGCCTCAGCGAGCGTGCCGATCAGTCCAGCTGGCCCCAGGCCGTCAAGGATGAGGACGGACGTTATGTCTGTGCTCGCGGTCCGCATAATATTATTCGCGCTGCCTGTGAGTTTGCGCTCGAGGAGTTGCGTGGTTGCGATGTCTATCTTGGTTCTCCGTCTGAGATTGCCGCGACCCTTTATGCTCAGGCGTCAAGTCGGCTCGATACGTCTCGTCTCCTGTTTATTGATGATGAGAGCGAGCTTCCGGTTGTCGATCGTTTAGGCCTTGCCTCTGATGCCGAGGACTTTATTCGTATTTGTTCGGGTTTGGGTCTTGAGATGTCCGAGCGCACGGCCCATCGCATTTTGGCAGG
This sequence comes from uncultured Collinsella sp., assembly GCA_900541005.1. GTDB lineage: Bacteria > Actinomycetota > Coriobacteriia > Coriobacteriales > Coriobacteriaceae > Collinsella. The sequence goes on along the minus strand of UQIP01000027.1, from coordinate 18,185 downwards.
GCAGATTAAGCCCGTTCGCGGTGTGACTGCGCGTCTGCTGCGCGAGCGTGACTCATCCTCGCATGCGCCGGCTCCTGTCGATCTCGCGAAGGATCGTCGTGGGCTGCGTATTGCCAAGGATGACATGGCACAGTTTTCGCGTGCTGTGGAGCGCGACTTTAATGACCTTGCCGCCCGGTACTATCTCAATCTTTGCGGCGACCCAAAGATCCGTGTTTCGCGTGATCGAATCACCGTGACCTTCGATCTTGCCAAAGAGGAATAGTGCCTTTACCGAGTCCACTCGGTACGATAAAGTTATTGCAGTTAAAACGTACTTTTAAACGCAGGAGTTTCTTCATGGATTGCCTGAAGGTATCAAGCAAATCATCGCCCGCGTCCGTTGCCGGCGCCATCGCCGGCATGGTCAAGGATGGTGTACCCGTCAACATCCAGTGTGTCGGTGCCGGTGCTGTCAACCAGGCCATTAAGGCCGTTGCTATCGCGCGCGGTTTTTTGATTCCAACCGGTTTTGATATTTCCTGCGCGCCTGTGTTCTCCGACATCCTCATTAACGGGGAGTCGCGCACGGCCATCCGCCTTTCTATCTACGTTCACCAGATCAATCGAGCTGCTATGGATAACGTCGTCATGGATGATGTTAAGCCTGTGGCATAGCTTCTGCTTGCCTCGTTTCGCTCCCCATCGTTAGGACTTATGCACATGGACCAGCGTTCCGTACGCGATATTCTTGCCGGTAAAACCTACTTTATCCGCACCTTTGGCTGTCAGATGAATCAGCACGACTCCGAGCGTGTGAGCGGTCTGCTTGATTCGTATGGCTGCCTCATGGCGCCCGATCTCGCGCATGCCGATATCGTTGTCTTTATGACATGCTGCGTGCGCGAGGCCGCCGATACTCGCCTGTACGGTCAGTGCAATTCCTGCAAAAGCCTGCCGCCTTCGCCTTCGGGTAAGCGCGTGGTTGCCGTTGGCGGTTGCATCGCGCAGCGCGATGGCGAAGGCCTGCTCACCAACGTCGATAACGTCAATGTCATCTTTGGTACGCATTCCATCGCACATGTGGCCGAGCTCATTGCCGAGGCGTTCCTTGACGGCAAGCGTCATATCCGCACCAATGAGCATGAGGATACGGATGCCATGAGCATGCCGTGGCATCGCGAGACCCAGTATCACGCCTGGGTGCCCATCATGACGGGCTGCAATAATTTCTGCACCTACTGCATCGTGCCGTACGTGCGCGGTCGCGAAAAGAGCCGCCCCTTCGAGGAGATTGTCGACGAGGTGACCGGTTTGGTGCGCCAGGGCGTGCGCGAGATTACGCTGCTGGGCCAAAACGTTAACTCATATGGTCGCGATCTGTTTGGCAAGCCGCGTTTTGCCGATTTGCTGCGCGCGGTGGGCGATACGGGCGTCGAGCGCATTTTCTTTACCTCTTCTCATCCTAAGGATCTGCTGCCCGAGACCATCGACGCTATGGCCGAGACGCCCGCCGTCATGCCGCAGCTTCACTTGGCCGTTCAGTCGGGCTCCACGCGCATCCTCAAAGAGATGAATCGCCGTTATACACGCGAGGACTATCTGGGCCTGGTCGATCGCATTCGCAATCGCATGCCTGATATCGCGCTCTCGACCGACATTATCGTTGGCTTCCCGGGCGAGACTGAAGAGGACTTTGAGCAGACGCTCTCACTTGCCGAGACGGTCCGCTATGCTCAGGCCTATACTTTCATCTATTCCAAGCGCGCCGGTACTCCGGCCGCCGAGATTGACGATCCTACGCCGCATGAGGTTATTCTCGAGCGTTTCAACCGCCTGGTTAAGGTTATCGAGACCACGGCACACGAGTATAACCAGGGTGAGCTTCACACTGTGGTGCCGGCGCTCATTGAGGGAACGAGTAAAAAGAACGACGCGGTCCTGCTGGGCAAGAGTCCCAAGAATCAGACCGTGCATGCGCCTATCCCCGAGGGTTACAGCATCGATCAGCTCGTTGGCAAGATCGTTGATGTTGACGTCGACGTTGCCAAGACCTGGTATTTGTCCGGCTCCGTTGTGGGCGAGCCGCGCTAATGGTTTCTCCCGGGGCAGGTCTTTCCGCCGTTGCGATCGTCGGTCCGACGGCGGTTGGTAAGAGCGATGTTGCCGACCGTTTGGCAGCTCGTCTTTCGTCCGAAGTGCTGTCGTGCGATGCGATGCAAATCTATCGCGGCATGGACATCGGTACTGCAAAGATGGCGCCCGATGAGTGTACGGCGCCGCTGCGTCTCGTCGACATTGTAGAGCCGGGTGTGGCATATTCTGCTGCGCTTTATCAGGCTGACGCTCGTGTGCATGTTGAGCGTTTGCTTGGCGAGGGCCGCCTACCGGTGTTTTGCGGGGGCACAGGCTTGTATCTCAAGGCCGCCCTGGATGAGATGGATTTTCCCTCGGGCGAGCTTGAGGACGATCGTCGCGCGGGGTATCAGGAACTTGCCGAGCGCATAGGCGAGGAAGCGCTGCACGCGCTGCTTGCCGAGCGTGACCCCGAGTCCGCTGCGGTCATCCACCCCCATAATGTTCGTCGCGTGATTCGCGCGCTCGAAATGCACGATGATGGAGTGTCCTACGCGCAGCAAAAGTCGCAGTTTAGTGTTCCGCGCGAGCATTATCATGCCCTATGGTTTGGTCTGACGCGTAATCGCGAGGTGCTCTACGAGCGCATTAACCTGCGTGTCGATCTGATGTTTGAACAGGGTCTTGTTGATGAGGTTCGCGGTCTTATGGACCAGGGTCTGGGAGATGCCCTGACTTCGATGCAGGCAATTGGCTATAAAGAGATCATTGATGCTTTCAATGGCGTGATTTCTATGGACGAGGCTCGTGAACTCATCAAGATGCGTTCGCGTCGCTATGCCAAACGTCAGCTTTCGTGGTTTAAACGCGATGACCGCATCGTGTGGTTCGATATGGACGAGTTTACGATCGATGAGGTCGTTGAGGACATCCTACTTCGTATTGAGGCTGTCTAATGGCCCGTTTTCCCCTTGTTCCTACGGCACCCGAGCCCGAGCGTGCCATTTTGGTTGGTGTTGAATGGCGCGACAATGCATGGCCGCTCGATCGCTCGCTTGATGAACTGGAGCGTCTTGCCCACACGGCTGGCGCCCAGTGTGTGGCTCGCTTGTCTCAGCGTTTGGTAAAGCCGTATCCCAAATCATTTATCGGTTCCGGTAAGGTAGAGGAGCTGTGCGGTCTGGTACATCGCATGGATGCCGATGTCGTTATTTTTGACGACGACCTGACGCCCTCGCAGCAATCCTATTTGGAGAAAGCCGTGGGCGAGCCGGTAAAGATTATCGATCGTACGGCACTGATCTTGGATATCTTTGGCCTGCATGCTCAGACGCGTGAGGGACGCCTACAGGTACAGCTGGCACAGCTTCAATATCTGTTGCCTCGTCTGCGTGGCATGTGGAGCCACCTCGCCAAGGAACAGACGCGCGGCGGCATCGGCTCACGCTTTGGTCAGGGCGAAAGTCAGCTCGAGGTCGACCGTCGCCTCATTCGTAATAAGATCGCTGCGCTTCGTCGTGAGCTCAAGCAGGTTGAACAGCGTCGCGATGTTCAATCCAAGAGCCGCATTGAGTCACCGGCGTTTCGCGTCGCGTTAGCCGGTTATACCAACGCCGGTAAATCGACGTTGCTCAATCGTCTGACCGGCTCTACGGTACTTTCGCAGGACAAGTTGTTTGCTACGCTCGACCCGACGACGCGTTCGTATCGCCTGCCCGGCGGTCGCGGCATGACGATTACCGATACCGTTGGCTTTATTCAAAAGCTACCGCATGGTCTCGTTAATGCCTTTAAGTCCACGCTGTCTGAGGTTCTTGGTGCCGATCTGATCCTTAAAGTTGTGGATGCCTCTGACGAGGACTATGAGCGGCAGCTGGAGGCTGTCGACCGCGTGCTTGATGAGATCGGCGCTGGAGAGCGCCTAACGCTGACCGTATTCAATAAAATCGATCTTCTCGATAGCGTTGATCGATTGAGTTTCCGTCGTCGTTATCCGGAAGCCGTTCTGTTCTCGGCCCAGACGGGCGAGGGACTTGACGATCTCGTCGACCGTATTGCTCGTGAGGCGGCTGCCACCGATGTGTTGCTCTCCGCTGATATCCCGTATCGCGAGGGCGCCCTCATCACGCTGGTGCATGAACAGGGAACCCTTTTGCACGAGGAATATCTTGAGGGCGGCGTTCGTATTGTTGCGAAGCTGCCGGCCCGTATCGCGCCACGGATCGAGCGTTATCGCACCGAGTAGACGAGCTCCAAAATGCCCAGAATGATGGGCTGATGCAGCAGATAAAAGGGGAGTGCATGACGTCCAAGGCTGGCGAGCGCCGGGATGGGATTGGCGTAGGCCCAGCTTGGGATGGTCTTATCGATTCCCTGCGCTATGTGTGCGGCGAAGTATCCTGCAAGATACATAAAGAAAAACGGGATGATGGGGTAGTAATCACCTGAAACAAACCGGGGGCCGGGAAATCCTAGCCACGCCAAATAGGGGAATGAATAGGTCGATTTCGGGATGCCCCATGTCGCCGCGAAGAGAGCGAGGCATATCGCAATGCCCCACGTGCTGGGCACTTTCTTAAGCATCGGTCGTGCTACGGCTGTCACAGCGGTACACGCCGCCATGCAATAAATGATGCCAAACTTCACTGAATCGTCGACCGATACGAGCGTTGTTGCGATCCAGACGACCAAAGCTGCGGCAGCGTACTTGGCCGCTCGTTTGGCATTGTTGCGTGAGAGCGTGCACATCCAACCCGCGATAAACAAAAATACCCAGCTGATGCTGGCGCGCCAGATGTCTTGAAAGACGGTCTGGGTAAACCAGGGCATATCCCAGTCGTACAGGTAGGCGAGATCGTAGCAAGCGTGAAAACCTGCCATTGAAATCATCGTAAACCCGCGGACGGTATCAAAGATGGTGATGCGTTTTTGCATTACGAGAACCGGCGCATCAAGCCGACGACTTTGCCCAAGATAACGGGATTCGTTGCATAGATAGGCTCCATGGTGTCATTCTCTGGCTGCAGGCGTACGCGTCCCTGCTCCTTGTAGAACGTCTTGACGGTCGCTGAACCATCAATCATGGCCACGACAATTTCGCCGTTCATGGCATTCTTTTGTTCACGGACGATGATGTAATCGCCATTGAAGATGCCGACATTGATCATTGAGCTCCCATGCACTTCAAGGATAAAGGAACCCTGATCAGTGGCGATTTCGGTCGGGATCGTAAAAGTGTCTTCGATATTCTGCTCGGCCAGAATGGGAATCCCAGCCGCGACGCGACCAACGAGCGGTAGCGAGACCGTTCCGCGAGGTGCGGTGGGCTCGTCAGATTTAGAAATTGAGACAGAGGAACCGTCCTCGTTAAAGAGTTCCAGGGCGCGCGGTTTGGTGGCATCGCGCTTGAGTAGCCCGCGCGCCTCCAGGGCAGATAGATGGGCGTGCACGGTGCTGGGGGAGGAAAGGCCCACGGCAGAAGCCATCTCGCGCACGCTGGGCGGATAACCCTTCTCCTGCTGATATTCCTTGATGAAGTCGTAAATTTGCTGCTGACGCTTGGTAATTTTGCGAGCCATCAGGGCATCCTCTCTACCCATGTCAAACAAATGTTCGAATTTTGCTTGACAGGAACAACTGTTCGAAGATAATAATAACCGAACATTCGTTCTCGCGCTAGACTTTTTTGTCCGCGCGGCTTGATAAAACTGTTCTCAGCAAAACACGCGAGAGGAGAACATGATGAACGCAACGAATATGGTCCAGGGAAACCTCGCCCTTAAGCTCGAGACGCCTGCGGAACCCATTTTTACGGTTGTTCAGGGTGGCCGCTCCGGCTTTCAGCCTTTGACCGTAAAGCCTACTCGCAATCAGCAGGCTGCAGTCGCGCCGGCCCGCGTTGCCCTGAAGGTCCCGACGATTGCCGCTGTTGCCGTTGCGCTTACGCTCTTCTTTGTCCTCGCTACGTCGGTCTTTAGTGCTCGTCACGCCGCGTATGCCGAGTCCGTTTCCAACGTTACCTATGAGACCATTCGCGTTCAGCCTGGTGATTCTCTTTGGTCGCTTGCTGAGGAATATCCAATCGAAGGCCTTTCCACGCAAGAGACTTCCGACATGATCCGTAACGTCAATCATCTGGAGCATGGTTCGCTCGCCGCCGGTGCGCATCTTAAGGTTCCTGCTCGTTCGTAATCATTATCGCGCTGCGCATGGTACCCTTGTTATCGTTTAAGAGGAGGTACCATGCGCTGTCCCAAATGCGGCAAGGCACATACCCGCGTCGTTGATTCCCGTATGCAGGAGTCAAATAACACCATTAAGCGCCGTCGCGAATGTTGCTCGTGTAACTACCGCTTTACAACGTTCGAGCGATGCGAAGACCCAATCGAGGTCATTAAGTCGGACGGAACCAAGCAGCGGTTCGATCGCAATAAGCTGCTCGTCGGCTTGATGCGCGCCACCATCAAGCGTGATATCGACACTAAGAAGCTCAATGAGATTATCGACGATATCGAGGTCGAGCTGCGTTCTCGTACGCTGACGGCCGTCACGTCCCATGAGTTGGGTGACATGGTGCTCAAGCGCTTGGCCAAGATCGACAAGGTGGCGTACATCCGCTTTGCCTCGGTCTACCGCGATTTCAAAGACGTCGATGAGTTTCTGCAAGAGCTCGACAAGCTAAGGTGATTCCATGTCCAACATTACCGTCAACATAAAGCGTCTCGACCCCACCGTCGAGCTTCCCAAATACGCCCATCCCACCGATGCCGGCTTGGATCTGCGCTCCAACGAGGACTGTGTTCTGAAGCCCTTCGAACGCCGTCTGGTCTCTACTGGGTTGGCCATCGCCCTGCCCGACGGCTACGCCGGCTTTGTCCAGCCCCGCAGCGGCTTGGCCATCAAGCAGGGCCTGTCTATAGTCAATACGCCGGGCCTCATCGACGCCCACTACCGAGGAGAACTCAAGGTTATCCTCATCAACCTGGATCCCTCCAACAACATCCAAATCAACAAAGGCGACCGCATAGCCCAACTCGTCATCCAAGAAGTCCCCACGGTCAACCTCGTAGAAGTAGAAGAACTAGATAAAACCGACCGAGGAGCCGGCGGTTTCGGTTCTAGCGGCGTCGCTTAGTCGTTTACGTACTGTCCGCTGACCGGCCCGACCCGCCTATATATCATCCCATGCTCAAACATTCTCGCTTCGCTGCGAAACTGCGCGTGGGACGATATATAGGCGGGCCGGGCCGGTCAACTACGTTTACGCACTACCAGCTGCGCCGGATCCCCAAATTTGAAGCTGCAAAGGCGAACCAAAGTAACTAATTGCAGTAAGCAGATGCGGCAAAGGGACTGTTCCTTTGCCGCATCTGCTTATCAGAAAGATTGATTGTTGTTTTCAAGCGAGTAGCCGCTCGCCCGCTTCTCACACATATCGTTCCACGCGCAGTTTCGCAGCGAGCGAAGCGAAGCGAGAATGTTTGAGCATGGAATGATATGTGTGAGAAGCGGGCGAGAGGGATACGAGCGCCCCGCGAGAATGTTTGAGCATGGAATGATATATGGGCGGCTCCCGCCGAGCAGCGGACTTTCGTCTACCTGATATGAGCAGGTTTTCCGCCCCAGTAGAAGCGGCAGAAGGCTCGTTTGCGCTTTTGGGGTTTGCCTACGAGCTCCATGGTTGCGATGGCTATATCTTCGGCTGCGTGGGGGCGGCGTAGTACTTCGCCGTTGATGAGTAGGGCTTTGAGTGATTCGGGATGATCGTGCAGATGGCGCAGGGTTACGATGAGTTCTCGTGCGGTGGTGACATGCATGCTGGCGCCCATTCCGGTGAGCATCGTGGTGTTGGCCTTTTCCTGGCCATAGGACTTGCCCAGCAGGATCATCGGCAGATGCGCGCACAGACACTCGGTGACGGTGAGTCCGCCCGATTTGAGGATTGCCAGGTCGCAGCCGTGCATGAGGGCCGCCATGTCGTCCACGTAGTCCAGAACCGTGACGTTGTCGAGCTTCATGGCGTCGAAGAGCGTTTTGAGTCGGGTGGCGTATTCCTTATCCTTGCCCGGTAAAAAGACAAAGTGCATGTCCTCAAAGCTGCGTAAGAAGGGGAGCGTGTGGTCCATCGCGGCACGGAAACGCACGTATGGTTGGGGCAAACTGGCGCCGGCCATCACCAATACGACGGTTTTGTCTATGGGGAGATTGAACTTGCTCAGCTCATCCTCGCGTTTGTAATCTGAATCGAAACCGGCTCGGATGGGGATGCCCGTTATGCGGATCTTTGACTCGGGAACCTTGCGCGGGCGCAGCGTTTCGGCCATAAACTCGTTGGCTACGCAGAATAGGTCGGTGTCCTTGTGGGGCCAAAAGCCTTCGACTTCATAGTCTGTTGGTACGCAGATGACCGGGTAATCGATACCCGTGATGACGCGGGCGCCCACAGCAACATTGGCTGCCGTAATGTGTGTTGCAACCACGGCCATGGGCCTGCGGGTGCGGACGTATTCGTTGAAGGCGGGGAACATAATACGTGACCATGCCGTGCCGCCACCCCAGAGCAGATGTCCCGTAAACGTATATCGCCAGGTTAGGTCATATATGGGGCGCGTGGCGCCGGTAAACGAAGCCGCTGTTTTATTACCATCGAACCTAATGCGTCCAAAATCGAGGATATCCAGGACTTCGATCTCAACATCCTCAGGGATTCCCTTGGTGCCGCGGATAAGATCAAATGCTTGTGCAATCGCGTTGGCGGCGGCTTTGTGGCCCGATCCAACCGATGCGTGCACAATGGTTACTAGGGGTTTTTGTGCAGGTGAAACGGTCATTAGCTCCGGTTGGGGAGTGGCTTGCATGGGCAGGGGAGCGCTATTGCTCGTCTGCGTTTGATCCATCGATAACTCCCCTTCAGCTTTGTTACGCGATTTATCATTGTAGTGCATGAGTGTCATGTTCACGTAAATTTGGGTATGAGCGCAAAGAACGCCAATCTTTCGACAGGAGGTCTCTTCATGACTACCCATCAGCCGATCGATGTTGCTATTATCGGCGGCGGCCCTGCGGGCTATGCTGCAGCCATTTACGCGGCGCGCGCCAACCTAACGACGACTGTGATTGAGCAGGGCATGTCGGGAGGACAGATCGCCACAACCAATGAGGTCGAGAACTATCCGGGCATTCCGCTCTTGAGTGGCGCCGAACTCGGCGAGCGTTTTCAGCAGCATGCAGAAGGCCTGGGAGCACAGGTTACATGGAGCATGGTTACGGGTATCGATTACGATGCCGATACAGCGCTGTTTACGGTGCATCACGATTTGGGCGATACGTCGGCCTCGAGCGTTATCGCTTGCATGGGTGCCACGCCGCGATCTGCTGGTTTTGTTGGCGAGGATGCGTATCGCGGTCGCGGCGTTTCGTATTGCGCGACGTGCGACGGCATGTTCTTTCGCGGCAAGCAGGTTTTTGTCATCGGCGGCGGCAATGCTGCCTGCGAGGAAGCTCTGTTCTTGTCAGAAATCGCCAGCAGCGTGACCATCGTTTTGCGCCGCGATCAGTTCCGTGCCTCCGATGGTGTGGTTCAAAAAGTTCTTGCAAAAGATAATATTTCAGTTAGGTACCAAACTAGTATTGTGGAGCTCTCGGGCGAAGCCATGCCAACGACGATCACCTTTAAGGACAATGCATCCGGCGAGACTCATGCCGAGTCATTTGAGCCCGGCTTTTTCGGCATCTTTGTCTATACCGGGACGCAACCCCATACCGAACTTGTCGAGCATCTAGTCGATCTGGCGCCTGATGGCGGCATTCTGACTGATGAATCCATGGCGACCCGCACGCCAGGTCTATTTGCCGCTGGCGATATCCGTTCCAAGCGTTTGCGCCAGGTTGTGACCGCGGTTTCTGACGGAGCCATAGCGGCAACCAGCGCATACGCATTTCTCCGTAGATAAGTACGATAATATATCTTATGTAAGGTTGTTATCAATTAACTAAATGGTGGGACGATGCATCAGTGCGTTGTCCCACCAATTTTCTTGTCTGCTATGTGGTATGCAAAACTAGATAACGTAGAATACAATATAGAAAATGAACGGAGGAACCTTATGAACCACGTTAAACACGTTATTCCGATGTCCGATTCGTCGGTCAGCATTAAGCCTGAGGATATTCAGCCCACTGTGCTGCCCGATGCATTTATTCAGTCCGATATCGTGCGCAAACTTAATACGTTGAGCCTGCCGCGCTATGACCAGTTGCCCAATGTGACGCTCTACCGCGACCAGGTCATTGAGTATGTTGCGCTGTGGATGGAGCCGCTGTCCCTTTGCGTTGAGCAGCCTATCATTACGCCATCGATGATCAATAACTACGTAAAGGTTGGCCTGGTGCCTGCTCCGGTCAAAAAGCAATATGGCCGCGAGCAGATTGCCCGCCTGATCGCTATCTGCATCTTTAAGCAGGTGCTACCTATTGCTGCGGTGCAGGCACTCTTTAACATTCAGCGATTGAGCTACGATGCCCCGACGGCCTTTGATTATGTGGTCGATCAGCTCGAGGCATCGATTCGTGCGGCGTTTTCCGTCGAGCAGACTCCCGTGCCCGATACGGCGCATCAGGTAACGCGTGAGTCGCTGCTTGTGCGCAGCGCGGTATCGTCCTTCGTTTCGAAGGCGTACCTGATGAGCTATCTCAAGTTCAACGGGTTTAGTAGTTAATTGATTTGAAAGGTGGTGGGACAAAGAATTACTGACTAATTTGTCCCACCTGACTCTATTTGCCCGAAGCTACGCCCATGCCGTAGCCGATGATGAGGCCGTGCATCTCGGCGTAATAGGAATCCAGGCCGTTGCAGGGCATGATGATGGTCTTGGAGCCGGGCCAATGCTCGACTATGCGGTCAGTAAGCGCCTGGGCTCCAGCTTCGTTCTCAACGTGATCGATGACGACCTCACCGCCCGTAAAGCCCTCGGCTTCCATAGTGTCGATGATCTTGTTGAGCATCTTCTTTTCGCCACGCGTGTGCCCGACGAGTTCGATTTTACCGGCCTCACTCGCTGTGCCCAAAATGCGGATATTGAGCTTGTTGGCAATGACGCCGGCTGCCTTAGGGATACGTCCGGCTTTGGCGAGGTTTTCGTAATTGCACAAACTGAAGAGGATTTTGCTGTTCTGTTCAAGGCTATCGAAGTATGCGCAAGCGTCCTCGAATGCGACATCCGGATTGCTTACAAGATAGCGGTCGAACAGCAAGAAAATGAGGTCCATTTTGCCGCCAGCTGCGCGTGAATTGACTAGATGAATCTGCCGGTCGGGCTCCTCGGTAAGAACCATATCGCGAGCCGTGGCTGCCGCGTTGTAGCTGCCCGACACGCCCTCAGAGATCGGCATGCAGATGGTCTTGTCTGCCAATTTGAAGAGCTCGGCCCACTCCCCTACGCTGGGACAAGCGCTCGAAGAAGCGTTCGTCTCCGCCTGAACAGCGCAGTTGAGCTCATGAACATCGAGTGAAAGGTCATCGACGAATTCACGCTCCCCCACTCGAATTTTGAGGGGCGCAAATGCAAAGGTGGTATGGGGCGCGGTCGGTTGCCAATCGCGGAGGTTGCAGCTTGAATCTGAGATAAGTGCCCAGCTCATAGAGGGTCCTTTCTAATTGTTCCTCAACAATTATAGCCATCTTGCAAACTGAATGTACGGCTATCTAGTTTTGAATACTAGATAGCCGTACAAGATTAGAGAAAAAAAGAATGGACCTCGCAACTTAAAGCCACGAGGTCCACATTCACACGCTGTGTAAGATGACTTAGTAACGCACGAAGATATAGTTGTTGTTCATGCCGGCGGCAACGGAGCTGATGATAACACCCGTGTTGTAGTCGGAAGCATGAATCATCTGACCACCACCGATGTAAATGCCGGTGTGGTACGAGTTGACCACAACGTCACCGGGCTGCGGATCGGACACACGCGTCCAGCCCATAAAGGTACCCGTGGTGCCCAGGCGGCAATAGCGACCAGTGAGGCAATAACTAACAAAACCAGAGCAGTCGAAGCTGTTCGGGCCAATTCCGCCCCAGGAATAAGCGCAACCAAGCTTGCTGTATGCACGCGAGACAACAGAACCGCCATCGACTGACTGGCTCGGAGCAGAAGGCGTCGGAGCCGGGGCAGGCGTAGAGGGCTGCGGCGTCGGAGCAGGTGCCGGCGTAGGAGCCGGAGTGTTGCCGCCCTGGTTGTTATTATTGCTGGTCTGGCCACCGTTGTTGGTGTTCTCGGTCGTACCGGCAGTCTCGTTGCTCACCGTGGCCTTCTCGGCGGTGCTGGCGTTGATGCCGGCCTGCAGCGCGGCGTTGGCCTCGGCCTCTGCGGCAAGCTCGGCCTGCAGCTGCGAATCCAGGGAGTTTACGACGTTCTGGGCTTCAGCCTGCTGGGCGTTAAGCTCGTCGACCTTCTTTTGCGTGGTGGCGACGTTCTTCTCCTGCTCGGCCTGCTTATCGGTGAGCTGCTGTTTAAGCTCCTTGACCTCTTGAATGGTCTGAGCTTGCTTATCGGAAACTTTGCCGTAGTAGAACAGACGGTTGAGCATATCGCTCAGGTCATCGACGCCCGTAAGAACCTGAAGCAGGCTCAGACCGCCGGTTTTGTACTCGCCGGCGACATAGGTCGAGAGCTTGGCCTGACCATCGGCGATCTCCTGCTGCTTTTGCGTGATCTCGCCAGCAGTCTGATCGAGCGCCTGCGTCTGCGTGGCGAGCTCATCGTAAATCTGCTGGGTTTGGGTACCGATCTGCTCGAGCTTCGTACGAGCAGCGGCAAGGTCGGATGCGGTATCGGCGTAGGCAGGAGCCGCGAGGCCCAAGCCCAAAACACAAGCGAGGGTTGCCGTAGCAGCGCAGCGTGCCATGTTTTTGTGCGTGTTTGCTGTGCGCATGTAGCTTCCTTTCCAGTAACTAAGGGTAACGGCTAGTCCACCGTCACCAGGCTAAACAGCTCCACATCGTCATCAGACGGCGTGAGCTTCTCGCGCGGGTTGAGAAACGCAAGCTCAAGGATACAACCGTAACCGACAAGCTTTGCGCCCATATCTCGCACCAGTTTACCTGTTGCCTCGACGGTTCCGCCCGTCGCGACCAAGTCGTCCAGAATCAACACGGTATCTTTAGAGCTGATAGCGTCGGCATGGATCTCAATGGAATCCGTTCCGTACTCGAGCTCGTAGCTCTGGCTTACGGTCTCGCGCGGCAGCTTACCCGGTTTACGTGCGGGAACAAAGCCGGCGCCAAGGGCTACAGCCACCGGTACGCCAACCATAAAGCCTCGAGCCTCTGGGCCCACGACCTTGGTGATTCCCATGCCGGCAAAGTGCTCGGCGAGGGCATCGGTCATGGCTTTGAGCGCCTCGGGATTGCCGAAGAGCGGCGTGATGTCTTTAAAGATGACTCCGGGCTCGGGATAGTCGGGGATGTCGACGATTTGAGATTCGAAGTCGTACATTGCATGACCTTTCAATGGGTTGCCGGATAAGCGGCAGCTGTTACTTGCCCGCGGTGACGGTGCCGGATTGCGAAGGGGCGACGACCTTGAGCGGCTTGACGAGAGAATCCTCGTGCGAAGCCGGCGCGGCTATCTCTTCGTTTTTGGCCTTGGTGGACTCGGAGCGAGTGATTTCCTCATCGAGTGCATCGATGTCGGCGTCTTCGACCACGGCGTTGAGCGACTCAAAAACGCGGTTCTTGAGCAGCGCAGTGTGCACACCCTCGGTCAGGTCGTGAAGCTTCTTAAACGCACGCTCGAGCTTGGCGTCGCGCTCGTCATCGGAGGTATCCATTCCGAGCATGCTCACGAGCACCTGCTCAAACATCGAGGACTCTCGGTTGGCGGAAGACACGTACTGACGCAGGTTGCGCGGCTCGATATGGAAGCGTGACAGCTCGGAGCAGTAGCGGATGATCGGAAAATCGCGACCATCGACAAGCTCGCGATTCTGCGGACTCTTGATGATGCGAATGAGGTCGTTCTCGGCGAGCGAGCGGATAAACGAAATCTCGACGCCCAGCATATCGGGAATGGTCTCGATGGGATGCAGCTTTTGCTTAGTCTCCTTGGGCTCCGTCTTGAGCGGAACATCGGACAGCAAGCCCACCTCGTAGGCGAGCGTTGACAGGTCCGTGGCGTTTTCCAAACGCTGCTTAATCACGTTGAGCGGCATATAGCGGGTCTTCTGCAGGTGCAGAATGACCTCCAGGCGATCAACGTCCTCTTTGGAGTACTGACGGTATCCCTTAGGCGTACGATGAGGGGTAATGAGCCCCTCATCTTCGAGAAATCTAATTTTTGAGTTCGAAAGATCGGGGTATGCGCCTCGAAGAAGGTTGACGACTTGGCCGATACTCAGATAGTTGCGTTCGGCCATGCCCTATTCACCGGTTTCGATGCGCTCCGGCGTGCTCTCGTGGTAGATGAGCGTAAACGTACCGATCTGGACGGAAGAACCGTCGTGCAGCGGGGCTGCATTGACGATGGCACCGTCGACCCAGGTGCCATTGAGCGAGCCCAAGTCCTCGATGCGAGCGCCGAGGCCCTCGCGAATAATGCGGGCGTGGCTGCGCGAAACGGTCATGTCATTGAGGAAGATGCCGTTCGCAGGATCGCGGCCGATGGTGGTCACGTCGTCCTCGAGCTCAAAGGCGGCACCAGTCTGCGGACCCTTGACGATGGACAGAACGGGAGCGGTGATGCGCACGTTGGCCATAAGGTCGGGAACGGTGACGTCGCTTGAAGGCACGCGGAATACGCAGGTAGCGTCAGCAGTCTTATCATTCTGAGGCATATTGTTAACCATGTTGTCCATGACAACCCCTAACTTATCGCGGACGTGCCGCAAATAATGAACCGTACGTAATCATACCCCAACGAATCAGTCTTCGATTTCAGGGTTCAGAAAGTCGATGTCCTCGTCCTCGGGATGCGCGAGAGCCTGTTTAATGGCCGCTCCGCCCTTAATGGAGTAGATGACAGCCGTGAGCATGGAGAAGATCACGCCGCCGTACACAAAGAAGATGCCGAGGGGCACCGAGCTTCCGTTGAGGCCCGGGAAGGCCGTAAGGGTTGCAGGTAAAAGATGCAGGCCGTCAATAACGGGGAAACCGAGCAGCATGAGCGAGAAGCCGGTCATGAGCAGCGCTGTCGCAATCTTTCCGGGGAAGACGACGTCAATGGGACGAGGGTGGTAATGGCGAACGATAAGTGTGCCGATGCCCAGATAGATGTCACGGCCGATAATGAGCACGCAGACCCAGATGGGTAGCTCTCCGCGGACCACCAGTCCCAAGACGCCGGTAAACAGCAGTGCACGGTCGCAGATGGGGTCCATGACCTTGCCGAGCCACGAGACCGTTTTAGTCATGCGGGCAATCTGACCGTCCATCCAGTCGGTGGAGGCCGCAACGGCGTAGATAACGATGGCGATGACGCGGTTGTTATCCGTCACAAACAGGTACAGAAATACCAGGGTGAGGATCAGGCGCGTAAAGGTGATGAAATTGGAGATCGTAAAGATCTTATTCGACGGGTAATCGGAAGTGCCGATAAGCTCCTTTTTGATCTTCTTTTTGATGCCCACAGGACTCCCCCGCTGGTTAACGACAAAACTTTCGATACTATACCCGTTCCGGCGATGTCTATCCAGCGCCGCCATAGAGAGTCCAGACATGTGGAGGGCGCTGTCGTAACGTGAATGTGCCGTATTTGTGTATGTCAGTCTCCAACCATGTCATAAATTGTCGTATTTGGAGGATGGCGTACTAGTTTTTGTTGAGCGAAAGTATCGATCAAGAAAGCCATTGATTCTTTGTTGCTTACCCCGTTGATTCTTGAAAAAAAAGTCAGGCACTAAGTGCCTGACCTGCAAACTTCTGGTCGGGACGACTGGATTCGAACCAGCTTGCCGATGAGGCGAACGAGATGAAGGTCCTGAGGACCAAGAACTCCGGCGTGCCCTGCCTAGAGCAGGGCACAAGGGGAAGGGCGGCGGCGATAAGCGTCCTCGCGGAATTCAGTTCGGAGGACAAGCTGGAGCTCGCCGATGCCGAGGAGGCGAGGACCGCAGTCGGGGGCGCCGGGCTTCCCGCTGAACAGCAGGACGACTACTCACGCGGCGACACGCCTCGTTAGGCTATCGTGAACTACATTCTGCCTGAGTGCTAATCGAGGTTGTCCAAACGTAGGAAGAACTCGCCTCCGGTTGCATATGAGGAGTCCAGATTGCTGCTGTTGAAGTAGTTGAAGTTGTGGTAGTCGCTGCTGACGAAGTCATTCAGCTTTTGATCGAGTTCGGTATGGTCGGCGTCGGGATACTCGCAATACATGATCGTCTTGATCATGTCGGCGACGGTTTGATAGTTGGAATCAGTCGTCAGTCTGCCGCTGATTTCAAGTTCGCCTCCTGTGCATGCGATAAGCGTGAGTTCAAAATCACCACTCGTTCCATGTGAGCCTTTCGACTCTGCGTAGACGGGGCTGTTATAACGTCGCGGATGATAGGGGGCGTCGCCATCTGACGGGTCGAACGTCGCGTCCTGAACGTATGGGTTCGTCGAAGCCGCATTGAAGTTGTTCACGAAAGTGTCGATTCGCTTCTGGTTTGCTTCGTGGCGGGCTTCCGAGGACGATTCGTCATCCTTCTTCTCGGTCTTGGTCGCGACGGCCTGCTCGCCACCTGAAGGCGACTTCTCCTCCTTCTGGGGCATTGCGGCAGAGATAATCCCCGAAATGATGATGACGACAATCGCGCTCGCAATGCCTGCGAGAATCTTTCTCGTCTGCGGCGTCATCTTCATTCCGAACTGAACGAACTTCGAATCTGGCTTGTTCGCAACCATCGAGCGCCAGATACCGCGCATGAGGAACCAGACGGCGACACCCAGGGCGATAATGAGCGCAAAGGCGAGTGCGTATACGGCGAGGCAGACGACCAGCAGGACGCCGCACAGCCAGATACAGCCGTGTTTCTGTTCCTTGACGATGATTTTCTTAGCCATTGGAGGTCCCCCAGACGGTTGGTTTGCAGCAACGCAATATTATCGCACAGACGGTCGCACGCATTAGCTCACTGCTAATTGCGCGGGCGCACCCGCACACATATATTAAGACGCGCGAGGGACTGAGAATTATTTTTCCGGCAATGCCGCCGCCCACCGTGAGCAGTCTGTTTGACACCGCGAACGGCTACTCGCCCTTCATGGCCATACGCACGACGGTATACGTTGAGTAGCGGATACCGTCATCTTCCATCAGCGCATCGTTGAATGCCTTGATATCGGCCACTTCCTCGGCCTTGTCGAGGGCGGCGCTTCTCACGAACTAGGAAAAGGATATGTCGGCGGCATCCGCATTGGCCTGAATCAAAGCCATTTCGCCCGCATCGAACATGACTGCAATCTCGCACATCGCCATGAGCGCTCCAATCAATGTCGGCATCTAATCTTACTGGTACACATCTTATTGTTCAGATTAAACAGTCTCAAAACGCATACGTTTTGAGACCGGCAAGCTGTTGCCGGCTCGAGGACAGCGGCCCGGTGCACCGGGCCGATCGATAGAGGACTCAGGTTCACAGCGCAGTTTCTTGGGGCTCGCATATATAGGAAGACTTGATCGGCAATCGATTTTAATGAAGTCGACAGCGCATGTCAGAGCTTTCAACAAACCGCAGGTAAATCCGTGTACCAAAAATTGGTACACGGATTTACCTGCGATGTTCATGCTTGGTCAAAAGCCCATCAAGCGATATATCCATTATTTTAATGCGCGCGCCTGAGCTTTTGGCTGAAGTGGCAGTCCGACCGCCGGCCGGCATAGCAACTAGCGGAAGACATCATCGAAGGAGTGTGCTGGAAAGCACCCGTCTCCTTAACTGTTAGAAATGCAAGTTAAGAATCTATGTGGTCAATATAATACCGTTGAACCAGCGTATCGATACCGCTCAGCCATTCGCCTCGCCCCCATCGCACGCATCTTCATTCTGTCTGTCATTATTAATCTAACGATGCTTTGAGAAATGTGGGTGCTTCTAAATGTACTGTCGACTTCTTCTCAAACTAATCCTAAGAGACAAGGCCGTATGGATT
>UQIP01000026.1:0-33271 GCA_900541005.1 uncultured Collinsella sp. | reverse complement strand
TCTAGCTTCGTCGGCAGCGTCAGATGTGTATAAGAGACAGGCTGGCGCGGATCTGGGCGCCCTCGGGCTCGTAGAACGCACGCTCGCAGGCACGGCCGCAGGGATGCGGGCAGATAGTGCCGGTAATGAACGGCAGGGCGTTGCGCTCGATGATGATGTTGAGTGCGTCCTCGTAGCGGCCCTCGTCAACAGCCGCCAAGTAGGCGGGAATATCCTGCTGGATGGGGCAGCTCGTGCGGCACGGCGTGGTAAAGCAGTCGGAAAGCGGGCTCTTGCCGGCGACCTTGCGGTCGGGCAGCGGGCGCAGCGGCTTCTTGTATAGCGGGTTGGTGAGCGAATCGGTCTGAATCGCGGTCACGGCGTCGAGAGAGACACCCGCGAACGGCTTGCCGTCCAGATCGGTAAACTCACCAGCCATCTGGCTAAAGCGCTCGTAGCCACCGGGCTTGAGCACGTCGGTCGCCAGGGTAACGGGCCAAATGCCGGCATCGTACAGGGCGCGGATATTGTAGACCGTGGCACCGCCAGAGTAGCTAATGCGTAGTTTGCCATCGAACTGCTCGGTAATGCGGCGGGCAGCCTCGATGGTCAGCGAGAACAGCGAACGGCCCGACATGTACATCTCGGTGGAGGGCAGCTCGTTTCTCGTCACGTCGACGGGGAACGTGTTGGTCAGCTTGACGCCAAACTCCAGGCCGCGCTCGGCGCACAGGGCAATCAGGCGCTCGAACATAGGCACGGCGTCGGCCCATTGCAGGTCCTCGCGGAAGTGCGTGTCATCGAAAACGATGTAGTCAAAGCCCAGCTCGTTGAGGCGCTGGCGGGCAAACTCATAGCCCAGCAGTGTGGGGTTGCACTTGATGTAGGTGTTGAGGCCCTTCTCGGTGATCAGATAGGTCGCGATGCGCTCGATCTCGGCCGGCGGGCAGCCGTGCAGGGTAGACTCGGTGATGGAGTTGGAGACGCGTGCCGGGATGGACTCGACGAACGCGGCGTCGACATGCTCAAACTTGTCCAGGTTGGCGAGCGCCCATGCGCGGCACTCGTTCCAGACGTCGGAGCCGCTGGCGTCCTTCATGCCCTCGATGTAGGCGTCGACCTTGGGGCTCTTGATGCCCTCCAGGTCATAACCCACGGACATGTTGAAGACAAAGCCGTCCGGGCTGCCCAGGCCGTACTCGCGAGCGATCAGGTGGCAGGCAAACCATGCCTTCACGTACTCGGCAAAGGCCTGCGGAACCTCGAGCTCGGTCGACCACTCGCAGTTGTAGCACTCGTCCTGCGCCACGATGCAGGGCTTGTTCACACACTTGGAGAGCTCCTCGCCGTCCATAACCTGAACGGTCTTAAGCTCAAAGAAGCGGGAACCGGCCACATAAGAGGCCACGATGTTCTGGGCAAGCTGCGTGTTGGGACCGGCGGCCGGGCCAAACGGAGTCTCGATGCGCTCGTCAAAAATGGGAAGCGCGCCCTCCTGGTTGGTCGTGACCATCTTGCGCACGCCAAAGACGGCGCCCTGAGTCTTGTGCTCCTCGATGATCCAGTTCATCAGCTGCGAAAACGGGATCGGCCTCATGATGTCGCTCATAGTGAGCTCCTCTCTGTAACGCCCGGCGAGACCGCGCGGCGGGCGCAAATACGGTGTAGCGCTAGCACAGCGCCGGCGACCCCGCGGAGGCCGCCTATGCGCGCGCCGGATGTGGCGAAACATCCGACGCGCGCGAATCTACTTGTGAATTAGTAGGTGCGATCGTTGAGCGTGCTCCAGAGCTTCTTGGACTCGGCCATGGTCCACGCGTTGATCTTGTCCTCATCAATGCCAACGAACTCGCGATCCTTGTACAGGACGCGGCCGTTGATGATGGTGGCGCGGCAGTTTTTGCCCATCATGCCAAAGAGCATGTGGCCGTCGATATTCTCCTCGCTCAGCGGCGTAAAGGGCTTGTAGTCCATAACGATAACGTCGGCGGCAGCGCCGGCCTCGAGCACACCGAGCTTGCGATCGAAGTACTTGCTCGCCATCTTGGCGTTGTTCTCGAACAGCATCGTCATGGCCTCGCACCAGCCCACGTTGGGCATGGCGGCGTTGTGGCGCTGAATAATCAGGAAGACCTTAAGGCTCTCGAGCATATCGTGGGTGTAGGCGTCGGTGCCCATGCACACGGGGATGCCGCGGCGGAAGAACTCGAGCACGGGGGCGCAGCCCACGGCGTTGCCCATATTGGATTCGGGGTTGTTGACCAGCCAAGTGCCGGACTCCTTGACGATATCCATCTCGGCAGGCGTCACGTGGATGCAGTGGCCCAGCATGGTGTCGGGACCCAGCAGGTTGTGCTGCAGCAGGCGCTCGACGGGGCTGATGCCACCGCGGTTGAGGCGGGAGTCCCACACGTCGTTCATGCCCTCGCACACATGGATGTGGAAGCCGGTCAGGCCGTTGTTGGCCTCGGCCATCTTATCCATGGTCTCGTCCGAAAGCGTAAAGGTAGCATGTCCGCCAAACATGGCGGCGATCATGTGGTTGTCGTTATCGCGACGCTCCTTGGCGGCCCACTGGGCAAATTCGGCGTTCTCGGCAATGGCCTGGTCGCACTTTTCCTGGCCGCGGCGATCGGAGACCTCGTAGCACAGGCACGAACGCATGCCCAGCTCCTGAGCTGCATCCTTAATGGTAAAGAGGCTTCCCGGAATCTCGCAGAAGCTCGCATGGTGATCGAAGATCGTGGTGACGCCATCACGGATGGAGTCCAAAATCGTAGCATAGGCGCTGGCCTTGGTGCCGTCGAGCGTCAGGTTGTCGTCGATCTTCCACCACTGCTGCTCGAGATTCTCCAAGAAGTTGGTGGGGTTGCAGCCCTTAATGGCAAGGCCGCGGGCCAGACCCGAGTAGATGTGGGTGTGGCAGTTGATGAGTCCGGGCATGATGAGGTTGCCCTGGGCATCGACGTACTCGGCATCCGGGTACTTGGCCTTGAGCTCGCGCTCGGGGCCCACTTCGACGATCGTATCTCCGTCAATGGCGACCGCACCGTTTGGAATAAACGGGGTCTGAGCGTTGCGGGTAAAGACGGAACCGTTAGCGACCAGAAGCATGGATGCTCCCTTCAACATCAGAGGCGGGGTTTGACACCTCTGACATGGCGGAGTGCGAAGCGCCGGCCTACACCGGAAACGGGCCCTCTCCCGTCAACGCTTCACCAAAGGGACAAACCCTTTGAAGTGCGGCTTGGTGCCGCATGGCGTCGGCGGACGAGGCGATGCGTCCGCCGACGAATAGCACCGAATTGGTTACTTCTTGCTCTCGGGCAAGACCAGATCCACGGCAGCGTCCTTGGCAGCATCGATGTGCTGAGCCACGACCGGCGTCTGCGGAAGGATCAGGTTAAGGACAATGGCCATGATGGCGGTGGGGGTTACGGCATTGGAGCCGATGACGGTGGACACCCAGGCGGGCATACCCTCGCCGGCAAGGCAACCGCTGGCCATCCAGATACCCAGGCCAAAGACGACGGAGGTGCCGACGATGGTGGTAGTGCGCTGCGTGAGGCCCTCGCGGGTGAACATGCGCACGCCGTTCATGGTGATGGTGCCAAAGACGCCGACGGTCGCGCCGCCGATGACGGGCTGCGGGATAGCGGAAAGGACGGCAGAGAGCTGCGGGAACAGACCGGCGATGGCAAAGACGGCCGCAATGATCACAAAGACCCACTTGTTGACGACCTTGTTGGAGCAGATGATGCCCACGTTCTGGCCAAGGGCGCTGGTGGGAAGACCGCCCAGCAGACCGCCGACCATAGAGGTGAGGCCCTGGGACACGATAGCGCCGGAGAGCTCGCGCTCGGTGGGCATACGGTCGATGGAGCCCAGGCAGGCGGCGGAGACGTCACCGATAACCTGGATGGCAACCATGGGGAACACGACGGCGAGGGTAATGCAGACCTCGGGATCAAACTCGAGCGCGTAGGGCATGAGCTTGGGAAGAGCGAAGACCTGAGCGGTGGCGACGCTGGAGAAGTCGATCATGCCAAAGGGGATGGAGACGATCATGCCAACGATCATGCCAAAGAACACGGATCCCAGCTTGAGCGTGCCCTTGCCAAAGTTGGCGAGCGCAAAGACCACGGCGAAGGTGATAAGAGCGACGCACCAGGCCTGCGGGGTGCCCCACAGCGGCGTACCCATACCGCCGGCCATATACTTGACGG
Source organism: uncultured Collinsella sp. (assembly GCA_900541005.1). GTDB lineage: Bacteria > Actinomycetota > Coriobacteriia > Coriobacteriales > Coriobacteriaceae > Collinsella. Next base: position 29,066 of record UQIP01000026.1, on the reverse strand, counting down.
CCGTGGGATACAGCGAAACGCCGATGGAGAAGATGACCGTACCGGTCACGACGGGCGGGAACAGCCACTTGATCTTGCTGTAGGCCAGACCAAAGAGGACCGCGACGGCGCCGCCGACGATCTCGCCACCCAGCAGCGCACCAAAGCTAAAGCCCGAGGCACCCATGGCCTGCAGGGCCGGCAGGAACGCGAACGAAACGCCCATGACGATGGGCAGGCCGCCGCCGATGCGACGGAAGGGAGCGAAGGCCTGAAGGGCCGTGTCGATCGCCGAAAGAATGAGCGCGACCTGGATGATGTCGGTACTCTGCTGGCTATTAAAGCCGTAGACGCCGGCCATGATGACCGCCGGGGTAATGATGCCGGCAAACGATGCCAGTACGTGCTGAAGGGCACACGGGATCATTTCCTTAACGGGAGGCATGCCTTCGCGAGTGAACAGGGCTTCAGTGCCGTTCGTAACCGTCTCCTGGGTCATTTGACCACCAATCCTCGAAGTAGTTGTTTTCGCATCTGACGCTCTATTGTGACGCAGTGCGGGGTTGAGGTTGTGCCTTCATTGCATATCGTATTAAAGATGATTCTCATTCTCAATAATAATTTTTTGTTATCAGACTATTCTTCAGCTGAAATTACGCATTTCCGCAGGTCAGGAAAGTGTCTGGTCAAAATAACATCTAACATTTCTTTTGGTCAACCGTTTACCGCTAAATTCCTACCGTTCGTCTGCATTACGCAATGTACCTGCGGATATACGAGATGATGGGCAGCGTGTTACCATGAGAAAAAATTGTTATGAACATTTCCGATTTCACCCAAAGGAGTTGCCCGTGAACGAGACCGTACGTCGCTTTTTGCCGATGGTCGATTTTCTGGAGCAGATACTCGGCAAAAACAGCGAAATCGTGCTGCACGATTTTTCGGATCCCGACCACGCCATCGTCGATATTCGCAACGGCATTGTGAGCGGCCGCAAGGTCGGCGGTCCCGCCACCGATCTGGCACTCAAGATCATGCACGACGCCAAGTATCGCGACCTGCCGTTTATTACGGGCTACGAGGGGCGCGGTGCCGGCGGCAAGACGTTGGAGTCAGCGACGTACTTTATCCGCGAGAATGATGAGATCGTCGGCATGCTCTGCGTCAACACCGATCTTTCGGCCGTGCGCAACATCAGTGCCATGGCCCAGCAGCTTATGGCCTGCTTTGACGCCGCTCCCGCACGCACCGAGCCCTCCCCCATCGAGGTCGAAAGCCTTTCGGAGTCCACGCAGGAGCTCATCGACCGCAGTATTTCCGAGCTGCTGAGCGCTCGCGGGCTGGATGTGACGTCGCTTGGTCAAAGCGACCGCGTGGACGTCATTCGCCACCTCAACGGCAACGGAGTGTTCATGCTCAAGGGCGCCGTAGCCTGCGCCGCCACCGCGCTGGGCATCTCGGAGCCCAGCGTCTACCGCTACCTGCAAAAAGTCCGCAAGGAAGGCTAACCCGCTGACTCCTTGGGGACGGAGGAAAACGGATCATTTTTGTCGCATCGCTTGACAAAAGACCCTGCAGTTCACACGCACTGCAGGGTCTTTTTGCATGTCATGTTTAGTTGTTGCCAACACCTTAGAGAGCGGCGACGACCTCGATCTCGACCAGACCGCCGGCCGGAAGAGCGGCAACCTGGAAAGCACTGCGCGCGGGGAACGGAGCCTCGAACTTGGAGGCGTAGATCTCGTTCACGGCAGCGAAGTCGGCAATGTCGGCCAGATAGACCGTGGTCTTAACGACATCGGCAAAGGTGGCGCCGGCAGCGGTCAGCAGAGCCTCGACGTTAGCAAGGGACTGCTTAGCCTGGGCCTCGACGCCCTCGGGCATCTTGCCGGTTGCGGGGTCGATGCCCAGCTGGCCGGACAGGAACACCATGTTGCCGGTCTGGATGCCGGGGGAATACGGGCCGATGGCTGCAGGTGCGTTATCGGAAGACACGACGGTCTTGCTCATGTTTTTCTCCTTACGATCAGATAGAGAGCGTGAGCGCGGCGTTCACACCGGGAGGCACAATTCGGTCTGAACACCGCGCTTGATTTGGGATAGTACTCAAGGTTTCCGCGCGATGCAAGATTATTATCACGTTGCGAGAATATTTTATCGCCCAACGGTGCCTGTCGGCCGCTGAACGGCACGACCGGACAGTGAAGCTCAAAATGATCCGTTTCCCTCCGTCCCCATCGGATCAGGCGATCCATAGGGGACAGAGGGAAGCGGATCATTTTTGCTGCAAGGGCTGCTGAAGACTTTATCCTGCTTGGGCCACAGGGCTCGTCCGCCGCAACAGCACCACTATACTTTTGAGTATCTGAGCATTTTGAAAGGCAGGATATGACCGCAACCGCCAGTCGAACCACCAACCGCAGACCCGAGCTTTTGGCGCCCGCCGGAGGACCCGAGCCCTTTGCCGCCGCACTCGCCGCCGGGGCAGACGCCATCTACTGCGGCATGGGCAGCTTCAACGCCCGCCGCAAGGCCACCAACTTTACCGACGAGGCCTTTGAGCAAGCCTGCCGCGCCGCACATCTAGCCGGGTCGCGCGTCTACGTCACGGTCAACATCGTCATCAAGCAGTCCGAGATGGGCGAAGCGCTGCAACTCATCCATCGCTGCTCCACGCTGGGCGCCGACGCCTTCATCATCCAGGACTGGGGTCTGTTCTTTGAGGTCAAGCGCACGATGCCCGGCATCGAGACACATATCTCGACCCAGGCGAACATCCATGACGACCGCGGAACCCTTTGGTGCCGCGAGCAGGGCGCCGACCGCGTGACCCTCTCGCGCGAGCTTTCCATCGACGAGATTGCCGCCATTCACGATGCCGCGCCCGATGTGGACCTTGAGGTCTTTAGCCATGGCGCCATCTGCTTTTGCTACTCGGGCCTGTGCCTGCTTTCGAGCTTTGCCATGGCGGGACGATCGGCCAACCGTGGCATGTGCGCCCAGCCCTGTCGCCTGCCTTACGAGCTGATCGACGAGAACGGTCGCGCGCTCTCCCCTGCCGGTCGCGAGCGTGCGCTATGCCCGCGTGACACCAACACCTCACAGCTTGTTCGCCGTCTGTATGACGCCGGCGCCGCATCGCTCAAGCTCGAGGGCCGCATGAAGGCGCCCGATTACGTGTACTCCATCGTTGATGTGTATCGTCACGAAATTGACGACATGCTATCCGGAGCCACCGTTACCAAGGACGAGGAAGCTGCCCGCCAGCGCCAGCTCAAGCGCTGCTTCAACCGCGACTTTACGCACGCTTATCAGGACGGCACCTCGGGCGACGAGATGATGAGCTATGAGCGTTCCAACAACCGCGGCCAGATCGTGGGCACGGTGCTGGGCAGCCGCCCGGCCAACCGCGATGTGCGCGGCCTCAAGCCCGACGACCGCCGTCGCCGTGCCGCCATCGCCCGCATTGAGCTGTTTGAGCCCGTGGGCAAGGGCGACCTGCTGGAGCTTCGCCACGATAACGAGTTCGACCAGTTCCTGACCACCATTGCCGCCGATGATGCCGCCGTGGGCGACATCATCGAGTGTCGCGTGCCCCGCAGCATGCCCGAGGGCTGCCGCGTCCGCGTGATTCGCAGTCAGCGTGCCATTGACGCCGCCGGCGCCGCGCTCAAGCGCGATGTGCTGCGCCGCCGCGCCGTAGATGTGTCCGTCGTGGCGCGTCTGGGCGAGCCGTTTACCGTTACGCTCACCTGCTGCGACGACCCCGCGCTCACCGCCACCGCCACGGGCTTCACCGTCGAGGCCGCCAAGACCCGCGCGGTCGAGGCATCCGACCTGGTGGAGCACGTCGGCCGCATGGGTTCCTCGCCCTTTGAGGCAGCGAGCTTTGATGTGGCGCTCGATGAGGGCTGCGGCATGGGCTTCTCCGCCGTGCACAAGGTGCGCGCTGCCGCCTGCAAGGCGCTGGAGGAGGCCATTCTGGCACCGTATGAGGAGCGTGCGAAAACGCTCGAGATTCCGGGGCTCGACAAATGTACGCGCGCCATGCCCGAGCATTACCGCGATGAGCCGCAGATCTGCGCCGCCGTCACCACGCTCGAAGCCGCCGAGGCAGCTCGTGCCGAGGGCGCCACGCGCATCTACATGACCACCGATGCGCTCGAGGCTGTCGGACTCTCCCCTGCCGATGCATTTGAGCAGGGCATCATACCCGTACTCGACGAGGTCTGCCGCGCCGTCGACCACGAGCGCGTCGATCCCTGGATTAATGCCGGAGCCACCGTCGCCGTCGGCAATATCTCCGAGCTCGCCGTAGCTGTGCATGCCGGCGCCACGGCGGAGGTCCGCTCTTGCCTGCCGGTGCACAACACGCCCTGTATGGAGGCGCTTGCCAAGCGCGGAGCCGGTGCGTTTTGGCTCTCGCCCGAGATCACGCTCGACGAGATTGTCTCGCTCGGCGCCGCCGCGCCCGCGGCTCTGGGCATCACCGTTTTCGGCCGTCCGCGCGTCATGACAAGCGAGCATTGCATTCTGCAGGTTGCCAACGGCTGCATCCACGATTGTGCCAACTGCCGCCTGCGTGCCCGCAAGCTCTCGCTCAAGAATATCGATGGAAAGGTCATGCCCGTCCGCACCGATATCCACGGCCGCTCTCGCCTGTACGACGCCTACCCCATCGACCTCACGCCGCAGGTTCCTCAGCTGCTCGATGCCGGTGTGCGTCGTCTCATGGTGGACGGAACGCTGCTCGAGACGGATGAGGTGGGCCGTGCCGTCGCCCGCGTCCGTCGTGCCGTCGAAGCAGCGCAGGCCGGCCGCAAGCCCGCCGCCCGCCTACGCGGGGCGACCTCGGGCTGCATGTTTGTGGGAATCAGCTAACCGAAAGGCTTACACGTGAACGAAGAACCTCAAGTCCTCTACTGCGACGCCTGGCTCATGGCCATCGACAAACCCGCCGGCATGATCGTACACGGTGACGGCACCGGCGAGCGCACGCTCACCGACTACGCCAGCGACCTGCTGCTGGCGATGGGCGACGGCTTTGCCGCGACCGACATGCAGCCGCTCAACCGCCTGGACCGCGACACCACCGGCGTGGTGTTGTTCTCGCTCGACAAGCAGACGCAGCCCGCCTTTGACCAGATGGTCATCGACCACGCTTTCGAAAAGCACTACCTGGCGCTCGCCGAGGGCAAGATCGACTGGAACGAGAAGCTCATCGACAAGCCCATCGCCCGCGACCGCCACGACAGCCGCAAGATGCGCGTCGGTGCCAGCGGCAAGCCGTCTCAAACGCGCGTGAAGGTGCTCAAGCGTCTTAAGAGCCGTCGTGGCCTGCCCACGCGCTCGTATATCGATGTCGAGCTGCTCACCGGCCGTAAGCATCAAATCCGCGTGCATCTGGCCAGCGAGCATCACCCCCTGGTCGGCGACGACCTGTACGGCACGCCGCGTCCTTGCGGCCTCATGCTCCATGCCCACAGCGTGTCCTTTACGCATCCCGTTACCGGCGAGCACATCCACATCGAAGCCCCCTGCCCCTGGGAGCCCTAAAACCTGCCAAAAAGGGACAGGTTTATTTTGGCAGGTTTTATCTGGGCAAACGTCAAGCCGTCACGATGGCTCAGCCGCGGTCCCAAAACGTCTCGATCTGTAACAGTTAGAACCCATTTTCCGGTCTATCTGTTACAGATCGAGACATTCGAATCCCCCTTAAGGGAAAATCTCAATCTGTAACAATAACTCGGCAAAATCGGTCGCAGATGTTACAGATCGAGACAAAGGGACGGCGCGGTTCGGAAGAATCTCAATCTGTAACATCTATCCCACTTTTGACGGTCCAGTTGTTACAGACTTAGACAAACCGGCAGACAACGAAAGCGGCAACGCCCGTGATGGACGTTGCCGCTTTTCTATTGAGAAAACTAATCGGTTTTCGTTGCTAACCACCACAATGGGGACAGGCACCTTTGTGGTGGTTTTGGCCTTGTCCCATCGCTAGACCGTGATGACGTTGTCCATCGACTGGTACTTGGCGGGCACCTCGCCCGTAGTGATGATCGTTGCGTCGCGGAAGTCCGCAAACTTGACGGGCGCCACCATGCCAAATTTGCTGGCGTCCGAGATTACGAAGCGTTTAGCGGTATGGCGCATCGAGATACGCTTGACCTGTGCTTCCTCGATATCCGGTGTGGTGAGACCTTGCTCGGCGGCGATGCCATTGGAGCCCCAAAAGCCGCAGTTGAAGTTATAGCGGTCCAGGGTTGCCAAAGCATCGGGGCCAACGAGCGCCTCGGTCTCGGGCTTGAGTTCGCCGCCCAGCACCACGGTGCGCATACCGCGCAGGGCAAGATGCTGAGCATGGAGCACAGAATCGGTCACATAGGTGACGCCGTCGAGATGCGGAAGATGCTCGATGAGCTTGAGCGTCGTGGAGCCCGAATCGATATACACAAAGCTATCGGGCTCCACCAGGGCCGCAGCACGGGCGCAGATGCGCTCCTTGTCATCGTTATGGAGATCGCTGCGCTCGCCGATCGTCAGGTCGCGCGTCACATGCGCGCGCTCCAGACTCGTCGCGCCTCCGTGTACCTTGGCGATGCGGTGTGCGCGGTCGAGCGTCTGCAAGTCGCGCCGAATGGTGGACGGTGTCACGCCCAGGGCTTCAGCAAGCTCCGGTACGGTAACCGAGCCGGCCTGCTGCACCATCGACACAATCGCGTTGAGCCTATCTTCCGCAAGCATCGCTTACTCCTCCTCGGGGTACACGACTCCCCAGTCGGTGCGAAGCTTGGTCATAAGCTCCATAACATCAGAAGCATAATCCAGTAGCTCGCGCTTGGAGTCGTCGCCGGCAACGGCCTTCTCAAGATCGGCCATCTCATAGCACAGGGCGTAAGCCTCGGTGCCGGCGTGGACCTCCTCGCGGTGGCCGTCCGCAGTCCACACGATGGTCGCGTGATCGGCACGCGGATACTCGTTGACCTCGATGTAGCACTTATCGAAGCTGATAACCGAGCGCTTGGGCTGCTTGGAGTGGAGCGTGAGGCTCACAACACCCAGCTGCTGCTCGGCATTACGGCAGACGATGCCGCCCGCAACGTCAACGCCGGTCTCACAGGTGTTGCCCAGCGAAACGACCTCAGCGGGCTGGCTTGCCATAAAGAGGCGCATAACGGACAGGGCATAGACGCCAATGTCGAGCATGGCACCGCCAGCAAGGTTGCGATTGTAGAAACGGTTGGTCAGGTCGCCGTACTCCTTGTAGCTGCCAAAGTTGAGTTGGGCGAGGTTCATGCGGCCAAACTCGCCGACATCCATGCGGCGGCGCAGCTCCTGATACAAGGGCATATGGAGCACCGTAGTGGCGTCCATGAGGATCACGTTATGCTCGTCGGCAATGGCACGCGCCTCGTCGAGCTCGGCGGAGTTGAGGGTGATGGCCTTCTCGCAAAGCACGTGCTTGCCAGCTGCCAGGGCCGCACGCAGATAGGTGATGTGCGTGTTATGCGGCGTGGTGATATAGATCGCGTCGATGTTCGGATCGGCATAGAGGTCCTCGACCGATTCGTAGACCTTCTCGATGCCATACTGATCGGCAAAAGCCTGAGCCTTGGACAGCGTGCGGTTGGCGACGCCCGCAAGCTTGCGGCCGGAAAGAGCGAGAGACTGGGCCATCTGGTTGGCGATAACACCGCACCCGATCACAGCCCAACGAAGCTCGGGAGCCGTAAAGATATCATCGGGGAATGGCTTGTCCTGGACCGAAGCGAACGCTGCCTTTGCGGCTGCCGCAGCATCAAGCGGAGCCTGTTTACAATCTGCCATATCTGCCTCCTGCGTCGTGAAAAGTCTTTTATTTCTGACAGCTCTATATTCGCACAAATGCGCGTGTATGTGCGTGCTTCTGCGTGTATTACCGCTAAATGGTCAAAATTCAGCAGCAGATGGCGCATATACAAGCACAATCACGCAATCCTACGCACGTAACTACACACAAATACGCATCACCTGATCCCTTGGGGACGGAGGAAAACGGATCATTTGAGGCGTCGCGCCAGCCAACAGTTGCCCTTTTAACCGTTGCCTCACCGAGTCCGCAGCAACGCACAAGCTGACCAACTGTCACGCCAGCCTTCGTGCGCGCAATCACTCATTTAAGCCTGTCCCCAATGAGTACCCAATGAATAGGGATCAAAAAAGGCCCGGGTGCCGTGGCATCCGGGCCTTTGCTAGCAACTTAACTGTTGCGGGCAGCTTAGAACTTGTGGCCGCACTTCTTGCAGACGCGCAGCTTGTTCTTGCCGTCCTTCTCGTGACCGACGCGGGTAACCTTACCGCACTCGGGGCAAACGAGATTGACGTTGGAGGCGTCGATAGGAGCCTCCTGCGAAACGATGCCGCCCTGCTGGTTGGCAGCGTTGGGCTTGACGGCCTTCTTGACGACCGAAACGCCCTCGACAACGACCTTGTTCTCGGCGGGGAGAGCACGCAGGACAACGCCCTGCTTGCCGCGATCCTTACCAGAGAGAACCTGGACCTTATCGCCCTTCTTGATATACATATATCTCCCCTAACTACAGGGTCTCGGGAGCGAGCGAGACGATCTTCATGTACTTCTTGTCACGAAGCTCGCGAGCGACGGGCCCGAAGATACGGGTGCCGACGGGCGAACCATCGTTGTTGATGACAACGCAGGCGTTCTCATCAAAGCGAATGTAGGAGCCATCCTTGCGGCGGATCTCCTTAACGGTGCGAACGACGACGCAACGGACAACGTCCTTCTTCTTGACGTTGGCGCCAGGGGTAGCCTCCTGGACAGCACCGATGAACACATCGCCGATGCCTGCATAACGACGCTTGGAACCGCCAAGCACCTTGATGCAGCGAATCTTGCGAGCGCCGGAGTTGTCGGCGACGTTCAGCATGGTTTGCATCTGAATCATGGTAGATGTTCCTCCGAACTAAGAACCGAAGAGAGGTGCGCAGCCTTTATACGGCCCGTGGTATGCAAGCCAGGCATACGCACATCTTCGGAAACGTACAAGTCGTAAGAGCGACTGCTTATTTAGCGCGCTCGACGACCTCGATGAGGCGCCAACGCTTCATCTTGGACATAGGACGGGTCTCCATAACGCGGACGGTATCGCCCACGCCAGCCGTGCACTCCTCGTCGTGAGCGTGCAGCTTCTTGGAGCTGGTCATCATCTTGCCGTACTTGGGGTGACGCTTGCGCTCGGTGATGGTGACAACAATGGTCTTGGCACCGGAGACGGAGGTAACGACACCCGTACGGACCTTACGCGAGTTACGCGAATCAGTCATGTTCTCTCCTTAGGTCCTACTCGGCGACAGCGGACTTCTCCGCTGCGATCTCGCGGGCGCGCTGCTCCGTGAGGACGCGAGCGATGTCCTTCTTCACGGTGTTGACGCGAGCGGTGTTGTCCAGCTGGCTGGTGGCCATCTGGAAACGAAGGTTAAAGAGCTCGGCGCGCATTTCCTTCAGCTTCTCAACGAGCTGAGCGTCCGAGAGCTCACGAATCTCTGCGGGCTTCATTAGTTCTCCTCCTTGGCGGCGGCGGCGTCCTCAGCAGCCCACTTGGCCTCGAGAGCGGCCTCCTCAGCCATCTCCTTCTCGATGCGCTGCTCAGCGTTCTTAGCAGCAACAATCTTGGTCTTGATGGGGAGCTTGTGCTGCGCAAGACGCAGAGCCTCGCGAGCGACCTCCTCGGGAACACCCTTGACCTCGAACATGATGCGGCCGGGCTTGACGACAGCCACCCACTCCTCGGGGTTACCCTTACCAGAACCCATGCGAGTCTCGGCAGGCTTCTTGGTGATGGGCTTATCGGGGAAGATCGTGATGTAGACACGGCCGCCACGCTTCATGTAGCGGGTCATGGCAATACGAGCGGCCTCGATCTGACGGTTGGTGATCCAATGGGCCTCGAGAGCCTGGATACCAAACTCGCCGAAATGCAGCTCGGTATTACCCTTGGCCTGGCCCTTCATGGAGCCACGCTGCACCTTGCGGTGAAGAATACGCTTAGGGGCAAGCACTACTGACCCCTCCTCTCGGAGTTACGACGACGAGGACGGGAAGAGCCCTCGAGTGCAGGGTTGGGAACAGGCTGGCCCGGGAGCTTCTCACCCAGGTAGATCCAGACCTTCACGCCGCAAGCGCCCATGGTGGTGCTGGCGACAGCCGTGCCGTAGTCGATCTTGGCACGGAGGGTGTGCAGAGGCACGCGACCCTCACGGTACCACTCACGACGGCCCATCTCGGCACCGCCGAGACGACCGGAGCACTGGATACGGATGCCCTTAGCGCCGGCCTTGCGGGCGGACTGGACAGCCTTGCGCATAGCGCGACGGAAGGCAACGCGGCCCTCGAGCTGCTCGGCAATAGACTGAGCAACGAGGTTGGCGTCGAGCTCGGGGCGCTTGATCTCGACAACGTCGACGGAGAGCTGGCCCTTGGAGACGCCAGCGACCTTCTCGAGCTCGGTGCGGAGGGTATCGATCTCGGCACCCTTCTTACCGATGACAACGCCGGGGCGAGCGGTGAGGATGATGACCTTCACCTTGTCGCCAGCGCGCTCGATCTCGACGCGGGAGACAGCTGCGCGGGAAAGACGCTTCTCGAGGTACTTGCGGATCTCGAGATCGTTACCGAGGGTCTTAGCGTAATCCTTCTCTGCGAACCAGCGGGAGCGCCAGTTCTCGGTGATGCCAAGACGGAAGCCGGTGGGGTAGACTTTCTGACCCATACAGCTTTACGCCTCCTTTCGAGGAGCAACGACGACGGTGATGTGGGAAGTACGCTTCAGAATACGAGAAGCGGAACCCTTGGCGCGGGGACGGATGCGCTTAAGCGTCGGACCCTCGTCAACATAGGCAGCGGCGACAACCAGGTTGTCGGCACGCAGACCGTTGTTGTTCTCGGCGTTCGCAACGGCGGAACGGAGAACCTTCTCGACATCCACGGCGACGGCGCGGTCGCAGAAGTGGAGGATGTCGAAGGCCTGAGCGACAGGCTTGCGGCGGATCAGATCGACCACCAGGCGGGCCTTGCTGGGGGAAACACGCACGTACTTGGCGACGGCGCGAACCTCGGTGGCCTCAGTTTCAATAGACTTAGTTGCCATTTACGGTTAACCCCCTATTTGGCCTTGTGGCCACGGAACGTACGAGTCGGCGCGAACTCGCCGAGCTTGTGACCAACCATGGACTCGGTAACATACACGGGCACATGCTTGCGGCCGTCGTGGACGGCGATGGTGTGACCAACCATCTCGGGGAAGATGGTGGACGCGCGGGACCAGGTCTTCACGACGTCCTTCTTGCCAGCCTCGTTCATCGCGGTGATACGCGAGAGAAGGCGAGTCTCCACGAACGGGCCCTTTTTGAGACTTCTGCTCATAAGTGCTTTCTCCTAAAACTCGGTATCCGAAATTACTTCTTACGGCGACGAATGATGTGCTGGTTCGAGACCTTCTTCTTCTTGCGCGTACGAAGGCCCTTCGTCGGCTTACCCCAGGGGGTAACAGAGGGACGACCAGAGGTGTGGTTCTTGCCCTCGCCACCGCCGTGCGGGTGGTCAACAGGGTTCATGACGGTACCGCGGACGGTCGGGCGCACGTTCATGTGACGCTTACGGCCGGCCTTGCCGATGACGATGTTGGAGTGATCGGCGTTGCCGACCTCACCGACGGTGGCGCGGCAGGTAACGAGGATGCGGCGCATCTCGGAGGAAGGCATACGGACGATAGCGTACTTGCCCTCCTTACCCATCAGCTGGCAGGAGTTACCGGCGGAACGGGCGATAGCAGCGCCCTTGCCCGGCTGGAACTCGACGGCGTGGATGAGCGTACCGACGGGGATGTCGGCGAGAGGCAGAGCGTTGCCCGGCTTGATGTCGGCGTCAGAACCGGACATGATGGTCTGACCGACCTCGAGGCCCTTGGGGGCCAGGATGTAGCGCTTCTCACCGTCAGCGTAGTGCAGCAGAGCGATGCGAGCGGAACGGTTCGGATCGTACTCGATCGTGGCAACCTTGGCGGGCACGCCGTCCTTGTTGCGCTTGAAGTCGATCACGCGGTAACGACGCTTCACGCCGCCGCCCTGGTGGCGGGTGGTGATGCGGCCGTTGTTGTTACGACCGGCCTTCTTGGGCAGGGGCTCGAGAAGAGACTTCTCGGGCTTGGTGCAGGTGATCTCGGAGAAGTCGGAGATCGTCTGCCAACGCCTACCAGCGGAGGTCGGCTTAAGGTGCTTTACAGCCATTACAATCCCTTTCAATAGGAATCCGTTAGCCATCGCAGACAGGGATTCGAGGTTCTGCCTCGGGTGCGATGACACCGGACGTATACACGGTTCCGGGCGTGTCCATTTTATACGCCCAAAACCTTGAGCTCTCGCCTCCCCTATTTGGGAGGCATGAGCTCACTCAACAGCAGCGAGTCTTAGGCCTGGTTGCCAAAGACCTCGATGGTGTCGCCCTCGGCCAGCGTGACGATGGCCTTCTTCCAAGAACGGGTCTTGCCGGCGACATAGCGCACGCGCTTGGTCTTGGGCTTGACCGTCAGGGTGTTCACGCGAACGACCTTGACGCCGAAGATCTCCTCGACAGCGTCCTTGATCTGATACTTGTTAGCATCCTTGGCGACCTCGAACGTGTACTTGTTCTGCACCATGCCGGAGAAGGAACGCTCGGACACGATCGGACGGATGATGATCTCGTGGGCGGTCATTTATGCAAGCACCTCCCCGAAGTGAGCGGCGATGTCGGCGGGCATCAGCACGGCGTTGTTGTTGACGAGATCGTAGGTGTTGGCCTCGTCGGCAGTGATGATGAACGTCTTGGGAATGTTGCGGAACGACAGGTAGGCGTTGACGTCCTCATCGCGAACGATGATGGTCAGACGCTTGCCCTCAAGGCCGAGAGCCTTGAGCATGGCGACGGCAGCCTTGGTGGAAGGCTTCTCGAAGCCGTAGTCGTCGACGAGCACGAGCTCGCCATCGGCCAGCTTGGCGGACAGCGCGGAGCGCATAGCCAGCTTGACCTCCTTGTTGTTCATACGCTTAGCGTAGGAACGAGGCTTGGGGGCGAAGACAACGCCACCGTGACGCCACTGGGCAGCACGGATGGAACCCTGGCGGGCACGGCCGGTGCCCTTCTGACGCCAAGGCTTCTTGCCGCCACCGGAAACCTCAGAGCGGCCCTTAGCGGACTGGGTGCCCTGACGCCAAGAGGCCATCTGGCACTTGACGATGTGGTGCATAACGTGGATGTTCGGCTCGATGCCGTACACCTCAGCGGCGAGCTCGGCCTCGGCGACCTTCTTGCCCTCGCTGTTCTTTACTTCAAACTTTGCCATTTAAGTGTTCTCCTTGGTATGACGCTGGGCTAAATGGGCTGGGCCCTTAGGCCATACGGATGGCGACGAGACCATTCTTGGCACCCGGGACAGCGCCCTTGACCAAGATGAGGTTCTGCTCGGCATCGATGCGGACAACGGAAAGGTTCTTGACGGTAACGCGCTCGTTACCCATGTGACCGGCCATCTTGACGCCCTTGAGGACGCGCGCAGGATAGGCGCACTGACCGATAGAACCGGGGTGACGCTGGAAGTGAGAACCATGCGTCATAGGACCGCGGCGCTGACCCCAGCGCTTGATGCGACCCTGGAAGCCCTTACCCTTGGAGGTACCGATGACGTCGACCTTCTCGACATCAGCGAAATCAGCGACGGTGACGACCTCGCCGACCTTGTGCTCCTCGCCGTTCTCGACGCGGACCTCACGAAGGAAACGGACAGGCTCGACGCCAGCCTTAGCGAAGTGACCAGCCATGGGCTTGTTCACGTTCTTGGCCTTGATGTCGCCGAAACCGATCTGGACGGCGTCATAGCCGTCGGTTGCCTGAGTTTTAACCTGCGAGACAGCGCAGGGGCCAGCCTGGATGACCGTGACGGGAACGACGTTATCGTCCTCGTCCCAAACCTGGGTCATGCCAATCTTGCGGCCGAGAATCATGCTGATCAAGATATGATCCCAACTCTCGCGTGGTCTTGGGACAATGCGTACACCACCGAGCGTACGCCCCTAGAGGACCACTACTTACACGACGCGCTCCCCAGCCTTGTATTTCGCCCGGACTACCTGACAACCCTATTAAGCAGGCATTTTGTCCAGCCAGAATACTCCCCTGGTTACACACAGCTGTTTAGTATACACGGCTGCGGGCGTATCCATCGAGATTCATATTTCACTCACATTGTTTACGCAGGTAAAGTGCGTGGAGTCGCCTGGGCTTGGCAGAGGGGCGGCGAAATATATTAAGTTTGCTGCTCTACAGTCCTGCGCAAGACGGAAAGCACATTAAGTGCTTTCCTTTGCGTGCGGAACTCGCGACAAACTTAATATATTTCGCCGCCCCTCTGCCAAGCTCGGGAGACGACACGTTGATGTCTGCTTAACTCTGCTCGCTCAGCTAATTACTTTGTTGGGGGTCCACTATTTGCTGGAGGGTGAACTTGCATTGCATTGGCTCGCCTTCTACTTGTGACTTTGCCTCATCGAAATCGAAGATCATGATGGCGCAGTTGGGGAGTTTTGTTGGGAGCTCGAAGCCCTCTGGGGCTGCGGCCTTGATAAATTGGCGGCTGGCGCTGCCGTGGCTTACTGCTAGAAGGGTTTCGATGCCCTCGGAGCCCATGATATTGGTAAGCGCATCCACCATACGTTCTTGCAGCGCCTGGCTTCCTTCTCCTCCGAAGGGGACCAGGTCCTCGCCCGGATCCCAGACGTCGGTGGGCAGCGCGCCGTGCGGGCCTTCTTCGAAGGAGCCGTAGCAGCGCTCGATAATGCCTTCGCAGGGCTCGGCTGCTGCGTCCGGGCCGAGGAGCTCGCATGCGACGAGACTTGCCGTGTCCATGGCTCGGCCTAAGGGTGATGAGACCACTTTGTCGGGGACGACGCCGTGGGCTTTGAGCCATGCGGCTGCCATCCCGGCTTGCTGACGGCCTAAGTCGGTGAGCGGTGAATCGCAGCGGCCCTGGA
This sequence comes from uncultured Collinsella sp., assembly GCA_900541005.1. Taxonomy (GTDB): domain Bacteria; phylum Actinomycetota; class Coriobacteriia; order Coriobacteriales; family Coriobacteriaceae; genus Collinsella. The sequence goes on along the minus strand of UQIP01000026.1, from coordinate 14,021 downwards.
CCAGCTTTTTGACGTTGAATTCCGTCTGGCCGTGACGGAGTAGATAGAGACGCTTCATGCTCTCCCCTTCTGCTTCAGTTACCTTGCCGGCACAGCCCTACTCGTGGGTATGCCCTACGTAGTCTTCGTCGATCGTAATCTTGGCAATCGACTTGGGATATTCCGATTCGACTCGTTGTGCCAGCGCGTGCTTTACGTCTTCGGCACTCATCTGCAGATCCGAGGGACGCACGCAGTCAAAGATCACGTTGGTGTGCGTGGGACCCGGCACGCAACGAAGGTCGTGAATCGAAAGGCGGCTATCGATCTCCTGAGCCATTGCGTTGATACGCAGGCGCATGCTCGCCACCTTTGGATCGTCGGTCACGATGGGATCGTAATGGAGCGTGACGATCATGCCGTCCTCGTTCCTAAACGACTGCTCGATGTTATCGAGCGTGTCGTGGCTTTCCAGCGGGCTGGCCTCGGCCGCCATCTCGGCGTGCGCGCTTGCAAACTTCCTGCCCGGACCGTAATCGTGAACCATTAGGTCATGAACGCCCAAAACACCGGGGTAGCTCATGATCTTGTCTCGGATGTGCTTGACCAACTTGGGATCGGGTGCCTGACCCAAAAGCGGGCTCACCGTATCTTGGATAAGCTCAAAGCCGCTCCAGCCAATATAGGCGCCAACGGCAAGGCCGACCCATGCGTCAAGATTGATGTGCGTCACCTGGGAAACAATCGCGCACACTAACACGGCGCCTGTGGCAAGGACATCGTTCTTGGAATCCTGAGCGGTCGCATGTAGCGTCTCGGACTCAATGCGGTCACCGAGCTTTTGGTTGAGGGCCGCCATCCACAGCTTAACAACCATCGAAAGTGCCAGGACTACCACCAGGGCAAGCGAGAACTCGACAGGCTCGGGGTGGATGATGCGCTCAAACGAGGACTTGATAAGCTCAAGGCCGATCAGCAGCACGAGCGCCGCCACGACCAGACCCGAGAGATACTCGTAGCGGCCATGTCCGTAAGGATGCTCGGGGTCGGCCGGCTTGCTCGCCAGCTTAAAGCCCAGCACGCTCACGATATTCGAGCTGGCATCGGACAGGTTATTCATGGCATCCGCCACGATCGAAACCGATCCCGACAGCACGCCAATTGCGCCCTTCGCAGCGCATAGTGCCACATTGGCGAGAATACACACCACGCCCGTCAACGTGCCCACGCGCGCACGGTCGCCCTGCGCACGACGAACAATCCACTCGACCATCTACATCCGCCCCCACGGTACTACCTATATATCTATTGCTCAAACGGATTGTAGTGTAGCCACTTTGTCCCCCAGATACAAAAAGGCCGCAACCCACACGAGCCGCGGCCTTGGAACATGACAAAGGAATCGTCCTTTTGTTGCACAGGTTTATGCGCTTGCTTCAGCAGCGCTTGCCACTGTTTCGGGCGAACCGGCTCCATCCCCCGTCGCCCGCCCCTTCGCCGGCACCACGCCAAAGCAGTAGCTCAGCGCCGCAGACACCGCAAATGCCACACCGCCGGCAACGCAGCACCACAGCAGGTTCGAAATGCCGCCCGTGGCAAAGCCAATGACCATAAGAACATTCGTCATGCCGATGGTATAGGCCGTAACGTGGCCCACGGCCGCAACAAGGCCTCCTAAGGCGCCGCCAATGGCCATGCACGTCAGGCACCTTCCATATTTAAAGCCGCAACCGTACAGCGCCGGCTCGCTTACGCCGCCAAGCACGCCTGAGATTGAATAGCCCAGCATGAGCGCCTTCTCATCCTTACCCGCAACGCGGAGCGACGCGCCAAAGGGCATGCCCCAAACAGCGAACGTCGCCATTGTCGCGGCAATGAGAATGCACGAATCCGTTCCCACACTCATAAACTGCGCGTACGCAAGCGATAGGACAACGTTACTGACACCCACGATCTTAAGGAACTCCCAGCCCGCGGCAAGCCCCATGAGCGTGAGCAGCGACACGATACCACCGGAATTGCCAAGCATAAACATAAGCTGCCCCAACAGCATGCCCAGATAGCTGCCCGCCGGCGCCGTGATACACAGCGAAACCGGAACCATGACGAGCATGGTTGCAAACGGAACGAACGAAAACGCCACGGCCTTAGGGATAACGCGCCGAAAGAAACACTCCACTCGCCATAGCACGGGCACCGAGATGAGAACCGGAATAACAGTCGTCGTGTAATCGTTGACCGGCGCGGGAAGCAGACCATACACGGAAGTCATCGATGCCCCCGTCGTCGATGCGGCATCGACGAGCTTAAGCAGATCGGGCGCAATCAATACGCCGCCCAGCATCATGCCCAGCTGCTCCGAGCAACCGAGCTGGCGGGCGGCCGCCCAACCGAGATAAATGGGCAAAAAGTAGTAGCCGGCGTTATAGAGCCAACTGTAGAACAGGCGATAGATTTCGGAATCGGCAGACCACAGGCCCAGCATGCCCTCGCCCATAATGACGGCGACGGTGCGGAACAACGCCGCGCAGACAATGAATGGCAACGCCGACATCATGCTTTTAGACAGATAGTCCACCACGGCCATGGCGTTTGATGAAACCGTCGTTGTAAACGAGGTGTTAGAAACTTGTGACATGGAGCGCCTTTCCCAATGTGACATGTGGGCTGTCCCTTTGTCACATCGTGCGGTACTGACCGATTGCGCGGTACTTTTCGTAGCGGAGGTTTGTGAGGGTCGCGTCGTCGAGCCGTCCAAGCGTATCGAAGGCATCAAATGCCGAGGACATGACGGCACGGGCGATTTCCTCATGCGACAGGCCCCTATCGTCAACAATGCCGTCGATGATGCCGAGCGCCAACAGATCGGGGGCCGTGAGCTTAAGCGCCTCGGCGGCCTCATTCGCGCGCTCGGTATCCTTCCACAGGATCGACGCACAGGCCTCGGGGCTCACGACCGAATAGGCCGAGCTCGAAAGCATAAAAATGCGATCAGCCACGGACAGCGCCAGCGCGCCACCAGAGCCGCCCTCGCCTGTCACCACCGAGACAATCGGTGTCTTAAGGCCGCTCATCTCCATGAGATTCCGGGCAATCGCCTCGCCCTGGCCGCGCTCCTCGGCACCGATGCCGCAAAACGCACCCGAAGTATCGACCAGGCACAGAACCGGTCGACCAAACTTTTCGGCCTGGCGCATAAGGCGACGCGCTTTGCGATAGCCCTCGGGATGCGCCATGCCAAAGTTGCGGCGCATACGCTCTTTGGTCGTGGTGCCGCGCTCGATGGCGATGACCGTTACGGGGTGTCCGTCTTTCCAGCCAATGCCAGCCACCACAGCGGCGTCGTCGCCAAAGTAACGGTCGCCGTGCAACTCCACAAATCCGTCGAGGCCCAGCGAGATCATCTCACCCGCCGTGGCTCGATCTGCCGAGCGGGTCTGCTTGACAATCTCGAGCGCGGTTTTTGGTGCCGTCGAGCGCTTGAACAAGTGTCCCAGCTTTTTGCCGCGGCGACCCGTATGCACGATTTCATGCGGTGCCCCCAGGCCGGGTGCGTGCCCTTCGTGCAGCGCCAGCAGCTCGCCTACCGTGAGCGCAATCTCGCCACGCGGAACAACGGCATCGCAAAAGCCATGCTCCAGCAAAAACTCGGAGCGCTGGAATCCTTTGGGCAGGCGCTTGTGCATGTTCTGCTCGATCACGCGTGGACCGGCAAACGCCGTCAGGGCATCGGGCTCGGCCAGGATAATGTCGCCCTCCATGGCAAAACTCGCGGTTACGCCTCCGGTCGTGGGATCGGTGAGCACCGTGATATACAGGCCGCCCGCCTCACTGTGGCGCCTAACCGCCGCAGAAATCTTGGCCATCTGCATAAGCGATGTCACGCCCTCTTGCATGCGCGCGCCGCCCGAAACGGTAAAGCCGACAACTGACAATCCCAGCTCGGTCGCACGCTCAAATGCGTGGCAGATCTTCTCGCCCACCACGGAGCCCATCGAACCCATCATAAAGTTGGCATCCATAAAGAAGAGCGCGGTATCGCAGCCGCAGATTTTACCCTTGCCGCACACAACGGCATCGCGCTCGCCCGAACGCTCGCTCACGCTCTTGAGCTTGTCGGCATAGCCGGGAAACGAGAGGAAATCCTCCGACGCCAGATTGGCATCCCATTCCTCAAACGTGCCCTCGTCGACCGTCATGCGCATGCGCGCGCGACCGCTCACGCGAAAGTGTTTGCCGCAACGAGGGCAGACCTCAAGGTTGTCGTGCAGGCGTGCCTCATCGATCACGCGGCGGCACTCCGGACACTTGATAAATACGTGGCGCGCGGGAAACTCGGCGCACGACTCGGTCATCGGCCCCTCGAGGACGTTGACCGTCTTCGCTTTTCTATTCATCAGCATAGAGATGCCCCATCAGATCGGTGTGGTACATGCCCGACAAGAACTCATCGTTTGCCAGCACGTCGAGCTGAAGCTCGCTGTTTTCGCTCACGCCCTCAATCACGAGCTCGCCCAGGGCCGAGCGCATCTTGCGAATGGCGCCGTCGCGCGTGGGCGCACACACGATGAGCTTGCCGAGCATGGAATCGTAGTACGGCGGGACTTTCGCACCGGTAAACATGGCGGAATCCCAGCGCACGCGCGGACCACCCGGCACACGCAACGCGGTGACCGTTCCGCATGACGGCAGAAAGTCCGGCGTTTCGGCATTGATGCGGCACTCCATGGCGTGGTTGCGGACCGGTACGTCCTCCTGCTCAAAGGGCAGGGGCTGGCCGGCCGCCACGCGCAGCTGCCACTTGACCAAGTCGGTATCGGTCACAAACTCCGTAACCGGATGCTCCACCTGCAAGCGCGTGTTCATTTCCATAAAGTAGAAATTGCCGTCGTCCGAATACAGGAACTCGATGGTACCGGCTCCTTCGTAGCCGACGGCACGAGCCAGGTCACGCGCTGCCTTGTGCATGCGAGCACGAATGTCGTCGTGTCCGTCGAGGCACGGCGCGGGGCTCTCCTCGATTAGCTTTTGGTTGCGGCGCTGCACCGAGCACTCACGCTCGCCGAGCGAAAACACATGGCCCTGCTTATCGGCCATAATCTGCACCTCAACGTGGTGCGCCGGCGCGACGAACTTCTCCATGTAGCACTCGCCGTCGCCAAAAACGGCTTCCCCCTCGGCACGCGCCTCGATGAACGCCTTTGCCGCATCTTCCACGCGCTCGACCTTGCGAATGCCGCGACCGCCACCACCTGCACGCGCCTTAATAAGCACGGGGCAGCCAATGCGCTCGGCCTCGGCCGTTGCCTCCTCGGGGCTTTTGAGCAAATCACAGCCCGGCACGATGGGCACGTCCGCCGCGGCAGCCGTTCGACGCGCGGCGTCCTTGTCGCCCATGCTGTCGATCACCTCGGCCGAAGGACCGACAAACGCCAGGCCATACTTGTCGCAGTCGCGCACGAAGCTCGCCTTCTCGGAAAAGAAGCCATAACCGGGATGAATTGCCTTAGCTCCCGACTTTACGGCACAGGTGAGCACGGCATCGTCGTTGAGGTAGCTCTCGGCAAGACGCGGGCCGCCGATGCAATACGCCTCGTCGGCAAGCTGCACGTGCAGCGCGTCCGCATCGGCCGTGGAGTAGACGGCGACGGTCTTGATGCCCATATCGCGGCACGCGCGGATAACACGGACCGCGACCTCGCCGCGGTTGGCGATGAGCACTTTGTCGAACATGAAGCCTTCCTTAACTTTCGTGCATGAGTGCAAAAGACATATCGGCGCGACAGCAAACCTCACCGTTGACGCTCGCAGTACCCGTCGCAAAGCGGAACGGCCCGCGCGCACGCGTGATGGAGCACACCAGATCTACCGTGTCGCCCGGGCGCACCGGACGCTTAAAGCGCACCTTGTCCAGACTCGTGTAGAACGGTGTCGCACCGCGAGCTTCCTCATCGCCCATCAGCAGCACGCAGCAGTTCTGGGCGAGCATCTCGCACTGAATCACGCCGGGGACGACCGGGTTTCCCGGAAAATGCCCCTGCAAAAAGTACTCGTCGCCCGTAATCGTGATCTTGCCGTGGGCCTCGTTGCCCACCAGCTCGGCTTCGTCGAGCAAAAGCATCGGCTCGCGATGCGGCAACAGTTTCTTGAGCTCTTCTTTGTTCATGGATATCACCTATCCGATCCTCATGAGGCAGCTGCCAAACTCCACGAGGTCGCCGTCGGCCACGCAGATCTCGAGTACCTCGCCATCCGCCTCTGCCGTCACCTCGTTGAGAACCTTCATGGCCTCGATGATGCAGAGGGTCTCGCCGGCCTTGACCTTGGAGCCCACGTGCACAAACGGCTCGTCGCCCGGCGCCGGGGCAGCATAGAAAACGCCGACCATGGGAGCGGTCACCTCGGTGCCCTTGGGCTCCGGTGCGGCGGCAGGCGCCTGCGCGGCGGGCTCCGGTGCGGCGGCAGGCATGGCGACAGGAGCCACCGCCGGAGCAGTCACGGCACCCGGCATAGGCATGGGCACGGCAACCGGCCGCGCGGCGCTCGCGCGCTCGAGTTCGACCGCGGTGCCATCGGGCTCCTCAACGCGCACGCGCGTGAGGCCGCGGTCCTCCATAACATCAGCTATCTCAGCAAGTCTTTTGGAATCCATGCTCTAGCTCCTTGCATATCTACGCAGCGCGATGGCGGCATTGTGTCCGCCAAAGCCCAGATTGGTCGAAAGCGCCCAGGTAAGGTCGGCGCGAACCGCGCGATTGGGCGTGTAGTCAAGATCGCAGGCGGGATCGGGCGTGTGGTAGTTAATGGTCGGCGGCACCACACCCTGCTCGAGCGCCATGGCACAGGCCATGACCTCGATGGCGCCCGTGGCACCGATCATGTGGCCGGTCATCGACTTGGTCGACGAGACATGTGCGGCGCGCGCCGCGTCCTCGCCGAGCGCTCGTTTGATGCCCGCAGTCTCGGACGAATCGTTGAGCTTGGTCGAGGTGCCGTGGGCGTTGATGTAGAGGCCCTCGGAAGGCTTAACGTCGCCCTCGGCCACCGCCAACGATATCGCACGGGCGATACCTGCCGCGTCCGGGTCGGGACTCGTGATGTGGTAGGCGTCATCGGTGTTGCCGTAGCCCACGACCTCGGCGTAAATGTGCGCACCGCGAGCCTGTGCGTGCTCCATACCCTCGAGCACGAGCACGCAGGCGCCCTCGCCCATCACAAAGCCGTCGCGGTCTGCATCGAACGGGCGACAAGCCGTCGCGGGATCGGGGTTGGTGGTCAATGCGCGGCAGGACGTAAAGCCCGCAACGGCATCGGGGATAATGGCGGCCTCGGCGCCGCCGGCCAGGATTGCATCGGCATAGCCGTGCTTGATGGCGCGGAACGCCTCACCCACCGCATGGGCCGAGGTTGCGCACGCGGTCACCACGGGCAGGGTCGGGCCCTTTGCCTTATGGCGAATCGCGATGTTGCCCGAAGCCATGTTGGGGATCATCATCGCGATCATGTAGGGCGATGCGCGACGAGGCCCGCGATCGGCAATCGTGTGGACGTTGTCGACAAGCGTCTGCATGCCGCCCACGCCCGAGCCCACGTAGACGCCCAAGCGCTCGCGATCGATGGCGCCTTCGACATCAAAGCCCGCATCGTGCATGGCCTCGTCCGACGCCGCCATCGCAAACTGAACACAGGGGTCGAGATGCTTGGCGTCATGCTTGCCAAAGTACTCATTGCCGTCAAAACCCTTGACCTCGGCCGCCACCTTGACGGCAAATGCATCGGTATCAAAGTGCGTGATCGGACCGATGCCGCACGTGCCGGCGCACATGGCCGCCCAGGTGGCAAGCGCGGTGTTGCCGAGCGGCGATACGGCACCGATGCCGGTGATTGCAACTCTCTGTTCCATCATGGTCTCCTCATCCAAGCTGTTGTGTGGCTCTGGTTTCTACATCGCCATTCCGCCGTCGACGCGTATGACTTCGCCCGTAATGTAAGCAGCCGCATCGCTCACTAAAAAGCGCACCACACCGGCCACCTCCTCGGGCTGCGCCATACGCTTAAGGGGAATCTGCTCCTCGGTTGCCGCACGCACCTTCTCCGAGAGCTTTGCCGTCATATCCGTCTCGACAAACCCGGGGGCGACCGCGTTCACTCGTACGCCGCGGGGCGCAAGCTCGCGCGCCACCGCCTTGGTCAGGCCGATCACGCCCGCCTTGGAGGCAGCGTAGTTGGCTTGCCCGGCATTGCCAATCAGGCCCACGACCGAGCTCATGTTGACGACGCAGCCGCCGCGCTGGCGCATAAAGGTCTTGGTGAGCGCGCGCGTCGCATTGAACGTGCCCTTGAGATTGACATCGAGCACGCGGTCGAAGGCATCGTCGCCCATGCGCACGAGCAGGCCATCGCGGGTGATACCGGCGTTGTTGACGAGCGCCCAAATCGAACCAAAGTCGTTGAGCACGGCCTCAATGCACGCATTGACGGCATCGGGGTCGGCCACATCGCATTGATACGCGCGAGCTGTGGCACCAGCGGCCTCGCAGGCTTCGCACGTCTCGCGCGCCGCATCGACGCTACCGGCATAGACGACGGCGATATCAAAGCCGTCCTCCGCCAGGCCAACCGCACAAGCGCGGCCGATACCACGCGAGCCGCCCGTGACCAGTGCCACGCGACGTAAGTCGTTGCGCTCGAGCGTGCCGTTGTTCAAATTGCCCATGTCATTCCTTTCGGGTTACAGCCCTGTGGACTATGCGAGCTCGTCGGCAATAGCTGCGACCTGCTCGGCTGTTTCGCACGAATACACGCAAACGTCGCTCAGCGTACGCTTGACCAGGCCGGACAGCGTTTTGCCAGGGCCAACCTCAATAAACGTGTCGATGCCCTGATCCTGCAGAGTATGCAGCGTGTCGACCCAGCGCACGGCATGACTCACCTGGTTGGCCAAGACATCCGATGCCGCTCGCGGATCCGCCGGATAGGGCGCCGCCGTCATGTTTGCCATGACCGGAATCAGCAGCGGAGACGGCGCGTGGCCGGCTTGGATATACGTCGCCAGCCCCTCAGTCGCCTCGGTCATATAGGGACTATGGAATGCACCCGACACCGCGACTTTCATAGCGCGGCCGCCAGCCCCTTTTACTAGGACGTCGAGCTCCTGCAGCGCCTCGGGCGCTCCGGCAACAACCGTCTGCTGCGGGCTGTTGTAGTTGACCGGCCAGCAGTCCTCGCCGGCCTGTTTTGCCAGATTCTCGACTTGCTCCGCATCGAGCTTGATGACGGCGCGCATACCGCCCGGATGGCGCTCGGCAGCCGCGGCCATCAGCGCCGCGCGCTCGCACACGAGCTCAAAGCCCGCTCGCGTATCGAATGCCCCCGCAAAGGTGAGCGCGGCGACCTCGCCCAGCGAGAATCCCGCACAGGCGGCAGGCACCACGCCGCGCTCACGCAGAGCGGTAGCCGCTGCCAGGTCGTGAACGAACACGCACGGCTGCGTGTTCTCGGTCTGCGAGAGCTCCTCCTTGGAGGCGCTCCGGCACTGCTCGCTGGTCCCCGGGCGCACCTCGTCGACAATGGCGAACACCTCGGCGGCCGCCGGCGATGCCTCGATCAGGTCGACGCCCATCGCGGGGTGTTGGGCACCCTGGCCAGCAAACAGAAACGCTACGCTACCCATGCGGACGCACCCTTCAGGACGCGCTCGGCGCCATCGATCAGGTCGTCAACGATTTCACGTGCGCTCTGGCGCTCGTTGACCATGCCGGCAATCTGTCCACACAAAAACGAACCCTCTTCGTAATTGCCGTCCTTGGCGGCCTTGCGAAGGGCGCCCGTGCCCATGGCCCCGAGTTCCTCGACACTTACGCCCGCCGCCTCGCTCTTGGCGTAGGCGTTGGTAAAGGGGCTCTTGAGGGCGCGCACCGGGTGTCCCGTCGAGCGGCCGGTCGCACGCGTCGAGGTGTCGTTGGCCTTCAAGACCATCTCCTTGTACTGCTCCGATACGGTGCACTCGTCTGCGATCAGAAAGCGCGTACCCACCTGCACGCCGGCGGCGCCCAGCATAAAGGCGGCCGCCACGCCGCGGCCGTCGGCAATACCGCCAGCGGCCACAACGGGAATGTCGACCGCATCGACGACCTGCGGCACCAGTGCCATCGTCGAGGTCTCGCCAATATGGCCGCCCGATTCGGTACCCTCGGCAACAACCGCCGTGGCTCCACGACGTGCCACGAGGCGCGCCAGCGCCACCGAGGCAACGACCGGGACGACCTTGATGCCCGCCTCGTTCCACGCCTTCATGTACTTGGCGGGATTGCCGGCGCCCGTCACGACGACCGGCACTCGCTCGTCAATCACGACCTGCGCGACCTCGTCGGCAAACGGGCTCATGAGCATGACGTTGACGCCAAAGGGCTTATCCGTCTTGGCGCGCAGCTCATGAATCTGGTCGCGAAGCCAGTTGGCGTCGGCGTTCATGGCCGCGATGATGCCTAAGCCACCCGCCTCGGACACTGCGGACGCCAGCGAGGCATCGGCAATCCAGGCCATACCGCCCTGGAACACGGGCTTTTCGATGCCGAGCAGATCGCAGAGAGGAGTCTTGAGCATCTCTACTTCTCCAATGCCGCCTCGACCGTATCGGCGAACTCGCCGACCGTCTTGGGGTTCTCCTCGGTATCGAGCTGGATGCCAAACTCGTCCTCGACGGCGACGAGGATCTCGACGGTGCCCAGGCTGTCGAGACCAATCTCCTCGAGCGTGGACTCGGGCTTCATCTCGACATCGTCAAGACCGGCGGTCTCGCGGATAACGTCGCAAACGCGCTCGAAGGTCTTCTGATCTGCCATGGTAGTTCTCCTTTGGTTGTGCCCTAGGGCGTTTTTATTTCCTATGTGCGACTACTTCCAACGAAGCAGATAGCCACCTATATCCAGACCGGCGCCAAATCCAACCAAGGCGATGGTGTCGCCTGTGTGAAGTGCACCGGCGTTTGCCAGCCGGTCGAGGGCAAGCGGAATGCATGCGCTCGAAATGTTGCCGATCTCGCGCAGCGTTCGAACCACGCGCTCGTCTGGCACGCCGAGGCGCTTGACCGCCTGACTCAGGATTCGTTCGTTAGCCTGATGGAATACAAAATGGTCGATGTCTTCGACCGAAATGCCCGCATCGCCCGCAAGCTTATGGACCGTGTCGCAGATGGCGTTGACGCCGAACTTGAACACGCGGCGGCCATTCATGGACAGCACGCTCTCGCTATCTGCAGAGGCCTTAAACGGCGAGGTGCCGACCAGACCGGGTACGCGCAACGTCTCGACGTCGGGCGCCGTCGAAAGCTCAACGGCAAGGGGGTTGTCTCCCCCAGCTCCAATCACTGCGGCGCCTGCCCCATCGCCAAAAAGCACGCAGGTGGAGCGGTCGGTCCAGTCGAGCGTGCGCGTCATCTGCTCGGCAGCAACGACAAGCACGCGCTCGGCACGGCCGCGGGCGATATAGCCCTCGGCGACATCGAGCGCAAACACGAAGCCGGCACAAGCCGCCGAGACATCGAAGGCAGGGCACGTCGCGCCCAGACGCTCGGCTACGGCACACGCCTCGGCGGGAACAAGGTGGTCACCCGTTGTCGTCGAGCAGACGATTAGATCCAGCTGGCTCGCGTCGATTCCGGACACCTGGAGTGCCCGCTCGCTCGCCGCTACGGCAAGGTCGTCGAGTGACTCGGTGGTGCAGACGTGGCGGCTCTTGATACCGGTGCGGGTAAAAATCCACTCATCCGAGGTATCGAGGAACTCAGATAGCTCGTCATTGGAAACACTGCGCTCAGGAAGCGCCGAGCCTGTTCCAAGAATCGTGAAACCCATCACTAACCTCCTTTGAGTTGTTGACGTGTTTACATCGACCAAGAGAGGATAACGCATTTCAGTCTTTGTTGACGTGTTAACATTAAATTGTCCAAATGCGACAAAGGCTTCACATTGTGTCTATCTCTCGACACCATTGCGTCATTCACTTATTCAATAAGGAGGTAGCAGCCGCTATGGATGCCCAATTAACGATTGTCGACGTAACCGGATCGACCAACGATGACCTGCTCGAGGCAGGAAAACAGGGTGCGCCGCACGGCACAGGACTTGCCGCCCGCGCGCAAACGGCAGGACGCGGCCGGCGCGGCCACAAGTGGGATTCAACCGCCGGCAACCTATTGCTTTCGATTGTCCTGCGTCCATGCGTTAATCCCGCAAAGTACTCTGGTCTTGCCGCCGTCAGCGGCCTAGCGGTGCTCGAAGCACTCGAAAAGCAGGGTCTTGCAAACGAGATTGGCCTCAAATGGCCCAACGACCTGGTCGCGCGAGGACGCAAGCTCGGCGGCATTCTGGTCGAGGCCGCACGCGATAACGAAGGCAAACCTTTCGCCGTCTGCGGCATTGGTGTCAACGTAAACTACACGCCCCAAGAGGTGCCCGATGGCGGCCTGGCGGCAATTGGCCTCTCGGACCTCAACGAGAGCGTTCCCGCCGTCGACATGCTCCTCGATGAGGTCTATCACGCAGTTATAGACGCTGTAGATACCTGGGCAGAGCGCCTCAACGCCAAGGAAGAAGACGCCGGTCCGCTCGCGCCCGTCCACGACGAATATATCGCTCACCTCAATTGGATCGGGAAGCACGTTATCGCCCGCTTCCCCGCTGGAGACGAGCTGGCACGAGGCATATTTAGAACGGTCGACGATTGCGGCCGCGCATGCATTGAGACCGAGAGCGGCTTGCGCGTCTTCCACTTCGAAGAAGCATCCTTGCGCCCCCTGAGCGAATAGGGCGCCGCAGCCGCCGGCTCGGCAGACGAATTCGCTATCCCAAAATCTAAACTCAAAACAAAAGGGCCCCGCTACCGTAACGGCAGCGGGGCCCTTTAAGCTATGAGCGATATCGCTTAGAGCTTGATGTCGATGTCGACGCCAGCGGGGAGGTCGAGACGCATGAGCGAATCAACGGTGCCCGAGGTGGGGTCGAGGATGTCGATGAGGCGCTTGTGGGTGCGCATCTCGAACTGCTCACGGGAGTCCTTGTTCACGTGCGGCGAGCGGATAACCGTGTACAGGTTGCGCTCGGTGGGCAGGGGGACAGGACCGGAAACGCGAGCGCCGGTCTTCTGAGCGGTCTCGACGATGAGCTTCGCGGACTGATCGACGACCTCGTGATCATAGCCCTTGAGGCGAATGCGGATCTTCTGGGTAGCCAACTTAAACCTCCAAAGAGTGCGAGAGATGTTCTCGCAGGATTACGTAACAGGGAGCTCGAACTTAGGCGTTCTTGCTCATGACCTCGTCCACGATGGACTTGGGCGCAGGCTCATAAGAGTCGAACTGCATCGTGTAGGATGCACGGCCCTGGGTCTGGGAGCGAAGGTCGGTAGCGTAACCGAACATCTCGCCCAGCGGCACCTTGGCACGGATGAGCTTACTGTTCTTGCGATCCTCCATGCCCTCGATCTTGCCGCGGCGACCGGAGAGGTTGCCCATAACGTCGCCCATGTACTGCTCGGGGGTCTCGACCTCGACAGCCATGATCGGCTCGAGCAGCTGCGGGTCGGACTTCTTGAGGGCGTCCTTGATAGCCATGGAACCGGCGATCTTGAAGGCGGCCTCGGAGGAGTCGACCTCGTGGTAAGAACCGTCGAACAGGGTGACCTTAACGTCGAGGACCGGGAAGCCGGCGATAACACCGGTGTTCAGGGCCTCCTGGATGCCCTTGTCGATGGACGGGATGTACTCCTTGGGCACGACGCCGCCGACGATAGCGTTGACGAACTCGTAGCCGAAGCCCTCCTCCATCTTCTCGAGCTTGATGACGGCATGGCCGTACTGACCGCGACCGCCGGACTGACGGACGAACTTGCCCTCAGCCTTCTCGACGTCGTGACCAGCGGTCTCGCGGTAGGCAACCTGGGGCTTACCAACGTTAGCGTCAACCTTGAACTCACGGAGCAGACGGTCGACGATCTGTCTCTTATACACATCTCCGAGCCCACGAGACCCTAAGACATCTCGT
>UQIP01000025.1:0-35080 GCA_900541005.1 uncultured Collinsella sp. | reverse complement strand
ATGTATTCCTCCAGGTCGCGTTTGAAATCCTCGAACGTCTTCCACTCGCGGCCCCTGTAGAACTCGTCCTTGACGTGGCCGAAGAGCTGCTCGGTGGCGGCATTGTCGATGCAGTTCGCCTTCCTGGACATGCTCTGGACGATGCCGGCGGCCTCGAGCCTGGATGTGTATGAGGCGTGCTGGTACTGCCAGCCCCGGTCCGAGTGCATGGTCGGGGCGACGCCCTCGGGGATCTTGGACAGCAGCTCGTCGAGCATCCTCACCTGCTGGGCCATGTCGGGCGTGGTCGATATGTCGCTCGCCACGATCTCCTTGGTGCAGAAGTCCAGCGTCGGGGCCCAGTAGGCCTTACCGCCAGCCACCTTGAACTCGGTGACGTCCGTCCCCAGCTTCTGCCACGGGGCCCCGGCGTCGAAATCCCTCGCGATCACGTTCTCGAACGTTCTGCCGACGACGCCCTTGTACGAGTTGTACCTGTGGTAGGCCGTCTCGCGTCTGATGCCGCAGCGAATCCCCATCTCGCGCATCATCTTGAGCACGGTCTTGTTGGCTATCACGACCCCCTCTTCCGCCCTGAGGCACATCGCTATCTGCCGGTGCCCGCAGCCGTTGGCGGTGCGCGAGAAGATCTCGGCGGCCGCCTCCCAGAGCTCGGCGCGCGTGGGCCTCGGCGGGTGCGCGAGGGCGTAGTAGTAGGTCGACCGCTTGAGCTCGGCGCATGCGAGCAGGTGCCCGAGCGCGTGCCCCTCGGCGCGCAGGGCCGCGACCGCTTCGGCCTTCGCCCTGGTCAGAGCCCGTCCCTCTCGACCAGGGCGCGTAATTTTTTTAGGTAGGCCACCTCGGCCTCGAGCCTACGGCACCGCTCCTCGAGCTCCTCCTCGCGGGTCCGCGGCCTCGCCCTGGAACCGCTCGGCCGGCCCTTGGGCTTCGGGCGCAGGGCCTCCGCGCCGCCCTCGCGGTATAGCGCGCACCACTTCTTGAGCGGCGACATCGACATTATGCCGAACGCCGCCATCGCCTCGGTCTTCGTCATGCCGCCGTCGACGACGGCGGAGGCGGCGGCGACCTTCTGCTCGTATGTGTACCTGCCCTGCTTTCCGTCCATGCGCAGCAGCACCTCGCTCCCGAATGCGCGGTATATCTCCTGCCATCTTCTCACGGCTTCCGCGGGAAGCGAAAGGGCAATCGCGGCAGATTTATACCCGTGTCCGAGCTTGAAGAGCCCTATGGCCGCCTTCCTGGCCTCGACATCATGCTTCACCCTCAAATCAACGCGCATAAAGAAAGCCTCCCATTTCTCATGTCCAAGAAATGGGAGGCAGTTCAAATTCGGACGGGCTTCTGTGCTCGATATAAGGTTTACGCGGCGGGGCTGTAAGGCCCGGCGGTGTAGCTTAGCGTCGACGCTTCCAGATAATGCCGAGCATGATGACGATGATGCCGCCGATAAGGCACGCGCCAACTACTGCCAGCGTGCGGTCTCCCGTTGCGGCGAGCTTACCGGTCGTCTTCTTGGTGATGACCTTCGTGGTCGTCGTGTCCGTCTTAGGCGAGGGCTTAGGCGTCGGGGCCGGTGTGGGCGTGGGGTCCACGGCAGCGGAGCCAAAGCTGATGGTGCCCGCGAGCGAGGTCATCTTGCTCTCCCAGCTGTCCTGCCCGATCAGCGCCCTTAGCGCTGACTCGCAGGTACCCCACTCGGTGTGCTTGGTGGCGTTTGCGAAGGTGGGGAAGTCGGTCGTGTTGGTGATGATGTAGTTGTTGGTGGCGACGGTATAGGTCTTGGCGGGGTCGAGCGTGCTGCCGTCTTTGGTGAGTGTGGCGCTCACAATGCGCTTGCCTTCGGGCTGTGTCCAATCAATCGTCACGTTGATGCCGCCAAAGGAGAGAACGCTGCCAGAGTCATCGCGCCACTTGTACTTGTCTTGCGCCTCCTGCTCGCTGTGACCGGCCGCCACATAAGCCTGCTGAAGCTCGTAGCTGTCGTTGCAATCGTCGCTGATTTGTAGCGAGTGCTCGAGCGCTGCGAGGAAGTCCGCGCCGGTCATGGTCCAGGTCTCCACAGTGTTGCCGTAGGGCGAGATGGCGATGACGTTGCCGGCGGTCACGTTGCCCGCCGCGATGCCGCCGCGGATGCCGCCAGCGTTTTCGATAGCGAAGTCCGCGCCCGTCAGGGCAAGATAGGAGCCGCAAATCACGTGGCCGATGGTCTGGGCCTTGGTGGTGTCGCCCTCCTTGCCGGGGCGGAAATCGGTGGTGCGCACCATTTCCCAACCATGCGTGCCTGCGGCGTCCTCGCCGTAGAAATAGTTGGTGGTGGATGTGCCGAGCACCTTGTTCGATTCGTTTTCAAAGTCCTCGTCGAGCGGCTTGATCTTGTTGCGGACGGCTTCAAGGCGGCTTTGGTAGTCGGAGCCCTTGTCGGGGTCTGTCAAAAGGTCGTTGACGTTCTTGGCGGTGTAGAGCTTCTCGTCGCTGCCGTCTGCAGGGACCGTGACCGTGTCATCGTCGGTCGTCTCGGTGCCATTCGTGTCGTATTTGTACGGAATGGAAAGCAGCCCCACCTCGGCAAAGGCGCTGCCTGCCTCGACAACGTGGATCGTCTTGCCGTCGGCTCCCGTCACCTTCTCGTTAAGGTTGATGTGCTCGTGGCCTGCGATAAGGGCATCGACGCCACGGAGCCGCGTGGCAAAGGTCTTTGCGTCGAGCGTGTGCGCGATACACACAACAACATCGCAGCCCTCCTTGCGCAGCTGCTCTGCCTCGGCATTGATGGCGTTCGCGGCACTCGAGAAGCTGGTGCCCGCGACCAGGTCCGCGCGCAGCGAGGAACCTAGCGACTCATCCATGGCTCCGACGACGCCGACCTTGATTTTGTAGTCGAATGTGGAGTGATCCTCGCTATCCTCCCAGGTGCGATCGAGCGTCTTCGTGATGCTCGAGCTCCATGCGCCGTTCGAGGACGTTGCATTCGCGCAGAGCATGGCGAAGGGCGTGCCGGTGGTGCTGTAGCCGGTCATGGTGCGGAGTTTGTCCGCGCCGTAGCTCCAGTCGTGGTTGCCTGGCGTGGTTGCGTCGTAGCCGTCGGCGTAGAAGGTGTCCATGAGCTCGGCGATGCTCTTGCCCTCGCTCATGGTGGCGAAGGACTGTCCGTGGAAGGTGTCGCCCGCATCGAGTAAAAGATCGGGGGCGCTGCTTTGGGCGCTATAGAGAACCGCCAGTCCGTCAAAGCCCACAGTGCCGGTGCCCTTGCTTGCGTTGTAGCTGTACTTGTAGCTGCCGTGGATATCGTTGGTGTGCATGACGGCCACGGAGCCGTCAATAGCGGCGGGCAGGTTTCCCGCGAAAGCGAGGCTTGGGATGCCTGCGAGCGCGCCGGCAAACAACGCGGCGGCCAACGCAAAGCGGGGGAGTCTTTTCATGGCAGTTTCCTTAGTCCTTAGCCAGAATGTCTGGTTGAATATCGGATTATCGACATAATATGCGAAAACCGCCGCAAGGGCCTCTGTCCCTTTGCGGCGGTTTTGGCGTTTGCGCAGATAAAACCTACCAAAATAAACCTGTCCCTTTTTGGCAGGTTTTAGCTTAGCAGCATGCGGTCGTTGGCGAGCTCGCCGCCCGAGACCTCCTCGAACTTCTGCAGCAGGTCGGCCACGGTGAGCGACTTCTTCTCGTCGCCGGCCACGTCGTAGATCACATGGCCCTCGTGCATCATGATCAGACGGTTGCCCAGACGGATGGCGTCGTTCATGTTGTGCGTGACCATGAGCGTGGTCAGGTGGTTCTCGTCGACGATCTCCTCGGTCAGGTTAAGCACCTTAGAGGCCGTCTTGGGGTCGAGGGCCGCGGTGTGCTCGTCGAGCAGCAGCAGGCGCGGCCTGGTGAGCGTGGCCATCAGCAGGGTGAGTGCCTGGCGCTGGCCACCCGAGAGCAGGCCGACCTTGGCGTTGAGACGCGTGTCCAGACCAAGGTCCAGGCGCTTGAGCAGCTCGACGTACTCATCTTTCTCGGCCTTGGTGACGCCCCACGAAAGGCCGCGACGCTGGCCGCGACGCTTGGCGAGGGCCAGGTTCTCGGCAATCTGCATGTCGGCTGCGGTGCCGCGCATGGGGTCCTGGAACACGCGGCCCAGATACTTGGCGCGCTGCGACTCGCTCAGACGCGAGATATCGTTGCCGTCGAGCTCAATAACGCCCGAATCGAGCGGATACACGCCGGCAATCATGTTGAGCAGCGTGGACTTGCCGGCGCCGTTGCCGCCGATCACGGTCACAAAGTCGCCGTCGTTAAGGGTGAGGTCGACGCCGGTGAGTGCGCGCTTCTCGGTGACGGTGCCCTTGTTAAAGGTCTTTTTGACGTGCGAGAGCTTAAGCATCTGCCTCATCCCCCTTCGTGTAGGAGCTGCGGAGCTTATAGCGCTCCCAAACCACGGGCACGCACAGGGCCACGGCAACGATCACGGCGGAGAGCAGCTTCATGTCGTTGGCGTCCATGCCCAGCTGCAGCACGATGGCGCGAATGAGGAAGTACACCACGGAGCCAAAGACGGCAGAGGCAAGACGGACGCTAAACTGCGTCAGACCGCCGGGCAGCAGGCGGCCGAGCACCTCACCGATAACAATGGCGGCAAGACCGATAACGATGGCGCCGGTGCCCATGCCAATGTCAGCGTACTTCTGGCTCTGGCAGATGAGCGCACCCGAAAGGCCGATAAGGGCGTTGGAGAGCACGAGGGCGATCATCTTGGTGGAGTTGGTGTTGACGCCCAATGCGCGGATCATGTACTCGTTGTTGCCGGTGGCACGCAGTGCCGAGCCGATCTCGGTGCCAAAGAACCAGTACAGGATGGCGACGATGGCCACGGCCAGCACAATGCCCAGGATGATGGCAACGGTGGACTGCGGCAGGCCCGTCATGTGGCTGACGGATGAGAAGATGGTGCCCTTGGCAAGGATGGGCGTGTTGGATTTGCCCATGATGCGCAGGTTGATGGACCACAGACTGATCTGCGTAAGGATTCCGGCAAGGATCGCGGGAATCTCAAAGACGGTGGTCAAGATGCCCGTGACAGCGCCCGCGATGGCGCCGGCGCACATGCCGGCCAGCACGGCGAGCAGCGGGTCGACGTTATTGTTGACGATGAGCACGGCGCAAACACAGCCGCCGAGGGCAAAGCTGCCGTCGCAGGTCATATCGGGGATGTCGAGCAGGCGGAACGTGATAAACACGCCGAGCACCATGATGCCCCAGAGGACGCCCTGCGAAACGGCGCCCTGCAATGCAATGAGCATGCTTCATACCTCCTAGGATAGGGTGGACACGTGATTTTCCATAATAGCGGTAACACTGCATAAAAGAGCTGCGGCCGGATGTTTTGTCTCATCCGTAACAAGCAGGGCGAACGCCGGTCTTTGGCGTCCGCCCCTGTGGCTCAGATATTGAATAGCACGGCAACGGCGCGAGTATGAGCCCTAGGCACATCGCCGCGCATGCCGCTACGCGTCCAGAGCGGAGAGGTCGATGCCCAGGGCCTCGGCCATTTCGTCGTTCTTGACGACGACCAGGTCCTTGCTCGAGAGGTGCTTGATCGGCATATCCTCGGGCTTGGATTCGCCCTTCAAGATCTTGACGGCCATCTCGCCTGCAGCGTAGCCCAGGTCCTCATAGTTGATGGAGAGGGTGAACACGCCGCCGGCCTTGCACATGCCCTCCTCGCCGGTAACGAAGGGGAGCTTGTTCTCCTTGCAGATCTGGCCCACCTGCGAGGCACCCGCGGCGATGGTGTTGTCGGTGGGGGAGTACAGCGCGTCGACCTTGCCCACGGCAGACTCGACGACGGACTGAATCTCGTTGGAGCTCGAGACGGTGAAGTCAGTGTACTCGAGGCCCAGCTTGTCGAGCTCCTTCTTGGCGGCCTTGATCTGGACGTCGGAGTTGGACTCGGCGGTGCAGTAGAGCAGGCCGACCTTCTTAACGTCGGGCAGGACCTTCTGCATCATCTCGAGCTGCTCGGCGACCGGGGTGAGGTCGGAAGCGCCCGTGACGTTGGTACCGGGCTTGTCGTTGTCCTGGACCAGGCCGGAAGCGGCGTAGTCGGTGATGGCGCAGCCAACGATGG
The DNA here is from genome assembly GCA_900541005.1 of uncultured Collinsella sp. Lineage (GTDB taxonomy): Bacteria > Actinomycetota > Coriobacteriia > Coriobacteriales > Coriobacteriaceae > Collinsella. Next base: position 28,965 of record UQIP01000025.1, on the reverse strand, counting down.
GGATATCGGCGGTGGCACCGGCGGCAGCCTGCGCGGCGGGCGTAGCGATGGCATAGATCAGGTCGACGCCGTCGCCTACGAACTTGTCGGCAATGGACTTACACGTGGACTGGTCGTTCTGGGCATTCTTCTGGTCGATCTTGACCTTGAGGTCGCTCTTCTTGATGGCCTTGACGAAGCCGTCGTTGGCGGCATCGAGCGCGGAGTGCTCGGTAAGCTGCAGAACGCCGATGGTGTAGTCGGAACCGGCGGCAGCGGAGCCGGAACCAGAGTTGCCGCCGCATCCGGCGAGCGGAGCGAGCGCGAGTAGGCCAGCGGAGACAAGAAGGCTCCTGCGGCTGATGGTGATGTCCTTCATATCATTACCCCCAGTATAAAAATGGCTGGAAACACTGCACTAGGAAAAAGTGCAAGTGGGACTATAGTAGCGCTGATGTCCATTTTTACAACAGCCTGGCGGGTTTTTTAATACAGAATCGGATGGGCGGTACTGGTAGTCGAATGGGCGGCGGAGGGTCTTATGCGACGGAGGAGGCGTCGTCCTCCTCGTCGAGGGCGGCGAAGAGCTTCTTGCCGTCGAGGAGACGTGTGGTGACGTTTCTCATGCGGCCAATCTCTACGGTGCGCAGCGTGTCATCGGCACCTCGGGCGTCATAGACCGTTCCCAGCAGATACGAGATGCCATCGCGCTGCCTGATGGCAAAGGGACGGAGTGTCATCCGTGCTGCTTCGGTTTCGCCGCGTGTCGTGACGCTCGAAATATCAAAACTCACCGTGGTTCCGTGGTCGATGGCCTGCTCGACGAGCTCGCACGTGTCGATGCGCTTGATGGGCGTGCGTGTTGCCTTGGTAGCCTTGCTGCCTGCGCTTGGAGCGGGTTCGGGTGTATCGAGGTAGCCGCGAACGTCGGCGCTCGCCATGGCAACTAAGTGCTGCGCCATGCTCTTGCGGATAGCGATAGGCGTGGAGCGGTTGCGCATGACCATACCGTGGAGCCGGATGATCTCTTCATCGGTGAGCGGGCGGGTAAGAAGTTTGTAGCCCACGCCGCGTTTGTACTCAATTTCGTATCCGGCATGGCGAAGCGCGGAGATGGCGGTGTAGATGCTGCGCCGCGCCGCCGAGATGGGCATGCGGGCGGGGTCGTCGGGATGGGCGAGGCGCCGGATCAACTCATCGGAAAGCATGGCCTTGTCCTCGCCGGTGTTTTCGCTCAAGAGCTGCAGGATGCGAACGGCGCGATAGGCTGCCATCGAGGCGGCGCCTCTCGTCGTGGTGTCGTAGGTTTCAACAGCGGCTTCGGTCATGGTGCCCACGTCCTTTCCGTTTTGGGTGGCGACGGTATGGAGCCTAGGACGTGGGGCTTTCCCAGGGGCGCAGGGCGCTCTGGGCGGTCGGTAGTCGTCGGCAAACGGCGGGTCGAGTTTTCAACAGCCCTGCTCAACTGTCCAAAAACTTGCCAAAAGCTTGACGGATGCTGTTGAAAAAAGCGCCTCTCGACCGATGTCGAGAGGCGCTTGTGCGATGAGCGTTGGCGTGTGGCGACGCGAGCTAGCGTCCGACGATTAGAAGTCGGCGTTGCCCACGGTGCGCGGGTGCGGCAGGACGTCGCGGATGTTGCCCACGCCGGTCAGATACATGACCAAGCGCTCGAAGCCCAGACCGTAGCCGGCGTGCTTGCAGGAACCGTAGCGGCGCAGGTCAAGGTAGTACTTGTACTGCTCGGGATTCATACCCAGGTCCTTGATGCGGGCCTCGAGCAGATCCAGGCGCTCCTCGCGCTGGGAGCCACCGATGATCTCGCCGATGCCCGGCACCAGGCAGTCGGCGGCGGCGACGGTCTTGCCGTCGTTGTTCATGCGCATGTAGAAGGCCTTGATCTCGGCCGGGTAGTCGGTCACAAAAGTCGGTCGCTTAAAGTGTTCCTCGGTCAGGAAACGCTCGTGCTCGGTTTGCAGGTCGATGCCCCAGCTCACGGGATAGTCAAACTTGTGACCGGCGGCGACGGCCTGCTCCAGGATTTCGACGGCCTCGGTATAGGTGACGCGGGCGAAGTCGGAGTTGGCGACATGGTCCAGGCGCTCGAGCAGACCCTTGTCCACAAACTTGTTGAGCATATTGAGCTCGTCGGGGCAGGTGGCCATAACGTCCTTAAGGACGTACTTGAGCATGGCCTCGGCGTTGTCCATGTAGTCGTTGAGGTCGGCGAAGGCCATCTCGGGCTCGATCATCCAAAACTCGGCGGCGTGGCGCGTGGTGTTGGAGTTTTCGGCGCGGAAGGTGGGGCCAAAGGTGTACACGTCGCCAAAGGCCATGGCAAAGTTCTCGGCATTGAGCTGGCCGGACACGGTGAGGCTTGCATGCTTGCCAAAGAAGTCCTGGCTCCAGTCGACCTCGCCGGACTCGGTGAGGGGCGGATTTTTGGGGTCGAGCGTGGTCACGCGGAACATCTCGCCGGCGCCCTCGCAGTCACTCGTGGTGATGATGGGGGTGTTGACGTAGACAAAGCCCTGCTCCTGGAAGAAGCGGTGGATGGCGGCAGCCGCGACAGAGCGGATGCGGAACACGGCGCGGAACAGGTTGGTGCGCGGGCGCAGGTGCTGCTGGGTGCGCAGGAACTCGACGGTTGCGCGCTTCTTCTGCAGCGGGTAATCCGGGGCGCTCGTGCCCTCGACCTCGATGGAGGTGGCAGAAAGCTCGAAAGGCTGGGGCGCATCGGGGGTCAGCTTGACGGTGCCGGTGCAAATGAGTGCGGCCGAGACGTTTTGATGGGCGATCTCGTCGTAGTTGTCGAGTGCCTCGCGGTTCATGACGACCTGCAGGTCGCGGAAGCAGCTGCCGTCGTTGAGCGTAACAAAGCCAAAGTTCTTCATGTCGCGGACGGACTTGACCCAGCCGGCGACGGTGACGGTCTGGCCGCCGAGCGACTCGGCATCGGCATAGAGCTGCGCGATTTTGGTGCGGTTCACGTATCCTCCCATAACGGTTGAATGATAGTTATCCATACAGTTCGATATTCTAGCAGCTCGGCTCATTTGAGCTATACAGATAAAGCATTGGCGGGATGGTTTTTCAAACGAAAAGCGCCCGCGGCCAAATGGTCGCGGGCGCTTGACGAGGTGCCTTTTGGCTGTGTGGCGTGGGGCCTGGCTACTTGGTCTTGGCAACCAGCAGCGGGTCGCCAAGCTTGACGAGCGGGTTGCCGCCGATAAGCGTTCCAGACTCGCCGACATGGTCGATGCTCTTAAGACGATCGAGCTCGGAGACGATGACGGTCACGATGTCCTCGTGACCAGCGGCCTTAATGGCCTCGCGGTCGAAGCTGATGAGCGGCTGGCCTGCCTTGACCACATCGCCCATCTCGACAAAGCGGGCAAAACCCTTGCCGTTCATTTCCACGGTGCCCAGGCCAACATGGATGAACACGCGCAGGCCGTCCTCGGTGATCATGCCGATGGAGTGGTTGGTGACAGTGGTGGCACCGATGCGGCCGTTGGCGGGCGCATAGATGGTGCCGGTAATGGGCTCGATGCCATAGCCCTGGCCAAGCATGCCCGAGGCGATCGTCTCGTCGGGAACCTCGTCCAGGTTGACGAGCACGCCGTTGACGGGGGCATAGATGACGCCTTCGCGGGTAGCGAAGCTTGCTGCGGGCGGAACGGACGCCTCGCCGGTCGAGGTGAAGGTGGACTTAAGCGAATCGAGCAGACCCATAGTTGCCTCCAACTTAAATAGGCGCATATCGCGCGTTTGGTTTGCCGGAAACGTTTCACATGTGTTTCGCGGCTTGGTCAACGCCCCTATTCTACGCTGCTCAACGATACCTCTGAACTGGGATTATGTGATATATCAGTTGAAGGGAAACTTATTGCCGGAGTGTTTCTGCGCCACGGGTTCAAGTGGGGTACGCTTGAAGGCGAAAAACAAGGGCGCATAATTTGCGCGAAGGGAGCACATATGATTGTCGAGAACCATGCGCTGTGGGGCGAGGAGCCGACCGAGGAATATCCGGCGACGTTTACGTATTTGGGTGCCGAGCCGCTCCCCGACAAACCCAATGGCCGCCGCCCCGCGGTGATTATCTGCGGCGGAGGCGGGTTTACACATATCGCTCCGCACGAGCAGGACCCGGTGGCGTTTGCATTTTTGGACCGCGGCTACCAGGCCTTTGTGCTCAACTATGTCACGAGTTCTACGGGTGACGTGAGCTTTCCGCACCCCCAGGCAGATCTTGCAAAGATGGTCGCCACGGTGCGCGCCAACGCCGACGAGTGGCATGTCGATCCTAAGCGCGTGTGCGTCGTGGGATTCTCGGCGGGCGGCATGATCTGCGCTTCGCTGGCAACGCAATGGAAGACTGGTCCCTTCGCGGGCTTGACAGGGGCGCGTCCGGACGACATTCGTCCCGATGCCGTGGTGCTGGGTTATCCATTGCTCGACTTTGCCTATGTGCGCGACATGCAGACGCGCGATCCGCGCATTGACTTGCGTGTGCCCAAGACGGGCGGCAAGACGGGGCGCGATCTGCTCAACGACTACCTGTCGATGGTGACGGGCGGCGAGGCAACTGACGAGCATCTGGCCGACATCTGCCCCACCACGCATGTTTCGCGTCAGATGCCACCGACCTTTGTGTGGGGCGTGTCCGACGACAAGACGGCGCCGATCGCGCAGGTCTACCCGTTTGCGCAGCGCATGGCCGAGGAGGGCGTTGCATGCGAGATGCACGTCTTCGACCAGGGTGGTCACGGCCTTTCGCTCGGCAACGCCAACACCGCGGTCGACAACGAGGACAAGCAGGCGGCAGTCCGTCCCTGGATCCGCCTAGCCTTCCGCTTCCTGGAGCGCCATCTGTAAGAGTAAGAGGGCCAGCCCCATCCCGTCCCTCATAACTTGCGGTGAAATAGTTCCAATTAAAGTCACGGGGCTTTAAACAGGAACTATTCCACCGCAACTTCGTTTTGATCTGTTGGAGACGGAGGAAAATGGATCATTTTGTCGAGGGAGCGGGCGGCTGTTTCTGCTCCCGCGGGAAACCACGTCCCGTTTGGGAAATCGTGACCCGTTTTGGGCGCAGATTCCGGGTCGCAGTTTCCCCGAGGGGCTCGATCGGGAAATCGCATCCCAGTCTGAGCGCCGATTCCGGGCTGCAGTTTCCGCTAGATGCCTCAACCGGAAAGCCCGTCCCGTTTAGGTGTTCCGGAGTGGGATTCGGTTTCCGCAACAGGCCCGTCTGGGAAGCAATGGCCCAGAATTCCCCTTGCACCGATCTGTCGATTGAACGTCGTTGTGTGTTCACGCTATCATGTAAGCTTAAAATTGGTTAGCCATGGCAAACGGTTAGCCATGGTGAACATAAATACAACGCCCTGCGGGCGCCGGGGGAGGAGCACGGACGTGAAGCTCGATACACTCGAGATTGGAAAGGACGCCGTTGTCGCATCGGTGGCATCGGACGATCAGGCACTCCGACAGCATATTTTGGACATGGGTCTAACGCCGGGCACCGAAGTCACCATGATGAAGTACGCCCCCATGGGCGACCCGCTCGAGATCCGCCTGCGTGGCTACGAGTTGACACTGCGCAAGGACGATGCCGCTCGCATCGAGCTTGTGGGTATTCACGATACCGATACGGGTCCGCGCGCTAACGCCGCAATCGGCACGACGGAGCATCCGGCCCTGGGCGAGGGGACGTATTCGCCCCGTGCGGCAAAGACGGCCGTGCCCGAGGGCGCGCCTCTGCACTTTGCCCTCGCCGGCAACCAAAACTGCGGCAAGACCACGTTATTCAACCAGCTGACGGGCTCCAACCAGCACGTCGGTAACTTTCCCGGCGTGACGGTCGACCGCAAAGATGGCACCATCCGCAACCATCCCGAGGCGAGCGTTACCGACCTGCCTGGCATTTACTCCCTGTCGCCGTACACAGGCGAAGAGGTCGTGAGCCGTCAGTTCATCCTCGACGAGCGCCCGGACGCCATCATTGACATCATTGACGCCACCAACATCGAGCGTAACCTGTACCTGACACTGCAGCTCATGGAGCTCGACCGCCCCATGGTCATCGCGCTCAACATGATGGACGAGGTAACCGCCAACGGCGGCGCCGTGGACGTCAACCTGCTCGAGAGCCTGTTGGGCGTGCCCGTTGTTCCCATTAGCGCTGCCCGCAACGAGGGTATCGGCGAGTTGGTGGATCATGCCTTGCACGTGGCGCGGTTCCGCGAGCGCCCCGGTCGCCTGGACTTCTGCGCGCCCGACGGTCCGGACGGCGGCGCGCTGCATCGCTGCATCCACGGCATTGCTAACCTGATCGAGGACCATGCCGTGACGGCGCACATCCCGGTGCGCTTTGCGGCGACCAAGCTGGTTGAGGGCGACGAGCTGGTGACCGAGGCGCTTCACCTGGATCGCAACGAGCTCGACGCTATCGAGCACATCATTACCCAGATGGAGGGCGAGGCCGGCACCGACCGCCTGTCCGCGCTGGCCGATATGCGCTTTAGCTTTATCGGCGACGTGTGTGGGCGCTGCGTCGTCAAGCCGCACGAGAGCCGCGAGCACGTGCGCTCCGTCAAGATCGACCGCATCCTGACGGGTCGCTACACGGCCATTCCGGCGTTCCTGGTGATCATGGGCCTCGTCTTTTGGCTGACGTTTGGCGTGATTGGCGCGGCACTGCAGGGACTCATGGAGGACGGCATCGCGGTCATCATCGCCTCGGCCGATGCGGGCCTCAAGGCGTTCGGAACCAACGACGTGGTGCGCTCGCTGGCTGTCGACGGCGTGCTTACGGGCGTGGGCAGCGTGCTGACCTTCCTTCCGATTATCGTCGTGCTCTTCTTGTTCCTCTCCATTCTGGAAGACTCTGGATACATGGCGCGCGTGGCCTTTGTCATGGATAAGGTGCTGCGTCGCTTTGGCCTGTCGGGCCGCAGCTTTGTGCCCATGCTCGTCGGTTTTGGCTGTACCGTGCCGGCTATCATGTCGACCCGTACGCTCCCATCCGAGCACGACCGCAAGATGACGGTCATGCTCACGCCGTTCATGAGCTGCTCGGCCAAGTTGCCGGTCTACGGACTGCTGTGCGGGGCGTTTTTCCCGCAGGCGACAGTTCCCGCCATGGTCTCGCTCTATCTGATTGGTATTGCGGTTGGTTGCATCGCAGCTTTGGTGCTCAACCGTACGGCATTTAAGGGCGACCCGGTGCCGTTTATCATGGAGCTCCCCAATTACCGCCTGCCAAGCGTCAAGACGACGGTGATGCTGGCATGGGATAAGGCCAAGGACTTTATTACCAAGGCCTTTACCATTATCTTTGCCGCTACCGTGGTCATCTGGTTCCTTCAGACGTTCGACATCCGCTTTAATGTGGTCGCCGATCAGTCGCAGAGTCTACTTGCCGGTCTGGGTAGCATTATCGCGCCGGTGCTGGCCCCGCTCGGTTTTGGCGACTGGCGCGCCTCGACGGCGCTCGTCACGGGGCTCATCGCCAAGGAGAGCGTCATCTCGACCCTCACGGTGCTTTTGGGTGCAACGTCGCCCGCGGTGCTGTCAACCATGTTTTCGCCGTTTACCGCTTACGTGTTCCTGGTCTTTACGCTGCTGTACCCGCCTTGCGTGGCGTCCATCGGCGCCGTCAAGAGCGAGTTGGGCGCACGCTATGCCGTGGCCGTATTCGCGTTTCAGGTCGCCGTTGCCTGGATCGTGGCGTTTGTCGTGCATTCGGCGGGCATATTGCTGGGGTTGGCTTAGTTATGAATTGACGGCGCAACCTCTGTGTATCGAATTGTTTTCGGCCCCGCATCTGTACTGACGGATGCGGGGCCGTTGCTATATAATCGCCTCCGCTCAAAATGATTGGAGACGTTATATATGACTCAGACAAGGCAAGACGGCATCACGCTCAAGCAGTGGCTCCCACTCGTCGGGCTCACCTGCTGTGCGTTCGTGTTCAACACGTCGGAGTTTATGCCCATCGGCCTTTTGACTGATATCGCCGCGTCGTTCTCGCTCACCGAGGCCCAGGCGGGCATCATGATCTCGGTCTATGCCTGGGGCGTCATGCTGCTGTCGCTGCCGCTCATGGTGTTCGCCTCGCGCTTTGAGTTCAAGCGGATGCTGCTGGGCGTGCTGGCCGTGTTCTCGCTCGGTCAGTTCCTGTCCGCTGTGGCGCCGACCTATCCCATCCTGGTCTGCGCGCGCCTGGTGGTCGCTTGCGCACATGCCGTGTTCTGGTCAGTCGCCTCGATTATGGCCTCGCGCCTGGTCGACACTCGCCACGGCGCGCTCGCCATCAGCATGATCGCTACGGGCTCGTCCATCGCGCAGATCTTTGGCCTGCCGCTCGGTCGCGCCATTGGCTTGGCCGTGGGCTGGCGCATGACGTTTGCCGTGGTCGGGGGCCTCTCAGCCATCGCGGTCGTCTACCAGGCAGCGGTGTTCCCGGCCATGCCGGCGGGTGAGCGCTTTACTGTCAAACAGCTGCCCGAGCTGCTCAAGAACCCGCTCCTCATCGCGCTCTACGCAGTCACGGTCTTCATGGCGACCGGCTATTACGCAAGCTACAGCTATATCGAGCCCTTCCTGGCGCAGGTCGCGCACGTCGATGCGGGCGCCATCACCATGACGCTGACGGCGTTTGGCTGTTCCGGCTTGGTGGGCAGCTGGCTGTTCAGCCGCCTGTTCGACGGGCACCGTTTTCCGTTCCTTGCTATCACGCTCTCCGGCGTGCCGGTGGCCCTGCTGCTCATGGGGCCGGCCGCATCGTCGCTCGTGACAGTGCTTGCCGTCTGCGCACTGTGGGGTTGCTGCGCCACGGCCTTTAACGTGGCGTTTCAGGCCGAGCTCATCAAGCACACGCCGGCAGATTCGTCGGCCGTCGCCATGTCGATCTTCTCGGGCCTGTTTAACCTCGGTATTGGCACGGGCACCGCAATCGGCGGCGCCGTGGTTTCGGGTCCCGGTATCGCTTGGATCGGCTTCGCGGGCGGGGCGATTGCCGTCGTGGGCGTCATCCTCGCCATCACGGTGATGTTCCCAGCCATACGCCGCGCAAAGCCCGTCGCCTAGCCACATCCTCCTCATCAGTTGCGGTGAAATACGGACTGCTGGGCCCAATAAACCCGGCAAACAGTCCCTATTCCACCGCAACTTATTTTGGGGGAGGGGATGCACGGCAGGCATACAATGGATGTCGTTGTGTTGAGCTTACCGGGAGGCTGTTATGTGGGCATACGAGACGACGTTCTATCAGATCTATCCGCTGGGCTTTTGCGGAGCTCCGCGCGAAAACGCCGCCCCCGTTGCCGAGGATGAGCTCGCCCCTGCCGCCGATGCCGCTGCCAATCCCGATGCCCCCATCATGAAGATTGCCCAATGGGCCGATTACCTGCAGGAACTTGGCATTGGCGCCGTGCTCATCAACCCGCCGCTCGAGTCCGATAGCCATGGCTACGACACGCGCAGCCTGCGCCACATCGACCGCCGCCTAGGCAGCGATGCCGACTTTGCCGCCGTGTGCGAGACATTGCATGCCCATGGCATCCGCGTGGTACTCGATGCCGTCTTCAACCACGTCGGTCGCGGCTTTTGGGCCTTCCGCGATGTGCAGGAGCGCAAGTGGGATTCGCCCTACAAGGACTGGTTCCACATCAGCTTCGACGGTGACTCGTGCTACGGCGACGGCTTTTGGTACGAGGGCTGGGAGGGCCATTTTGAGCTTGTGAAGCTCAACCTGCAAAACTCCGCCGTGGTCGATTACCTGCTTGAGTCCGTGCGTCGCTGGGCCGAGGTCTTTGGCGTCGACGGCCTGCGCTTGGACGTCGCCTATATGCTCGATCGCGATTTTATGCGCCGCCTGCATACTTTTACCCGTGGGCTCAAGCCCGACTTTGTGCTGATTGGCGAGACGCTCCACGGCGACTACAATCAGATCGTCAACGACGAGATGCTCGACTCCTGCACCAACTACGAGTGCTACAAGGGCCTGTACTCCAGCTTTAACTCGGTCAACATGTTTGAGATCGCCCATTCGCTGCACCGTCAGTTTGGCGGCGACCCGTGGTGCATCTACCGCGGCAAACACCTGCTGTCGTTTGTCGACAACCACGACGTGCCGCGCCTGGCGAGCATCCTGACGGACAAGTCCTGCCTGCGCCCCGCCTATGGCATGCTCTTTGGCATGCCGGGCATCCCATGCGTCTACTATGGCAGCGAGTGGGGGATTGCCGGCGAAAAGGGTGGCCCCGATGGCGACTGGGCGCTGCGACCTGCGCTCAATGAGCCTGCGCCCAACGAGCTGACGGCGTTCATCACGCAGCTTGCGCACCTTCGCTCGGCCGACGACGCGGCTGCCCGTGCTCTCAACTACGGTGCCTATCGCAACGTGGTGATCCAGAACAAGCAGCTGCTGTTCGAGCGCGCTTGTGACGGCGCGACGGTACTCGTGGCGGTGAATGCTGTGGGTGAGCCTTACACCTTTGGCGCCGGCGAGCTCAACGGGTCCTTCGTCGACCTGCTTGCCGACGATGCGCCCACGGTCGAGCTGACGGGTACCCTTGAGCTTGCACCCTACGAGGTGCGCTATCTGTTGAGAGCCTAGCCCATGGCCGTATCTGACGAGGGCTATCAACATATTGAGCATGGGTTTGAGCCCGTGTTTGACGAGCACTCGCGCGTTTTGGTGCTCGGGTCGTTTCCCTCGGTGCTTTCGCGCGCCAATTCCTTTTATTACGGCAACCCTCAGAATCGCTTTTGGCGCGTGATGGCCGCGTGCCTCGGTGTGCCTGTGCCGCCCAACGAGGGCGACCCTTTGGCAAGCGGTGAGCCCGCGACGCTTGATGCCTCCATTGCCGCCAAGCGGTCCATGCTGCTGAACGGCGGCGTGGCCCTGTGGGATGTGATCGAGAGCTGCGACATTAAGGGTTCGAGTGACGCCAGCATCAAAAACGTCGTTCCGGCGCATGTCGAGCGCATTACCGGCGCAGCTCCTATCGAGGTCGTTGTCTGTAACGGCGGCACGGCAGGGCGGCTCTACAAGCGCTATCTACAAGAGCGCACCGGGCTGCCGGCCATCGTTCTGCCGTCGACAAGTCCCGCCAATGCGGCATGGCGCCTGGAACGCCTTGTCGAGCGCTGGCGCGAGGCCGTTGACTGGGCTGTAATTTAATTTAGATTTTTGTTTGAGCGTGGGCGCCCAGACGTTTCAGAACGCCTCGCCAGATCGGCGCGGGCACGGCTGGCTCGGCGCAAACCATGCCGTCGGCGTCGACGTTGGCGGCATTGCCGCCGCCAAGTCGCTGTGCATGCTTGACGGAGCAGCCCATGCGCACGGCGCCCACGAGCTTGTCCATGGCCTCAGAAAACGGTCGCCGCAAGAGTCCCATGCGCGGAGAGCGACGAAGCGCCGCAATGCCGCTGCCGGCGCAGATGGCAACGCCGCCACACCACAATTGGCCATGGCGCTCACATGCCTTGTGCAGGCGAACGGCGGTCCCACGCGCCTGCTCAGTGCCCTCTTGTGCGGCTCGAATCGCGACATAGACGCGCGTTCCCGTACCGCCAAAGCGCTCAAGCGCCTGCTCGATGGCTGTCAACGTCTCATCGTCAGCCACATCTTCAATGGCCAGCACGATGCCATCGGCAACGCTGCCGGCGTCATTTGCCTTCAAGTCGACCGGGCGGGGGAGTGCGGTGCCGGAAAGTTGAGCATAGGCGGCGATGGCATCCTGCAGGTCCCAGAGCAAAAACTCAAGATCGGCGCTATTGGGAATGCTGATATACGCAATGGTTTGCAGCGTTTTTGGTACATCGCCGCGCGCGGTCGTCTCCATGCCATCTCCTTTCCGGCTCGTTTCCGTTTAGGTTACACCGTCTGGTGGCGCCCCGCCGCGCTATCCTAGTGCAACCCTTACGAAAGGAACGCCATGCGTCTGTCCATGAATACCTCGCTTGCCACGCTCAAGCCCTCCGGTATCCGCCGGATTAACGCGCTCGCCGCCCAGCATCCGGGGTGCATCGCGCTCGCGCTCGGCGAGCCCGATTTTCCCACGCCCGATGTGATTAGCGCCGAGGTGACCGCCGCACTGGACCGCGGTGACACGCACTATCCGCCCAACAACGGTCGCCCCGCCCTGCGTGATGCACTGTCCAAATATATGGATGACGCGGGCCTGGCGTTTTCCGCCGATGAGGTCATCCTGACCGACGGTGCGACCGAGGCACTGTCGGCAACATTCATGGCTATGCTCAACCCCGGCGACGAGGTCATTATCCCCACGCCGGCCTTTGGCCTGTACGAGAGCATCGTCGTGGCCAACCACGCCAAAGCAGTCTTTTTGGATACGGAGCCCGCGCAATTCCAGATCGATGAGGATGCGCTTCGTGCTTGCGTGACGCCGGCGACCAAGGCCATCGTCATCTGCTCGCCCAACAATCCTACGGGTTGCATCCTCAACACGGCGTCGCTCGACGCCGTGGCGCGCGTGGCGGAGGAGGCGGGCATCTACGTGGTCTGCGACGACGTATACAACCGCCTGGTTTATGTGGATGGCTACGAGCGCTTTGCCCAGCGTCACCCGGAGCTGCGTGAGCAGACGGTCGTCATCGAGAGCTTCTCCAAGCCCTGGGCCATGACCGGCTGGCGTTTGGGCTGGCTCGCGGCAGCAACACCCGTCATCGCCGAGATCGCAAAAGCCCACCAATACCTAGTATCGAGCGCCGTCTCCTTCGAAATGGACGCCGCAGCCCGAGCCCTCACCGTCGACCCAACCCCCATGCTCAAAGTCTACCGAGCCCGCCGCGAGCGCGTACTCGAAGCCTTAAACGCCATGGGCCTCGACGTAGTAGAGCCCGCAGGAGCCTTCTATACTTTCCCGAGCATCAAAAAGTTCGGCCTAACCAGCGAAGACTTCTGCATCAAAGCCATCAAAGAAGCAAACGTAGCCCTAGTCCCGGGAGACTGCTTCGGAACCGAAGGCCACATCCGCCTAAGCTACTGCGTCTCCGACAAAAATCTGGACGAAGGTCTCCGCCGCCTGTCAAACTTCGTTTCAACCTTGTAGTCCTCAGAGACGCAACACATCAGCCCACCGACATAAGGGTATGCGTGGGGCGCGTCGCTCAACGGGCGCGAAGATTCGCAGTAAAGTTACCGTAGCTCTGGCCCGAGGGGACGGGTCGAAATTTTCGTAGATTCCGCACGAGCCGAAGGCCACTTAATGTGGCCTTCGTGCGAGCCCAGGACTTGACCGAGCGAAAATCTCGACCCGTCCCCTCGGGCCGGAGCGTATGCAGGGTTTGTGTACGAATCCTCGCGCCCGTTGACCGACGCCGGGGTCCCCGCCATAATACTTTCGGTTCACGCACGAATCCGCTGCCAGAGACAGCCGGCGCAAACGGGTCTTACCCGCGAGCTTAATGGGACTTCCCGCCAGCCGAGGTGGTCGAGTAGATATGTCTTCTCGCCCCCGTCGCTCATGCAGCGCGGGGGCTTTCTTTTTGGACATGCCCCCGTCACGTCCTTGTGGCGGACCGTGCCCGGAAAGAATTCGAGGAGGTGTAATTCATGCCCCAGCAGTACAAAATCGACAAGGTTGCAGAGATCGAGTCCCGTATCGCCGAGAACGCCGGTCTGTTCGTCGTCAACTACAACGGTCTGACGGTTAAGCAGGCTCAGGAGCTGCGTCATCAGCTTCGCGAGTGCGGCGCCGAGATGAAGGTCTACAAGAACAACCTGGTCAAGATCGCTCTCAAGAACCAGGAGCAGCCCGAGCTCGACGAGATCCTCGCCGGCCCCGTCGCTTATGTGTTCTACGAGTCCGAGCCGGTCGAGGCCGCTAAGGCCCTTAAGGACTTCTCTGCTCAGTCCAAGGGCGTCCTTGAGATCAAGGGCGGTATCTCCGACGGCAAGGCCGTTTCCGCTGATGATGTTAAGGCTATCGCCGAGCTGCCCACCAAGGATCAGCTTCTCGGCCAGATTGCCGGTCTCATCTCCGGTTTCGCTCGCGACATCGCTGTCTGCGTCAACGGCGTTTCCTCTGGTCTCGCTCGTTCGATCCAGCAGGTCTCCGAGCAGAAGGCAGCCTAGTCGCTGTTTTCACCCGCGGCGGCAACGCCGCACCCCTGGCGCATTCGCGCCGTGTTTTAACTGATCTCCGTGCATCCGCACGGAAACCGAAAGGACTTAGAAATGGCTAAGCTTACCACCGATGAGATCATCGATGCTCTTAAGGAAATGACCCTTCTCGAGGCTTCCGAGCTCGTTAAGGCTATCGAGGACACCTTCGGCGTTTCCGCCGCTGCTCCTGCTGCCGTTGTCGCCGCTCCCGCTGCTGGCGCTGCTGAGGCCGAGGAGAAGACCGAGTTTGACGTCGTGCTCGAGGGCTTCGGCGACAACAAGATCCAGGTCATCAAGGCCGTCCGTGAGCTCACCAACCTTGGCCTGAAGGAGGCCAAGGAGGTCGTCGAGGGCGCTCCCAAGGCTGTTCTCGAGGGTGCCAAGAAGGAGGACGCCGAGGCTGCCAAGGAGAAGCTCGAGGCTGCTGGCGCTGCTGTCACCCTCAAGTAATCAGGCTTTCTCGCCAGATTTCTTTACAGACGGGGCTCGCTATGCGAGCCCCGTCTTTTTTGTTTTTGGCTCCTCATTCCCATTGCTCGGCACGCAGAGCATCGTTGTCTTCGCCGTGCCATTCCCGTTACCGCTGGGGCGTAAAATTGCACCATTCGAGCAATAATTTGCGTTGACCTGCTGAAGAATTGCGTTTGCCTTACGGCGACGTATGTCTCCGGCGGTAAGATACTTCGGTATCGCAATTTGGTCTGCGGCCGCCGTGCCGCACGCACAGGGCGCATTCTGCGCCTGCGAAAGGATCCTTGAATAACATGAAGGCAATCATCCCCGCCGCCGGTCTTGGCACGCGTTTTCTGCCTGGCACCAAGTGCACGCCCAAAGAGATGCTGCCGGTGCTCGACAAGCCGGTCATTCAGTATGTCGTCGAGGAGGCGCTCGACCCCGAGGAGGTCGATGACGCCATCATCGTTACCTCTCCCGGTAAGCCCGAGCTGCTGAGCTACTTCCAGCCCGATCGCTCGCTCGAGAATCTGCTGCGCGAGCGCGGTAAGGACGCCTACGCCGACGCCGTCGCCCATGCGGGCGGTATGCCGGTCGACTTCCGTTATCAGTACGAGCCCAAGGGCCTCGGCCATGCTATCCGCTCTGCTGCCGACGCCGTGGCAGGGGAGAACTTCCTGGTTCTTCTGGGCGACTACGTTGTGCCTAATCGCGACATCTGCGACAAGATGCTCGCCGTTTCCAAGGAGCACGGTGGAGCTTCGGTTATCGCCGTCGCTGCTTGCTCGCCCGAGGAAGTCAGCCGCTACGGCGTTATCGCCGGCGAGCGCGTCGGTTCGCTCGAGGGCGCCGAGGACGTTGCCGATGCAGAGCCGGGCGCTGTCTGGCGCATCGGCGGTCTGGTCGAGAAGCCCGCTCCCGAGGCGGCTCCGTCCAACCTGTACATTGTCGGCCGTTATCTGCTGAGCCCGCTGGTCATGGACCTGCTCGCCGATCAGCAGGCCGGCAAGGGCGGCGAGATCCAGCTCACCGACGCCATGGCCCGCTCGCTCGATCGCGAGGCCATGTACGCTGTCGTCATCGACCCGCTCTCGGGCTACGACACCGGCACCCCGTCTGGCTGGATGGCCACCAACGCCCTCATGGCCGCAAGCGATCCTCGCTTTGCCAGCGCCTTCTGGGACGCCATCGACGAGCGCGGCGGCTTGATGCGCAAATAAGCCTTCGGGCATCGACATTTACGGGTGCGGACTTCGGTCTGCACCCGTTTTTTATAAGAGCTGCGATTGCTGGCTCTCTGTTCACAGAAAATATATGAACAGATGTTCGATACACATACATCTACCTGCGTGTTTTCTGCCGAAAAACTTTGCTACTCCAAAAACTCAATCGCGTCAAGGCTTTTCTTGCCCAACGGTCGGTACCTGATAAACTATTAGGTTGCGATAACTGGCGAAGCTATGCCTCGCCAACCCACCGAGCATTTCCGTGAAGGAGGAAAAACCTGGTGACCTACGCATACACTGCCACTGAGCGCAAGCGCGTCAGCTTCGGGAAAATCCCGGAGGCCATGGAGCTCCCCAACCTTATCTCTGTTCAAAGGGAATCCTTTGAGCGTTTTAAGGACGAGGGCCTTCGTGAGGCGTTCAAGGAATCCAGCCCCATCCAGAGTCAGAACCATGTTCTCGAGGTTACCTTCGGCGAGCATCAGTTCGGCGACCCCGCGCACACCGTCGAGGAGTGCCGCGAGAAGGATATGACCTATCAGGCTCCGCTTCTGACCGACGTCCGTCTCACCAACAAGGAGACCGGCGAGATCAAGGAGCAGCTCGTCTTTATGGGCGACTTCCCCATGATGACCGATCAGGGCACCTTCATCATCAACGGTACCGAGCGTATCGTCGTTTCGCAGCTCGTCCGTTCCCCGGGTGTGTACTACAGCTCCGAGATGGATTCGGGCAAGCAGATCTACAAGGCCCAGATCATCCCGTCCCGCGGTGCCTGGCTCGAGTTTGAGGTCGACAAGCGCGATCAGCTCATGGTCTCCATCGACCGTAAGCGTAAGCAGAGCGCCACGATGTTCCTGCGCGCCCTTGGCATCGCCGTCACCAACGACGACATCATCGAGCTGCTCGGCAACTCCGATGTGATCAAGCGCACCCTGGAGCGCGACACCGCCCTCACCCGCGAGGATGCCCTTATCGAGATCTACCGTCGCCTGCGCCCGGGCGAGCCTCCCACCGTGGACGCTTCCCGCAGCCTGCTCGAGGGCCTGCTCTTTAACCCGCAGCGCTACGATCTGGCCCGCGTCGGTCGTTACAAGGTCAACAAGAAGCTCAACCTCACCACCGAGGAAGAGGTCACGGTGCTCACCGACGAGGATATCGTCGCGACGCTGCGCTACCTGCTGTCCCTCGCTGCCGGCGAGCAGGGCTTCAAGGTCGACGACATCGACCACTTTGGCAACCGCCGCATCCGCACCGTCGGCGAGCTCGTCGCCAACCAGTTCCGTATCGGCATGAGCCGTATGGAGCGCGTCGTCCGTGAGCGCATGAGCTCCCAGGACATCGACGAGATTACCCCGCAGTCGCTCATCAACATCCGTCCGATCGTGGCCTCCATCAAGGAGTTCTTCGGTTCCTCGCAGCTCTCGCAGTTCATGGACCAGGCGAACCCCCTGACCGGTCTGACCCACAAGCGCCGTCTGTCCGCACTCGGCCCTGGCGGTCTTGCCGGCCACAAGTCCGGCTCCAGCCGCCGCACCAACGTGCCGACGGCCGTCCGCGACGTTCACAACTCGCACTACAGCCGCATGTGCCCGATCGAGACCCCCGAAGGCCCCAACATCGGCCTGATCGGCTCGCTCGCTCTCTACGCCCGCGTCAACGAGTACGGCTTCATCGAGGCTCCGTTCCGTCGCGTCGAGAACGGCGTTGCCACCGACCAGATCGACTGGATGACCGCTGACGAGGAAGAGAAGCACGTCATCGCGCCGGCCAACACGCCGCTCGATCCCAAGACCAACGAGTTCATCACGACCGATGCCGAGGGCAAGCTTGTCCGCCCGCACACCGTGATCGCCCGTACCCGCGACTTCGACGGCTCCTTCGGCGCTCCCGCCGACGTGCCTGTCGAGGACGTCGACTACATGGACGTCTCGCCGCGTCAGATGCTCTCCGTCGCAGCCACGCTGATCCCGTTCCTCGAGCACGACGACGCCAAGCGTACGCTGATGGGCGCTAACATGCAGCGCCAGGCCGTGCCGCTGGTTCACCCTGCCGCTCCCTATGTCGGTACCGGCATGGAGCGTCGCGCCGCTCTGGACTCCGGCGAGGTCACCCTGGCCAAGAACGCCGGTGAGGTCATCTTTGCCGACGCTGCCAAGATCATCGTCAAGCATGCCGGCGGCATGGACGAGTATCACCTGGCCAAGTACCAGCGCTCCAACCAGTCCACCTGCATCAACCACCGTCCGCTCGTGCGCGTCGGTGACACCGTTGAGCAGGGCGAGCCCCTGGCTGACGGTCCTTCGACCGATCATGGCGAGCTCGCACTGGGTCAGAACCTCACCGTGGCATACATGCCGTGGGAAGGCTTCAACTACGAGGACGGTATCGTCGTGTCCGAGCGTCTGGTGGCCGAGGACCTGCTGACGACCATCAACATCACCCGTCACGAGATCGATGCCCGCGACACCAAGCTCGGCCCCGAGGAGATCACTCGCGAGATCCCGAACCTCTCCGAGGACATGCTTGCCAACCTCGACGAGGACGGCATCATCCGCATCGGCGCCGAGGTCGGCCCTGGCGACATCCTGGTCGGCAAGGTCACGCCTAAGGGCGAGAGCGCTCTGACCGCCGAGGAGCGCCTGCTGCGCGCCATCTTCGGTGCCAAGGCTCACGATGTTCGCGACACCTCCCTTAAGATGCCTCACGGCGCTTATGGCCGCGTCATCGACGTCGTCCGCTTTAGCCGCGAGAACGGCGACGACCTGGCCCCCGGCGTCAACGAGCAGGTGCGCGTCTACGTCGCCCAGCGTCGTAAGATCCAGCAGGGCGATAAGATCGCCGGTCGCCACGGCAACAAGGGCGTTATCTGTAACGTTCTGCCGGTCGAGGACATGCCCTACATGGCTGACGGTACCCCGATCGACGTTATCCTCAACCCGCTGGGCGTTCCCTCGCGTATGAACGTCGGCCAGCTGCTCGAGTGCCACCTTGGCTGGGCTGCTGCCTGCGGTTGGGATACCGAGGATGCCGACTCCGACAAGTATGTCCCCGGTCCGTTCTTCGTCTCGACGCCCGTCTTCGACGGCGCCAAGGAGGACGAGATCGCCGAGGTCATCCGTCGCGCCAACAAGAACATGCTCAACAAGGCCACCGCTGCCTTTGGCGATCACATGCGCCCCGAGTTTGTCACCCAGCTTGACGAGCGCGGCAAGACCCGCCTGTTCGACGGCCGCACCGGCGAGGAGTTCCGCGAGCCTATTACCGTGGGTACGTCCTACATCCTCAAGCTCGGCCACATGGTCGACGACAAGATCCACGCCCGTTCGACCGGCCCTTACAGCCTGGTTACCCAGCAACCGCTGGGCGGCAAGGCTCAGTTCGGCGGCCAGCGCTTCGGCGAGATGGAAGTTTGGGCACTGTACGCATACGGTGCTGCCAACGTCCTGCAGGAGATCCTGACCGTCAAGTCCGACGATACCGTGGGCCGCGTCAAGACCTACGAGTCCATTGTCAAGGGCGAGAACGTCCCGGTTCCGGGTATCCCCGAGTCCTTCAAGGTTCTCGTCAAGGAGATCCGTTCCCTCGCACTGGACATCGAGCCCATGCACGATGCCGACGAGGACGCCTCCGCCCCTGTGACCGCCGAGGAAACCTCTGCTCTCGACGACCTGGCTGCGCTCGCCGGCGTTGACACCGACGTCGAGGCCCAGGATGCCGAGACCGCCGAGGCACCCGAGGCTGTCGCCGCCACGACCACTGATAAGGAGTAGTTGACTGTGGCAGATTTCGAAGCTACTGATTTTGACTCGGTAAAGATCTCCCTTGCCTCCGCCGACCAGATCCGTTCCTGGTCGCACGGTGAGGTCAAGAAGCCGGAGACCATCAATTACCGTACCCTCAAGCCCGAGAAGGACGGCCTGTTCTGCGAGAAGATTTTCGGTCCCGCCAAGGACTGGGAGTGCTCCTGCGGCAAGTACAAGGGCATCCGCTTTAAGGGCATCGTCTGCGAGCGCTGCGGCGTCGAGGTCACCTCGGCCAAGGTTCGTCGCGAGCGCATGGGTCACATCGAGCTCGCCGCTCCCGTGTCCCACATCTGGTACTTCAAGAGCCCCACGAGCTTCCCGATGAGTCGTATGCTCGACATCAAGTCCAAGGATCTCGAGAAGGTTCTGTACTTTGCCAGCTACATCATCACCGAGGTCGACTACGAAGCTCGCGAGGCCGACGCTGACGACCTGCGCGAGGAGCTCGCCGCCGATCTGGAAGAGATCGATGCCGAGTGCGCCCGCCAGATCGAGTCCCTCAAGGAGCAGGGCAACCCCGAGAACTTTGACGAGTTCTCCGACGAGGAGCCGCTGACCCCCGAGGAGATCGCCTCTGGCATCGTCGACATCGAGGAAGAGTGCAAGGACGATAAGCAGCTCCGCACGGACGCCTTCAACGCCTTCATGAAGCTCACCGAGCGCGACCTCATCTCCGATGAGCCGCTGTTCCGCGAGATGACCCGTTACTACTCCATGTACTTCAAGGGTGGTATGGGTGCCGAGGCCGTTCGCGACCTGCTCGCTGCCATCGACCTCCCCTCCGAGGCCGAGAAGCTCAAGGCTATCATCGCCGACGAGGACTCCCAAAAGCAGAAGCGCGAGAAGGCCGTTAAGCGCCTCGAGGTCGTTGACGCCTTCCTGAAGGGCGGCAACAGCCCCGCGAACATGATCCTGGATGTCATTCCGGTCATTCCGCCCGATCTGCGCCCGATGGTCCAGCTCGATGGCGGCCGCTTCGCCGCGTCCGACCTCAACGACCTGTACCGTCGCGTGATCAACCGTAACAACCGACTCAAGCGCCTGCTCGACCTGGATGCCCCTGCGATCATCGTGAACAACGAGAAGCGCATGCTCCAGGAGTCCGTGGACGCCCTGTTCGACAACGGCCGTCGTGGTCGCCCGGTCTCTGGCCGTGGCGGTCGCCCGCTCAAGTCGCTCGCCGAGGCCCTCAAGGGCAAGCAGGGTCGTTTCCGTCAGAACCTGCTGGGCAAGCGTGTCGACTACTCCGGCCGTTCGGTAATCGTTACCGACCCCAAGCTGCTGCTGCACCAGTGCGGTCTGCCCAAGACCATGGCGCTGGAGCTCTTCAAGCCCTTCGTCATGAAGCGCCTGGTCGAGCTTGGCAAGGTCGAGAACATCAAGGGCGCCAAGCGCGCTATCGACCGCGGTGCCACCTTTGTGTGGGACATCCTCGAAGAGGTCATCGACGGCCGCGTCGTGCTGCTCAACCGTGCACCGACCCTGCACCGTCTGTCCATCCAGGCCTTTGAGCCGGTGCTGGTCGAGGGCAAGGCTATCCACCTGCATCCGCTGGTCTGCTCGCCCTTCAACGCCGACTTCGACGGCGACCAGATGTCTGTCCACGTGCCGCTATCCAGCCAGGCTCAGGCCGAGGCTCGCGTGCTCATGCTCTCTGCGAACAACCTGCGCTCGCCGGCATCCGGCAAGCCGGTTAACATCCCTTCGCAGGACATGATCATTGGTGTGTACTACCTCACCCAGGTCCGCGAGGGTCTGCCGGGCGAGAACCACGTGTTCGCCAGCTTCGACGACGCGCTGCACGCCTATGACTGCCGTTCCGAGGTCGACATGCAGGCCAAGATCCAGGTTCGCGTGTCCGCTGCCGATGCCAACGTCATCAACGAGGACGGCACCCGTATCTTCCGCGTCAAGAACGGCAAGAACGAGTTCGTCGACTACGACGTCACCGGCAACAAGACCGCGCGCTTCGAGACCTCTATCGGCCGCATCATCTTCAACCGCCAGTGCCTGCCCGAAGACTATGAGTTCATGAACTACAAGATGGTCAAGGGCGATGTGGCCAAGCTGGTTGCCGACTGCTGCGATCGTTACCCCGAGGCCAAGGTCGGCCCGATCCTCGACGCCATCAAGTACTCCGGCTTCCACTACGCTACCCGCGCCGGCCTCACCATCTCGGTGTGGGACGCTCTCATCCCTGCCGAGAAGCAGGAGCTGCTCGATCGCGCCCAGGCCAACGTCGACCAGATCAACGAGTACTTCGAGGAGGGCTTCATCAACGAGACGGAGCGCCACATCGAAGTCGTTAACGAGTGGACCGCTTGTACCGACAAGGTTGCAGCGCTCATGCTCGACTTGTTCGACGAGGAGAACCCGCTCTATATGATGGCCGACTCCGGCGCCCGTGGTTCTAAGACCCAGCTGCGTCAGCTCGGCGGCATGCGTGGCCTGATGGCAGACATGTCCGGCGAGACGATCGACCTTCCCATTAAGGCGAACTTCCGCGAGGGCCTGTTGCCGCTCGAGTACTTCATTTCGACCTACGGCGCCCGTAAGGGCCTGGTCGATACCGCATCCCACACCTCGGACTCTGGTTACCTGACCCGTCGTCTGGTCGACGTGGCCCAGGACGTCATCGTCCGCGAGGAGGACTGCGGTACGCACGAGGGCGTCACCTACAACCTCATCATCCCCGGCACCACCGACCTCAACACCGACCTCGTCGGCCGTTGCTTCATTGAGGACGTCGTGGCTCCCGATGGCACCGTGCTCTTTGAGCAGGACGGCTACATCGAGAAGGTCGCCGACATCCAGAAGATGGTCGATGCGGGCCTTAAGAAGGTCAAGCTTCGCGCGCTGCTCACCTGCCGCTCCAAGTACGGCGTGTGCCAGAAGTGCTACGGCTGGGATCTTTCCACCCGTCGTCCGGTCGCCATCGGTACCGCGGTCGGCATTATTGCCGCCCAGTCCATCGGCGAGCCCGGTACGCAGCTTACGATGCGTACCATTCACTCCGGCGGCGTCGCTGGCGTCGACGATATTACGCAGGGTCTGCCTACGGTCAGCCGTATGTTCGATATCGTCGGCAACGTCAACGAGAAGATCCTGGGTCGCGAGGCCGAGCTGGCTCCGTACTCCGGTCACCTCTCGATTAAGCCCGAGAAGTCCGAGTACGTGCTGACGCTCACTGACTCCGAGGACCACACCCGTGTCCTCGACGAGCGTCGCGTCCCCGCTTCGGTGCGCTTTATGCCCGAGATCGAGGACGGCTGCGAGGTTCGCGCCGGCGACCAGATCACCAAGGGCTTCGTCAACTTCCGCAACCTGCGCAAGCTGACCGACATCGAGTCGACGATGCACACCTTCGTCGAGAGCGTCAAGGACGTCTACACCAGCCAGGGCGTCGACCTGAACGACAAGCACATCGAGGTGCTCGCACGTCAGATGCTGCGTCGCGTTCAGATCACCAACCCCGGTGACTCCAAGTACCTGCTTGGTCAGTACGTCGACCGCTACGAGTTCGCTGACGAGGTCGAGCGCGTTGCCCGTCTGGGCGGTCAGGCTCCCGTGGCCGAGCCCGTCATCCTGGGTACGCTCAAGGTCGCGTCCAACATCGACTCCTGGCTGTCGAGCGCTTCGTTCATCCGTACCGCTGGCGTCCTTACCGAGGCTGCCATCGAGGGCAAGGTCGACCACCTGCTCGACCTTAAGTCCAACGTCATCGTCGGTAAGAAGATTCCGGCCGGTACCGGCCTCAAGCCGTACGCCAACGCCAAGCTGACGTATCGTACGGCCGACGGCTACGTGGACATCGACGGCCCGGCTTCGCCCAACGCCAAGTCGCTGCCCGAGTGGGCTCCTGTGGAGCTCAAGGACCTGGACGAGCAGCTCCCGCAGCAGCTCGATTGGGCCGGCTACGACGAGTTCGGCGGTGCTGACGGTTCGTTCACCCGCAACGGCCACACCATCTCCGCCGAGAAGGCTCGCCTGTACCTGTTCGACGACCTGGGCGTGTCGCAGCGCTGGACCAACAAGTTCAGCGAGGTCGGCATCGAGACGGTTGGCGACCTGGTTGGCAAGTCCGAGGAGGATCTGCTGCGCATCGATGGCATCGGTGCCAAGGCGATCGAGGAGCTCCGTGACGGCCTCGAGGCCCACGATCTGCTCTACATCCTCGAGAACAACGACGACGTTGCCGACGAGGAAGACCTCTCGCAGCTGCTGCAGATGGTCTTTAGCCCCGACGGTCCGGACGATATCCTGCTGGGTACCTCCGCTCCGACGCATCACGCCGACGCCGACGAGGAGCTCCTGGGCGCCCCGATCGACGACAAGAAGGCTCCCGCCAACGGCGCGATCAACGAGGACATGGCTTCTCTCGATGAGCTGCTCAACCAGCTCGTGGACACCGACGACGCCGAAGAGGCCAAGGACAACGACGAGGAGTAACTAGTTCCGCCGTTCTAACGAACGGCGGCGATCTCCGTCGCTGCGCGGCCCCCAGAGCTACAATCTGTCATTCAAAAGGCAGGGCATGACCAAAAGGTCAATGCCCTGCCTTTTTCATGCCACCTTGTACGCTCTGGGGGCCGCTCGCTTGCGTATGCTCAACCTGTTGCGTTCCGTCGATCCCTTGCCAATAAGGGGCAGAGTTTTTTTGGTAGGTTATTCCTGCTTGAATTTGAAACATTTCGTTCGGTCAAAGCGTATCTATGGTGAGGGCCTCAGCAAGAATCATTAACGTCACCGGGAGGTGATTATGGAAGAACAGGCATTTAGACAGGCGGTCGAAGATCACCGGGATGTCGTGTTTCGGATCGCATTGACGTACCTGCGCGATTGTGCCGACGCCGACGATGTTGCCCAGGATGTCTTTCTTAAGCTGCTTAAAAGCGATGGACATTTTGAGAGTTGGGAGCATCTTCGCCGCTGGCTTATCCGGGTCACGATCAATGAATGTAAATCGCTCTTTCGAAAGCCATGGAGGCGTGTGGAGGATATTGAGAACCTGGCCGAGTCGCTTTCGACAGCGCAGGATGAGACCAAGGCGGTCCTGTCAGACGTTATGCGACTTCCGGAGCGATTCCGTGTTCCCATCGTGCTCTATTACTATCTGGGCTTTTCGACCTCAGAGATTGCCGAGTTGTTGCATGTACCAGCCGCGACCGTTCGAACGCGTTTAGCTCGCGGTCGATCGAAGCTCAAATTCATCCTAGAGGAGGGCGACCGTGAAATCCAATCAAATCAAGCAGGCCTTCGAGTCCATCCAAGCCGATAGCGATCTTGCCGACCGTGTTATTGATGCTGCGGCTGGAAAGCCGCTTCGTCGAAAGGGTCACGCGAAACCTCTGTATGTTGCCGTAATCGGATGTCTTGCCGGAGTGTTGGCGACCGGAGGGGTCGCCTACGCCGTTGTCAATTCCAGCTATTTTGCCTCAGCCTGGGGAAACCACGGCAATGGGGATTCCATTACCTGGACCAACGGAGGCTCATCGGGAACTAAATATACCTACACCAGAGAGTTTGGTGATGGCATCGCGCCCCAAAGCCTGGAGGGTGCAGTCCAGGAGGTTAATCTGTCCGTCGAGGGTAACGGCTATACGCTTGATATCCATGAGATGGCTATTGACCAAAACGGCTGCGGAGCCGTGACGTTTACGTTGTCCAATCCAAATGGCGTTAACTACTACAAGCCGGCAGCAGAGACAGGCGAACTTGTTCTCTATGGTGAAGAAGAACAAGGCATCGGTACACCCAGCATGAACTTCGGCGAGGAATGGGCTGACACACGCTGCACAATTGATAAGGACACATCAAGCGACACGGTCATTAATGGCACGATGTACTTTGCCTCGTGGAATCGCGAGCGAGATTTGGGACATGCGGTCACCTGGAATATCTGCTGGACTGAGGGCGAAGGTGAGGACGCGAAGCTGTTCGAGGCATCGACGCCCGAGTTTAGCGTTGGAGCGTACGTCGATACAAAGGAACTCCGCTCCGATGACTCGCCTCTCGAGATCAGCCCGTTTTCCATCCAGACGCACATCGACGATCTGGGCATTGACGCAGTCACGAAAAAGTTGACCGTTACCTACAAGGATGGATCGGAGCAGATTATCGAAGACGATGCTGCGGGCGCGTACAATTTCTATGTCTCGATGACGCGCAATAGTGGAGAGAACATCTCGGTGCCGACAAAACTGATCAATGTCGATCAAGTGGTCTCGGTAACCCTTGAGGGCACGAGGTACACATCAACAGGAGAGACCGAAACAGAAGTACCCTTTACCATCGTCTATTCGTAAGATTTGGGGCCGCTTCCTACTAGGGGAGGCGGCCCATTTTGCGTTAAATGGGCGGTTAAAGCGAGCGACATTCGTCCGATTTTCGGAAGTATGCGGCAAAATCCCGATAGGCCGACCACACCGCATATGCTCAAGTGTTCTACCTGCCGGTTTGTTATCGCAAAACCCTTGTGCGCTCAGCAAGTTCAAAATTTGCCGCATACTTCCGAAAACGCCGCCGATTTCCATGCGACAGATGAGAGCAGATCACCGCTGGAGCGCGACGTTTCCCCAGATAAAACCGACCAAAATAAATCTGTCCCTTTTTGGAAGGTAACGTTGCCCCGACGAGCACGTCGGATTCCCGGGCCGGGCGGCACAGGGGTTAAGTTTGTCGCGAGTTCCGCACGAGCCGGAGGCCACTTAATGTGGCCTCCGTGCGAGCCAGGACTGTAGAGCAGCAAACTTAACCCCTGTGCCGCCCGGCCCGGGAATCCACCCCCGCGCACAGGAGGGGATTCCTTTTGTGTAGGCTTTGCGGAAATGTGCCAATTTTGGGATACGCCCGGCGGCGTGGTCTGTTGACGGCACAGCTAACGGCACGTATCCTATCGAACTGCGTGTTTCGTAGGGGGATGCTGACCCCTCGATTCAAGCCGTTGCACTTTACAGAAAGCTGGAATCATTCGAGAAGGAGTACGCTTTGCCTACTATTAACCAGCTGGTTCGCCAGGGCCGTCGTTCCGTGCCCAAGAAGTCCAAGAACGCTGCTCTGCAGCACAACTCCCAGAAGCGCGGCGTGTGCACCCGCGTCTTCACCACGAGCCCCAAGAAGCCGAACTCGGCTCTTCGTAAGGTTGCCCGTGTTCGCCTTGTCAACGGCATCGAAGTTACTGCTTACATCCCGGGTGAGGGCCACAACCTGCAGGAGCACTCCATCGTGCTCGTCCGCGGCGGTCGTGTCCGTGACCTCCCTGGTGTCCGTTATCACGTCATCCGTGGCGCCTACGACGCTGCTCCGGTCCAGAACCGTATGCAGGCCCGTTCCAAGTACGGTGCTAAGCGCCCCAAGGCCAAATAAGCCAGATAACGTTTTGATACTTTCGCCGTGTGCCGCCTAAGCGCCGCACGGTAGACACTTAAGGAGATTTCACATGCCGCGTCGTGCAGCAGCTAATCGTCGTGAGGTTCAGCCTGACGCCGTTTACAACAACCGCCTGGTGACTCAGCTCATCAACAAGGTCCTTCTTGACGGCAAGAAGGCCACCGCTGAGCGCATCGTTTACACCGCTTTCGAGATCGTTGCCGAGAAGTCCGAGGGTGGCGACGCTCTCGCTACCTTCAAGAAGGCTATGGACAACGTCAAGCCCACGCTCGAGGTTAAGCCCAAGCGTGTCGGTGGCGCTACCTATCAGGTCCCGATGGAGGTCAACTCCCGTCGTTCCACCGCTCTGGGTATCCGCTGGATCGTCAACTTCTCCCGCGCTCGCAAGGAGAAGACCATGGCCGAGCGTCTCGCCAACGAGATTCTCGACGCTTCCAACGGCCTGGGCGCTTCCGTCAAGAAGCGTGAGGACGTCTTCAAGATGGCCGAGGCCAACCGCGCGTTCTCTCACTATCGTTGGTAAGTTAAGGTAAGGAACTAACATGGCTAAGCCTAAGTACAAGCTTTCCGATACCCGTAACATCGGCATCATGGCCCACATCGATGCCGGTAAGACCACCACGACCGAGCGTATTCTTTACTACACCGGTAAGACCCACAAGATCGGTGAGGTCCATGAGGGCGCTGCCACCATGGACTGGATGGTTCAGGAGCAGGAGCGCGGCGTAACCATTACCTCCGCTGCTACCACGTGCTTCTGGAACAAGGACGGTAAGGACTACCGCATCCAGATCATCGACACCCCGGGCCACGTTGACTTCACCGCCGAGGTCGAGCGCTGCCTGCGCGTCCTCGATGGCGCTGTCGCCGTCTTCGACGCCGTTGCCGGCGTTCAGCCCCAGTCTGAGACCGTTTGGCGTCAGGCTTCTACCTTCAACGTCCCCCGCATCGCCTTCATCAATAAGTATGACCGCGTGGGCGCTGACTTCTTCAACGCTATCGAGACCATGAAGGATCGTCTCGACGCTAACGCCGTGGCCGCTCAGGTCCCGATGGGCGCCGAGGACAACTTCTGGGGCGTCATCGACCTGGTCACCATGACTGCATGGGACTTCAAGGCCGACGAGAAGGGTATGACCTACCCCGAGCCGATGGACGAGATTCCGGCTGAGTTTGCCGACATCGCTGCCACCAAGCGCGAGGAGCTCCTCGACGCTGCTGCCAGCTTTGACGACGAGCTCATGGAGAAGATCCTCATGGAGGAGGACTTTACCGTCGAGGAGCTCAAGGCTGCTCTGCGTAAGGGCGTTCTGGCCAACGAGCTCAACCTCGTCTTCGTGGGCTCCGCCTACAAGAACAAGGGCGTTCAGGAGCTGCTCGACGCTGTCGTCGACTACCTGCCCAGCCCGCTCGACGTTGAGGCTGTCACCGGTACCGATCCGGACACCGGCGAGGAGATCCAGCGTCATCCTTCCTTCGACGAGCCCTTCTCCGGCCTGGTCTTCAAGATCATGACCGACCCGTTCGTCGGTAAGCTCACCTACGTCCGCGTTTACTCCGGCCGTGCCGAGTCCGGCTCCTACGTGGTCAACGCTTCCAACGGTCAGCGCGAGCGCCTCGGCCGCATCCTCGAGATGAACGCCGCCGAGCGTATCGACCGTGACGACGCTGCCGCCGGCGACATCGTTGCTTGCGTCGGCTTCAAGAACTCCACCACCGGTGACACCCTGTGCGCCGAGGGCAAGGAGATCGTCCTCGAGAAGATCGAGTTCGCTAAGCCCGTTATCGACGTTGCCATCGAGCCCAAGACCAAGGCCGAGCAGGACAAGATGTCCCTTGCTCTGACCAAGCTCGCCGAGGAGGACCCGACCTTCCAGGTGTCCACCAACCACGAGACCGGCCAGACCATCATCGCCGGCATGGGCGAGCTGCACCTCGAGATCATCGTCGACCGTCTGCTCCTGTCTCT
>UQIP01000024.1:0-41701 GCA_900541005.1 uncultured Collinsella sp. | reverse complement strand
GGGTCAGCCCGTGGGAGGCCAGGGCGCCGCTGACCGGTGGACGGCACCGAGCCGTACGCTTGAACTGAGAAGGGGGAGGCCTCGCGGCCTCCCCCTTTTTTGCGTTATATACACGTTGTACTTTGGGATTTAGCTCCCCCGTATTCGCTCTTACTGTTTGGCTGTATTTTGAGTCCTTCTAGTGTATTTGAGCGATAATTACTCGCATTGGCGTTAGGGAGGGCTTGATGTTTACCGTATTTGTCTTGGGCAATATTGCTTCGGGTAAGTCGACTGCCTGCCGCTATTTCGAATCTCGTGGCGCTATGCTAATCGATCTGGATGAGCTTGCAAAATCGCTGTATGTGCCGGGCTCTGATATCGTCAATACTCTCGCGGATGAATTCGGTTGGGACATTTTGGATGAGGAAGGCGGCATTCGCCGCAGCATCCTCGCTTCTCGAGCTTTTGCTTCTCCTGATTCGGTCGCACGGCTCAATGGCATTGTGCATCCCGTTCTCATTGAACAGCTTTCGCTTAGGATTCTCGATCCGGTTTGTTGTACGGTTTCATCTCCTCGTTATCGCTTTGCGGTGGTCGAGGTTTCTGCTCCGACTGGTTTTGAGGATGCATTTGGCTTGGCTGATGAAATTCTGGTCATCAGCGCCCCTTTGTCAGTTCGTCGCGAGCGCGCTATTCAACGTGGCATGGAGCCATCTGATTTCGATGCCCGTTCTGCTTGTCAGCCCGATGAGTCTGCGCTGTGCAATCTCGCTACAACGGTGATTGATAATGCCTCAGGCGATAATTCGCTTTTTGAGCAGCTTGACTCATGGCTTGCATGCCATGGGTTTATAGACACTGCGGATAAGGAGGATGCCGATGCCTAAGACACGTTTCTTTGCGTGGTATCGCCTTATGCCGCTGGCTGCCGTTTTTGTCTTCGGCCTAATCTCATTCGTTTACTCGTGTGCTCCTGCCGCTTTCTTTAAGCCGTTGTATCCGATTGACTACGAGGCGTATGTAAAGCAATCCAGTATTTCGCATAATCTGGATCCGTATCTGGTGTGCGCTGTCATTAAGTCGGAATCGAATTGGGATCCCGAGGCCGAGTCGAATCAAGGTGCTCAGGGATTGATGCAGCTGATGCCCGAGACTGCCCAGGATATGATCGCCAAGGGCCTTGTCGACGGTGGCGAGTATTCGGCCGACAACCTTAACGATCCGGCTACGAATATCGAGTTTGGCTGTGCGTATCTTTCGTATCTTCTAGCGTATTTTAACGGGTCGACTGACAGTGCCATTGCTGCCTATAACGCCGGTATGGGCAATGTCGACGGATGGGCGCAGCAGGGTACGTCGCTTCATAATGCAATCACCTTTCCCGAGACGCAGGCGTATCTGATTCGTGTCAATAATGCCTGGGCTCGCTACAAGACCATCTATCCCGATCGGTTCGTATAGGACTATGCCTGCCGCCTGCGTATACTGCAGATGTATGAGTTAGGAGTATCCATGGCGGAATTTGAAGTAGAACGCGTTGGTGGTGAACTTAAGCGCTTTGGCGTTGAAGGCTCTGACGTGCCGTTTAAGGTCGTGTCTCCCTATGAGCCTGCCGGTTCCCAGCCTAAGGCCATTGAGTCGCTTGTGCAGGGCGTGAGGGACGGAGACCGCTATCAGGTTTTGCTGGGCGTGACTGGTTCGGGCAAGACCTTCACGATGGCAAAGACTATTGAGGCCCTGGGAAAGCCGACGCTGGTCATGGCTCCGAATAAAACGCTCGCCGCTCAGCTTGCGAGCGAGCTCAAAGAGTTCTTTCCCAACAACGCTGTGGTCTACTTCGTCTCGTACTACGACTACTATCAGCCCGAGGCGTATGTGCCGCAAAGCGATACATATATCGAGAAAGACTCCTCGATTAACGAAGAGGTCGAGATGCTGCGCCATCAGGCGACCGCGTCACTGCTCTCTCGACGCGATGTGATCGTTGTCGCATCGGTCTCGTGTATCTATGGCATTGGCTCTCCTGAGGACTATGCGGGTCTGGCTCCAAACGTCGACAAGAAGGTGCCGCTCGAGCGCGATGACTTTATCCATGCACTTATCGACATTCAATATGATCGCAATGACTATGACCTGGCACGCGGCACGTTCCGCGTGCGCGGCGATGTTGTCGACGTGTATCCGCCTTATGCCGAGCATCCGTTGCGGTTTGAGTTCTTTGGCGACGAGGTCGAGCTGATTGCCGAGATCGATGAGGTCACCGGTGAGATGCTTCGTGAGTACGAGGCCATCCCCGTATGGCCGGCATCGCACTACGTGACCGAGAAGCCGAAGGTCAAGGCGGCTCTGAAATCGATCAGCGAAGAGTGCGAGAAGCGCGTGGCGGAGCTCAAGGCGACCGACAAGTTGCTCGAGGCGCAGCGTCTGCAGCAGCGCACCGATTATGATCTTGAGATGCTCGAGACGATGGGCTTTTGCAACGGCATCGAGAACTACTCGCGTCATCTGGACGGTCGCAAACCGGGTGAGCCGCCGTTTACCCTAATCGATTACTTTCCCAAGGATATGCTCTGCATCATCGATGAGAGCCATGTGACGGTGCCGCAGATTCGCGGCATGCACGAAGGTGACCGCTCGCGTAAGGTGACGCTGGTGGAACACGGTTTTCGCCTGCCCTCGGCGCTCGATAACCGCCCGCTTCGTTTCGATGAGTTTGAGGCGAGGATTCCCCAGTTCATCTACGTTTCGGCAACACCGGGCGACTATGAGCTGCGGGTTAGCCAGAACGACGTTGAGCAGATTATTCGTCCGACCGGTCTGCTCGATCCCAAGATCGATGTGCGTCCGGTTCGTGGGCAGATTGACGATCTTGAGGACGAGATTCGCGAGCGCGTTGCCCGCAAGGAGCGCGTGCTGGTGACCACGTTGACCAAGCGCATGGCCGAGGACCTGACCGACCATCTGCTCGACGCGGGCATTAAGGTCAATTACATGCACTCTGATACGGCGACAATGGACCGTGTCGAGATCCTGCGAACGCTGCGCGAGGGCAAGATCGATGTCCTCGTTGGCATCAACCTGCTTCGCGAGGGCTTGGATCTCCCCGAGGTCTCACTGGTGGCAATTCTCGATGCCGATAAGGAAGGCTTCTTGCGCAACCGCCGTTCGCTGATTCAGACGATTGGCCGCGCGGCCCGTAACGCCGATGGCGAAGTCATCATGTATGCGGACGTTGTGACCGATTCGATGAAGGAGGCCATCGAAGAGACGCAGCGCCGTCGCGAGATTCAGATGGCATATAACGAAGAGCATGGCATCGTGCCCAAGACGGTGCGCAAGGCCATCAACGACATCTCAAGTTTTATTGCCGAGGCCGAAAAAACCGTGGGTTCCAAGGGACGCTCGAAGGGCGACTCTCTTGGCCATGGTGCATTCTATACGCCCGATGAGTCGGGCGAGGGCGGCGTGCCGGAAACGGTGGCGCCCGAGCAGACACTTGCGGAGCAGTTGGAAGAACTGCCGCATGACGAGCTTGTGCGGATTGTCGAAACCATGGAAGAGGATATGCGTAACGCTTCTGCCGCCATGGACTTTGAGGAGGCGGCGCGCCTGCGCGATGCCGTCGTTCAGATTCGGGCGATGCTCGAGGGTGCGTCTGAGGACGAGACGATCGAGCGCTTACGTTCGCAGGCCCGCAAGGGTTCCACGTTCGCATCGGGCAGAAAACGCCAGGGTGCACGGTTTAAGAAATAGCGAACAGGCCTCGAGTTCCCTGTGGAGCTCGGGGCCTATGTCTTTTGCGCGCTGGAATTCGTGCGTTAGAGGTCTGCGATCAGGGCTTCAGCACAACGGATGCCGTCGGTGGCCGCGCTCATGATGCCGCCGGCATATCCAGCTCCCTCACCACAAGGGTAGAGGCCCGGGGTCGACACGGCATGGCACGTTCGGTCTCGGGTGACAGTGACCGGTGAGCTCGAACGAGTCTCCACGCCGGTAAGAACGGCATCGGGACGGTCGTAGCCTCGTAGCTTTTTTCCGAGTAGGGGAAGTCCCAGGCGGAGCGACTCGACGATATGCTGCGGCAGGGCTTCGTCAATTGCCGTCCAGGTCACACCGAGCGGATAGGTGGGCTTTACCTTTCCGGGCGCCTTGCTGGCGCGTCCTGCGAGGAAATCTCCGACGAGTTGTGCCGGTGCGTTCCAGTTGGAACCGCCCAGGCGATAGGCGGCCGCCTCGCAGGCGCGCTGGAGCTCGATGCCGGCGAGCGGGTCATCGTTGGGAAGGTCCTCAGGCGTGACGTTAACGAGCAGGGCGGCGTTTGCGTTGCGTCCGTCGCGGGCATTGAGGCTGGCGCCGTTGACGCACAGGTGGCCCTGCTCGGAAGAGGCGGCGACAACCTGCCCGCCGGGGCACATGCAAAACGAGAACACGCTGCGGCCGTTGGGAAGATGGGCGACGAGCTTGTAGGGGGCTGCTCCGAGGGCAGGATGTCCCGCCAAGGCTCCATATTGGGCTCGGTCGATGTCGCGCTGCGGATGCTCGATGCGAACGCCCATGGCAAAGGTCTTTTGTGCGAGGGCCACGTTGTGGTCCTTAAGGAGCTCAAAAATATCGCGAGCAGAATGCCCGCAGGCGAGGATGAGGTGCTTTGTCTCAATTGGCTCGTAAGCGGCGTCTTGGGACGATTGGACATCGATACCGGTGATGGCACCAGACGCGTCGATGCGAATGTCGACGAGCTTTGTTCGATAACGGACGACACCTCCGAGCTGCTCGATGCGCTGGGATATAGCGGTGACAACCGTGGGAAGGATGTCGGAGCCAATGTGCGGCTTGGCATCCCACAGAATATCGCGGGGCGCGCCCGCCTCGACGAAGGTTTCGAGGATAAGGCGATGGGCGGGATTTTTGGTTCCCGTATTGAGCTTGCCGTCCGAGAAGGTCCCCGCGCCGCCCAGGCCAAACTGGATATTGCTCTCGGGGTCGAGGATGCGCTCCTTTAGAAAGAGATCGATCGCCTGCGAGCGGCGAAATGCCGGGTCGCCGCGCTCGATAAGCAAGGGCTTAAGACCTGCTTCGGCGAGCGTGAGCGCAGCGAAAAGGCCGGCGCATCCGGCGCCGACAACGACGGGGCGCTCTTTGGATGCGTCGGAAATGGGGGAGGGGAATGAAGGCTCATCGTCTTCTATCGCGCGTACGCGCGAGCGGTCACGTTCGGAAACGCTGTCGACCACTTCTCGCTCGAGGTGGGGACTGGTCAGCTCAACACGAAAGCTCAGGATAAAATGGACGTCTCGTTTTTTGCGGGCGTCGATTGACTTGCGGTGGAGCTCGATGGACTTGATCTCGGAGTCCTTGCAACGTAGGACGCGCTTGGCGACTCGCTTGCCAACAATGAGGCAGGCATTTTCATCGCCGGCTTCATCGAGTGACGCGTTGACTTGGGTGATTTCGATCATCGAGGTCTCCTTAGAGGCAAGAAAGAGGCCGTCCGGTATCCCAGACGGCCCGAATGCGTTTTTGATTATAGACTGCGCGGCTACAGGCTGCTTGCAGCGCGAATGCCCGAGAGCCAGGCCCACGCAAGGTTAAAGCCTCCACAATCGGCGTCGATGTCGAGCGCTTCGCCGCAGACGTAAAGCGGGGCGTCGACAGCGCTGCTCGCGCGTAGACTGGGTGTTGAGATGCTCTCGACAGATACGCCACCACGCGTGACCTGCGCCGAGCGCTCCTCGGCTGTTCCCTCGACGAGCAACTTAAAGTGCTTGAGGATCGAGACCAGGTGGATGACATCGTTGGAGCCTGGATGGCACTGCTCGAACGCCGTGCAGACGACGCGGGAGAGTTGCGGGGCGAGCATGCCGTCGAGCCAACGGGGATCGCGGGGCGAAAAGCCGCCGAGCAGCTCAACGCGCCGGTTGAGCATATCGAGCAGCTCGTCTTTGGAGAGGTCGGGGAAAACGTCGAGCAGGATCGTATCGCCGTGCTGGATACGACGGGAGAGGTTGAAGACAGCGACGCCCGAGATACCGAAGGTTCGAAACAGGACTTCACCGTCTTCGTGCCAGAGCTCATTATGATTGCGGGCGAGCGTCAAGCGGGCGCGGACGCGCAGGCCATCCAACGTCTTGAGTGCCGCCCGATCGCCGACGACCGTTGCCGATACGGGGCAGAGGATGGGGCGCAGCGAAGTGAGGGGGAGGCGAAACGTATCGGCGATACCGGTGGGGTTACCACCCGTGGCGATAATTACGGCATGTGCCTGCAGGGCCTCGTTCTTGCGAGGGACATCGGCGAGCGCTTTCCGAAGCGAGCGGAGCTCCGATTTTCGGTCGTCGTGCTTTTTTGCCTTGAGTGCCCGCGCTGGACGGTCTATTTGGAGTGTCCAGCCTTCGGAAGCTTTGTGCGCCGAGGCAACGTTGGCTCCGCAGATTAAGGTGATACCTAGGCGGTCGCAAACGTTGAGAAGCGCGTCGCGCACCGATTCGGCGCGAAGGGAGCGCGGGTACAGTCGGCCTTCCTCGGAGGTTGTCATGATGCCCAGCGAGGAGAAGAAACCCATAAGCTTTTGTTCGGGTTGGGGGCCCATGACAGATTCGACGAATGCGGGGTGGTTATACCGCTGAGGATCAATCGATTCGTTGGAGAGGTTGCAGCGGCCGTTACCGGTCGCAAGGAGCTTAAGGCCGCAGGCGACATCGCGCTCAACGATGCAGACGCTTTTGCCAGCACGTGCGGCCGTAATGGCGGCGGCGAGGCCTGAAGCCCCGCCGCCGATTACCAGGACGTCATAGAAGGCGCTCGTGTTCACTTAGGCCTCGTCGGTCTCGTGCGGGGTAATAGCCTCGACGGCAGAGACTGCTTTGGGCAACATGCCATCGGGCAGCGCGGTCTCAACCTCGCCCTTATCGCAGGCCTCGGCGAGTGCCGGATTAATGGGAAGCGTGCCCAAGATGTCGAGGTTATAGCGCTCTGCGACCTCGGGGAGCTTGCTCTTGCCAAAGACCTCGATCTTCTTGCCGCAGTCGGGGCACTCAATATAGCTCATGTTCTCGACGATGCCCAGAATGGGGACGTTCATCTTCTCGGCCATGTTGACCGCCTTGGCGACGATCATCGAGACCAGATCCTGCGGGCTCGTGACGATGACGATGCCGTCGACGGGCAGTGACTGGAAGACGGTGAGCGCGACGTCGCCTGTTCCCGGAGGCATGTCGACCAGCAGGTAGTCGATGGGGCCCCACGAGGTCTCGCTCCAGAACTGCCTGATGGCGCCTGCGATGACCGGACCGCGCCAAAGGACGGGGTCGGTCTCGTTTTGGAGCAGAAGGTTGGAGCTCATGACCTTGACGCCGTGCTCGGAGATTTCAGGCAGCATGAGGTTGCCAAGGGCATGGACGTGGCGTCCGCTCATACCGAACATCTTGGGGATAGAGGGACCAGTGATGTCGGCATCGAGGACGCCGACCTTGTGGCCGTGACGGGCAAGCTCGGTGGCGATGGCACCGGTGACAAACGACTTGCCGACACCGCCCTTGCCGGAAAGCACGGCGATGACGCGTTTGACCTCGGACAGCGTATTCTCCTCAAATTGCGACGGCGACGTTTGTCCGCCGGCGGCCTGTGCGTGCTCGCAACCCATGTATGACTCCTTTGTATATGTTGGGGCCGGGGCCCCGTGATGTGACACGAGCGTCATTGTACCCTCGTTTGCGAACGGGAGTCATTTACGATGCATTTGGGCCGAGCGTGCTTGCAATACGATGGGTCCAAGCGAATGGGCGGGCTTACTGAACTTTGCTGGCGAACTCGAGGTATTGCATGCGCTGCAGCTTGTCGATCGTCGAGGCGTATGGGCTGTCTTCAGATTCCAAGTCGTAGCGCAGCCCGTCGGCACCAAGGTAGCCGGCGACATTGATGGTGGGCACATCTGACCTTGTTGCAAGCAGAGCCTTTTGATAGTCGGTGAGCGGGGCGCCGATCTTATTAAGGGTAATGGCTGCAACCTCGTTTGCCCCGACGGTGTCGTAGACGTTGAGCTCGGTATTGCCGGCGATTTCATAGTTAGCCCAGACAAAATATGTCGACTGATAGATACGGAAAGCGTGGCTTGCCGTATCTTCCTGAGGGTACAGCTCGTCGTTGAGAGCCGTTGCGGCGCTCGGCTGATGGTCGCCAAAAAAGACAAGGACAACCGGTCTGCCGATATTGCGGAGCTCGTTGATAAAGTACTCGAGGTCCCGGTCGGATGCGTTGATGCAGGTAAGATAGGTGTTGAGCGCGCTATTGGCACCCTCGCTGGCTCCCTCGACCCAATAGTTTGTCAGCTCCTCGGCGGGAACGGTGCCATAGTCGTAGCCGCCGTGATTTTGCATCGTGACGTCAAAGATGAACTGCGGGGCTTCGTCGGTCCTAAGCAGGTCGAGTATCTTGTCGTAGGTGGCGTAGTCGCATACGCCGGCATGGTAACAGGGCGCACCTTCGAAATCGCCGATTGAAAGAAAGTCTCCAAAGCCCAGCTGCTGATAGATTTTATCTCGATGGTAGTTGACGGGGTTTTGCGGGTGCATAGCGGTAGCGGTATACCCAAGCTCCTTAAGGTCCTTTGCCAGGCTGTTGACGCCATTCATCTGATACAGCTGATAGGGGATTTTGCCTAATCCGACAAAGGCCGTTGTCGCTCCGGTCAAAAATTCGAATTCGGAGTTCGCCGTTCCGCCACCGGCGACCGAAGCGAGCATGGTGCCGCGAACAAGTGTGTCGGGAATCGAGTTGTAGAATGCGGGGCCGGTGTACCCGGCCGCCTGGAGCTGCTCAAAGCACGAAAGGTCGCTAAAACTCTCGTTCATGACGGCAACAATCGTCGGCTTGATTTCCTTGAACTGGGCAACGGCCGCCGCGCGCTGCTCGCTCGAGCCATACGTGCTGTCGTAGGCGGCGGCGAGCTCCTGCTCGATGCTCTGCGCCTCATCGGGCGTATAGTCTTCGGGCTTCTCAATGGGCAACTCGTTGACCATTTCGGTGAACGAAGTGATAAAACCCTGAGACGCATACGTGGTGATGGGCTGCCAACGGTCAAATCCAAAATTCAGCGCCTGCTCCAAGTCGATGCTGGAAAAGCCCGAGAGTCCCACAACGGTCACTAGCAGAAAAGCGCAGAGGTTAGCGGCGATTGCGGGGAAGACATGGGTGGGCGTACGGAGCTTTCGAGGTCGGATAAGCGAAAGAAGCCCCAGGGAAATCTCCAGCAGGGCTAGAGAGGTTACGATTCCGGCGGTAAAGGTAAACTCGTATCCCTCGCTCACTTCCATTGCGGTGCCAAGGGCCAAGATATCGCTTGGCAGGATGGCCTCGCCTTTAAACGTTATGACGAAGTGCTCGGCAATGCCAAGGATGCAACAGACGACGGGCACGAGGGCCATGACGCCTCCATGACGCTGTCCCAGCAAATAAAGGGAGAGCAGAACCGTCGCGAGCAGCCCGACGGAAAACCCGAATGAGTTGGCGGGAATGCGATAGAACGTTTCGTTGCAGGCAATTTCGAGTGAAACGAACGAGAGCGCTGAAACGGCGGCGATGACAAGGATGTCACGGCAAATACAGGCAACCGTTCCCGTCGCAAGATCGGTTTGGTCGATAAGTCCCGAAACCAAGGGCTCGACAAGAAGCATGACGGCGGCAGCACCGAGCGCCGAATAAGAAAGGACCCATAGGGAACTGTCCTCATTTACGAGCAATTGATTCGTAATCCATGCAGCTACCATGCCGAGCGGGATGAGGAGCGTCGCGCACCAAAAGACGCGGGCAATGGGTGGCTTTTCATTGTGTTTGATTGAAAAATACACGCGCACGACGACGGTGGCCACGATAAGGACGGCGATGAATATGGGCAGATTGGCCATGTCGCTCGAAGTGATTTCAAGGGGGATATCTTCGGTCATGGACGTTCCTCTGTTACAGCAAATTAAGTTCAGTATTAGATTACTGTAACCTTTCCACGGCATTTCGAGAAACAAAGCGCCCGATACGCAAAGCTAAAGGTCTGCGAATCTTGTATTACGAACATCTGTGCGCGTCGAGTGCGCTAAACTCATCGGCAGTATGATTCGATGCAATAGGAGGCAAGGAGCTTCCATGTCTGATTCTTCTATCGTTATTCGCGGCGCTCGTGAGCACAACCTCCGTGATATCGATGTTTCCATTCCGCGTGACCAACTCGTGGTCATTACCGGTCTTTCTGGCTCGGGCAAGAGCTCGCTGGCATTTGACACTATCTATGCCGAGGGCCAGCGCAGATACGTCGAGAGCCTTTCGAGCTATGCGCGCCAGTTCTTGGGCCAGATGGACAAACCCGACTTGGATTCAATCGACGGCCTTTCGCCGGCGGTGTCGATCGACCAAAAGACGACGTCTAAAAACCCTCGCTCGACGGTTGGCACCGTAACCGAGATTTATGACTATCTGCGCCTGCTGTTCGCCCGTGTGGGCACTCCGCACTGTCCCGAATGCGGCCGCGTCATTGAGCGCCAGACGACCGACCAGGTTGCCGACAAGGTCTTGGCGGCGGGGGAGGGTCGCCGCGCGTTTGTGCTGGCACCGGTGGTGCGCGGGCGAAAAGGCGAGTACACCAAACTGTTTGAGGACCTTCGCGCCGAGGGCTTTAGCCGCGTGCGTGTCGACGGCGAAGTGCGCTCGCTCGATGATCCGATCGATCTGGACAAGAAGTTCAAGCACGATATCGAGGTCGTGGTTGATCGCATCGTGATCCGTGAGAACTCTCTTGGCCGTATCGCCGAGTCTGTTGAGCAGGCGACTGCCTTGGCGCACGGTAATGTGAACGTATACATGCTGCCCGATCGCGATGCTCCCGAGGGGACCGAGGGCGAGCTGCTGGAGTATTCGTTGGCTCTCGCGTGCCCGGAGCACGGGCA
This sequence comes from uncultured Collinsella sp., assembly GCA_900541005.1. Lineage (GTDB taxonomy): Bacteria > Actinomycetota > Coriobacteriia > Coriobacteriales > Coriobacteriaceae > Collinsella. The sequence continues at coordinate 30,788 of UQIP01000024.1, read as the reverse complement.
CTCCATCGACGACCTACAACCCCGCGACTTTTCGTTCAACGCTCCCTATGGCGCATGTCCTGAGTGCGACGGCCTGGGCTTTAAGAAAACCGTTGATGCCGAGGCGCTGATTGAGGACCCCTCGAAGTCCATTGCCGACGGAGTCTTTGGTAGCCTGTTTGGCAATTCGAACTACTATCCGCAGATTTTTGCTGCGGTCTGCAAACACTTTAAGGTGAGCACCGATACGCCGTGGGAGGACTTGCCCCCTCGCGTGCGTCGTGCATTCTTGGATGGCCTGGGCGATACGAAGATCTCGGTCGACTACCAAAAGCTCGACGGACGTCGCAGCCAGTGGGATACCAAGTTTTCGGGCGTTCGCAACATCCTGTACGAACGCTATACCGAGACGACGAACGAGAACACCAAGGCGCGCTTGGAGAAGTACATTCGCGAGGAACCGTGCTCGAGCTGCCACGGCGCTCGTTTGCGCCCTGAGATGCTCGCCGTCACCGTGGGCGGCAAGTCCATTTACGAGGTCTGCTGCCTGTCGTGCCGTGAGTCGCTCGAGTTTTTTGAGGGCCTGGAGCTCACCGAGCGCCAACAGTTTATCGGCGGTCGTATCGTCAAGGAAATTCTGGAGCGCTTGCGTTTTCTGGTCGATGTTGGACTCGACTATCTGACGCTCGATCGTGCCTCGGCGACGCTTTCCGGTGGCGAGGCACAGCGTATTCGCTTGGCAACGCAGATCGGCGCGGGTCTCATGGGCGTGCTCTATATTCTGGACGAGCCCTCGATCGGTCTTCATCAGCGTGACAACGAGCGCCTGATCAAGACGCTCGAGCGCCTGCGCGATATCGGCAATACCGTTATCGTTGTCGAACACGACGAGGATACAATCCGTGCCGCCGACTACGTGATCGACATGGGGCCCGGCGCCGGTGTCAACGGCGGACACGTAGTCGCGGCGGGAACGCCTGCTGATATCATGGCGTGTCCTGAGTCGATGACGGGCGCTTATCTGACCGGCAAACGAATGATTCGGGTGCCTGATGAACGGCGCAAGCCCGGTCGCGGCTGCCTTAAAATTACGGGCGCTCGAGCCAACAACCTCAAAAACGTTACCGCCAAGATCGAGTTTGGTACGCTTACGGTTGTTACCGGCGTGTCGGGATCGGGCAAGAGCTCCCTGGTTACCGACACCATTGCGCCTGCCCTTACGAATGCTATTCACCGTTCGACGCGCCCTGTGGGTCCGTATAAGAAAATCGAAGGCATCGAGTGTATCGATAAGGTTATTGATATCGACCAGTCGCCGATTGGCCGCACGCCGCGTTCCAACCCTGCTACCTATATCGGCCTGTGGGATGATCTTCGCGCGCTGTTTGCGAGTACGCCGGAGTCGAAGGCGCGCGGCTACTCGCCGGGTCGTTTCTCCTTTAATGTGAGTGGCGGGCGCTGCGAGGCGTGCAAGGGCGACGGGCAGATCAAGATCGAGATGCACTTCCTTCCCGATATCTACGTTCCCTGCGAAGTTTGCGGCGGTAAACGCTACAACCGCGAGACACTCGAGGTCACCTACCGTGGCAAGACCATCTCGGATGTGCTCGACATGAGCGTCACCGAGGCGCTGGCCTTCTTTGGGAATATCCCGCAGATTAAGCGCAAGCTCCAGACGCTGTACGATGTAGGCTTGGGCTACGTGAGCCTGGGCCAGCCCGCCACGACGCTCTCGGGCGGCGAGGCGCAGCGTGTGAAGCTCGCCAAGGAGCTTCATCGACGCCAGACGGGCAAGACGTTCTATATTTTGGACGAGCCGACGACCGGCCTTCATTTTGAGGACGTCCGCCAGCTGCTCGATGTGCTGCAGCGCTTGGTCGATGCGGGCAACACGGTGCTGGTGATTGAACACAACCTTGATGTCATCAAGGTTGCCGACCGCCTGATCGATATGGGTCCCGAGGGCGGTAACGGCGGCGGAACCGTCGTGGTTTCGGGCACACCGGAGCAGGTTGCGGACTGTCCGCAGAGTTATACGGGCAAGTTTTTGGCGCCGTTGCTCAGGCGTGACCGGGAGCGTCAGGCTCAACTTGATGCTCAATAAATAGGCGATTCAGTTTATGGGCGCCATCGACTCCTCGTGATTCGATGGCGCTTGCTGTGTCGAAGTGACGTATGCAGTCGAATTGGACATATACTTAATCTTTGCGTCCGAATGCGAGGGAAAGGATATGTCATGGCAAAGGCTGTAAAGACGCCAAAAACCAATGCGATGCGCGAGCTGGAAAGCGCCGGCATTTCCTATGTTCTACATACGTACGAAGACGATGGTGATGAGTCGGTGGGCCTGGGGGTCGCGATTTCGGAGCAGCTTGGCGAGGAGCCCGGTCAAGGATTTAAGACCCTGGTCTGCGTGACGCCGTCCAACGACCATGTCGTGTGCTGCATCCCTGTTGCCGATGAGCTCGATCTAAAGTCCGCCGCGCGTGCCGCGGGGGAGAAGTCCTTGGTCATGATGCATGTGAAGGATTTGCTTGCGGCGACTGGCTACGTTCGCGGCGGCTGCAGCCCGGTCGGTATGAAAAAACGCTACCGGACGCTCATTGATGAGACGTGTGTCCTTTGGGATACCATTTTTATTTCGGGAGGCAAGCGTGGTTATCAGCTCGAGCTTGCACCCGATGATTTAATTGCATTTTGCGGGGCGACGGTTGCCGCGATTACGAGAGAGGACTGAGCGATGCCGCAGGAAGAATTGAAGCGCGGAGCTCATTTTGCAAAAGAATCTGCGCCACAGACACCCTCATCCGAAGTTTCTTCGTCGCGAGATGACACTGACGACATGGGCTCGTCGGACTACTCCACGGTTGGTCGTTCCGCTGGGCTTATGACCATCCTGACCATCGTGTCTCGCGTTACCGGTTTTATCCGCACGTGGGCAATGGCGGCCGCTATCGGCATGTCGCTACTCTCGTCCTCCTATCAGGTCGCCAACAACCTGCCCAATATGCTCTACGAACTCGTGATGGGCGGCATGCTCGTGACGGCGTTTTTGCCCGTGTACATGGGCGTGAGGCGTGAGCAGGGTCGCGAGGCCTCGAACGAGTACGTGGGCAACCTGCTTGGCATTCTGCTTTTGGTGCTGGGTGGCATTTCGTTGCTGGGGACCGTGTTCGCCCCGGGCTTTATCTGGACACAATCGTTCCTTTCGGGTGACGGCGGCAGCATGGATACCGCTGCGTTCATGTTCCGTTTCTTTGCCATCCAGATTCTGTTTTATGGTTTGGGTTCGGTGTTCTCGGGCGTTCTCAACGCACACCGCGACTACTTCTGGTCGACGTTTGCCCCGGTCCTCAACAATGTGATCGTCATTGCGAGCTTTATGGGTTTTGCGCCCGTGTCCGCACAGTTTGGCGAACGTGCCGGCATCATCTTGATTGCGGCCGGTACGACCCTCGGTGTCTTTGTTCAGATGGCATGTCAGATTCCCGCGCTTGGCAAGCACGGCGTGCATCCCCATATCCATATCGACTTTAAGGACCCCGCACTGCGCCAGACGATTGCGCTCGGTATCCCGACGCTGCTCGCCACGGTGTGCATGTTTGTCTCGACTTCTATCACCAACGCTGCCGCGCTGGTGGTCCAGCCCGAGACTGGTCCTTCCGTCATCGCCTATGCGCGCCTGTGGTACACGCTGCCCTACGCGCTGATTGCCGCCTCGCTTTCGACGGCGCTCTATACCGAGCTCTCTCACGACGCGCAGGAGAAGGATTACGACAGCGTTCGCACGGGCATTTCGCGTGGCGTCGCCCAGATGCTGTTCTTCCTGATTCCGTTCGCGCTGTACCTGATTGTCTTCGCGCGTCCGCTCAACATGATTTACTGTGCCGGCAAGTTTGATGAGTCCGGCGTGGCGCTGGTGTCCGAGTTCCTTGTCTACCTGGCGTTCTCGCTGCCGCTCTACGGCGTGGTCGTGTTGATGCAGAAGAGCTTCTCTGCCTTGCTCGACATGAAGCCCTATAGCCGCTATTGCCTGTATTCCGCCATCGGCCAGGCCGGCTCGGTTCTGCTGTTTGGCGTTGTGCTGGGCTTCGGTATGCCGGCAATCGCGCTTTCGTATGTCGTCGACTACGTGATCCTGGTCGGTTGCTCGCTGTGGTGGCTGCGTCGTCGTCTGCGTGGCCTTCAGGTCAAATCTATCCTGCATGGCGGTTTCTTTGGCCTTTTGCTCGGTGGCCTGGGCGCTGCCGCAGGCGCCGGCGTCATGTGGGCGCTTGAGCACTTTGTCGGGGCACTTGGCGGCTCGATTCTGATTACTCTTGGTTACGTTTGCGTTGCGGGTGTCGTCTCGCTTGCTGTTACCTTTGGCCTTGCCGTCGTCCTTAAGATGCCCGAGGTCTCGGCGCTGCTTCGTCGCAAGTAGGTGCGTGTGGCCGGTCACGACAACATTCCAACACTCGCCGAGCAGGTTTCGCGCGTTCCCACGCAGCCCGGATGTTACCTTTGGAAAGATGCCAAGGGCGATGTCATCTACGTTGGCAAGGCGAAAAACCTGCGTTCCCGTATGCGCCAGTACGTGACGCTGCAGGATGAGCGCCAAAAAATACCGCTCATGATGCAATTGGTTGCGAGCTTTGACTACATCGTTGTCGAAACCGAGCATGAGGCGCTTGTACTCGAGCGCAACCTGATCGGCCAGTACCATCCGTACTTTAACGTCGACCTCAAGGATGACAAGAGCTACCCCTTTATCGCCATTACAAAGGGCGACCTGTATCCCGCTATCAAATATACGCGCGAGCGCCATAAGCCGGGAACGCGCTATTTTGGACCCTATACCGATAGCCGTGCGGCACGTGAGACGATAGATACGCTGCGCAAGGTTATCCCCATCTGCTCCGCATCCTGTGCGGAGTGGCGTCGTTGTCGTCGTATCGTCGAGTCCCACAAGGGCGAGGAAGACATCGTCAATATGATTTGCGCGCAAAACGGGCGCCCCTGCTTTGACTACCATGTCGGGCGCGGCCCGGGTGCGTGTGTCGGCGCGATTTCCCCGGCAGACTATGCCAAGAACGTCAAGCGTGTCGAGCGCTTTTTGTCGGGCCATCGCAAGGATGTCGTCGACGAGCTGACTTCCGAGATGGCGGATGCCGCCGAGGCACTCGATTTTGAGCGCGCGGCACGCGTCAAGCGTCGTTTGGAGGTCATCAGGGGTCTGGACGACCGTCAGCAAGTCGTTTTTCCCTCCAGCGTCGATATCGACGTCATCGGCTTCTATCGCGAAGAGACTATCTCTGCCGCGTGTGTCTTTGTCGTTCGCGAGGGCCGAACGGTTCGAACTTGCGAGTTCATCCTCGATAAAGGCCTGGATGTCGACGAGGAAGAGCTTCAATCGGGCTTTCTTAAGCGCTATTACGACGAGACGGCTGATATTCCAGCCGAGATCAATCTTTCTGTCGAGCTTGAGGATGCCGAAGCGTTGGGGGAGTGGCTTGCAGGCAAGCGCGAACGCTCTTGCCATCTCCATAGGCCGCAGCGCGGCGAAAAGCACCGCCTGCTCGATATGGCTTCCAAAAATGCGCGCCATGCCCTCATGCGCTACATGATGCGCACGGGGTACGCTGACGACCGCACCAATCAAGCGCTCCTGGAGCTCGAAAGCGCGCTGGCGCTGCCGGCGCCGCCGATGCGTATCGAGTGCTTCGATATCTCGACGCTGCACGGAACCTTTACCGTCGCCTCGATGGTGGTGTTTACCAACGGGCGCGCTGACAAGAGCCAGTACCGTCGTTTTAAAATTCAGGCCGAATTGGACGAGGCAAACGACTTCGTGTCGATGTCCGAGGTTTTGGGACGACGCTATGCTCCCGAGCGCATGACCGACGAGCGCTTTGGCTCGCGCCCCGATTTGCTCGTTGTCGATGGCGGTAAGCCGCAATTGACCGCTGCGATCAAGCAACTTGAGGCTCTTGGGCTCGATATACCAGTTTGTGGCTTGGCAAAGGCCGATGAGGAAGTTTTTGTGCCTTGGGACGAGACTCCCGTCGTGCTTCCGACCGGGTCCGCGTCGCTCTATCTAATTAAACAGGTGCGCGATGAATCGCACCGTTTTGCAATCACATTCCATCGTGAGTTGCGTGATAAAGCCATGACGGTTTCGGTACTCGATGACGTTCCAGGCGTGGGACCCACCAGAAAACGTGCCCTTATGCGCCATTTTGGCTCGATGAAGCGTTTGCGCGCGGCGAGCGAGCAAGAGATCGCGGAAGTTCGCGGCATACCCGCCGATGTTGCCAAGGCGGTCCACGAGGCGCTCGTTGCGTGGAATGCCGAGCGCGCCGAGGCGGCGGCTGGCCATTCCGATAGCTAAACACGAGCCTAAACTACTGATATACATGATTGCGTGATTTTCAACCATTTATTTCGCCATGATTGCCTGCTGGTTTCGGGTTTTATTAACGCTAAAACGTTTGACTAGTCATGGTGAACAACCCTGCTATCCTGCGGGTTGACGAAGACTGATATCTCACCTCGTCGATACATACTGTCTGGCGAATCGTTTGTCAATGAATTCGGTGAACGGTAGTAAATACCGTTCAAGCGTATGTATGTATCGGTCGCCGAGCGCGGCACCTCAGTTGGGTCCGTCGGTAGGTAAGGTATATATCGTCCGCAAGTTGCGCGGGGGCAAGTCTAGGTGCTCCCGGGTAAGATTCTCTATTGATAGGAGAAGACATGGCCATCATCAACAAGGGTATGTCCAGGCGTTCGTTCCTCGGCCTCACCGGCAGCGTCGCTGCTGTCGCAGGGCTTGGTCTCACCGGCTGCGGTGGCAGCTCTAGCGACGAGGGTTCCGCTTCCGGTTCCACCGATTCCGCCAACCGTGGCGGCGGCGTGATCACCGCTGGTTCCGCTTACGCTCCGTCCAGCTTCGACCCCGCCAGCACCGGCTCCGCTGTGGGCCTGGGTGCTAACTGGCACGTTATCGAGGGCCTCTACGGCATCGATTACCACGACTACAGCACCTTCAACGAGCTCGCCACCGACGATCCCAAGTCCGTGGACGACACTACCTTCGAGGTCACCATCCGCAAGGGCGCCAAGTTCTCCGATGGCACCGAGGTCACTGCTGACGACGTCGTTGCCTCCTACACCGCTTGTGCTGCTTCCGCTACCTATGCTCCGTTCTTCCAGCCCTTCGAGTCCATCGAGGCCAAGGACGCCAGCACTGTAACGGTCAAGACCAAGGTCCCCAACTTCTCCCTGCTCAAGGATCGTCTGGCCATCATCCGCGTTACCCCGGCTACCCAGGCCGAGGAGGAGCGCGCCAAGCAGCCGATCGGCTCCGGCCCCTGGATGTACGACTCTATCTCCGATACCGAGATCACTCTGGTTCCCAACCCCGAGTACAACGGTGAGTATGCTGCCGAGGATAAGAAGATCCAGTACAGCATCCTGACCGACCCCACCGCTCGCGTTACCGCTCAGCAGGAGGGCTCCACGCTCGTTATGGAGCTCGTCACCGCTGACGCCGTCGACCAGCTCGAGAGCGCTGGCTGCAAGATCGATAACGTTCAGGGTTTCGGCACCCGCTTCATCATGTTCAACGTCGCCAAGGAGCCTTGGAACAACGTCAAGGTCCGTCAGGCCGTCATGTACGCGCTCGACACCGAGAAGATGATCACCAACACCTTCGCCGGCCTTGCCACCGCTGCCAGCTGCTACCTGCCCAAGAGCTTCACCAACTATCATGAGGCTTCCACGGTGTACAAGACTGACACCAAGAAGGCCAAGAAGCTCATTGAAGAGTCTGGCATCACCCCGGGCGCCATCACCCTGCGCACCACCGACAACGAGCAGATCAAGGGCATGGCCGCCCAGGTCAAGAACGACCTCGACGCTCTCGGCTTCGATGTGACCATCCAGACCGATACCTCGCCGGCCACCTACGCTGCCATCGACGGCGGCGAGGCCTACGATATCCTCCTTGCCCCTGGCGATCCGTCCTGCTTCGGCGCCGACCCCGACCTGCTGCTCAACTGGTGGTACGGTGACAACGTCTGGATGCAGACCCGTTGCCCGTGGAAGGATTCCGCTGAGTGGGGGAAGCTCCACGGTCTCATGGACGAGGCTCTTGCCGCCGAGGGCGACGAGCAGCAGAAGAAGTGGAACGAGTGCTTCGATATCATCGCTGACAACGCCGTTCTGTACCCCGTTGTCCACGTCAAGACCGTCTCCGCTTCCTGGGACGATCCGTCCACCGCGCCCAACGGCGAGGCCCTCGATGGCTTCAAGGGCATCGGCACGACGAGCATGTCCTTCAGGGGCGTCGCGACCGTCAAGGCCTAAGACTCGCTTGAGTCATATGTAGGGCGTCGGTCGTAAGGCAACGTCCTCAGAGTTGAAACAAAGACCCGGGCGGCCTCGATGTCGCTCGGGTCTTGTAATGAGTATCCATACTCATATACCAGTTGGTCCTACCGACAAAAGAAAGGGGAGAGAACGTGAACAACTTTCTACGTTTGATTGGAAGGCGTCTCGTGGCGCTGCCGATCATGGCATTGGGCGTCACCGTCCTGGTGTTCTTCCTTATGTCGTTCTCCAAGACCGACCCCGCCTATACGGCGTTGGGTGACGGTGCCTCGCCCGAGGCGGTTGCCGAGTACCATGAGAAGTATGGTCTGGACGACCCCTGGCCCGTGCGCTACGTGCGCTACATGGGCGATTTGATCCATGGTGACATGGGCACCTATGGTGCTGCTCGCAACTCCGTTGCCAAGCGCATCTCCACGGCCCTGCCCGTCACGATGCAGCTGACCTTCATCGGTCTTGCCATCGGCGCGGTCGTCTCGTTTTTGCTCGGCGTCATCGCGGCACTGTATCGCGATAAATGGCCGGACCAAGTGATCCGCGTCTTCTCCATCGCCGGCTTGGCAACCCCGTCGTTCTGGCTTGCCGTTCTGTTGATCCTGCTGTTCTCTTCCTACCTTAAGGTGCTTCCGGCGTCCGGTGCTCTGCCTCACTTCACCACCAACCCGGGAGGTTATTTGGCGCGCATGATTATGCCCGCTATCGCTCTGGCATTCCCGCTGACGGGCCAGATGACTCGTATCGTGCGTACGGCCATGGTTGAGGAGCTCGATAAGGACTATGTCCGTATGGCTCGCGGCGCCGGCGTTCCCGAGAAGGTCGTCGTCGGCATCAACGTTTTGCGCAACGCGCTGATCACCCCGGTCACCACCCTCGGTCTTAAGATCGGCTACCTCATGGGCGGTGCCGTCGTCATCGAGGTCATCTTCAACCTCCCCGGCATGGGTACCGCGATCCTGCAGGGCGTTCAGGGCAACGAGGCGAACCTGGTTCAGGGCGTCGTCATCGTCGTTGCTCTTGCCTTCATCATCATCAACATCGTGGTTGACATGCTCTACCTGCTCATCAACCCGCGCATCAGGACGGTGTAGATTATGGTAAAGATTCGAGAGAAGCAAACCGAGCAGCTCGAGAAAGCTGCCTCCAAGGGGCTCAAGCTCGGTGGCTGGAAGAAGATGACGCTGTCTTCTAAGATTGCCGCCGTCGTGCTGGCGCTGGTCGCCCTGACCGCGATTCTGGCGCCTCTTCTTGCCCCCTATAGCCCGGTCGAGATTTTCACTGCTCGCCAGGCTCCCGGCAACGGATTTATCTTCGGTACCGACGATAAGGGTCGCGACATTCTGTCGCGCATGCTCTACGGTGGTCGTTACTCGCTGATCATCGGCTTTGGCGCCACTGCCATGGCTCTGGTCTGCGGCTCGGTCGTGGGCGCCCTCGCTGCGGTTTCGCGCAAGTCCGTTTCCGAGGCGATCATGCGCATCCTGGACATCATCATGTCCATCCCGGGCATCGCCCTCGCGGCCGTCTTCGTCTCCATCCTGGGCAATTCCGTGCCGTCGATCATCTTCGCCATCGGCTTTATGTACACTCCGCAGATTGCCCGTATCGTGCGCGCCAACATCGTGTCCGAGTACGGCGAGGACTATGTCCGCGCGGTCATCGTTTCCGGCGCCAAGGCTCCGTGGATTTTGATTAAGCACGTCCTGCGCAACTGCATCGCCCCGATTATGGTCTTCACCGTTACCCTGGTAGCCGACGCCATCATCTTCGAGGCCTCGCTGACCTTTATCGGCGCTGGTATTCAGGAGCCTACCGCTACCTGGGGCAACATCCTCGCCGACGCCCGCGGCGGCGTGCTCGCTGGCCGTTGGTGGCAGGCGCTGTTCCCGGGCCTGGCCATCATGATCACCTGCCTGGCGCTCAACATCCTCTCCGAGGGTATTACCGACGCCATGGCCGCTGCTCCCTCCGCCGCCCTGGATCCGACCGACTCCTCCAAGCGCCGCGAGGCCGACCTGCTGGTCTCCGACCCCGTTCGCGCTTACAAGGAGCAGGCTCAGTCCCTGTCCGCCCGTCTTGGCGCCCTGCGTGATGTCGAACTAAAGCGTAACGACCGCCATGTGCCCGATGAGTCCGTTGAGCCGATCCTTTCGGTCCGCGATTTCTGCATCCAGTTTGAGCACCACGGTGACATCAACGTCGTCGACCACGTCAACTTTGACGTCCGTCCCGGCCAGACCATGGGCCTGGTAGGCGAGTCCGGCTGCGGTAAGTCCATCACCACGCTGGCCATCATGGGCCTGACCGACGATGACGAGCACCTTTCCGGCGAGGTCCTCTGGGAGGGCCGTGACCTGCTCAAGATGAGCAAGAAGGAGTGGTTCGGCCTGCGCGGTACCGATATCGCTATGGTCTATCAGGACGCCCTGTCCTCGCTCAACCCCTCCATGCTCATCTCTGCCCAGATGAAGCAGCTCACCAAGCGCGGCGGAACCCGTAGCGCCGAGGAGCTCCTGGAGCTCGTCGGCCTCGATCCCAAACGCACGCTCGAGAGCTATCCGCACGAGCTTTCCGGCGGCCAGCGTCAGCGTGTCCTGATCGCTATGGCTCTTACCCGCGACCCCAAGCTGGTCATCTGCGACGAGCCCACGACCGCTCTGGACGTTACCGTCCAGAAGCAGGTCATCAAGCTGCTTAACGACCTTCAGGCCAAGCTCGGCTTTGCCATGATCTTCGTTTCGCACGACCTGGCACTGGTCGCCGAGGTCGCTCATAACATCACGGTTATGTACGCCGGCCAGGTTATCGAGCAGGCGCCCACCAAGGAGCTGCTCACTAACCCGATCCACGAGTACACCCGCGGTCTTCTGGGTTCCGTTCTGTCCATCGAGAGCGGTTCGGGTCGCCTGCACCAGGTGCCCGGCGCCGTTCCGAGTCCGCGCGATTTCCCCAAGGGCGATCGCTTCGCGCCCCGCTCGAGCCATCCGCGTATTGGCCTGGACACCCGTCCGGTCTTCAAGCGCGTGCCCGGCACCGAGCACTTCTATTCCGAGCTCCCCGATGAGGTGCTCAAGGCAAATGGTTTGACCCCTCACGCGGAGGTGATGTAGATGAGCGAGACCGCAGTCAACGGCGTCGAGCCGATCATCTTCCTTGATGACGTCCACGTCACCTTTAGGACCCGTACCGGCTCGATTCTGCACCCCAACCTGGTTCACGCCGTCCAGGGTGTAACGATTAAGCTCATGCCCGGACAGACCATCGGCATCGTCGGCGAGTCCGGTTGCGGAAAGTCCACCACCGCCAACGTCATGTGCGGCCTGCAGGCCCCCACGAGCGGCAAGGTCTACTTTAAGGGCAAGGACGTTACCAAGCGTACCGCCGAGGACCGTCGCCACATGGGTCGCGTCATCTCGGTCGTGTTCCAGAACCCGGCCACGGCGCTCAACCCCCGCATGGTCGTTCGCGAGCAACTGCTCGACCCCATGCGCGTCCACAACTTGGGTACCGAGGCCGAGCAGGAGAAGCGCGTCAAGGAGCTCTTGGAGCTCACCGGTCTGCCCAGCTCCGCCGCCGAGGTTCTTCCCGGCCAGCTTTCGGGCGGCCAGCGCCAGCGCGTCGCAATTGCCCGTGCCCTGTCGCTGAACCCCGATGCCATCATCGCCGACGAGCCCACCTCGGCTCTGGACGTTTCGGTCCGCGCGCAGATTCTGAACCTGCTGACCGACCTTAAGAAGGAGCTCGGCCTGGCCATGGTGTTCATCAGCCATGACATCCAGACGGTCCGCTATATCTCTGACGACATCATCGTTATGAATGGTGGCAAGATCGTCGAGCAGGGCGAGGCCAAGCAGGTCTTCCAGCACCCTCAGGACCCCTACACCAAGATGCTGCTCGGCGCTGCGCCGTCGCTGCTGCATCCCAAGCTCGGCGAGTAGCCTCGCTTTCCCTCCCGTGCGCCCGGTTCCCTTGCCGGGCGCACCTCCGTTGCGATTTCGAAAGGCTGGGTTCACGAGCCATGCCAAGTGCTCAGGAGCTACAACAGCAATTTGGTGAATATCGAGGCGCTATGCCCCGTCCATCGGATTTCGATCTCTTTTGGAAGGACCGCATGGCCGAGGCCGACGCCGTCGAGCTCGACTACGAGATTGAGGCGGCTTCGGTTGCGGATTCCGCGACCTGTCGGTTTTTCGACCTCTGGTATACCGGCATGTGTGGTGCACGCCTGCATGCCAAGTACCTTAAACCCGTCTCGGACGAGCCTGTGCCATTGGTACTTCAGTTCCATGGGTATCCGGGTGCAAGCCGCAGCTGGTTTGAGCAGGCGTCGTTTGCGGGCATGGGCATGGCGCTCATTGCTCTCGATTGTCCTGGCCAAGGAGGCCCCTCCGAGGACATTGGTGGATTTGAGGGCACGACGGTCGCGGGCCATATCGTCGCCGGTATCGACGGCGACCCGGCCAACCTCTACTATGTCCGCCTACATCAGGATATTCGCATTCTGTGCCGTATCGTTCGCGAGCTCGAGGGCATCGATCTTACCCGCGTGTATGTGAACGGCGCATCGCAGGGCGGCGGGTTGGGCATTGCGACCTGCGCGCTTAACAGCGAGCTTATCAATCGCGCCGCCATCCTCTATCCCTTCCTGTCGGATTTCCGCCTGGTTTGGGATCTGGACGCCGACGATATTGCCTATGAGGGCCTGCGCTATTGGTCGCGCTGGTTTGACGAGGACTCGACCCGTATCGAGGAAGCCTATGCCAAGCTGGCGTACTTCGATTCCAAGAACTTTGCCCCCATGGTCAAATGCCCCGTTCTGTTTGGCACGGGCACAGCCGATATCGTCTGTCCGCCGGCGACGCAGTTTGCGGTGTACAACAACCTGTCCTGCGACAAGCGTCATGAGTTCTTTGAGGGCTTTGGCCACGAGGAGATTCAGGACTTTGATGATTTGATCATTCCGTTTTTCTGTGAGGGAGGGGAGGCTCATGTCTAAGTGCGAGAGCAATGTTGACGAGCTGATTGTCCCCGGGCTCGTGGGAATTCCTGGAACGGTTTCGTCAAGGCTCGCAGACTATCGGGACTGGCACGGTGATGTCCAAGCAGATGTTTCTGATTTAGAGACATGCGCTCCGAATCTTGAGATTCAAGGCCTGGCCATTACGGCGATTGACTTTGTTAACCCCTGCGCCCGTTACTCGGAGGTTTCCTTTGAGCTCGGTGACCATGCGGTCCACGCTCGTTTGATTGAGCCTGTCGGTCGTGCCCGAGTATCTGAGCGCGTGCCGCTGTGCCTGATGTTCCACGACATCGATCGGCCTGTGCGCGGCTGGCATCACATGACGAGATTTGCCGCCATGGGATATGCCGTGCTTGCACTGGACGACGGTGTTGCTGGTACGGACGACCTGCAGCGGGGGATTGCTTCGCCCGCTTTTGTCGAGCGCGTCCGTTGGGGCTGCGCGTTGGCGAAGGTCGCGCGCAATCTTGACGGCGTAGACTCCGATCGCATTTTTGCGTGGGGCGAGGGCCTTGGCGGCGGCGTCGCGCTGGCGGTTTCCGCTCTGGACGAGCGGGGCCTTGCCTGCACGGCGGTTGCCAATCCAATCCCCGGTGGCCTTGAGGCTCTGTCGTCTCGGGTGCGCGGATCGGTGCTCATGGGCACATCGCTCATGGATGCCGTGAGCGATCCCAAGGGCCAGTTCGCCGTATTCAACGGTCTTGAGTGTGACCGGAGGCATATCATCTATGCCAAATACGCTCACGAGCGCATCAATGCGTTCGAAAACGAAGTCGTCGACTTCTTGAACCAAACGTTCTACCCGTGTTCTTTGGCCTAGACGGCCTGGACACTGCCAACAAGAGTGGGTGGCATAGGGCCGCCCGCCAGACAACTAAGGAGATTCTTGTGGCAACTCAGAAATTCACCGGCGTTATCCCTCCCGTCGTTGTTCCCGATACCGAAGACCACCAGCTTGATGTTGCCTCCTTTGAGCGCAGCATCAACCGCATGATCGATGCCGGCGTCGATGGCCTGTTCTTCCTGGGCTCCTCGGGCGAGGTCGTCTTCTCCACCGACGAGCGCCGTCGCCAGATTGTCGCCGAGGCCGTGCGCATCGTCGACCACCGCGTTCCCGTTCTGGTCGGCATCATCGATACCGAGACCGAGCGCATGATCGAGCATGGTAAGGTCGCTCAGGAGCTGGGCGCCGATGCGCTTGTCGCCACCTGCCCGTTCTATGCCCTGCAGGGCATGACCGAGGTCGAGGAGCACTTCCGCATCCTGCACGAGGAGCTCGACCTGCCCATCTTCGCCTACGACATCCCCGTGTGCGTCCACACCAAGCTCCCCTGGAAGCTCCTTGCCAAGCTCGGCGCCGAGGGCGTCCTGGCCGGCGTCAAGGATTCCTCGGGTGATGACATCTCGTTCCGCTACCTCGTTCAGGAGAACGAGAAGAACGGCCACCCGATGAGCATCCTCACCGGTCACGAGGTCGTCGTTGACGGTGCCTACCTCGGTGGCGCCGACGGTTCCGTCCCGGGTCTCGCCAACGTTGAGCCCGAGGGCTACGTGCGTCAGTGGAAGGCCGCTCAGGCCGGCGACTGGGCTGCCGTCAAGGCCGAGCAGGATCGCCTCAATGAGATTTCGCACATCTGGGATGTCACCTCGGGCGTCCAGGGCTATGCCGGTGGCGTCGGCGCCTTCAAGACCGCTATGAACCTCATGGGTATCTTCGACAGCCCGACCATGCCGCGCCCGGTGAAGGCCATGACCGGCGAGAACGTCGAGGCGATTAAGAAGGTCCTCCAGGACAACGGTCTCCTGTAAAGCTTCCCCGGGCACCCGATCTTGGGGCTCAAGCGGTCGAGCGTGACCCATTAGGTCAACGCCCGACCGCTTTCACCCCAACCTCGGGCACCCGGGAAACCTTTACCAAGCTGCGGCGATAACGCAGCCTTCATTTCCTGTAGTTGTTTTTTATCTCCTAAGGAGAGCGACATGGAGAACAAGTACGTTTGCTCTGTCGATATCGGCGGAACTAAGATCGCGACTGCCATCATGGAGTACCCGGCTGACGGTAGTGTGCCCCATCCCGTTTTTGAGGCCGAGGTTCCTACCGAGGCCCAGGAGGGCGGCGAGGCCGTCTTCCAGCGTATCGAGGCGTCCATCAAGGCCGCTCTTGAGGCGAATCCCGATGTCGAGGTCCTCGGTGTCGGTATCGGTGCCGCAGGCGTCGTCGATCCCAAGACGGGCGCTATCGCGTATGCCAACGAGATCATGCCCGGCTGGTCCGGCGTTCAGTTGGGGCCGCGCCTGCGCGAGGACCTTGGTCTTCCCGTTGCCGTTGTGGGCGACGTGCAGGCTCATGCTCTGGGCGAGGCCCACTGGGGCGTCGGCAAGGGCAAGTTCTCCGTCTTGTGTCTGGGCATCGGTACGGGCATCGGCGGCGCATATGTCGAGAACGGCCGCGTGATGCAGGGCTTCCATGGTGCTGCCGGTCATATGGGCCACATCGAGTGCTCGGCTGCCGCCGGCATTCCCTGCGCCTGCGGACGTTCTGGTCATCTTGAGTCGGTTGCTTCGGGTACTTCCATTGGTCGTATGTACGATGAGCGCTTTGGTCGCGTCGACCCCAGCCGTCCTTCGGTCGGTCGCGATGTGAACGACCTGTGCCGTGCGGGCGACGCAAAGGCGACCGAGGTCATCCATGACGCCGGCTTTGCGCTGGGTGCCAGCTTGGGCTCGCTCGCTAACATCCTGGACCCCGAGGTCATCGTGCTTTCGGGTGGCGTGATTCACCAAGGTCCCGATTGGCGTTCACAGACGTGGAAGGATTCGGTGCACGAGGGCTATGCCAGCCAGGCGCTCGATCCGCTTCAGGACACGCCGATCCTCATCGGTTCGCTGGAGGGCGACGCGCCGCTTATCGGTGCCGCCGAACACCTTCTTGCGTCGTTGAAGTAAACATAACTACCAAGTGCGCCTTCTGAGGTGCCGCAGATTGACGTGAAAGAGGAGCGAAGCGTACTTCGGTACGCGAGCGACGGTTTGAACGTCAAGGTGCGGTGTCTCAGAAGGCTGTTTTGAGAAAGGTTGAGTCGAACATGACCGTTGATCCTTTGATCCAGTCCCTGAAGGGTAAGCTCGTCGTGAGCGTTCAGGCGTATATGGGCGAGCCGCTTCGTACGCCCGAGACCATGGCTCAAATGTCTCGTGCTTGCGAGCTCGGCGGCGCCGCCGCCATTCGCTGCCAGGGCCTTGCCGACATTGCCGCCATTAAGGGTCGCTGTGAGGTTCCTGTTATCGGCCTGTGGAAGGATGGGCACGAGGGCGTTTACATCACGCCGACGCTGCGTCACGCCCGCGCCTGCGTTGCTGCGGGTGCCGATATCGTGGCGATCGACGCCACCGATCGTCCGCGTCCCGACGGCAAGTCGGTCGAGGATACCTTCCGCCCGCTGCACGAGGAGGGTGTGCTCCTGATGGCGGATTGTGCCACCATCGAGGACATTCGCCGTGCGGTTGATATGGGCTTCGACCTTGTATCTACCACGCTTTCTCACGGTGTCGCTGCCATCGACTGCACCATGGCCGATGGCCCCGATCTGCCGCTCCTGCGTCAGGCGACCGAGGAATTCCCCGGTCTTCCCATCATCTGCGAGGGCCGCGTGCACACGCCCGAGGAGGCTCGCGCCGCGATCGATGCTGGCGCCTGGGCCGTTGTCGTCGGCACCGCCATCACGCACCCCACGAGTATTACGAGTTGGTTCAAGGCTGCGCTTGAGGCGTAAGACAGGCCTCGTATCCGCTCGGGGCGGTATACTCAATATAGGCAATTGACCGCGCGGGATCCGGGTTGCTGGGTCCCGCGCTTGTTTTCGGGAGGCAGCACATGCAAAAGGGAGATGCCATGGATGCGGCGGAGCGCTCGGAGCGCATCCCCGATATCGTCATCATCACCGGAATGTCCGGATCGGGCCGCACGCAGGCCATGCATGTGTTCGAGGACATGGGCTATTTTTGCATCGATAACCTGCCTCCACGTCTCATCGCCCAGCTTGCCGAGCTCGTCGGCATCAATACGGGCGTGGGCAGGCATCTCGCCGTCACCTGCGATTTGCGTAGCCAGGGACTGTTTGACGAGTTGCTCGATGCGGTCGCCGCGCTCGAAGAGCGCGAGATGAGCTGCGACATCGTGTTCCTGGAGGCTTCTGACGAGGTGCTGATTCGTCGCTACAGCGAAAATCGCCGCCGTCATCCCATTGCCAAGCCGGGGGAGACTACGGCCGATGCCATTCAGCGCGAGCGCCTTCAGCTTCAGGGCGTGCGCGACCGAGCCGATATGATTATCGACACGAGCCGTCTGCGCACCTCTGCGCTGCGCAACAAGCTACGTATGGCATTTTCCGAGCTGTCCGACCAGCAGCTCATGGACGTCCACGTGTTCTCGTTTGGCTTTAAGCACGGCATGCCCGTCGAGGCGGACATTATGATCGACGTCCGCTTCCTGCCCAATCCGTTCTACGATCCCGAGATGCGCATGATGACCGGTCTCGATAAAAAGGTCTCCGATTTTGTTCTGGATCATCCCAAGACGCAGGAGTTTTGGAAGGCTTGGACACAGCTGCTCGATACGGTGATGCCGGGCTATATCGCGGAGGGTAAGCCGCAGCTTTCTATCGCCATCGGCTGCACGGGCGGCCAGCACCGCAGCGTTGCCATTGCCGAGGCCACGGCCCGTTACCTGGAAGGCGCTCAGTATCATGTGAGCATCTCCCACCGCGACCTGTCGCGCGCCAACACGAAGGCATAGGCCTGCATGTCGTTTACCGCTGAGGTGCGCGACGAGCTTGCGCGCTGCGAACCCGAATGTGAATACTGCGACTTGTCGACGCTTGCCGCCCTCACGCGCGTGAGCGGTACGCTCTCGCTTGCCGGCTCTGGGCGGTATCGTTTGACGGTTGCGACTGAGACGGGAGCCGTCGCGCGCACGATGATCACGTTGACGCATCGTATCCTTAAGCTCAAAACGGAGTTCACCGTCCGTAAATCTGTATTGCATAAGGTTCGAAACTACCTCATCACCTTGCCTGATCAGCCAGACCTGGATAAGGCCTTGGTTCTGCTGGGTATCCTCGACCGTAGGGGAGGACTTGTCGCCGGCGTACCCCGACATATCGTTGCCCGTCCTTGCTGTAGACTTGCCTATATCCGCGGCGCGCTCATCGCGGGCGGCTTCGTGGCCGATCCGCGCGGCGATTTTCATTTGGAGATCGCGGTGCAAGGCGAGCAATATGCCAAGGGACTTTGCGATCTGTTGGAGCAGATTGGGGTCCATGCTCGTGTTAATGCACGGCGGGGGTCATATGCCGTGTACATTAAGAGCGCCGAGGAAATCGAGCATCTATTAAAGCTGATTGGTGCCAAGCGCAGCGTTGCCGAGATTGAGGAGGCGCGCGCGGTCAAGTTGGTTAAGAACGATGTGAACCGTCGCGTGAACGCCGAGCTCGCCAACCAGACCAGAAGTGCCGGTGCCGCCCAACATCAGCTTGCGCTTATCGATGAGCTCGAGCAGCGTGGCCTTCGCGATGCGCTTCCGGATGCCTTGGCGGTCTTTTGCGACCTGCGCGAGCGTTATCCCGATCTGTCGCTGCGTGATTTAGGGGAGATGGCTGACCCTCCCTTGTCGAAGTCGGCCCTCTACCATCGTGTTTTACGGCTTGAAAAGCTCATTGAAGCAAACAGGTAGTTTAAAGTATCGACTTATATATGGATTTAGCTGCTATTTTATTCTTTAAAACGTTTTAACCCAAATTTGATTTTCAATTTCGAGCATTCTCGTGAAATTCAAGTCAAAAAAAAGGTATATTAGGCGAGTGGTTAGTTTGTGGGCCTCAACGGCGGGCGCTGTAGCTCGCGGGGGCCTTACGAAAGGAGACACAATGGCAGTAAAGGTTGCTATTAACGGCTTCGGTCGCATCGGTCGTCTGGCTTTCCGTCAGATGTTCGGTCATGAGGGCTCCGAGATCGTCGCTATCAACGACCTCACCTCTCCCGATATGCTCGCTTACCTGCTGAAGTACGACTCCACGCAGGGCAACTACGCTCGCGATCACGAGGTCGTTGCTGGCGAGGATTCCATCACCGTTGACGGCAAGGAGATCAAGATCTACAAGGAGGCCGACGCTAACAACCTGCCTTGGGGCGACCTTGACGTCGACGTCGTTCTCGAGTGCACCGGCTTCTACACCAGCAAGGCTAAGGCTCAGGCCCACATCAACGCTGGCGCCAAGAAGGTCGTCATCTCCGCTCCGGCCGGCAGCGATCTGCCCACCATCGTGTACAACGTCAACCATGAGACGCTGACCGCTGAGGACAACATCATCTCCGCTGCTTCCTGCACCACCAACTGCCTCGCCCCGATGGCCAAGGGTCTGAACGACTTCGCTCCCATCGTGTCCGGCATCATGACCACCATCCACGCCTTCACCGGAGACCAGATGCCGCTCGACGGCCCGCAGCGCAAGGGCAACTTCCGTCGCTCCCGCGCCTGCTCCGAGAACATCGTCCCGAACACCACGGGCGCTGCCAAGGCCATCGGCCTGGTTCTCCCCGAGCTCAAC
The DNA here is from genome assembly GCA_900541005.1 of uncultured Collinsella sp. Taxonomy (GTDB): domain Bacteria; phylum Actinomycetota; class Coriobacteriia; order Coriobacteriales; family Coriobacteriaceae; genus Collinsella. The sequence goes on along the minus strand of UQIP01000024.1, from coordinate 10,814 downwards.
GGCAAGCTCATCGGTGCCGCCCAGCGCGTCCCGACGCCGACCGGCTCGCTGACCAACCTCTACGCCGTCGTTGACAAGAAGGTCACCGTCGACGAGGTCAACGCTGCCATGAAGGCCTACGCCGAGACCATCCCCGAGACCTTCGCCTACAACGAGGACCAGATCGTCTCCCGCGACATCGTCGGCGAGACCCACGGCTCCATCTTCGACGCCACTCAGACCATGTGCTCTGACCTCGGCAACGGCCAGACCCTCGTTCAGGTCACCTCTTGGTACGACAACGAGAACTCCTACACCTCTCAGATGGTCCGCACCATCAAGTACTTCGAGAAGTTCGTTGCTTAATTTAGCTTTTAGCGAATAGCTCGTTGAGCGTCTAAAGAAGGGCGCGGCCTTATAGGGCTTACACCCTAGGGTCGCGCCCTTTTTATAAGAAATCGTCTGCCGTAATGGGAGGCAGACACGTACGAAAGGTAGAAGCAAACATGGCCTTTACCAAGAAGACCGTCCGCGACATCGATGTCGACGGAAAGCGCGTTCTCGTCCGCGTTGACTTTAACGTGCCTATCAAGGATGGCGTCGTTGGTGACACCACCCGTATCAAGGCTGCCCTGCCCACCATCAACTACCTCGTTGAGCACAACGCTCGCGTCATCCTCATGAGCCACCTCGGCCGTCCCGAGGGCACCGGCTTCCAGCCCGAGCTGTCCCTCGAGCCCGTCGCCAAGAAGCTCGCTGAGCTCTCTGGTCTCGACGTTGCCTTTGTCGCCGACACCTACGGCGAGAAGGCTGCTGAGGCTGTCGCCGCCGTCGAGCCGGGTAAGGTCCTCGTTCTCGAGAACGTCCGTTTTGACAAGCGTGAGAAGAAGAACGATCCCGAGATCGCCAAGAAGCTCGCTTCCTATGGTGACGTCTTCGTTCTCGATGCCTTCGGCACCGCTCACCGCGCCCAGGGTTCCGTCGTGGGCCCCGCCGCTTACCTGCCTGCCGTCGCCGGCTTCTTGCTCGAGAAGGAGGTCGACACGCTGACCGGCATCTTCGCCGAGCCCGAGCGCCCCTTCGTCGCCATCGTCGGCGGTTCCAAGGTTTCCTCCAAGATCGGCGTTCTCGATCACCTCATCGACTCCGCTGACACCCTGATCATCGGTGGCGGCATGGCCTACACCTTCTTCCTGGCTCAGGGCCTGTCCGTCGGTCAGTCCCTCAAGGAAGAGGACTGGGTCGAGCGCGCCGGCGAGATGCTCAAGAAGGCCGAGGAGAAGGGTGTCAAGATCCTGCTCCCCATCGACAACCGTGTTGCCGATCACTTTGGCGAGGACGCTGTCCCCGAGGTTGTCGCTTCCGACGCTATCCCCGACGATCGTGAGGGTATGGACATCGGTCCCAAGACCGAGGAGCTCTATGCCGAGGCTGTCAAGGGCGCCAAGACCGTGTTCTGGAACGGCCCCATGGGCGTCTTCGAGTTTGACAACTTTGCTCACGGCACCCAGGCTATCGCCGAGGCTGTCGCCGAGGCTGACTGCACCTCGATCATCGGCGGTGGCGACTCCGTCGCAGCTGTCAACAAGTTTAACCTGGCCGACAAGATGAGCTGGATCTCCACCGGTGGTGGCGCTTCCATGGAGCTCGTCGAGGGTAAGGCCCTGCCCGGAGTGGAGGCGCTTCTCGATGCCTAATCGCACCCTTCTTATCGCTGGTAACTGGAAGATGAACAACGACGTCGCCGAGGCCGCCAAGCTCGCCGACGAGCTGGCTCAGGCTCTGCCCGAGGTTCCGGCTGGCGTCGAGGTGCTCGTCTGCCCTCCGACCATCGACATCACCACGGTTCATGACCGCATTCAGGCTGCCCCCATCGCCCTCGGTGCACAGAACGTGTACTGGGAGGCCAAGGGTGCCTTCACCGGTGAGTCCTCTTGCGACATGCTCAAGTCCGCTGGCTGCACCTACTGCATCATCGGCCACTCCGAGCGTCGTGACTACTTCCACGAGACTGACGAGGACCAGAACAAGAAGGCCAAGGCCCTCGTTGCCGCCGGTCTTGTTCCCGTCTTCTGCTGCGGCGAGTCCCTCGAGGTCCGCGAGGCCGGCACCTATGTCGAGCACGTCGTGAACCAGGTCAAGGCTGGCCTTGCTGGTCTTGAGATCACCTGCCCCAAGCAGGTCGTCGTCGCCTACGAGCCCATCTGGGCCATCGGCACCGGCAAGACCGCTACTGCTGAGGACGCTCAGGAGGTCTGCGACGCTATCCGTGAGACCCTTAAGGAGATGTTTGGCGAGGAGCTCGCCGACGGCATCCGCGTCCTGTACGGTGGTTCCGCCAAGCCCGGCAACATTGCCGAGCTCGTCGCCAAGCCCGACGTTGACGGCGCCCTCGTGGGCGGCGCTTCGCTCAAGGCTGCCGACTTCGCCTCTATGGTCGTCAAGGCAGGCGAGTAGGACATATGGCACAGCGTCATCTTCCTGCACTCCTGATTATCATGGACGGCTGCGGCCTTGCTCCGGCCGATGGCGAGAACGCCGTCGCCGCTGCCAAGACGCCCTTCCTTGATAGCCTGTACGAGAAGTATCCCCACACTACGCTCGGCGCTTCGGGCGAGGACGTGGGCCTTCCCGACGGTCAGATGGGCAACTCCGAGGTGGGTCACCTCAACATCGGTGCCGGCCGTATCGTGTTCCAGGAGCTTTCGCGCATCAACAACGCCATCAAGGATGGCTCCATCGCCAAGAACGAGGTCTTCGTCAAGGCTATGGACGACGTCAAGGCTGACGGCAAGACCCTTCACCTCATGGGTCTTATGAGCCCTGGCGGTGTTCATTCTCACATGAACCACGTCGAGGCCCTGGTCAAGATGGCTGCCGAGCACGGTGTCAAGACCGTTCGCGTCCACGCCTTCATGGATGGCCGCGACGTTGACCCGCAGTCCGGTGCCGGTTACATGAGTGAGTTCTGCGCCTTCCTGGCCAAGATCTCCGAGGAGACCGGTTGCGACGCTCGCGTTGCCACCGTCTCGGGCCGTTATTGGGCCATGGACCGCGATAATCGTTGGGAGCGCATCCAGCGCGCCTACGACGTCATGGTCAACGCTTCCGATGCCGATACCGACCCCGTTGCCGGTATCAAGGCCTACTACGAGAAGGACCCGCGCGGCGACGAGTTCGTCGAGCCCTTCGCTGCCCACAACGAGGGCATCCACGAGGGCGACGCGGCCATCTTCTTCAACTTCCGTCCCGACCGCGCTCGTCAGATGACCCGCGTGTTCACGGACAAGGAGTTCGACGGCTTTGAGCGCGAGCAGATCAAGCTTTCGCACTTTGTGACGATGACCGAGTACGATCCGACGTTTGACGTCGAGGTCGCTTTCCCCAAGACGTTCCCCGAGAACGTCCTGGCCGACGTTATCGCCGCCAACGGCCTGAAGCAGCTGCACACCGCCGAGACCGAGAAGTACGCCCATGTGACGTTCTTCCTCAACGGCGGCATCGAGGAGCCCAAGGAGGGCGAGGAGCGCGTGCTCGTCGCTTCCCCCAAGGTCGCTACCTACGATCTGCAGCCTGAGATGAGCGCTCCCGAGGTTACTGAGAAGCTTGTCGCCGCCATCAACGAGGATCGCGCTGATTTCTACATCGTGAACTTCGCGAACTGCGACATGGTTGGTCACACCGGTGTCTTCGACGCCGCCGTTAAGGCCGTCGAGGCTGTTGACGATGCCCTGTCCAAGGTTGTCCCGGCGATTCTCGCCAAGGGCGGCTTTGCGCTGATTACCGCCGACCACGGCAACGCCGATCACATGTTTGACGTTGCTTCCGACGGTTCTAAGCATCCGTTTACGGCTCACACCACCAACCGCGTGCCGTTCATCATCGTTGATGAGAAGGCCAAGCTCACTGGTATCGAGGACGGCCGTCTTTCCGATATCGCTCCGACCATGCTCACCATGGCTGGTATTGAGCCTTCCGCCGAGATGACGGGCCGCGTGCTCGCCACCGAGGCCTAATAGAAAACAAATACCGTTTCTAGTAAGGGGGTTGTCCACAACGGGACAACCCCCTTTTTGGTATTTCTGCCATTTCCGCCCCGTCCTTGAGTGGCAGGTAGGGGAGAGCGGGGGATTGTGGTACAGTACTGGAGTTTGAACTGTTCTATTAAGGAGCTTATCTATGGGTCCGTTCCAGATTCTTCTGTTTGTCGTTTGGGCTGTCTCTGCCGTGGCGCTGACGATTCTCGTCCTGATGCATTCCGGTAAGGGCACCGGCGTTTCGGATATGATCGCTAGCTCGCTGTATAACTCCAGCTCTGCCACGGGCGTCATGGAGCAGAACCTCGATCGCCTGACGGTAATTATGGCCGTTGTTTTTGCCGTGTGCGTCGTCCTGTGCATGTTCTTCTTCCCGCAGGGCATCGTCGGCTACTAAGCATCGGCGTATATACGTTTGAAAAGGGTCCCGCATGTGCGGGGCCCTTTTTGTTTACAGACTTGTAACAGAGCCAGAATATCACCACATACTTCGCCCAACTAAAGAAATTCTCGACCGTTAACCGGAATTAGCCCCAAATCGTGCATAAAATGCGCTACTATATTGCAAAACGTTGCTCCGTTGTGCATAACCAGCCATAGCAACGGACGGCGTTTTGATGGTTCGGATCGGATTGCCTCGACATGTGTCCGACTGAACATTTCTTTGTCCTATCTCATAAGGAGGATGGCATGGCTGATTCTATGTTCCACCAGCCCGTTATGGGTCGTCGCGCCTTTGTCGGCGGCACCCTTGCTGCGAGCTCCATGGCTTTTCTTGCCGCATGTGGCAAGAAGGGCGGCGACGCTTCCGGTTCTGAGTCCGGTTCGACGCTGAACTTCTACATCAACAACCCGGTCTGCATCGACCCCTACAATGTCCAGGAGGACCAGGGCACTCAGGTCGAGTACCAGCTCTTTGACGCTCTGACCTCTTATGACGCCGAGAAGGGCGAGATCGTTCCGCTGGCTTGCGAGTCCTTCGAGGCCAACGACGACGCCACCGAGTTTACCTTCAAGATCAAGAAGGCCAAGTTCCACAACGGTGACGACGTTACCTCCAAGTCCTTCAAGCTCGGTTGGGAGCGTCTGGTCAACACCAAGTCGGCCATCGCTACCGAGTATGGCCCTTCCGAGGTCTCCTATCACCTTTCCATGGTCGAGGGCTATGACGATCTGCTTGCCGGTAACGCTACCGAGCTCAGCGGTGTTACCTGCCCCGACGATGAGACCCTCGTCGTCAAGCTGTCTTCCGCTTACGCCGACTTCCCCTTCGTCGCCTCTCACCCGGCTTTGGCCCCGGTTCCCGAGTGCGCCGAGTCCGATGCCAAGAGCTTCTATCTTGCACCGGTCGGTAACGGCCCGTTCATGATGGACGGCAAGTGGGAGGATGGTCAGGAGATCAACCTCAAGAAGTTCGACGATTACTATGGCGACAAGGCCAAGATCGATGGCATCCACTTCCAGGTCATCAAGGACATGGAGACTGCTTACAAGGAGTTCCAGGCCGGTAACCTCGACGTCTGCGACGTTCCCGTTGCTCAGATCGACGCCGCCAAGAAGGATCGCGGCGTGTCCAAGGACGGCTACACCATGGGCGACGGCGAGCGCATGCTGCTCGGCTCCGAGCCTTCCACCTACTACCTGACCTGCAACAACACGGCCGAGCCGTTCAACAACGCCGACCTGCGCAGGGGTATCTCCCTGGCCATTAACCGTGAGGCCATCTGCAAGACCATCTTCAAGGGTACCCGTACCCCCGCCGACGGCATTGTTCCTCCGGGCATCGATGGCTACAAGGAGGGCGCATGGGAGTTCTGCGCCTACGACGTCGACAAGGCTAACGAGTACCTCGACAAGGTTGCTCCCGCTGACGCCAACGGCGATCGTGGCATTAACGTGACCCTGTCCTACAACCAGGACGGTGGCCACAAGGAGATCATGGAGTCCATCATCGGCGACCTCGCCAAGGTTGGCGTTACCGCTGTCTCCGATACCCCTGAGTGGTCTGCCCTGCTCGAGCAGTACCAGAACTTCAACTATCAGTTCGGTCGTCTGGGTTGGATTGCCGACTACCCGATCATGGACAACTTCCTGTATCCGCTGTTCCACTCCGACTCCCTCGGTGGCGACAACCGCTCTGGTTACAACAACCCCGAGTTCGACGCCAAGGTCGACGAGGCTCGTACCACGGTTGACGACGAAGAGCGCGTCGCTAAGATGCAGGAGGCCGACGCAATGGTCGCTGCCGACTGCCCGGTCATCCCGGTGATGTTCTACACGCACACCATCGTCGGCTCCGATCGCATCAAGCACCTCTATGTCGATCCGCAGAAGCATGCCGAGCTGGGTACCGCTGAGCTCGCCTAAGAGTTTGCAGCTTCCGTGAGGGTCAAGTATTTACGTAGACCTCATGGGAAACATACAGTTCTCCCTAACCTGGGGTAAACTGGCTGATGGTAATTTTGGGATGCCGGTCTGGCGATCGGCATCCCATTTAGGTTAATCCCTAGATAGGGGAGTGGTATGGGTAAGTACATCGTTAAACGTGTGCTTCAGTTCATCCCGGTGTTTTTGGGCGTTACGCTGATTCTGTTCGCCCTCCAGAATATCGTGCCGGGAGATCCGATCAAGCTGATCGGTGGAGACAAGGCTCTGTCCCCCGAGGTGGAGCTTCAGCTTCGCGTCCGCTATCACCTGGTCCAGTCGGACGAGGATGGCAACGCGATCCTTGACGAGAACGGCGACCCCGTTCAAACGTCGCTCGTGGACCGTTACTTGTATTACATGAACGGCCTGCTTCATGGCGATCTGGGCAATTCGTATCAGCGCAAGCTGCCGGTTACGGAAATCTTTGCCCAGAAGTATCCGTATACGGTCAAACTTGCCGCGTGCGCCATCGTGCTCGAGGCAATCATGGGTATCGGTGCGGGTATCATTTCGGCGGTTAAGCGTTATTCCTTCTGGGATATTTTGGTAACGCTCACCACTTCGATCCTCGTTGCCGTCCCGGCTTTCTGGCTCGGTATGTTGCTGCAACTGTTCTTTGGCGTCATTCTCAAGGACGCCACGGGCGGTGCATTCTCCATGCCGATCTCGGGTGCCGGCGGTTCCAGCTCTCAGTATCAGGATTGGATGCACTATGTGCTTCCGACCATTACGCTGGCTTCGGTTTCGACCGCTTACGCCGCCCGCATTATGCGCTCGCAGCTGCTTGACGTCATGAACCAGGATTACATCCGTACGGCAAAGGCCAAGGGTCTCTCCAATCGCGCGATCATCATCAAGCACGCGCTTAAGAATGCACTCATCCCCGTCGTTACCTATATTGGTGTCGACTTTGGCGGCATGCTTTCGGGCGCCATCCTGACCGAGACGGTCTTTAACTGGCCCGGTATCGGCTATGAGGTCTATCGCGCCATTAGCATGCGTGACTGGCCCATCGTTATGGGCGGCGTTACGCTCATCGTCGTCGTCGTCATGGTGATCAACCTGCTCGTCGACATTAGCTATGCATTCCTCGACCCGCGCATCCGCCTTGGCGGTCCGTCGGATAAGGCCTAAGGGAGGTACGTCTCATGCAGGAAACTGATTCTCAGTCTCAGGAGCAGGCTACCGCCACCAAGGCCGCATCTGCTCCCGTCAAGTCCCGCACGCTGTGGGGCGACGCTTTTAAGCGTCTTCGTAAGAACAAGCTCGCCGTTATCGGTGTCTGCTGGATCATCATCGTCGTTGTGGTTGCCCTGACCGCAGATCTGTGGGCTAAGCCCTGGCTCGGTTCGCCGACGGCTTCCGACTCGACCACCATGGCCGAGACATCGCTGCTGGCTCCGTGTGCCGAGCACCCGTTTGGTACCGACGCCCTTGGCCGTGACATTCTTGTCCGTGTTATCTACGGTGCACGCGTTTCGCTTTCCGTCGGCATTATGGCCACCGCAATCTCCACGGTGATCGGTCTGGTCATGGGTGCTCTGGCCGGTTTCTACGGCGGTATCTGGGATACGATCATCATGCGCTGCGCGGATATCTTCCTGGCATTCCCGTACGTGCTGTTCGTTGTCGCCATGATCGCCGTTATCGGCCGTGGTCTTCAGAACGTCTTTATCGCCATCGGTATTCTCGGCTGGCCTTCGATTGCGCGCGTCTTCCGATCCGCGATCCTGACGGTCAAGGAAAACGACTATGTTGATGCTGCGCGCGCGATGGGTGCATCTGATGCTCGTATCGTCGTGCGTCACATCTTCCCGAACTCCGTCGCTTCCATCGTGGTCTACGCGACTATGAACATTGGTGGCGCCATTCTGACCGAGTCCGCTCTGTCCTTCCTCGGCATGGGCGTTATTCCGCCTACGCCTTCGTGGGGCTCCATGATTCAGGATGGTCAGCAGTATCTGCTGACTGCTCCCTGGATGATGATCATGCCCGGTCTGGCAATTCTCTCGACGGTGCTCGCCTTCACCCTGCTGGGTGACGGTCTGCGCGACGCCCTCGACGTCAAGATGAAGGACGCATAAGGATGAAGAAGAACAAGAACTATGTGGACCTGAAGGAGCAGCCGGTTCCCGAGGGCCAGCATCTGCTCGAGGTCGATGACCTTAAGATGTATTTCCATACCGAGGATGGTGTCGTTCGCGCTGTCGACGGTGTGTCCTACACGCTCGATCGCGGCGAGACCCTGGGTGTCGTCGGTGAGTCCGGCTCCGGTAAGTCCGTGACCGCCATGACCATCATGGGCCTCATCTCGATGCCTCCGGGAAAGATCGAGGGCGGCGACGTTCGCTATCGCGGTCGTTCTATTCTCGAGATGACCGAGGAAGAGATGCAGCACATTCGCGGTAACGACATCGCGATGATCTTCCAAGATCCTATGACCTCCTTGAACCCGGTCTATAAGATCGGCAAGCAGGTGGGCGAGGGTCTTCGTCTGCACCGTGGCTACTCCAAGCAGGAGGCGCTCAAGCGCGCCACCGAGCTTTTGGACCTCGTTGGTATTCCCGAGCCCGAGAAACGCGTCAATGAGTATCCGCACCAGTTCTCTGGCGGTATGCGTCAGCGCGTCATGATTGCTATGGCTCTTGCCTGCGATCCCGATATTCTGATTGCCGACGAGCCCACGACTGCCCTGGACGTTACCATTCAGGCTCAGATTATTGAGCTTATGCAGGAAATGCAGGAGAAGAACGGCAACGCCATCATCATGATTACCCATGACCTGGGTGTCGTCGCCGATATGGCCGACAAGATCATGGTTATGTACGCCGGTCGTCCCGTCGAGTTCGGTACTGCTGAGGAAATCTTCTACGAGAGCCGCCACCCCTATACCTGGGGCCTGATTCGCTCCATCCCGGAGCAGGCTATCGATGAGAAGAAACCGCTTACGCCGATTCACGGCAACCCGCCTTCGCTCATGAACCTGCCCGAGGGCTGCGTGTTCTCGCCTCGTTGCCCCTATGCGACCGATAAGTGCCGCAAGCAGCGCCCCGAGCGCGTTGTCACCGAGTCTGGTCACTACTCTGCGTGCCACTACTCCGGTGACCCCGAGTTCCTCAAGAACGCTCCTGAGACGTCCCGTACGCGCAAGGATTCCAAGAAGGGAGGCGAGGCGTAATGGCAGATACCAACGAGCGTACTCCGCTGCTGAAGGTCGAGCACCTCTCTAAGGAGTTTCCCGCTGAGTCCGGCATGTTCGCCAAGCGCTTCTCCAAGCGTGTCGTCTCTGCTGTGAATGACATTTCGTTCGAGATTTATCCGGGCGAGACCTTTGGCCTGGTCGGCGAGTCTGGTTGCGGTAAGTCCACCACGGGCCGCACCATCATGCGCCTGACCAAGCCGACGGCAGGCAAAGTGTTCTTCCAGGGCAAAGACGTTGCCGAGATGAGCAAGCACGAGATCAAGGATATGCGTCGCGAGATGCAGTTCATCTTCCAGGACCCCTATGCTTCGCTGAATCCTCGTATGACCATCGGCGAGATTGTCTCTGAGCCCATGACCATTCATGGCGTGGGCACCAAGGAAGAGCGTATCGAGCGTGTCCGCGAGCTGCTGGACGTCGTCGGTCTGAACCCCGAGCACATCAACCGCTATCCGCACGAGTTCTCGGGCGGCCAGCGCCAGCGTGTCGGCATTGCCCGCGCATTTGCGCTGAAGCCCAAGCTGATTATCTGCGACGAGCCGGTTTCCGCTCTGGATGTGTCCATTCAGGCCCAGGTTCTGAACCTGCTCAAGGAACTGCAGGACAAGTTCGGTACCGCATATCTGTTTATCGCCCACGACCTGTCCGTCGTACAGCACATCTCCGATCGCGTTGCCGTTATGTATCTGGGTAAGATGGTTGAGGTTTCGGACTGGAAGACGCTCTACAGCGAGCCCCACCATCCGTACACGCAGTCGCTGCTGTCTGCCGTGCCGGTTCCCGATCCTGATATCCAGAAGACCCGCAAGCGCATCATCCTCGCTGGCGATCCGCCGTCGCCGCTGGATCCGCCGACCGGCTGCCGTTTCCACACGCGCTGCCCGATCGCTCAGGGCATCTGCTCCGAGAAGCTGCCTGAGTTTAAGGAAGTTGCCCCGGGCCACTGCTGTGCCTGCCACTTCGCGGAGCCGTTCCCGATCAAGGAATCGCACATCGACCTGTAGTCGGTTGTTCTCGTCCGGGCCCGTGCTGGACTTAGTTTTCAGAACGTCCTCGACCATGGAAACCCCCTTACCCTGCTCCTTCGGAGCTGCGGATAAGGGGGTTTCCTGGTCTGACGCTCCTATTTGGCAAGGTGTTTTTTAGAATCCATTTTGCGCTCGGCCTCG
>UQIP01000023.1:0-41813 GCA_900541005.1 uncultured Collinsella sp. | reverse complement strand
GCAGCGTCAGATGTGTATAAGAGACCGATATACATAAACGTGGTGTAGACGGCAGCGGGTGCACCGGCGAGCGCAGTAGCGAGCGCCTGGAGGATGGTGTCGATGATCATGCCGCCCTCGGCGATGACCAGAATACCGCGAGCGATACCGATAACGATAGCAGCGTACGCAAAATCGGCGAGACCCTTAACGAACTCCTCAGCGATCGTCTGCTGGTCAAGACCGCCCAGGATACCGGCAAGCAAGCCCATGCCAAGGAACACGGCGGAAATCTCATTCATGTACCAGCCCTGGGTAACAAGACCCCAGACGATAATGCCCATACCGCAGGCAAAATCGATAAGTACGAGCTTCTGACGGGTAGTGAACTCTTCCTCGATGGAGGCATCGGTCACGGAAAACTCAACACGCTTGAGCTTGTCGTCCTCGTACGTAATGGACGACTCGGGGTTTTTCTTGACGCGCATAGCGTAGCGCATGGCCCATGCGATACCGACGGCAGTAAAGATGACCCAAGAAACGGCGCGCAGCCACAGCTGAGGATTGCCCTCGATGCCAATGATGCCCTGGGCGATCAAAACATTAAACGGGTCGATGGTCGAAGCGCAATATCCCAGGTTAGGACCAAGGAAGCAGATGATGAATGCCGTCATCGAGTCATAACCGATACCCATCATGATGGGAATGAATATGGCATAGAACGGCAGGGCTTCCTCAGACATGCCAAACGTAGTGCCGCAAATGGACAGCAACGTCATCGTAATGGGAATGATGAGGATGTCCTTGTTCTTGAGCTTTTTAATCACACGGCTCATGCCGGCATTCAAAGCGTTGGTCTTGGTGATGATTGCGAACGATCCGCCAATCAATAAGACGAACGCAACGACGTCGGCAGCCTCCTGGATGCCCTTAGTGGGCGCTTGCAGGACCGCGAAGATATCCTGACCCAGATTGATGGTCTCGCCGGTCTCGGAATCGGTGTAGTTCTTATCGACCTGTTCATAGGTTCCAGCAACGGCGACTTCGCGCTCGCCCGCCGCTGTCGAAATCGTCTTGCGCTGATACTGACCCGAGGGAACGATCCAAGTCAGGACCGCAAAGACAACGATCAGCAAGAACATGATCGTATAGACATGCGGTAATTTGAACTTAAAACGTCTGTTTGTCTTCTTCGCCTTCGTATCTGACATAGATACCTCCAAAGAACTCGAGACTGCATCGCATCTCGCTTCAACGCTTGCATAAGGCAAACGTTCTATGACGTTCTATAGATTACCAGCAGCTTTTCCCGTCATCAAGATAATTTCAAACTGATTGCCGCAACGCGGTTGAACGGTCGCGTTCGCGCCGTGAACGGTATGGAAGCGCCCGGTGAGATGATCCACCGGGCGTTTCCATTCGCAATGTCCTAGATGTCAAAAACGTAGCGAGACCCAACGATCCGCTGACGACCGATGATAAACGGCCGCCGTTGCTCATCGAAAAAGAAGGCTTCCATATAAAACAAGGGTTCGCCAACGGGAACCGCCAGCAACCGAGCGACCTCGGGCGATGCGCACGCGATCTCGAGCGTGCACGGGTCGGTAAACGCGGGCATGCGGCCAGTCTGGTTGCGCACGAACTCAAAAATGGATTGGTTAGATAGAGGCGCCGTTGATAGATAGGCGTTGTCCTCGTAAACGTATATGTTGTTCTCAAGCATGACGGGGACGCCATCGGCAGTACGCACACGCTCGACGCAAATCAAGTCAGTTCCAACGGGAACACCAAAGAACTGTGCTTCGGTAGAATCCGCCGGCAGTATCTTTCTCGAAATGACACACGCCCCCGGTTCCATTCCGTTAACGCGGCATGCGTCCGAAAAACTCTGGACGTCATCCTTCTGGCGAATCTTGCGCTTGAGCTTGGGGGCATTGACGAACGTGCCTTTCCCCTGTCGCTTCGTTAGATAGCCCTGCTGGACGAGCTCCTCAATAGCGCGTCGCACGGTAACGCGGCCAACTTTATAGCTCTCAGCCAATTCGAATTCGTTGGGTATCCGCGCGCCTGCCTTGTAGGCGCCGGAGTTGATTTCGTTTTTAATGATATCAATGACCTGTTGGTACAGCGGTATCGCTGCTTTACCGTCAGTTAGCCCTTCAGTCGGTGGCATATACCCTCTCCCAGCACAATTAAGTCAAAAGCGGGCTCAAGGGCATTCAACAAGCCCTTAAGCCCGCATTAGCATAAAGTATGCTTGCTGCCGCACCAAAATGTCGGGTATTTACTCATCTGACCCGAAAAACGCGCAACTACCGCGCTCCTAAGAAAGCGTGAGCAGCTCCGGCAGCTGGTCGATAATCTTGTCCGCGGCATCCTGGCTAAAGCCAAAGCGTTCCTCGCGCTTGGCAATGACCGTCAGGCCGGCTCGCTTACCCGCGGTAATGCCCGGAACGGAATCCTCAACGCAGCAGCAACGATTCGCGGGCAGCCCCAGCAGGTCCAGCGCATGCAGGTAGATGTCGGGCTCGGGTTTGCTCTCCTTAAACTGCTCGCCGCTCACCACATACTCAAAGGCATCAGACAGCCCGCATGCGTTGAGCACTTCCTCGATGCTAACCATGGGAGACGAGCTGGCAAGCGCCACGCGAACGCCACGGCGCGGCAGCTCTCGAATCGTATCCACGGCGCCTGGGTTAATCAAAGCCTGATAGTCACGCGGACGCTTATGCGCCCACTCGTCCCAACGGGCCAACGCCTCCTCGCCAGTGAAGTGTCCCTTACCGGCGCGCTCAAACCAATCGACCAGCATATGCAGGAAGAACTGATGCGAGGTACCGACCTGCCCATTCAACTCCTCTTGAGTCAGATTAAGTCCAAGCTCCTTGGCAAACGCGGCAGTCTCGCCCAAGTAGTAATACTCGGTATCGACAATGACGCCGTCCATGTCAAAGATAACGGCGTCGAACGGAAATGCGGACACGGCACCCTCCCTAACAAAAGGACGCCCGCAAGCAGGCGCCCGAGCCATGCATTAATCGGCGATTCTAACCCAGCAGCTTATCCAGCGCCACCGCAATGCCATCTTCGTTGTTATCGGCGGTCACCATCTGGGCTACAGCCTTAACCTCTTCGACGGCGTTACCCATGGCAACACCGGTGCCGGCCCACTCAATCATGGACTTGTCGTTCTGGCCGTCGCCAAACGATACGACCTCACTGGCATCGATGCCGAGCTTGGGCAGGGCACCCTCGAGTGCGCGGGCCTTGTCGATACCGGGCGCCGTGTACTCAAAGTACCAGTCGGCCGTAAACATGCCCGAAAGCGTCTGCTTAAAGGGCGCATACATCTCCTCGTAATGCGCCTGCAGGTAGGCCGGATCGCCCGCCGTCAGCAGCTTGTCCACGGGATAAGCATCAGCGACCTCATGCAGGCTCTCCACCTCGCGAATCTTAAGATCGCACGCATCGCGCTCGTATTTGACGATGTTTTTCTGCGAGCCGTCAGGCAGCGTGATCATGCAGTGATACGAATCCACGACATGCAAATCGCGACCGAGCGAAATCATAGGGATCACGTCAAAATTACGCAGGTGATCAATCAGACGGTGCAGCTCGTCAGCCGGCATAGCCTGGTCAAAAAGGACCTCATCGGTCTGAGCGTCGACCACATGCGCGCCATTAAAGGCAACCAGCAGACCGTCATGGTTTTGAAGGTCGAGCTCCTGCGCCAAGGCGTGCAGTCCCCATGCGGGACGGCCCGAAGCCAAGATGAGCTTAATGCCCGACTCCTGCGCCGCGAGCAGCTTCTCGCGCGTACGCGGGCTAATCACTTTCTGATCGTTGGTGAGCGTACCGTCAATATCCATCGCGATGGCTTTAATTGCCATATGTGCCTCCTTGCATCGTTTTTATCGCGCACTATCTTATCCGAGCCGGGGCACGTTCGCACAGCGCGCGTATGACGGTTGCAAAACCACCCCATTTGAAACAAACGCAAAAAAGTACTTGCAAAGACGCGTTCCGACATATAAGTTGATAAAAGACCGCCGTTGCGGTTTTAAGTAGATCGAGCATATGAAATTTCAGTTTTTAGCGTGTAAGAGAAAGAAGATCGGCAAAGTACAACCCCAAACGCAATGACAACTTAATGAGGTAACTGCCACATGTGAGGCACCCAGGGCATTGCTGTCTCGATTTTGAGCACGATGCCTTCCGCCTTGCATGGGCCGTTCCATCCCGCCCCTGCAGCAACTGCCTCACGGGCTCATTGAAAACCGCATAGCACCCCAACGTCAGCACATCACCCACGGCAAGCACATCACTCACGACAACCAACACATCAACAAACAGCACGAACATCAACCGATTGGAGAAGCTATGACAAACCACCACGCTGAAGACGGCGATAAGAAAAGCATTCTGGATGCCCGCATTGAGCGAGCATATGCAAACGAATATGACGCCGCCTTTGCCGCCGCGACCATCAAGAACTACGCGTCGCTACCGCTCGCGACGATCTTGGCCGACCACCCTCAGCTGCTGAAGCGCTGCACAAAGATCATGGGCGACCCCGACATTCGCAAGCTGACAGACCCCTATGCCCCAAAACGCGACAACGATTCGTACGTGCTTACCGTAGGCTGCCTAGCCCATATGCTTACGGCGCTCGACACGAAACTCAAGCTCGAATGGGAACCCGACGAGCGTCATGAACTCGAAAGCAAGCGGAACACCCTGCGCACCGCACTGTTCCTTCCGTTGGACGGCCTCAAGCGCTGCAACGTCGAGCTCAATACACAGGCGCGGCAAAAGCCCGGGACCACGGGGCAGAAAACTCCAAGACCCCATGCGGCCATCGTCGACCGCAACCGATATAACCGCATGACCGCGCACTTTTCTGCCGAGGGAGTAGCCATAAGAACGCTGATCGACCTGCTGTGCCTCCTGAGCATCAACGAGCTATTTGAGGGCTATCTCGCCCTTGTTCCCGCGACGGCACCCAAGTCGGTAGCAAAGATCATCGAAACCTGCAGACGCCAGTTTGAGCGCCATCGCAATGGCAGCGAGATGAACGCCAGCATCGCGCAGTACTACGCGGCTCATTACAAAAATGACGGATGCGCCCCTGTCGAGCATCAGCTGCGGCTCGCCTACACCACGCCCGTCGCAACGCTCCATCGCTTTGGAGCCCTTGGCGCTTGCGAGCCGCACGAACAGGCAGCCTG
This sequence comes from uncultured Collinsella sp., assembly GCA_900541005.1. GTDB lineage: Bacteria > Actinomycetota > Coriobacteriia > Coriobacteriales > Coriobacteriaceae > Collinsella. The sequence continues at coordinate 36,606 of UQIP01000023.1, read as the reverse complement.
CCCCACAACCGAGCTCGATCTCAGGCTCGGACGAACCCTGTAGCCCGCCAGCCCCTCCGCGGGCAACAATCCTATTCCACAACACAACCAACAGAAAGGAGTCCTCATGGACACCAATCATTCCCCCATCATCAGCCCCCTCACCATGCGTGAATCCGCCCGAGGCATCACGCTCACCAGCATTTACGATGAGATGCTCGCCCGTCGCGAGCTCTCCGTCATGGGAAACATCGAAACCCCGATGGCCCACGACCTATGCCAGCAGATCCGCCTGCTCGATGCCACCGACCCCAGCCGCCCCATCACCATATTTGTCGCCAGCGCCGGCGGAAGCGTGCGATCGGGCCTTGCGATCTATGACGCCATGCGCCTCGCATCGTGCCCCATCCGCACCGTCTGCCTGGAATTCGCCGCGTCCATGGGCGCCGTGATCTTTATGGGCGGCGACGATCGCCGTATGGCGCCCCATGCAGAGCTCATGATTCACGACCCGTTGATCCCCCAGGGGGCAGGCGGCTCGGCACTTGCGCTGCAGGAAACCAGCCGGCGTCTCATGCAGACCCGCAAGACCCTCACGCAAATCCTCTCGGACCGCAGCGGCCTCACGCCCAAGCGCATCCAGTCCCTCACTGCAAAAGACACCTACCTTTCGGCCGAGCGCGCCGTCGAGCTCGGCTTTGCCCACGAAATCCTCTCGACCACCAAGGAGGTCGCCCATGTCTAACCTCGCCAGCCGTCTCGCCGCATCTGAGTCCGCATCGTCCACCATCCTCGCCAAGGATCGAACGCTTTCCTGCGACACCCGCAAAACGGGACTCAACAACAATGCACTTGTGATCGGCCCCTCGGGAGCCGGCAAGACCCGAAACGTCCTCAAGCCCAACCTGCTGCAAATGAACGCAAGCTACATCGTGCTCGACACCAAAGGCACGCTCTGTCGCGAAGTGGGACCCGTGCTGGCAGCCCACGGTTACCGCGTGCAATGTCTCAACTTCGCCGACCTCAACACCGTCCCGGCCCTTGCGCCCGGCATCGAGCACTGCGGCTACAACCCCCTGAGGCACATTCGCCGCAAGGCTGACGGCAGGCCCAACCAGCAGGACATCCTCTCGGTGGCAAAGGCCATCTGCCCCATCGAGGACAACAACCAGCCTTTTTGGGATCATGCGGCGGCAAACCTGCTGTCATGTCTTATCGCCTACGTCACCGAACAGCTACCCGCCGACGAGCAGACGATCAGCTCGGTCATCAAGCTGATCGAGCACCTGCAGGACGGTGCCACGGGTCGATTGTTTGACGACCTGATCACGACCGACCCCCAAAGCTATGCCCTCTCGCTATGGCGGCGCTACGCCATTACGCAAAATGCCGAGCGCATGCACGCGAGCATCGTCGGCATCCTTGCCGAAAAGGTCATGTGTCTGGGATTCGACGGTGCGGCACAGCTCTATCGTGAGTGTCATCAGGTGGACTTCGCTTCCATGGGACACACCCCCTGCGCCCTGTTTGTAACCGTGAGCGATATTGACCGCAATCTCGATCCGCTGACCGGCCTCTTTATTTCGCAGGCGTTTATGGGCCTCATTCGTGAGGCCGATAGGCAGCCCGACGGTAGCCTGCCCGTGCCCGTGCGCTTTATGCTCGATGACTTCGCAAATCTGCAGATCCCCCAGATCGACAACGTGCTCTCGATTATCCGAAGCCGCAACATCTGGGCAACGCTGCTGCTGCAGTCGACCAACCAGCTCGATGCGCTCTATGGCGAGGCACGCGCACGCTCCATCATGGGCAACTGCGACACGCATCTGGTGCTGGCGTTCCAGGATCCCGAGAGTGCCCGGGTGTTTTCCGACCGCGCCGACGCGCTGCCCAGCACGCTCATGGCGACGCCGATTGATCGCTCGTGGCTCTTTGTACGCGGTCGCACTCCCGAACAGGTCGAGCGCTTTAGGCTCGAAGACCATCCGCTCTACGGGGAGCTGCCCGAGGCGCAGCGAGGCCATGCGGAGGCCGAGATCTAGGCACAGGGTTCTCGCAGCGCGCGGCGCCCCGGCGATGTTCCACAAAGGCCGTGCGCCCCGGGACCACGGCAAAGCAAAGGGGCCCGCATCCGATAGGATACGGGCCCCTGACTATAAGACGCGATGCGTTAACAGCAGCGACTACTTGCGGTGCGCGCGATAGAACTCGATAAGCGCCTGGGTCGAAGCGTCCTGCTCGGCCTTGGCGGCGTCATCGTGGAAGGCCGGGGTGATCTGCTTGGCAAGCTGCTTGCCCAGCTCGACGCCCCACTGGTCGTAGGAGTCGATGCCCCAGACCGTGCCCTCGACAAACGTGATGTGCTCGTACAGGGCGATGAGCTCGCCGAGTGCGAACGGGGTCAACGTGTCGCCAAAGATCGAGGTCGTCGGGCGATTGCCCTCAAAGCAGCGGGCCGGGACGATCTGCTCGGGCGTGCCCTCGGCGCGCACCTCATCGGCCGTCTTACCAAAGGCAAGCGCCTTGGTCTGGGCCAGGAAGTTGCCCAGGAACAGCTCGTGCACGTCCTGGCCGCTGTCGGTCGCAGGGTTGGCGGTATTGGCGAAGGCAATGAAATCGGCCGGGACCACCACGGTGCCCTGGTGCAGCAGCTGGTAGAAGGCGTGCTGACCGTTGGTGCCGGGCTCGCCCCAGAAGATCTCACCGGTGTCGGAGGTCACGGCGCTGCCGTCCCAGCGGACATGCTTGCCGTTGGACTCCATGGTGAGCTGCTGCAGGTAGGCCGGGAAACGATGCAGGTACTGGCAGTACGGCAGCACGGCGTGGCTCTTGGAACCGAAGAAGTTGACGTACCAGACGTTGAGCAGGCCCATCAGCGCGACGGCATTGTTCTCGAGCGGGGTGTTGCAGAAGTACTCGTCGATGGCGTGGAAGCCCTCGAGGAACTGCTGGAAGCGCTCGGGACCGAGCACGACGATCAGCGACAGGCCCACGGCGGAGTCGACGGAGTAGCGGCCGCCGACCCAGTTCCAGAAGCCGAAGGCGTTGGCGGGGTCGATACCGAAGGCCTCAACCTTCTCGAGTGCGGTGGAAACGGCGACGAAGTGCTTTGCCACGGCCTCGGCGTTCTGCTCATCGGAGCCGTCGATGGCGCCCTGGGCCTTGAGCTGCTCGAGCATCCAGGTCTTGACCTCGCGGGCGTTGGTGAGGGTCTCGAGCGTGGTGAAGGTCTTGGAGACGATGATCACGAGCGTGGTCTCGGGATCCAGGCCCTTAAGCTTCTCGGCCTGGTCGTTGGGGTCGATGTTGGAGATATAGCGGCAGTCGATACCGGCGTCGGCATAGGGACGCAGAGCCTCGTAGGCCATGACCGGGCCCAGATCGGAGCCACCGATGCCGATGGACACCAGGTGCTCGATCTTCTTGCCGGTAACGCCCTTCCACTCACCGGAGCGCACGCGCTCGGCGAAGGCATACATGCGGTCGAGGACCTCGTGCACGTCGGCGACGACATCCTGGCCGTCGACGATGAGCTGGCCCCTCTCGGTTGCGGGGCGGCGAAGCGCGGTGTGCAGGACGGCGCGGTCCTCGGTGGTGTTAATGTGCTCGCCGGAGAACATGGCGTCGCGGCGCTCCTCGAGCTTCACCTCGCGGGCAAGATCGCACAGCAGCTTGACGGTCTCATCGGTCACCAGGTTCTTCGACAGGTCGAAGTGCAGGTCACCGGCGTCAAAGCTCAGCTTGTTCACGCGCTCGGCATCGGCAGCGAACCAGGCCTTGAGGTCGATACCATCGGCCTCGAGCTTCTCCTGATGAGCCTCGAGTGCCTTCCAAGCGGCAGTCGACGTAGCATCGATAGGTGCGGCAACAGTTGCCATAGAGTCCTCCTCAGCATACGGGCGCACGCCTCCATGCGCCCGGACATTCAGATGCCACTATTCTAGCGCAGGTCAAGACTACAATCAGCGAGCGTTGCCAATCGGCCCCCAAACGGCAACCGATCAAAAAGGGACAGGCTTATTTTGGCAGGTCAAACGCTTTACCAACCAAAAATAACCCGTCCTTTTATGGCAAATATTAGGCCGCGGCGCAGACGCTACCGAGTAACTCACGCAGAGGAGACCCGATGCCCTCCAGCAGTTCGGGCGCGATAATGGCAAAAACGGGAACCTCGCCGGTGCCCACGACAGCAGGCACCTTGCCCTCCGAGACAATGCATCCATAAGGCACAAAGCCGTCTTCGCCGGCATCGAGCGCCGCCATGCGACGCGCGAGCTCGCGCGCAAAGCCGGCAGTATCGGCATCGCCAATCGCCAGGACAAAGTCCACGCCTTCGTCGGTCGCCAGGGCCACGGCTTCGTCGATCAGCTCGTCTCCCCCGTCACCCTCAACCGAGCCACAGCGAAAAAGCACGCGCTCGAGCAGGGCTCGATCAAGCGAGCCGAGCGCCGCCGTGACAAGTTCATCACGCGTATGTTTGTCACCGCCCAGCACCACCAGCGCCTTGGTGCCTCCGTAGTGAGCGACCAATCGTCCGCACCAGCGAGCCACGTCTCCATCCGCAACAAGGCGCGTCGGCATACCAAACCCATAATTGACCATCTTTTCCACAACCCTTCCGTGCGTATAGGCGGTATCAATCGTTAGGCTCATGCTACGAAGCGAGCTTTTCCGAGCTGTTTCGCGCTCTTTAGGGCTGCGTTAAAAACCCGATGCAGCCGCACGACCATACCTGCCAAAAAGGGACAGGTTTTGACGGTGTCCGGTCGAGCGGGTATTATCGAACATGTATTCGATAAGAACATGTGTTTGATGGGAGGACGCGTGACGCACGAGCAGCACACCTACATCTGCATCGACCTCAAGACGTTTTATGCCAGCGTCGAGTGCGTGGACCGCGGGCTCGATCCACTCACCACCAACCTGGTCGTTGCCGACGAATCACGCGGACGCACGACCATCTGCCTCGCCATCACACAGGCCATGAAGGACTTAGGGATTCACAACCGCTGCCGTCTGTTCGAAATTCCCGATGGCATCGACTACATCACGGCCGTACCGCGCATGCAGCATTACATGGAGGTGTCGGCGAAAATCTACGGTATCTATCTGGAATACGTCAGCCCCCAGGACGTGCACGTCTACTCCATCGATGAGTGCTTTATCGACGTGACGCCCTATCTGGACCTCTATCACACAGATGCGGAAGGGTTCGCCTGCACGCTGCGCGACGAGGTCCTCGCGCGCACCGGCATCACGGCGACGGTCGGCATCGGCCCCAACCTATTCCAGGCCAAGGTAGCGCTCGACATTACCGCCAAGCACGTACCCAGCCGCATCGGCATACTCGACGACGAGACCTTTCGCAAGGAGATCTGGCCCCATCGTCCCATCACCGATATCTGGGGCATCGGTCCCGGCGTGGCAGCCCGCCTCGAGAAATACGGCGTCTACGATCTGATGGGCGTCGCGGCGCTCGACGAAAACCTGCTTTACGACGAGCTCGGCGTCAATGCCGAATATCTCATCGACCATGCCTTCGGGCGCGAGCCGACAACCATCGCCGATATCCAAGCCTATCGCCCGCAAGCAACTTCGACCACCACAGGACAGGTGCTCTCGAAGGGTTATGCCTACGAACAGGCCTATACCGTCTTGCGCGAGATGGTCGATGCCGCCGTGCTGGATTTGATCGACAAGCACGTGGTGTGCGACAGCATCTCGCTCTTTGTGGGCTATGCAAGCGAGCGCGCCGACATCCGCAGGCTTGATGCCAGCGGCACTGCACAATATGTGGACGGATGCGGACACCTGCGCTCGAGTACGTCGAGCATCGAGCCCACCGCAACCGCCGGCCCCGAGCTCGCACCCCGTGCGCCCAAGCCCGTCCAGCGCGATGACGAACGGCGTCGTCTGGTACGTGAGGCGCAGGCAATCGATGGCATCTTTGTGGGAGAGCATGGCGGCAAACCGCGCGGTGGCTATGCCGCACTCTTTGCGCACTCCAACGCCTCGCGCAAGCTGCCCGAGCGCACCAATTCGTTTAAGAAGATCATGGGATATTTCGATGAGCTCTGGGCGCAGACTGTCGATCCCAAACGACCGGTCAAGCGCATCAATCTGGGATTTGGCAACCTCATGCCCGAGGAATTTTCCACCATCGATCTGTTCAGCGATATCGAGGCCGATGAGCGCGAGCGCGACCTGGCACGCGCCGTGCTGGCCGTGAAAGGCAAATACGGCAAGAACGCGCTGGTTAAGGGGCTGAGCTTTACCGCCGGCGCCACCGCGCGCGAACGCAACGATCAGGTAGGAGGACATCGTGCCTAAGTCCCAACAACAGCCGATGCGGCCACCGACACCTTTTGAACGCCTAGCGGACCCCGAGGGAAGACGTCGCTCCGCCGACCCCAGGCTCACCGCCAACGGCACCGTCCGTGCCGGCCGTGCCGCGCAGTTTATGCCCTTTGCCGCCCTCACGGGATACTACGAGCTCGTGCGTAAACAAGAGATCACCGCCGAGCCAAAATGCGAACTCACAGAAGAAAAAGCCCTCGAACTTTCGAAAAAGCTCGAGGGCCTCAAGCGCGGCGACTTGGTTCGTGTCACCTATTACGATACATACGGCTATCGCAGCCGCACCGGCATCCTCGACGAGGCGCTCCCTGCTTTCAAACTCCTCAAGCTCAAAGATATCGCCATCGACTTCGACGACATCCAGGACATCGAGCTACGCGGACGAGCCTAGACAAGGACGCGCATCCAAGGCAAGGCCTACAGCGTCATGACGTAGTAACCCGCATCTCTCACGGCAGCCTCAAGGACACCGCGATCGATCGGCCGCTTGGAGCGCACGCGCGCTGTGTGGTCCGCATACGTCACCGTTGCCCACACGCCATCCAGCGCATTGAGGGCATTGGCTACGTTCTGAGCGCAGCCGTCACAGCTCATGCCGCCGATGAGCAGCTCATCGCTATAGGGATAGTGCGATGCATCGGTATCCACCACAACAACCTTTTTGGCCTTCTTACCGCTCGCGCCATCGCTGCAGCAGCTCTTTCCGTGTGTCGAAGCGACAATGCGACGCAGTCCAAAAAACATGCCGACGGCAATGACGGCCAACACGATGAGATTCGCAGGGTTGAGCAAGTCGCTCATGCGTTCCCCTTTCAAGTAGCACTATCTAGATACCCCCATGGGGTGTCCTCATCTTAACCCAAAATCGTGTCCGTTCGGTCAATTAGTTTCCCTCTTCAAACTTTTTTGTTGACCATGGCTTACTTTCGTGTATAAGTTTTCCTAGGCTAACAACTGAGGACCCGAAAGGAGCATCGTGACTCGAACCATTGACATCCCAACATACCAAACGGCTGTCGTGCGCAACTGCTCCCCTACGCTCGCAGGTATCAAGCCGGCTTCGCTCTTTACCTATCCCGGCGTTTACGCCAACCAAAACGGAAAACCCGGCGCCGCCCATATCGAAGAGCGACGCTCTCGCCTGCTCGCCGTTATAGCCCAATGCAACCGCGAGCTCCAGCCACTCGGAATCCATATGAGCGTTTTGGTCTGGCGCCCCTGCGGAGCGCTCATCTATGTGTATCGCCCTGCGGACCTCATGCGATACCTCTCCGACCCCCGTGCCACGACGGCGCTAGCCGCCGAAGGTTACGATGTCCACAACCTGCCCGCATCCCTGGTGCATCTCGCCGCGCGCATCACGCTGGCAAGCAGCAATGCCGCAGAGAGCGCCTATGACGGCAGCGTCTGCGCGCTAGCGCGAAATAGGCACTGCGATACGGGGTGCATGTGCGAGTTCCCCCACGAAATTGGCTATTTTTTGGGCTATCCCTACGAAGATGTCCATCAGTTTATCGTCCAGCACGGTGAAAACTATAAGGTCTTTGGCGCATGGAAGGTATACACAAACGTTGAGCAGGCGCTCACGACCTTCGATTCCTATCGTGCATGCACGCAATACCTTACCTACATCTATCAACAGGGCTGCACCCTGGAACAACTTGTCCAGGCAACCCGATAGAGCATACAAAACGCGGCCGCACGCCGCGCAACCGAAAGGAAAACATATGAGCAAGATCGCAGTAGTCTACTGGAGCGGTACAGGCAACACCGAGGCCATGGCAAACTTCGTTGCCGAGGGCGCAACCGGTGCCGGCGCCGAGGCAGAGGTCATCTCCTGCGCCGACTTCTCCGCAGACAAGGCCGCCAGCTATGACGCCATTGCCTTCGGCTGCCCCGCCATGGGTTCCGAGGAGCTTGAGTATGACGAGTTCCAGCCTATGTGGGACGAGGTCAAGGAGACCCTCGGCGATAAGAAGGTCGTCCTCTTTGGCTCTTATTCGTGGGCCGAGGGCGAGTGGATGGACAACTGGAAGGCCGATGCCGACGAGGCGGGCGTCAATGTCGTCGATTCCGTCATTTGCTACGATGCGCCCGACGATGAGGGCGAGACCGCTTGCAAGGCCCTCGGAGCCGAGCTCGCGTAACGAACCCAGGACCTCCAAAAGAGTCTGCATCAAAGCGCATCCTTATCCCTACAAAAGAGCGGGGGCTGGATTCAAGTCCAGCCCCCGCTCTTTTATAACGGCAGTTACATCAACCGGCTACGAGATATTGCCCAAGAACGCCTTGGTGCGCTCGCTCTTGGGGTGGTCGAAGACCTCGCTCGGCGTACCCTCTTCCACAATGACGCCGCCGTCCATAAAGACGACGCGGTCGGCGACGTCGCGGGCAAAGCCCATCTCGTGCGTCACGACGATCATGGTCATGCCATCGCGTGCCAGGTCGCGCATGACACCCAGAACGTCGCGAACCAGCTCGGGATCGAGCGCCGACGTGGCCTCGTCAAAGAGCATAACGTGAGGGTTCATCGACAGGGCGCGGGCGATGGCAACGCGCTGCTGCTGGCCGCCCGAGAGCTGGCTCGGCATAAAGTCGATACGCTCGGCAAGACCGACCTTGGTCAGCTCCTCGACGGCGATCTTCTCGGCCTCTTCCTTGCTGCGCTTGAGCACCTTTTGCTGCGCAAGCATGACGTTCTTTTTGACCGACAGGTGCGGGAACAGGTTGAACTGCTGAAACACCATGCCCAAGTGCGTACGCACCTTATTGAGGTCAACGCCCTTGGCGCACACATCCACGCCCTCGACGACAATCGAACCACTCGTAGGATGCTCCAGGCGATTGATGCAGCGAAGCATCGTCGACTTGCCCGAGCCCGAGGGGCCCAGGACCACAACGACCTCACCCTTGTGCACGTCCAGATCGATATCACGCAGAACCACGTTATCGCCAAAAGCCTTTTGGAGGTTCTTGATGCTGACAACGACCTCGTTGGAATTCGTTTCACTCATGACAGGACCTCCTTACAGACCGGCGATGTGATCGGCAGGCGTCGCGACAACCTGTCCGGCGCTCTTGGCGGGACGCTTCTTCTTGGTCTCGGTCGTACCCAAAAGCCTCGCCTCAAGACCGCTCACCAAGCGAGCGAGCGGCAGGGTGATGACCAGATAGAACAGGGCGGCAACCACGTACGGTGTAATGGAGCCCGTCGTGGCCACGATGGTACGGGCGTTCATGACGATTTCGACCACACCCACGGCGGCAAGCAGCGACGTATCCTTGTAAAGCAAGATAAACTCGCTGGTCAGCGTAGGCAAAACATTGCGGAACGTCTGCGGAATCATAACGTAGAGCAGCGTCTGGAAGGCATTCATGCCCAGAGAGCGAGCAGCCTCGTTTTGGCCCTTGGGGATCGATTGAATACCGGCACGGAAGATCTCGCACAGGTACGCAGACGAGTTCATGGCCATGACGATAACACCCAAAACATAGTCGTCCACCTTGACGCCGGCCAACGGCAGACCGAAGAACGCGATATAGATCTGCAGGAACGCCGGCGTACCGCGGATGATATTCACGTAGATGCCGGCGAGGCAGCGCAGGATGCGCGACTTGGAGATGCGTATAAGCGACAGGGCAAAGCCAAAGGGAATTGCCAGCGGAAACGCCACGAGCACGATCGAAAGCGACATAAGGAAGCCCTTGAAGACGATCGGCAGGCTCTGGACCAAAATGACCGGGTTCAGGAACAGGCGCAGGAACATATTGGAGTTCCACGCCTCGACCCACGGCTGCTCCTTAAGGTCGGCCAGGAAGTTATCGAAGGCCGTCACGCCCTTGATCTCCACCGACGGAATCTTGGAGATCTTCTTGGTCGAACCGTCGGCGAGCGTATAGGTGCCGCTAAAGGCCTCATCGCCGCCCTCGACGGGAAACGTCACACCGTAAACCTCGACGCGGAAATAGCCGCCGGCAGGCGCCGTCTCGCCAAAGTCAATCTTGAGCGTCTGGCCGTCAGCCTTGCACGTGGGCTTCATGGGCGTACGATCCATGAGGTCCTCGCCCGAGAGCATCGTCAATCGCGTGTCATCGGTACCAAACGTCGTGCCGTCGACAAACGTCAAAGAAAGACCGCTCAGCTCCTCGTCGGCATCGGCCTGAACTTCCCAGGTAATGCGCGTCTCGGTGCCGCCGACCACATCGCTGCCCGAACCGGTGTTGGGTCGGGCGGTAATCTTTGCGGTCTCAAGCGCCTGAGCGGTCGTGGGCGCATATGCCCCCGCGCACACCAGCGCGAGCGCCACGGCCATGACGCAGGCTAGCTTTTGGAGCAAGGCGGACAGTGGAAAACGCTGCTCCGCGGCCCCTTTGTTCAGTCGAGACAAGGTGGCTCCTATCGTAGAAGTTGCCGGCAAAACGAGACGGAAACGCTCTCCGTCAAGAGAAGCGCAAAGGCCCTCTCCGCAAAACGGAAAGGGCCCGCGCGCAATCAAGTGGTTATTTTACTTGATATTGTACTTAGCCATGAGGGCGTCGACGGTACCGTCGTCGGTCAGGTCCTTGATGGCCTGGTTGATGTCGTCCTTGAGCTTGGTGTTGCCCTGGTTGATGGCGATGGCGTACTCCTCGCCGGTGCTGATCTGCTTGATGGTCTGGCAGGTGTTGAACTGCTCGGCAGTCAGCTGGCTGGCAACGGAGCGGTTGGTGACTACGGCGTCGCCCTTATCGGACTGCAGAGCGCTGAAGCACTCGGTGGCGTCCTTGTAGGGGACGATCTTGGCCTTCGGGAAGTTCTCCTGGGCAAAGGCCTCGGCGGTCGAGCCAGACTGGACGATGATGGTAGCGTCGGCGTTGTTGAGCTTCTCGCTGAAGTTATCGGCCGTGATGTCGGTGTTGTCGACCTTGGTCACGATAGCCTGATCGTCCATGTAGTAGGAATCAGAGAAAGTGACTTCCTTCTCACGCTCGGGCGTGTCGGTGATAGCCGCGATGGAAACGTCATACTTGGCGCCCGAAGCGACGCCCGGAACCAGCGTGTCAAAGTCATTGTTGACATACTCGACATCCAGACCCAGCTTGTCACCGATAGCCTTGATGAGCTCAAGGTCAAAGCCCTGGTAGTCGCCGTTGTCATCCTTGTACTCAAACGGCGCGTACTCGGCAGAGGTGCCGACGGTCAGCGTGCCGTCCTTGACGAGCGCGTACTCCTTGGAGCCGTCGACCTTCTCGACCTTAGCGTCGTCAGAGCTGCTGGAACCGGCATCAGAACCAGAGGTGGCGTTGGACGAGCCGCAGCCCGTCAGAGCGAGGGCGAGCGCCATAGCACCCGTGGCGGCAAATGCGCCAAGCTTCTTCAGCTTCATAATCAGTCTCCTTCCGGTGACCTCGTTTGATTCAGAGGTCTGCAAAAACTGTTGGCTATTATGCACCCGGAATTACGAATCTGCAATGAGAAAACTGATTGAAACAAACCCATAACGTGAATGGAATACTCTACTTTGTGACAGTTATTACTGCTGCAATGACCTTAATAGCCTAATTTCAGCTGCATAACCTGCAAGTTCGTTCGGAGTCTCCAAAATAAACGGCAGCGAACGCAAGCGGCCATTCGATACAATATTCTGCATAACCTGCATACCGCCACCAAATTCCTCGCTGCCAAGGTATCCCTTGCCGATGCACTCGTGGCGATCTTTATGGGCGCCACAAGGGTTCTTCGAATCGTTGATGTGTACGGCATGCAAGCGATCGATACCCACCACGCGGTCGAACTCGTCGAGTACGCCGTCCAGATCATGGATGATGTCGTAGCCGGCATCGCTCACATGGCAGGTGTCCAAACAAACGCCCAGCTTATCGGACAGCTCTGGGCGCTTGGCGGCAACGCCCTCGATAATGCACGCCAGTTCTTCAAAGCTACGGCCCACCTCGGTGCCCTTACCCGCCATGGTCTCGAGCAATACCGTCGTCTGCTGTCCCTCAAACATCACCTGGCACAGCGTGTCGACAATCATCTGAATGCCGGCGTCTGCCCCCTGTCCCACATGCGCACCGGGATGGAAGTTGTAGTAGTTGCCGGGCAGTGCTTCCAGACGCTGCAAGTCCTCGGCCATTGCCTCCAAGGCAAACTCGCGTGCCCGCTCTTTGGCAGAACAGGGGTTGTAGGTATACGGGGCATGCGCCACCAGCGGTCCAAAGTCGTTTTGCGCCATAAGCTCGCGCAGAGCCGCCACGTCATCCATGTCAAGTTCTTTTGCCTTGCCGCCGCGCGGGTTGCGCGTAAAGAACGCAAAGGTATTGGCGCCAATGGACAGCGCCGTCTCCCCCATTGCCCGATAGCCCTTCGTCGTCGAAAGATGACACCCGATCGTCAGCATCTCCAACTCCCTCTTCATCAGTTGCGGTGAAATACGGTCTATTGGTGCCCTATTTTGGCGCAAACAGACCATATTCCACCGCAAGTTATAAAAGAGGCATCAGGGGCAAAGGCCTCCAAGGCATTCCAGGCGTTGGCGCCATGCCCCCACGCCCTACAGTTTCAAGCGAATCGCATCGATGATGTGCGCACAGCGCTGTGTAGCGGCTAGGGACATGATGGGGCTTTCGAGTTTCCCCGCCTGAATGAGCTGTGTCGCATGCGATGCCTCACCGTAAAAATCATCGACCTCAAACGGTGCATCGATTTCGAGTGCTCGACCGTCGGAGTACTTCACATGGGCGAGCTCGGGGCGATGAAGACGCTCGATTTCCAACGAGCCCCGCTCACAGGCAATCGTTAAGCGGCTTTCATATGCTGCTTTGCCGTCGCACACCATATGAATGGGTATACCGCCGACGCTCATATGGATCTCGTCGGCCCAATCGACACGGCCGCCTGATACGTCACGCCAGCGAACTTCACGGGACGAAACCTCGCACGCGCCCGCGAGCAAATCCTCAAACCAACCGACCGCATAACAGCCCATGTCATATAGACAGCCGCCCTGCAGCGGATCAAGCAGATAGCCCGAAGGAGACTCGCCGTAATCGAGCTTTTGCACGCTTTCAATCGAGACGATACGGCCAAGCTCACCCGACGCAAGCAAGTCTTTCACGCGAGTGCGCATCGGGCAAAACCGATTCTTCATCGCCTCCATAAACAGCACGCCGCGCTCGCGAGAGGTGGAGGCGATCGAGAGAGCCTCTTCCTCACTCAAAACGGCCGGCTTTTCGCACAGCACGGCCTTTCCGGCGCACAGCGCGCGACAGGCCCAACGCGTATGCATGCCATGCGGAAGAGCCAAGTAGATTGCGTCGACATCGGGGTCGGCAATCAGCGCGTCATAAGCCGCATCGCCGCTATCGTCGGCCGAGGCATGGCCATGCGCAGCATCGATCGAAAACACTCGGCAAAATTCCTCGACATGTGCAGGAGTGCGACCGGCCGCAGCCACCAGCCGTGCCCCGTCGACCTTCTTGAGCGACGATGCAAATCGATGAGAAATGTGCCCAGCGCCCAAAATGCCCCAACGAACCCCACGCGAATCATTACATGAATCCCGATGGCCCACGACAGCCCCCTTCAGTTGCGGTGGAATAGTCCCTGTTCAAGCCCTATTCTGCCGCAAACAGGAACTATTCCACCGCAAGTTATAAAAGGGTCACGAGGAGCGCGTTTTGCCGAAGGCCTTAAGCACTGCCGTCACGGGTCCAGGCTGGAAGCGTCGGCGCACGTCATCGAGACGCTCGGGGATATCGATATGCTGTGGGCAGTGGCGCGCGCATTTGCCGCACTTGACGCAATTGCTCACCAGCTTGGCCTCGCTTGTGCGCACCGCACTCGCCGTAAAGTACTGCGATAGACCCGTAAACCAGCTGTGCGCATAGCTTGCGTTGTAGGCGGCAAAACATCCAGGGATATTGATGCCTTTAGGGCACGGCATGCAATAGCCGCATCCCGTGCAGGGCACGCGATTCGATTTTTCAAACTCATCCAGCACGTGCGCGATCGTGTCGAGCTGGTTGGCAGTCATCGAATCCGGCAGGGCCCGATCGGCCAACACCGCGTTCTCATCCACCTGCGCGATATCGGTCATACCCGAAAGCAGCATCGTCACCTGAGGATGATTCCAGACCCACGAAAGACCCCAGGCGGCAGGAGTGCGCAAATGCGGGTCACGGGCACTATCGAGCACAGCGCGGGCCCGTGGCGGCAGCTTGCCCGCTAAACGCCCGCCCAGCAGTGGCTCCATCACAAACACCGCGAGGCCTCGCTCGGCGGCGGCCATGAGCCCCGCTGTTCCCGCCTGATATCGCTCTCCAGCGTAATTGTACTGGATCTGGCAAAAGTCCCACTCATATGCATCGAGCATCGTCAGGAAATCCGCCGCGCTGCCGTGGTACGAAAAACCAATCTGGCGAATGCGCCCCGCCGCCTTTTGACGCGCGATCCAGTCCTCGATGCCCAACGCCACCACACGTTCCCACTGGGCGGGCGAGGTAATGTTGTGCATGAGGTAATAGTCGATATGGTCGGTCCGCAGGCGGCGCAGTTGCTCGTCGAAGAACCGGTCGAAATCCTCCGCGCATTTGCACGAAGCATGCGGCAGCTTGGTTGCGAGCAAAACCTGGTCGCGCAAGCCCAGGCGCTCAAGCGACGCACCCACACAAGCCTCGTTGCCGGGATAGAGATAGGCCGTGTCCAGGTAGTTAATCCCCTGCTCCACCGCACGGGAGATGATGGCGTCGGCTGTCTTCGCATCCGGGCGTCCCGGCGCACCGGGAAACCTCATGCAGCCCAGCCCCAACGCCGAGATACGGTTGCCGCTTTTGGGGTCAACGCGATATTGCACGGCCCCTCCCCTCCCATCGAAGCCCTGACAAGGCGAAACAAACCCGTCACGTCATCGAAACACATCGGAATCGCAATTGAGAACGTATCGTAACGCAGCAGAAATCAGGCCGTCACGGCACCGCTTTAACATCAGCAAAAAGCCCGATGAAAGGAGCCGGGCATCACCACGTGCGAGGACGCCTACCCCTACCCCGGCGAGCAATACATCCTCTCGGTCGACCGCCATCAAATCGAAGTCATGGACCATCTGGACGAGCTTCCCGCCACAGGCGCCGTCATCTTCTGCACCTTCCCCAAGGTCCGCGATGGCGTCGGATACCCCGCCCGCGTCTTTGCGGTCTGCCCCGCGGCATAAGCGCACAGCGCAATAGTTTCTTTTTCATAACAGCCGCCCCGCGCACCCACCAATCACCCTGGCAGCATACAATCCATCAGGCGCCCCTTACGCGGGCGCCTTTTACATGGGGAGATGATTCACATGCAGATCAACAAGGTCGCCTTTATCGGCAAGGGCGGCGTCGGCCTGCTCTACGGCAGCATGATTGCCAAGGCCCTCGGCAATGACACCGTCGAATACGTTATGGATGACGCCCGTTTTGAGCGTCACGCGGGCGATGCGCTCACCGTCAACGGAAAGCCTTGCGATCTCACGTCCGTCCGCGCCAGCGAGGCAGCGCCCGCCGATCTGGTCATCCTGACGGTCAAGACCACCGGTCTCGACCAAGCACTCAAGACTATGGAGCGCGTCGTGGGACCCAACACGCTCATCGCCTCGCTGTGCAACGGTATTACGAGCGAGCAAAAGATTGCCGAACGCTTTGGCTGGGAGCATACCGTTCTTGGTATCTGCCAGGGCATGGACGCCGTGTTTCTCAATGGCGCGCTCACCTTTACCAATGCGGGCGAGATCCGCTTTGGCGCGGCGGCCGGCACCGACTCCGCGACCGTCGCCGCTATCGACGGGCTCTACACGCGCTGTGGCATCGCCCATACCGTCGAGCGCGACATTGCGCACCGCATGTGGGCCAAACTCATGCTCAACGACGGCATCAACCAGACCTGCATGGCCTACGGCGGGACCTACGGAAGCGCCACGGAGCCGGGCTCCGAGCAGCGTCGCTGCTTTGTTTCTGCCATGCGCGAAACGCTTGCGGTCGCCAACGCCGAGGGCGTTGAGCTGACCGAGGCAGACCTGACGCAAATGGTGCACCTCATCGAGGGAATCGACCCCGCCGGTATGCCCTCGATGGCTCAAGACCGCATCGCAAGGCGCAAAACCGAGGTTGATGAGTTCGCGGGCACCATCTGCCGCCTCGCAGCCAAACACGATATCCAGGCGCCACAGAACGAGTGGCTCTATCGGCGCATCCGCGATATCGAGAAAAGCTGGTAGCGCCAACGCGCCGCATTCAACAGCCTTAACAGCAAAACCGCCGCAAGGGAACCTTTCCCCCTGCGGCGGCCTTCATCTTCGTCTATGACCGGCGGCCGATCTCACAACAGTTAGCGTTGCGACCCCGACACCTCGTCCTCATCGTCGCGACAAAGGACAACACCGGCGCTTCCCAGCAGCGTGGCCGCGATCAGCGCGCCGACCACGATAGGAGCAGCCCCGCATGTCCCCTGCATGCCCGCGACGAGCGCGGCCGTGGGACCAAGGCAACCAAGCATCAACGCGACGGCGGCAACGGCAATATCTCGAGCATTCACAAGACCACTTCCTCCAAGAGAAAGACCTTATTTCTCAAGAACCAGTGTGCCCCGCATCCATACGCCCAGCGTACCGCCACGGTAAGGGCTCTGTTAACTCAAACGCATACATAGAACGGACGTCCTTACGTTGCCCTAAAGCTCGGTAAAGACGCCCGTCCGCCAAATATCCGTGATGCAGAAAAATTACCAACCGGTGTAGTAGTCGGTGGTTCCGGCAGCGCAGCCGGAGTCATAGACCTTGCAATCACCCTTGGAGCCCGTAAAGGTCGAGCCCTGGGCCATATCGCCCGCGGCAACAACGTAATAGCCGTCGGAATCGCGCCAGAAGCCCTCAGAATCCTGAGTCCATTCGCCCGTGCGATAGTGATAAAGCACATTGCTGCTGTAATAGGTCTCGCGGCGCCCGTTGTAGTTATTGACACCCGCAGAGCGCGTCAGGCCCGATCCGTTCGCGTAGGACGCGGCAGACGCATAGGACGGAGTGTAACCGGCGTTGTAGTACGAAGCCCGGGCGGCCTCGGCAGCCTCCGCCTCGGCGGCAGCCTCGAGCGCTTCGCGCTTGGCATCCTCAAGCGCAGCGCGCAGCTCATCGAGCTCGGTCGACTTGGCGTCGACCTCCCCCATCGTCAACAGGTTACCCGCACCGTCGATGCAACCCTGCAACACAGCGCGCTCGTCATCGGTGGCATAGTCGCCATACATATTCATAATGATCTGAGCGCGCATCTCCAGGGAATCGCGCTTGGCCTCCATCGAGGCGTTCCACTCCTGCATGGAACCATAACCATCGCCGCGATAGTCAACGGGCTGTACCAGCGTCGTCTCGGACGGCGTAGATCCAACCGTATCGGACAGTGTTGCGGCGTGGGCATCAGTTGCACCGGCGCCCGCCAAAAGTGCCACGGTCAGAGCGGCGGAAAGGGCGGCGGCTTTCGGTTTTCGTGAATCGATCCTCATGTAGCTGGAAACCTCCGTAGTGCGTTTTTGCTGCGTTTGAGCTGCGTGTGATTCGATCGCGCTGCATAGTACCCCGAGCAAATCGCGACCTGCGGTTTTACTCAAAAGGCGCACGTCAATTGCGTAAAACTCACATCCTCTCAACAGGAGTTTTCCACAACTCAAATGCATAAAGCGTGTCAAAAACCCTGTTTTTGCACCCGCTCTATGCAAAAAAGGCGCCTGTGCAACCATTGTTCGCACAGGCGCCTTGAGCAGGCATTTTATGCAGTTATACCTATCGAGTCGCAAGGGGTCCTTGCACAAGTCGCCTTACTCGTCCAGCGCGGCGAAGGCCTGCTTCAGATCCCAAATGATATCCTCGGCGCTCTCGGTACCGATGGAAAGACGGATCGTGGAGGGCGTGATGTTCTGCTCGGCGAGCTCCTCGGCAGAGAGCTGGGAGTGCGTGGTGGTAGCCGGGTGAACGACGAGCGACTTGACGTCGGCCACGTTGGCAAGCAGCGAGAACACCTGCAGATGATCGATGAACTTCCAAGCCGCCTCCTGGCCACCCTTAATCTCAAAGGTAAAGATCGAGGCACCACCGTTGGGGAAGTACTTCTGATAGAGCTCGTGATCGGGGTGCTCGGACAGGCTCGGGTGGTTCACCTTGGCGACGTGGCTGTCACCAACCAGGAACTCAACGACCTTCTTGGTGTTCTCGACATGACGGTCAACGCGCAGCGACAGAGTCTCGGTGCCCTGGAGCAGGACCCAGGCGTTGAACGGGCTGATGCAGGCGCCCTCGTCACGCAGCAAGATAGCGCGGACATAGGTCGCGAAGGCGGCGGGACCGGCAGCCTCGGCAAACGAAACACCGTGGTAGGAGGGGTTGGGCTCAGCGATCTGGGCGTACTTTCCGCTCGCCTTCCAATCAAAGTTACCGCCGTCGACGATCACACCGCCCAGCGAAGTGCCGTGACCGCCGATGAACTTGGTTGCGGAGTGGACGACGATGTTGGCACCATGCTCCAGCGGACGGAACAGATACGGGGTGCCGAAGGTGTTGTCGACGACAACCGGCAGACCGTGCTTCTTGGCGATCTCGGAGATAGCGTCGATGTTGGGGATGTCGGAGTTGGGGTTGCCGAGCGTCTCGAGATAGATGACCGTGGTGTTGTCCTTGATGGCCCCCTCGACCTCTTCCAGGTTATGGGCATCGACGAAGGTGGTCTCGACGCCAAACTGGGAGAGCGTATGCTCCAGCAGGTTGTAGGAGCCACCGTAGATGGTCTTTTGAGCCACCACGTGGTCACCGGCCTGGGCAAGAGCCTGCAGGGTATAGGTGATGGCAGCAGCACCGGAGGCGACGGCAAGACCTGCCACACCGCCCTCGAGTGCGGCGATACGGTCCTCGAAGACGCCCTGGGTGGAGTTGGTCAGACGGCCGTAGATGTTACCGGCGTCGGCAAGACCAAAGCGGTCGGCGGCGTGCTGGGAATTGCGGAACACATAGCTCGTGGTCTGGTAGATAGGCACGGCGCGGGAGTCGGATGCGGGATCGGCGCTCTCCTGGCCAACGTGAAGCTGCAGGGTATCGAAACCAAAGGTGTGCTCGGGGTTGTTGATGAACTGGCTCATGATGATCTCCTTGATCGAACAAAAGTTAATAAATTAGAGAGAAGTAAGTCGCTGTCTCCTGATCACGCCGACGGGCGCAAACAGGAGCCCGGCATTCGTCTTGGTAAGCAATTCATATGCGGGCCTCCTTTCGCATCCCGTTCCGTGGTTGGCTTAATTACCTACCGCCTTTGTGTGTTTTGAATAGTACGAGCATTGTTTCGCTCGGTCAATCACTTAAAAGCGCTAACCTGTTATCGGTTTTATAGATAGCAATCGAAAGGATGGCGTCGATGACCCTTCAGCAGCTTCGTTTTCTGATTGCCGTGGCAGAGTCCGGCTCAATCAACGCCGCAGCTCAGCGCCTCTATACCGCTCAGTCCAACATCTCAAACGCCGTCAAAAGCCTGGAACAGGAGCTCCACCTGGAGATCTTTACGCGCTCCAGCCGCGGCGTCACGCTCACCAACGACGGCACCGAGCTTTTGGGCTATGCGCGCCAAGTCGTAGAGCAGGCCGACATGCTCGAGGCGCGCTACGAGGACGGCGGTACCCCGCAAGCCCGCCTCGCCATTTCCGCCCAGCACTACGCCTTTTCGGTCGAGGCCTTTGTCAACGTGGTCGAGCGCTGCCGCGACAGCAAGTTCGAGTTCATCATGCGCGAGACCACCACGTCGCAGATCATCGATGACGTCCGCGCATTTCGCAGCGACATCGGCATCCTCTATCTGGACGACTTTAACGCCCGCGTTCTGCAGAAGGCTTTTGCCGATGCGCGCGCGAGCTTCCATCCCCTATTCGACGCGACGGTCCACGTCTTCGTTAGCGAGCGCCACCCGCTTGCCCGCCGCCCGCAGCTGTCCCTTGCCGACCTTACACCCTATACGCGTTATAGCTTTGAGCAAGGCACCTCGAACTCCTTCTATTACGCCGAGGAACCTTTTAGCTATATCCCTTGCGACCGCAACATACGAATCTCGGACCGCGGAACACTTACTAACTTACTTATCACGTCAAACGGTTACACCCTGTCGACCGGTGTCCTCTCCAATGAAATGCAATGGGGTATGGCATCGATCCCGTTAGCAGACGCCCCAACGATGCACGTAGGCTATATCATGCACGACGAGCGCAAGCCCTCTCTCCTCTTGCAGCAATACCTCGACGAGCTCAACCGCATCATCCATGCCAACTAACTGTCGGAAGACGGGGTAGAAATCGTAGATTGCTAGCCCCCGGCGGGCATGGCGCTACAATGGTCACTCACACGAAACGTACCCAACGAAAGGAAGCCCGTGAAGGTCATCATCTATACCGACGGCTCGGCCCGATCAAATCCGGGACGCGGCGGCTACGGCGCCGTGCTCAAATACACCAACCCCGCCGGCAAGACCTTCACCTCCGAGCTTTCGCGCGGCTACGCCAAGACCACCAACAACCGCATGGAGCTCATGGCGGTCATCGTGGCGCTCGAGGCACTTAACCGCCCCTGCGAGGTCGAGGTCCATTCCGATTCGCAGTACGTCGTCAACGCCTTTAACAAGCACTGGATCGACGGCTGGAAAAAGCGCGGATGGAAAACCGCCAACAAGCAGCCCGTCAAGAACCGCGACCTGTGGGAGCGCCTACTCACCGCCAAAAGCAAGCACAAGGTTGAGTTCATCTGGGTTAAGGGGCATGCCGGCCACGAGCTCAATGAGCGCTGCGATGAGCTCGCCACCACGGCGGCCGACGGCAGTAACCTCGATATCGACACCGGCTTTAACGAGAGCGACCTGTAATAGCGTTTTCGCGCAGCTTTATATCCCCACGCGCTACACTCATCCTGTAGACCAAACAACGCAAGGGGGACGTATGCTGCGCATCGCGACCATCGGCACATCCATGATCACCGACGACTTTATCCAAGTCGTCAACGCCAACGACCAAGCCGCGTTTGTGGGCACGCTCTCGCGCGATGCCGAGCGCGGCGCCGCCTTTACCGCCGTACACGGCGGCGAGCGTAACTTCACCGCACTTGACGAGCTTGCGTCCGCCGACGACGTCGACGCCGTCTACATCGGCAGCCCCAATGCGCTCCACTACGAGCAGGCCCTTGCCTGCATCGCCGGTGGCAAGCATGTCATCGTCGAGAAGCCCTTCTGCGCCACCGAAGTGCAGGCGCTGGAAGTCTTCCGCGCTGCCGAGGCAGCAGGTGTCGTGGCCCTCGAGGCCATGCGTCCCCTCCACGATCCCGCCTTCCACGCCATCGAGGACGCCCTGGGCGAGATCGCCCCCATCCGCCGCGCCTCATTGCGCTTTGGCAAGTATTCCTCGCGCTACAACGAGATTCTCGCGGGACGCGCCACCAATATCTTCGACTGCAATATAGCATCGGGTTCCCTCATGGACATTGGCGTCTATACCGTCGAGCCCATGGTCGAGATCTTTGGCATGCCCTCCGGCCTTACGAGCATGACCACTCTGCTCGATCCCACCACGCGACAGCTCACGCACGGCCCCATCGATGGCTGCGGTTCCATCCTCGCCAGCTACGGCGGTGGCCGTATCTCCGTCGAGCTCGCGCACTCCAAAATTACGAATGACCTGCTGCCCTCGCAGATCGAAGGCGAGCGTGGCACTATCCAGATCGACCATCTGTCCACGCCCCGCAACGTCCGCATCGACTATCGCGGCGACGTCGTACGCGGCTCGGCGACCGAGGCACCGCGCGAACAGGGAGACAACGGCCGCGTGCTCGACCTGCCCAAATCGAGCAACACTATGGAATACGAACTCACAGACTTTATCACCGCCATCGGCGGCATCGATAACGTCAAGGAAGAGATTTGGGAGACCCCGGCGGGACGCCACGAGCTTGGCCACTACCGCGATGTCACACTCGTCTCACTGCGCATCATGGATGCCGTGCGCCAGCAGGCCGGCATAACCTTCCCGGCCGACGCAGGCAAGCAGGCATAGCTATGGGCCTCTTCGATACGTTCTTCTCCAGCGTCACCGGCGGCAGTCGAGAGCCTCAAAAACCATCAAACGTCGAGCTCGAGCTGCGCCGCAGGCTTACTGTGCTCGCAAGCGACGAGGCCACTCAAGACACTCCCCTGCGCTATTTCCTGCGCTGGGCGGGGCAAGTCCAGGGCGTTGGCTTTCGCTTTACCAACACCAACCTCGCGCAGGCACGCGCGCTCACCGGCTGGGTGCGTAACATGGAAGACGGCTCAGTCGAGATGGAGATACAGGGAGCTCCAGCAAACGTCCTATCTCATCTCGAGGCGCTTCATGCCTCCTACGAGCGCATGGGAACACGTTTTCGCCTCGTAGACGCCCAGGCCCGAGCCCCACTTGCCAATGAAGACAGTTTCACGCCTCGTTATTAGTATTGTGTGCTAAATACGGTATCATTTACCTACGACCGTTGACAGAAAAGAGGCGAGGCGCATGGCGGTGCAAAGAAGGAATACCAGGCAGCGAAAGCTGGTTCTTGACGCCGTGCGCCAAAGCTATAACCATCCCACCGCCGACGAAATCTACAACGTCGTGCGCGCGCAGGATGACAAAATCAGCCGCGGCACGGTCTACCGCAACCTCAATCTCTTGGCCGACGCCGGCGAGATTCTCTCCATCAAGACGCCGGGCGGCAGCCGCTTCGATCGCACGATCGAGCCGCATGCGCATATCATCTGCACCTCGTGCAGCCGCGTCATCGACGTACCGCTCCCCTTCGATGCCCAGCTCGACACCAAGGCGTCCGAGCAAATCGGCTGGCACGTCACGTCGCACTACACCATCTTCGAGGGCCTTTGCCCCGACTGCCGGTAAATGTTCGGAACATGCCTACTCGGCAAGCAGGCGACGCAGTTCTTCTTCGACCGTGTGCACATAGCGGACGCGGTCGTTGATGCCACGCATAGAGGGATTGCAGCTCTCCATTAGATAAGGATGGCCCACTACGTTGAGCATGTCGCGGTCGTTCTCGTTATCGCCAAACGCCATCATCTCATCGGGCGAAATACCCAGGGCACGACCGTAATCGGCAAGCGCGGAACCCTTACCCGAATCAAAGCCGATAAAGTCCGTCCATTCGGTTCCCGATGTCATGACATCGACTCGATCGCTAAAGTGGCGCTCAAAATACTCCAGGGCCGCCGGCTGATCCACCTCGGGCGTCTGGAAGGCAATCTTAATGACGTCCTCGTCGATGTCCTCAGGACGGTCGACCACCGCCACATCGCAGTGGACCTCATAGCGCAAATGGTCGACGAACGCATCGTTGCCGCTCATGGTGTAGAGGTGTCCCTCACACGAAAGGGTCACGTCGGCATGGGGATACGCAACCACGGCATTCGCGATATCCATAGCAAGGCTACGCTCCATGGAACGCTTGACAACGGCACGCCCCTCGTTCATCACTAGGGCTCCGTTTTCGCATACATAGGCGAGCTCATCGGCCACCGGGGCAAACAGGTAGCGCAAGCTCGCATATTGACGACCGCTCGCCGGCATAAACACGATGCCGCGACGATGCAGTTCATCGATGAGCTCAAAGGCCTCGGAACGCGGCTCGTGCTCCCCCGGATGCAGCAACGTGCCGTCCAAATCGCATGCAATCAGCTTGATTCCCTCAAGACCCATATGCTTCCCCAAAGCCTCCTATCAACAGCAAGACGGACCTTGATTGGTCGCCCCTCAAAGCCCGCCTTGCGTATACACGCGCTTAGCCGCGCGTCTTTTTTACGATGGTAAAGTCGGGAGCCATGCTCACGACGGCATCCGCCGCACTCGACGCAAAGCGCCGGTCCGCATCGAGTTCACGGGTAACCACCGAGAGCCGAACGCCCTCGACGCCCCGGAGCATGCGGCCCAAAACAGGCTGCACCGGCGTATACATGCGCACGGTATACTCGTCCGAATCGCCTCGGAAAAGCGGCGCGTGCATATTGCCGATCTCCCAGCACGCATGCGCGAGCGCAATCGGGTCCATGCGGTCAACTTCGACCAAATAAACCTCGGCACTGCGCAGGCGCACGACAACCGCCACGGGCACCATGCCCGAACGGTCGATGGCGAGCACGTCGCCGTCGGTAAAACGACCGCCGTCGGCAGCATCCAGCCGAACATCGACCGTGCGCCCCAGCTCCGTCACGCCCACAAGCGCGCATACATCAGCCTGGTCCCAATCGAGCAGCAGCTCGTCAACTTCAAAGACGCCGCCCAACTTCCGGCGAAGCAGGAGTTCATAGGACGGATCGTTGAGATTTCCCAAGCATGTCGTCGAAACCAAGCGTTCAGGCATACTCTAACCCTCGACCTCAACGAGCTCGATATCAAAGTTGAGGTCCTTGCCGGCCAGCTCGTGGTTGGCGTCGAGCGTCACGGCCTCGGGCGTTACGTCTATGACCACGGCGGGGACGGGCATGCCGCTCGGCGTGGACAGGAAAAGCTTCATGCCCTTCTCGATCTGCTCGATGTTGGGAACCTGTTCGGCCGGGAAGGTAATAACCATCTCGGGGTTGTGCTCGCCGTAGGCATCGGCAGCAGGAATGTGCACGGTCTTCTTCTCGCCCACCTGCATGTCGACAACAGCGGCGTCGAAGCCCTTGATCATCTGACCGGCGCCGCAGGTGAACTCCAGCGGCTCGCCGCGATCGTAGGAGCTATCGAACTGCGTGCCGTCGTCGAGCGTGCCGCGATAATGAGTCTTGACCTTCTTGCCCTGGTTGGACATGGTAACCTCCGTGATAAGGGCGGCGCACAACGCGGGCCGCCGTGAACATATGGCGCTAACTATACCCTAGTCATACAATTCAAAGACAGTTTGCAAAGAAACGCTGCAACCGGAGGAACCATGGCATATCCCGTATTTGACCTACACTGCGACACCGCCGACCGCATCGGCTGGGCCACGCTCGATCTCGACCTGCGCTTTACCGCCGGCACCGACGGTTATTTCCCCGGCGACGAAACGCATCCGCAAGATTTCGACCTCATCGAGGGCAACGCCTGCGCCATCTCGCTCGCAAAGATCGGCAACACGCCGTGGGCACAGTGCTTCGCCACGTTTGTCCCCGATGAGATTCCCACCGCCCACGCTGCGCGCTTCCAGGCGCAGATCATGGCACACATGAGCGGCCAGGCAATGCTCAACCACGACCGCATGGTCAACGTACGCAGCGCGGCAGACATTCGCCCTGCGCTCAAGGACGGCAAGGTCGCTTGCATCCACACCATCGAAAACGCGACGTTCTTTGCCGAAGACCCCGCGCTGATCGAGGTGCTCAAGAGCCTGGGCGTACTCATGTCATCACTCAGCTGGAACGCGCAGGGACCGCTCGCGAGCGGCCACGACACCCACGCCGGCCTCACCGCCGCCGGCATCGAGGCGCTTACGCAGATGGAGCACGCCGGCATGGTACTTGACGTCTCCCACCTCAACGATGAGTGCTTTGACGAGGTCGCCGCCCGCGCCACGCGTCCCTTCGTCGCCAGCCACTCCAACTCCCGTGCGGTTTGCGGCGCCAAACGCAACCTTACCGACGACCAGTTCCGCACCATTCGCGACATGGGTGGCATCGTCGGCCTCAACTACTGCAGCGAGTTCCTTTCCAACGGCGCAACCGACAAGACCGCCGCAGACGTCACCTTCGACCAGCTGGCGGCACATATCGAGCACTGGCTCGACCTGGGCGGCGAGGACGTCATCGCGCTCGGCGGCGACTGGGACGGCGCCACTGTGCCCGCTTTCCTCTCCGATGCCAGCAAGATGCCCGAGTTCCAGAACATGCTTTCCAAGCATTTTGGCAAGACCGTGATGCAAAAGCTCTGCAGCGACAACGCGCTTGCCTTCTTCGAGCGTTATTAATTTCACATCCCTTGAGCGGGCCGGCATGCCGAACGGTCGACATGCCGGCCCGTCCCCAATCTGAAGGACCGCTTTTGACGCAGCAGTTTACGATTTCCGTATCCCGACCGGATGGGACGCCCATCCCCGTCGTAGTTACCAAAAAGCGCGTCAAGAACTTCAACCTACGCGTCACATCGAGTGGTGAGGTCCACGCCAGTGCACCGCTCGGCGCCAGCCGCGAGCGCATCGAAGCGTTTGTAAAGCGCAACAGTGCCTGGATTGTCAACCGACTTGCCCAGCGTGAGCGACGTCAGGCGACGGCGCGAGAGCCGCTCAGTCCCTCGTCCATCATTGCACTTTGGGGCAAGCCCATCACGGTACAGGATGCGCTCGATCACAACTTTGCATCACCCGCACCGCGACCCAAACAGGCCACCTTCGCAAGTTTTATGGGTACCGATAAATCGGATGAAAGCCCACAGACCAAGCGGCACGCAATCCTCGACGGCCTAACGTCCGATGAGCTCCAAGCCCACATCGACCAGCTCTATACGTCCGAAGTCACATCGGCGCTGCGCGATATGGTGCACGCATACGAAATCGCAATGGGTGTCGCCGTTTCTCGCGTTTCCGTACGCAGCATGAAAACGCGTTGGGGCTCATGCACTCCCAAATCCGGCGCCATTCGCATCGCACACGAACTTGCCGCCTATCCCATCGAATGCCTCGACATGGTTGTCGCCCACGAGCTCGTCCACTTGCTCGAGCCAAGCCACAACCAGCGGTTCCACGTCCTGCTCGACACATACTGCCCCAACAATAGAGCACTGTCCCAGCGGCTCAAGCAGCCACCCATAGAGACATATTAGTACCGGTTAGCGCACGCGCTCGATCTCGACACCGCAGCTTGCCAGGGGAAGACCGACGGGCGCCCAAGGCTTATCGAGCTTGATGCGCACACCAAGCAGCGAGGGATAACGGCGCAGCAGCATCTGGGCCGTACCCTCAGCTGCCGCCTCGATGAGCCTAAACGTATGCTCGCGCAGATAGCCATCGACATCGTGGCACACCGAGCCGTAGTCAATCGAGGCGTCCAGGTTATCGTGCTCCCCCGCAGCGCGCAGGTCGGCATAGAGCACCAAGGACACGATGAACTTCTGGCCCAGCGCGTTCTCCTCGGGATACACACCATGGTTGGCAAAAACCTCAAGCCCGTCAATGACAATACGGTCGGCATGGCGCAGATCGTCATAGCTCACGTGGGGCACCGCCGTTGCGGTGGATATTTCGCCCCTGCCACGGCGGGCGAGCTCGGCGCCTTCAGTCTTGGTTGCATTCTCGGGCAGCTTTTTGTTACTCATCGCGATCGTCTCCTTCGTTTAGAACCCCGACCGCGCAAACTAACTACACGCGAATCGACAGGTTCTTTTTATCATCGCTCCAGTTGCAAGCATTGCGCGCGGGGCATGCGAAGCAGGCGCGCGAGGCCTTGTCGGCCGCATAGAGCAGACGCTCAAGCGGTTGGCTGTTCACGCGCAGCTTTCGATGGCCCAGAATGGCCGTCTTAATGGCTGCGGCATCGGCCGGCTCAAACGCCACGTCATCGGGCATGCCGCCGAGAATTGCATCAGCGACGCGCTCGCTTGCAACATCATGGGATATACCCGATTCATACTGTTCATCTTTGCCGATATCGTGAAGAAGTGCCGTGGCGTAGATGACCTCGCGGTCAAATTCGAGCTGCTCCTCGAGATTCTTGATCCACATAATGCGAGCGACATCGAGCAGATGGTCAATACCGTGGCGGCAGAAGATGCGCCCCGATTCCAACTGCGCAATGTTGCCCAGGTGCCGCCGAAACAGCCCGTTGGCACAAATGTAATCAATGCGAGGCATGGCACCAAAGGGGGCCAGGCCCGAAGCCATGAAGCCGCGACGCGACGTCCCCTCATCGGTCTTCGATGTAAAGTCGTTGACGACCCTCATGCTATCGGCCCAGCATCCTAAAGAACCGCTCCTCGAGCGCGGGATCGGTCTCAAAGACGCCGCGGCGAGCGAGCGTCACGGTCTTGGTGCCGGGCTTTTGCACGCCGCGCATGGTCATGCACATATGCTCAGCCTCCATGAGCACAATCGCTCCCTGGGGAGCGAGATAATCCATGAGAGCGTCGGCAACCTGCGCACACAGCTGCTCCTGCAGCTGCAGACGACGGGCATAGACTTCAACCGTGCGAGCGAGCTTAGACAGACCCGCCACGCGACCGTTAGGGATATAGCCGATCGCAGCCTTGCCATAAAACGGCAGCAGATGATGCTCGCACAGCGAGTAAAACGTGATGTCGCGCTCGATAACCAAGTCGTTCGAGGCGACGGCAAAGGTTTTGGACAGGTGCTCTTCGGCACTCTGGTCCATACCGCCGGCGATCTCACCATACATACGGGCAACGCGCGCCGGGGTCTCCAGCAGGCCCTCACGAGTTGGGTCCTCGCCTATGCCCTCAAGCAACAGCTTAATGGCGGCCTCGACTTTTTCCTGATCGACCATCTGGGCCTCACTTTTCCGATTTTGCGTTCGCGCTATGGTACCACGCTCTTCGGCATCGACCACAAGCTACATAGTATGGGTCG
The DNA here is from genome assembly GCA_900541005.1 of uncultured Collinsella sp. Lineage (GTDB taxonomy): Bacteria > Actinomycetota > Coriobacteriia > Coriobacteriales > Coriobacteriaceae > Collinsella. The sequence goes on along the minus strand of UQIP01000023.1, from coordinate 7,696 downwards.
AATAGACCGGATCATCACGCCAAAGTTCAACCGCATCACAAAGCACAACGCCCTCGCGCTCAGCACGGTCGCGCGTAGCGTTCATATCGATTACACGCTGGTTACTCGAGCCCCTAAAGCGCAATGAGATATCGTACAGATCCTGAACAAACGGGCCATCCACCAACATATCGAGGCAGGCAAGGATACGGTCCGTGACCTCGGTATGGTGACGACCACCCGGCATAAGCTCCTCGAGCACGTCGCCGGTAAAACACCAAATGGTCTTTCCTGACCCCGCAGGATAAGCGGCACGAACGCGCTCGACAAACTCAACGAGTCCCGCCTGATTCTCGGGCTCCATAGGTTCGCCGCCCAGAATCGTCAGGCCGTCAATAAAGGGATGATCGAGGCTCTCGATAATCTTGTCCTCGACGGCACGATCGAACGGCTCGCCCGCAGCAAAGTCCCACGCGACAGAGTTAAAGCAGTTCTTGCACCCACGACGGCACCCGCTCACAAACAGAGAAGTACGAACGCCTTCTCCATCAGCAATGTCGAAATACTTAATGTTCGCGTAGTTCATAGGTAACCTTTCTGGGGGTCTGGAGTATATCATCCCGTCCTCAAACAGCTTCGCTCGCTGCGCTCGCTGCAGAACTGCGGGCGGGACGATATACTCCAGACCCCTCGCGAGCGATACTCGGTGAACGAAGCGAACATCGAGTATAGGGTTCGAGGTCTAATAAATACTGAGTTGCAGCTCAACCGACTTCGCAAGCAAAGCGTTGTTGCAAGTCAACTCATTTCCGCTAAGAACTTCGAGGAGCGAGCAGACCGCATGCTGCATCTCAGCTACGTCAACTTGGCCGCCCCGTAGCGAGGCCCCGGACCTTTGCTCGATATAAGTTCCGCACGAACAGGAGGCGCCAGTGGCGCCTCCGTCGTGAGCCAGGACTGTCCGAAATAGCGAGTAAAGGTCCGGGGCCTCGCTACGGGGCGGCCTGGGATGGTTATTAGAGATGCAGTACGCGGTCGCGGATCTCCTCGGTTCGGCCCTGGTTCCAGAATTGGGTACCGATGTAGCCGCACGTACGACGGGCGACATTCATCTTCTCCTGGTCACGATTGCCGCAATTGGGGCACTCCCACACCAGCTTGCCGTCATCCTCGACAATCTTGATCTCGCCGTCGTAACCGCACACCTGGCAATAATCGCTCTTGGTGTTGAGCTCGGCGTACATGATGTTGTCGTAGATGTACTGCATCACGCGGATGACAGCCTTGAGGTTGTCCTGCATGTTGGGAACCTCGACGTAGGAGATGGCACCGCCCGGCGAAAGCTGCTGGAACATACCCTCGAACTTGAGCTTGTCGAATGCGTCGATCTCCTCGGACACGTGGACGTGGTAGCTGTTGGTGATGTAGCCCTTGTCCGTCACGCCCGGGATGATGCCAAAACGACGCTGCAGGCACTTGGCGAACTTGTAGGTCGTCGACTCAAGCGGGGTACCGTACAGCGAGAAGTCAATATCGCTTTCGGCCTTCCACTCCGCGCACTTGTCGTTCATGCGCTGCATGACGGCCATGGCAAAGGGCGTGCCCTCCTTCTCGGTGTGGCTGTGGCCCGTCATGTACTTGACGCACTCATACAGGCCGGCATAACCCAGACTAATGGTGGAGTAACCGCCCACGAGCAGCTTGTCGATCGTCTCGCCCTTCTTCAGGCGGGCGAGGGCACCGTACTGCCAAAGAATCGGTGCGGCATCCGAAAGCGTACCCATCAGACGCTCATGACGGCACAGCAGGGCGCGGTGGCACAGCTCAAGGCGCTCGTCGAAGATCTTCCAGAACTTGTCCATGTCCTGATGCGAGCTCAGCGCGACATCGGGCAGGTTGATGGTCACAACGCCCTGGTTAAAGCGACCGTAGTACTTGGGCTTGTTCGGGTCATAGTTCAGCGCGTTGGCCACGTTGTTAAATCCGTTACCGGAGCGATCGGGCGTCAGGAAGCTGCGGCAACCCATGCAGGTATAGCAGTCGCCGTTGCCCGCGGTCTCGCCCTTCGACAGCTTGAGCTCGCGCATCTTCTTCTCAGAGATATAGTCGGGCACCATGCGCTTGGCGGTGCACTTAGCGGCCAGCTGGGTCAGGTAGAAGTACGGGGAATTCTCGTGAACGTTATCGTCCTCGAGCACATAGATAAGCTTGGGGAACGCCGGAGTAATCCAAACGCCGGCCTCGTTCTTAACGCCCTCGTAGCGCTGGCGAAGCGTCTCCTCCACGATCATGGCAAGGTCATGCTTCTCCTGAGGCGTACGGGCCTCGTTAAGATACATAAAAACCGTCACGAACGGCGCCTGGCCGTTCGTGGTCATAAGCGTCACGACCTGATACTGGATCGTCTGGACGCCGCGACGAATCTCGTCACGCAGACGGTCCTCAACGACCTCACGGACCTTTTCGGGAGATGCGGAAACGCCGAGCTCCTCGAGCTCGCGGGCGACCTCGCCGCGAATCTTTTGACGGCTCACCTCGACGAACGGGGCAAGATGGGTCAGCGAAATCGACTGGCCACCGTATTGGGAGGAAGCAACCTGGGCGATGATCTGCGTCGCGATGTTGCAGGCGGTCGAGAAGCTGTGCGGCTTCTCAATCAGCGTACCCGAGATAACAGTGCCGTTCTGGAGCATGTCCTCCAGGTTCACCAGGTCGCAGTTGTGCATGTGCTGGGCAAAGTAATCCGAATCGTGGAAGTGGATCAGGCCCTCATTGTGGGCGTCCACGATCTCCTGGGGCAGCAGCACGCGCTGGGTCAGGTCCTTGGAAATCTCGCCGGCCATATAGTCGCGCTGAACGGAGTTGACGGTCGGGTTCTTGTTGGAGTTCTCCTGCTTGACCTCTTCGTTATTGCACTCGATCAGCGACAGGATCTTGTCATCGGTCGTGTTCTTCTGGCGCTTCAGGCTCTGAACGTAGCGATAGATGATGTAGTGGCGGGCGACCTCGTAGCAGTCGAGACGCATGATCTCGTCCTCGACCAAATCCTGGATCTCCTCGACCGAAACGGTGTGGCCTGCGCTCTCGCATGCCTCGGCGACGTTTTGCGCCGCATAAACCACCTGGCGGTCGGTTAGACGAGAGCTCTCCTCGACCTCCAAGTTGGCGGCGCGGATGGCATTGACGATCTTATCGATGTCAAAGACAACCTCGGTGCCGCTGCGCTTGATGATCTTCATCCTCTTGCCTCTTTCGCGTCGTAGCCTCATTGCGCTTCAGAGCCAAACGATGCCCGGCAGGGCTTGCCCCTGTCTTGCGGCGCCGTCGCGCAATCTGTGTTCTCGATAAACCATAAGTCCTCATGCGGACAATCCTCGCGGCCGATCAGGCGGCTCAAAGGCGTGTCCAAATGGGACGAATAAGGTCTTCGTTCTCTGTCCGCCATCTATCATACGACAAAGACGCATCTATATCCTGTATTCTTTTTTTAGTTCAAACACAACATATAGTGTTTCAGCAGGTCAAAGCAATTGGTCATTTTGCAGACGCATTATAAATGAGGGATATTTGACAAGTCGGTAAAACGTTACCAACACGGCTACCTGCATGGCAGTTATAAAACGCCCTTAGTCAAGCCGCTGACAAATCCTACCAAAACCAAGCCGCTCACGCCAAAATAATCCAAAAGATTGCGCTTGACCAACATGTTGCGGTCACGCTCGGTCAGGACGTATGCAATCAGCCAGTGCCCCTACGGGATGCGAAGATCATCGCACGCGGATCTTGAGTTCAATATCTGGTGCCACATTTGGCGACCAAAACAAAACAGCCCAGAGACATAGTCTCTGAGCTGCGAACATTTGGTGGGCGTTAGAAGATTTGAACTTCTGACCTCTTCCGTGTCAGGGAAGCGCTCTCCCCCTGAGCTAAACGCCCAAATGGAGCGGACAACGGGGCTCGAACCCGCGACCCCAACCTTGGCAAGGTTGTGCTCTACCAACTGAGCCATGTCCGCTTACGAGGATTAATCTTACGTGATGCCCGCATCCTATGCAAGAACTTTTTTTGAAAAGTTTTGCGACGCCCTCGTGAACCTCGCGAAGACATCAGCCGCCACGGAGGGTGCAGGCAAACTCAAACTCGCCGCAAGAGGTCTTTACATCTCACCGAGCATGATCCAGGCAGAGCTGTCCTGCGCGAGCCTGCCGTCTGCAAGCGGTGATGAGGTGAGCAGGACCCTGCCCGCCGGCAGCTCCACGGGTGCTGCACCGAAGTTCGTCACACACGCCCATCCGTTGTCGCGGCGATAGGCGATGACGCCGCCCTCAGCGCCCTCGGCACCATCCGCAAGGCCGGTGCGCCCGTCAAGATCGAGCCACGCAAGATCGTTGGCGCACCTGCGCAGCTTGCGCCGCAGCCAGAGGGCGTCACGATAGAGCGCAAGCATCGATGTCGGGTCCGCTTCTTCTCTATCGGCAGCGTAATCGGAAAACCATGCAGGCTGCGGCAGATGGGGCGCCGCATCGGCGTCGGCCGGTGAAAACCCAAACGATCCGCCCTGTGCGGGATCGTCCGCTGCCACCCACGGCAGGGGCACACGGCAGCCGTCGCGCCCCTTCTCGCGCTTCGGTCCGTGCGTATTGGTCGCAGTGGGATCTTCGAGTGCAGCCCACGGAATGTCAGCCACCTCAAAAAGGCCGAGTTCCTCACCCTGATACACGTATGCCGAGCCCGGAAGCGCCAGCTCAAGCAAAAGGGCCGCCCGCGCGCGGCGCTCGCCGAGTTCACGGTCCTCGTCATAAGACGACCCGTCGCGTAAGAGCCAGTCGAGCGCAATCTGATGGTAGCGCGTCGCCTTGATTTGCGGCAGGGCATAGCGTGTCGCCACGCGCGGCACGTCATGGTTGGAGAGTACCCAGGTCGAGGCGGAATCGGATTCGATGGCCGCCTTCAAGCCCTCCTCGATTGCAGCGTGCATGTCATCATAGGTCCAAATGGCCTTGGCGAACTCAAAGTTGAATGTCTGGCCAAGCTCGTTGGGACGCGCGTAGAGATACTGGCGCTCGGGCAGCACCCACGCCTCGGCAACGGCGCTGCGCGGCGGATTATAGCGGTCGAACACGCGGCGCCACTCGCGATAGATCTCGTGGACCTCGTTGCGGTCCCACAGCGGATGAGTGCCGTCGTCAACCATGTCATCGCCCTCGGCGAGATGCCACCGGTCGAGGTCATCGCGGTCGAGATCCTTGGCAAGACCGTGCGCCACATCAATGCGAAAGCCATCGACGCCTCGATCGCTCCAAAATGTCAGGACGTCGCAAAAGAACGTGTGAACCTCGGGGCATGACCAGTCAAAGTCCGGCTGCTCGGGCGTAAACATGTGCAGATACCACTGACCGTCCGCAACGCGCGTCCAGGCGGGGCCGCCAAAGTTGGCATTCCAATTGGTGGGAGGCAGCTCGCCATGTTCGCCGCGACCATCGCGAAAGATATAATGGGCGCGCTCGGACGATCCGGGGTCGGCGGCAAGAGCGGCTTTGAACCAGGGGTGCTGGTTGGATGAATGGTTAGGCACGATGTCGACGATGACCTTGATGCCGCGCGCGTGAGCCGCAGCGATCATGTCATCGAAGTCGTCAAGCGAGCCGAGACGTGGGTCGACATCACAGCAGTCCGCCACATCATAGCCACCATCGACAAGAGGCGATGGGTAAAACGGGCTCAGCCAGATGGCCTCGATACCCAGCCGCTCAAGATAGTCCATCTGCTGGGTAATGCCCGCAATATCGCCCAGACCCGAACCAGTCGAATCCTTAAACGAGCGCGGATAGATCTGATAGATCGCGGCGTCGGACATCCATGAGCGCGAAGAAGACTTTTCTGTAGCCATGGGGCGCACCTCCCTTGCAACGAGGTTATGCGAGATGCCCACGATGATACGCCCAAAGCGGACATTCGCGGCAAACAACGCCACAGCCACGACCCAAAACGCTCGCTCCCTCTCGGGTTCGAGCCTCCCGGGACGAATCGACCGATTAGTGAAAAGAACGGAAGGCCCACTCCCCCGGCCACGACAGCGAGCGGGCTCCGGGTGCCCCAGGTTGCCGCGAAAGAGAAGGGAAGCGTACTTTATGTACGCGACCGACGATTGAGGGGCAAGATGGGGTGCCCGGGGCTCGCGCAGCGTCAATAAAAAACGCGGTTCGTTAGAACCGCGTAAGATAGTTGGAGCGGACAACGGGGCTCGAACCCGCGACCCCAACCTTGGCAAGGTTGTGCTCTACCAACTGAGCCATGTCCGCATATGTAAAACAAAACGGGCGCCGGAGCGCCCGGATGTTGCCTGGAGGCGAAGCCCGGATTCGAACCGGGGGTAAAGGCTTTGCAGGCCTCTGCCTTACCACTTGGCCACTTCGCCGAAAAAGGACCGCCTAAACGGTCCGGAAATGCAATGGAGCGGACAACGGGGTTCGAACCCGCGACCCCAACCTTGGCAAGGTTGTGCTCTACCAACTGAGCCATGTCCGCTTGCGGGTTATTAATTTACGCGAGTTGTCCAAAAGACGCAAGTACTTTTTTCAAAAAACTTGTCTGCCGCATGTTCTTAGTAGCCAAACGCGCTAAAGCGATTGGCTAGGCACACGATTCCAGCGCTCCGCTAAACAGCTTCACCATCTGCACGCGCGTGCCGGCGCCGTCCGTACGACGAGCAACCTCCACGTTATCGACGAGCATACGCATAAGCTTGATACCACGGCCGCGTTCCTCAGATGCAACCGGCTCGCTCGTTTCATCGATAGAATAGCCGGCACCTCGATCAAGCACCTCAACCACAACGCGATCGCCATAGGCTTGAACCGTCAGGACGCACCCGATGCCGCCCGCATGGTCATAGGCATTACCCAGCGCCTCCCCCGACGCCAATGCGACATCGTAGCGCTCGTCACGGCGCAACGGAAGCGATTCAAGGAGTTCGGCGATGCGATGTCGGTAGTATGGAAGATTCTCGATACCCTGACGGACCTCGACGCTCTTACTCCAGCGAGGCAGCTCCCCCACCGGAATAGCGGGAATAGACTCCCGTGCCGGCCCCGCGACATGAAGGATATCGACAAGACGAGCAATCTCCAAAAAGCGAACAACTTCACCTGATGCATTGACGAGCGAAAGCAGGCCTTCTCGCCTCATGAGCTCACGAGCGCGCGTAAGCAGGAATGCCAAGCCCGTCGAATCGATAAAGCTAACAGCCTGACAGTTGATGACGACACGACGCACGCCGCGGCCAATCAAAGCATCCAACCGCCGACGCAGCGCAGGCACCGTGGCGATGTCGATATCGCCTGGTGGCGTCAAAACCGCTATGTCATTCCACTCATTCATACGACCATGGTTCCCCAAAAAAGCCCACTCGATGCATTCGTTTCCCCAACCGTACGGATTCAGCCCGCCCAGCGTCGTCTATGAACGACCCCGTAAAAACTCAAGGGACACCAATGCAATGTCATCGTCCAGCGCCGATTCGGTAAATCGGTCAAGCTCGCCCAAGACCTTGCCGCAAATGCCCGACACGCCCTCCCCCGAAACAGAAAGCAGAAGGTCGCGCAAGCGCTGCTCGCCAAAGAACGCTCCGGTGCGGTCGCGGGCCTCAATCGTTCCATCCGTATACATGAAGAGCATGTCGCCGGGGGCGAACGTAAACACGCCTGTCTCGTACACC
>UQIP01000022.1:0-44891 GCA_900541005.1 uncultured Collinsella sp. | reverse complement strand
GAGATGTCTTAGGGTCTCGTGGGCTCGGAGATGTGTATAAGAGACAGCCCTCATAAGTTGCGGTGAAATACGGACTGTTTAGCGGCCTGAAGCCATAAAACAGTCCGTATTTCACCGCAACTGCGGAGGAGGGTGGGGTGGATGGCGGGGTAGCTAAAAGAGCTCCGTCCCTAATTGGCTACTTGGGCTCGGTCGATGTCCATGCTGGCGATTAGGTTGATGTTGGTGTTTAGGAGGTTCTCTAGCACGACGTCGCCCATGCGGATGGGAGCTTTGACCACTAGACCGCGGATGAGGGCCATGGCTTGGGCGTGGAGCGCCAGCGGTATGGCTTCGGCCGTGCGCACGGGCAGCAGCGTCTCGTCGCCGCCGGAGACGGCCACGGTCGTCGTGAGCACGCGCATGGGGCAGGTGAGCTCCTGATGTGCGAACTTATCACCACGCGGGCATCTGTTGCCGGTCACGGAGCGCACTTCTGCCACGGCGCCGTCTGCGTCACGCTCTACCTCTACGGTCAGAAGGCACTCGGATGGGCAAGTGGTGCAGTTGAATTTCATCTTATCGATTGCGTTATTGCTCATGAGCTATGCCTCTTCAACGGGATCGACGGACAGGACAATTTCGCTAGCACCTAGGTCGAGTGCGCGCTGAATCACCTTTGGCGGCAGCGGGAAGCTCTCCATGACGCTCGGTTTAAACGGGCGGACCTTGCCTGTAAGCAGTTCCTCGTCGCCTGCCAGAATACGCACGCAGGCGGCATCGACTGGCCGGCGTACGCGGAAGTTGAGCTTGGTGAGCGCCACGGCCGTAATGCGTCCCGGCAGCGCGTAGCCCGCGATGCCGGCAGGGGAGACCGAGAGCTCGCAGTCCGGAACGGCGCCCGCGCCGGTCCCCAGCGCGTACGCCGCCGCAGCCGCGCCGGCGCGCTCAGACTCGGTCGTCACGTTGTCGGCCAGGTCGTGCACGTGCAGCACGTTGCCGCAGGCAAAGATACCCGGCACGCCCGTCTGCAGATTCTGGTCCACCACGGCGCCCCGCGTGCGCGGGTCAAGCTCTACGCCCGCGGCAACCGAAAGCTCATTCTCGGGAATCAAGCCCACCGAAAGCAGCAGCGTGTCGCACGGAACAATGCGCTCGGTCCCCGGAATGGGCGCCAGGTGCTCGTCGACTTGACTCACCTCGACGGCCTCCACTCGATCGTGCCCGATTACACGCGTGACGGTGGTGGACAGGTGCAGCGGAATTCCAAAGTCGTCTAGGCAGTTCTTGACGTTGCGGCGCAGGCCGTTGGCGTACGGCATGAGCTCGTACACGCCCTCAACCGAAATTCCCTCGAGCGTGCAGCGGCGCGCCATGATAAGCCCGATGTCGCCCGAGCCCAAAATGACGGCACGCGAGCCGGGCTTGAGGTTTTCGATATTGATGTATCGCTGTGCCAGACCCGCCGTAAACACGCCGGCGGGTCGGCTGCCGGGGATCTTGATCTCGCTGCGCGTGCGCTCGCGGCAACCCATGGCGAGGACGATCGCGCGCCCGGTGAGCTGCAGCATGCCGTCGCGACTCATGAGCGTGACGGTATGGACTGCGTTGTCTTCCGTAGGATCGCCCGAATCAATCTCAAGCACCATGCTGTCCAAGAACAGCGCAATGTTGGTCGCGCGCACCTGGTCGATAAAGCGCTGCGCATACTCGGGGCCGGTGAGCTCCTGCTTAAAGTGCGATAGTCCAAAGCCGGGGTGTATGCACTGGCGCAGGATGCCGCCCAAGTGTTGCTCGCGCTCCACGATAGCCACGCGCGCGCCGGCCTTATGCGCGGCAAGTGCGGCAGCCATGCCGGCAGGTCCGCCGCCGATAACGACCACGTCGAAGGCTTGCGTAGGTACTGCCTCAACGGCATCGCTATCAATCGTGCTCGATTTGAATTCCGCCATTCTAGCGTACCCCCTTCAAAGGTCCCTCAACGAGCCACGAGCCAGTGTCCTCCAACAGCACCTCGCTGGGGTCACACCCCAGCTCGCGTGCCAGAATCGCCACCACGCGGCTCTGGCAAAAGCCGCTTTGGCACCGACCCATGCCGGCGCGGCAGCGGCGCTTGACGCCCTCGACCGAGACCGCGCCCGGCTGGCGTCGGATCGCGGCCACGATCTCGGCCTCGGGCACCGTCTCGCAGCGGCAGACAATCTGTCCCCACGCGGGGTCGGACTCAATGAGCTCTTCCTTGCGCGTTAGCGTCGCGCGGTCAAAGTCGTCTGGTGCGCGGCGAATTGGGTTCCAGTCCGCCCGCTCGTGCAGTTCCACGCCCGCCTCACGCATCACAAGCTCTATACGCTCGGCAATGGCCGGCGCGCTTGCCACACCCGGCGACTGAATGCCCGCCGCCTGGAACAGCCCCGGCACCACGGCCGACTGTCCAATAAAGAAGTCGTTCGTTCCCTGAATGACCGGACGCCCGCCGGCAAATGCGCGCACCACGCGGCGCGTATCCAGATCGGGCACCAGCTTGCGCGCGCCGGTCAGCAGTGCGTTCACATCGCTCGCATAGGTCTGCGTGTCACCCGGCTCGCGCACAGCGGCGGTTGCGGTGATCACGGTGTTGCCGTGTACAGTGCCCGTCACGATAACGCCCTTCGACACCGGCGTCGGCACGGGGTAGAGCGGCATGAGCGTGCGCGGCTCCTTGTCCAGCACCACGATGTTGCCCTGACGCCAGACCATCTGGAACTCCTCGGCGCCCGCCATATGCGAGATGCTTGCGGCTCCGTTGCCCGCGGCGTTGATCAGGTAGCGGCAGCGCGCGTTGCCGGCGGGGGTCGCCAGCGTAAAGCGTGCGCGGCCCTCGCCGTCGGCAGCAACGCTCTCGTCAGCTCCGCCAGCAACCTCAATCGCCTCCACCGGCGCGGACCGCATAAACGTCACCCCGTTGGCGACGGCGTTCTCCAGCGCGGCAATGGCGACCTCAAACGGATCGACAAACCCAGTCGAGGGGCACCACAGCGCGCACGTCGCCTTGGCGCTCGCGCGCGGTTCCAGCTCGTGGATGCGGTCGGGGCCGATAATCGACAACTCGGGCACACCGTTGGCAACGCCATTGCTCCGCAGCTGCTCCAGATGCGCGCGGTCCTCGTCGTTAAAGCCCAACACCATCGACCCGGTGCGGCAGAACAGAAAGCCCAGCTCCTGGGCCCACGTACCGTACAGTTCACAGCCATGAGCGTTGACCTGCGCCTTTACTGTGCCCGGTGCCGGATCGTAGCCTGCGTGCACCAGGCCGCCGTTGGCCTTCGACGCGCCCAGCGCAATATCGTTAGCCGCCTCGACTACGCAAATGGACAGGTCAAACCGCGCGAGCTGCCGCGCGATGGCGCATCCGGTGATGCCCGCGCCCACAATTGCGATATCAAACGTTTCTGTCACAGTGCCTCCCAGACGAGTTGACAGGCTGTCAATAAGACTATCCTACGGTCTGCACACCCCCAGCGCGGCGGCAATGCGGCGAACAGCCCCGCAACTGCCGCCAACGGCAGGCGAGGGGAGACCCGATAACGTCGACAACCTCGTCTGCCGACAACTGCGGCAACCGTTTGTCTCGATCTGTAACAGTTAGACGAGGATTTGGGTTCTAGATGTTACAGATTGAGATTGAAGTCAGGGAGGGACCCCTGTGTCTCGATCTGTAACATCTAGACCCGGATTCCGCTCCCACTTGTTACAGATTGAGATGTTTGTGTCCGCGCCAGCCCCGTACCCAGCCGTAGTCCCATATAAACAAACCCCGTGGTAAACTTGACCGGACTGTAAATATTCCGAAAGGTACCCGTAATGTCCAAGTACATTTCCGAGCTCATGTCGCCGCAGCTTATGGGCGTCGTCTATGCCTTCGTTGGCTTTATCATCGCCCTGTATGTGCTGTCGGTCGTCTATGTGTTCATCGACGCTCGCCGTCGCGGCGCCAGTGCCTACGTGGCATGGGGCATCATCGCCCTCATCCCGTTTGTGGGCCTCATCGCCTACCTGGTCCTGCGCCCGCACTCCTACGCGTCCGACCGCGAGGAGCAGGAGCTGGACATGGCCCTGCGCGAGCGCCAGCTTGCCCAGTACGGCACCTGCCCGCAGTGCGGCGCGCCCATCGAGAAGGATTTCGTCGTCTGCCCGGTGTGCGACACTCAGGTTCGCAACGTCTGCCCCAGCTGCCATCGCCCGCTCGATGCGCACTGGAAGGTCTGCCCCTACTGCCGAACTCGCATCCAGTAACGCATCCATCGCCGGGTCGGCCGCAAGCCACGCGCGCCCCACAGCCCCGACCCACACGATGAAGCATGCGTAGAAAATCGCCCGCCGTGCCATTAAGGTGCGGCGGGCGCTTGTATACCAAGGCAACCTGCCTATAATGATGCAAGTCAAAAACGCCGAGCGCATCGCACGCACTTGCATCAGGCATCCGAGAGGAGAAAACATACCCATGAAGGCACTCTACAATGACGGTTCGGTGGCCGAGCTCCCGCAGGACGAGGTCACGCACGTCATCCGCCACTCCGCCGCGCACATCATGGCGCAGGCCATCAAGCGTCTGTACCCCCAGGCCGACTTTGCCTACGGTCCCGCGACCGACAACGGCTTCTACTACGACGTCGACCTGCCCGAGGGCGTCAAGATCAGCGAGGACGATTTCCCCGCGATCGAGGCCGAGATGAAGAAGATCGTCAAGGAGAACCTCAAGTTCACTGTGTACGAGAAGCCCCGCGCCGAGGCCATCGCCCTTATGGAGGAGCGCGGCGAGAAGTACAAGGTCGAGCACATCGGCGACCTGGACGACGACGCCCGCATCACCTTCTACCAGCAGGGCGACTACATCGACATGTGCGTCGGCCCCCATATCTGCTACACCAAGGCGCTGAAGGCCTTTAAGCTCACCGGCGTCTCGGGCGCCTACTGGAAGGGCGACAAGGACAACAAGATGCTCACCCGCATCAACGGCGTCGCCTTTGCCACCAAGGAAGAGCTCGACGAGCACATGCACATGTTGGAGGAGGCCAAGAAGCGCGACCACCGCAAGATCGGCCGCGAGATGGACCTCTTTATGATGCGCGACGAGGCCCCCGGCTTCCCGTTCTTCCTGCCCAACGGCATGATCCTTAAGAACACGCTGCTGGACTACTGGCGCGAGATCCACCACAAGGCCGGTTACGTGGAGATCTCCACGCCGCTCATCATGAACAAGCAGCTGTGGAAGACCTCGGGCCACTGGGACCACTACAAGGACAACATGTACTCCACCGTCATCGACGACGAAGAGTACTGCATTAAGCCCATGAACTGCCCGGGCGGCGTGCTGGTGTACGCCTCCAAGCCGCACTCCTACCGCGAGCTGCCCATCCGTGCCGGCGAGATTGGCCTGGTGCACCGCCACGAGCTGCGCGGCGCCCTGCACGGCCTGTTCCGCGTTCGCTGCTTTAACCAGGATGACGCCCACCTGTTTGTGCGCCCCGACCAGCTGACCGACGAGATCGTGGGCGTGGTCAACCTCATCGACTCCGTGTACCAGAAGTTTGGCTTTAAGTACCACGTTGAGCTTTCCACCCGTCCTGAGGACTCCATGGGTTCGGACGAGGACTGGGCTCGCGCCGAGGAGGGTCTGCGCACCGCTCTGGAGAAGCTGGGCATGGACTACGAGGTCAACGAGGGCGATGGCGCCTTCTACGGCCCCAAGATCGACTTCCACCTGGAGGACTCGCTCGGCCGCACTTGGCAGTGCGGTACCGTCCAGCTCGACTTCCAGATGCCGCTCAACTTTGACCTGGAGTACGTGGACGCCGACGGCACCAAGAAGCGCCCCATCATGCTGCATCGCGTATGCTTTGGCTCCATCGAGCGCTTCATCGGTATTCTGATCGAGCACTTTGCGGGCAAGTTCCCCACCTGGCTGGCTCCCGTGCAGGTCAAGGCGCTTCCCGTCTCTGAGAAGAGCCGCGACTACGCCCACGAGGTGTGCGCCAAGCTGGAGGAGGCCGGCATTCGCGTGGTCTGCGACGACCGCGACGAGAAGATCGGCTACAAGATCCGCGAGGCCCGCAGCATCGACCGCGTGCCCTACATGCTCATCCTGGGCGAGAAGGAGGTCGAGGCCGGCAACATCTCCGTCCGCGATCGCTCCAACGAGACCGTTCAGATGAGCGTCGACGAGTTTGTTGCCAAGGTGCTCGAGGAGATCAAGACCCGCGCCTAAGGCAAGCTTCACAACAATTAACAAAGGCGACCGTCCACACAGGGCGGTCGCCTTTTTTCATGCCGAAATAAGAAAAGCCGCTGGTTGAGCGGCTTTTTTTGTTGCACAAAAAGGTACAGGTTTTTGTAGAGGGGTATGGAGATGCACCTAATGGCAGTACATTTTGCGCAATCTGGGCAAACGCTGATTAATTGCTCGTATAATGTCATCTGTCGAAAGATACAAAAACCTGTACTTTTGCGACTGCGCCTAGCTGTGAGCGAGAAGCCTGTTCTAAACGCCCCTGCATTTGCGTGCATCGCAAAGCCAAAAGAGGGGGGCGAGAACATGGAACAGACGGCACGGCGCCAAGAGCAGCTGCCAGGCGCATTTAACGGCGTCACCACCAACAGCCAGCACGGCCGCGTCCGCTGGTATCTGGTCCATACCCCCCATGGAAAAGAGCGCGAGACCTGCGAAAAGGTCCGCCGCATTATCCCGCACAACCTGATGCAGGACGCTTTTGTGATGCAAAAGGAGTTCTGGTTTAAGCGGGACGGCGCATGGTCGCTCCAAACCAAACTTATGTACAAAGAATATTTCTTCGTCGCGACGCACGATGCTGCCGCGCTCGATAGGGCCCTGGCCCAGCTGAGCTTTGGCTGTCGCATCGCCGGCAGTAGGGAGCGGGCGTACATGCCCATGCCGGACGACGCGCAGGACTGGTATCGCAGCGTGCTGGACGATGACGGCGTTGTGCGCAACAGCGTGGCGCGCATAGAAGACGGCGTGTTGCATATAGAGCAGGGTCCCTTGGTGGGGCAAGAGGCCCGCGTTAAAAAGATCGACCGTCATAAACGCTGGTGCCTGGTAGACGTGGGCGAGGGCGACTCCACATTTAGGGAGCTGCTGCCGCTCGACGTTCCCAGTAAAACGTAAGGGAGACGTTGCACCAGCTATTCGTTCGCTTTTTTAATTTACCGATTGGGGGATCCCTGGGGAACGGGGACGTAAGTTTGACTATGGCTGCTAAAGAAGTAACAGAGAGCAATGCGCCCGTGGGGGCGGCGCTGATTGCTCAGGCGATGGACCGGCGTGAGGGCGTCTGTCGCTATAAGGCCATGCAATCCATCATGGACTGGGATCGCTCGCGCCTTGTCTATAGGGCTGTGAAGCGCACGTTCGACATCGTGTTCAGCGGTGCCGCGCTCGTCCTCATCGCGATCCCCGGCCTCGTACTCGCCGCTGCCATCCGCCTGGAGAGCGAGGGAAGCCCCTTCTATAGCCAGATCCGCGTGGGCCGCACCCGTTCCGACGGTAGTTTAACCACTTTTCGCATGTGGAAGTTCCGCAGCATGTACAGAGATGCCGACGAACGCCTCGCCGAGCTCAAGGAGCAAAACGAGATCGCAGGTGCCATGTTCAAGATGAAGAACGATCCGCGCGTCACCAAGATCGGGAAGTTCATCCGCAAGCACTCCATCGACGAGTTCCCGCAGTTCCTGAACGTGTTCCTGGGTCAGATGTCCGTCGTCGGCCCGCGCCCGCCGCTGCCCAACGAGGTCGCGGAGTATACCGAGTACGACCTGCAGCGCTTGGCTGTGAAGCCGGGCATTACCGGCTGGTGGCAGGTGACTGACCGCAACGATACCGACTTCGACGGCATGGTCCGCCGTGATTTGGAGTACATCGCCAAGCGCGGCCCCATCACGGACTTGAAGATTGTTCTCCTCACGGTCGTTGAGGTCTTTACCGGTGGAGGTGCTTGCTAAATGACTGAACCGGTTAGGGTGGCTCAGGTTGTTGGCAAGATGGTTGGTGGCGGCGTCGAAGCTGTCGTTATGAATTACTATCGTCACATCGATCGCGGTAAAGTGCAGTTTGACTTTCTTGTTGATTCCGATTCGACGCTTGTTCCCCGTGACGAGATCGAATCGCTCGGTGGCAGGGTCTTTGAGATACCGCCCTATCAGCATGTAGCTGAATACCAGCGAGAGCTTCAGCGTCTCTTTAAGCAAGAGGGCTGGAAGATTGTCCATAGTCACATCAACGCGCTTTCGGTCTTTCCTCTTCGTGCTGCGAAGAAGGCGGGTGTCCCCGTGCGTATCGCCCATAGCCACTCTACGAGTGGTAGGGGTGAGTATGCCAAGAATGCCCTGAAGGCCGTGCTGAAAACGCAATCAAACCGGTATCCGACTCACCGTTTTGCATGTAGTAAATTCGCTGGTGAATGGTTATTTGGATCGAGTTCTCAATTTGTAGTCATGCGTAATGCTGTCGACTTGTCTGTTTTCGCGCCAGATGATGAGGATCGCCTAAGGACGCGGCGATCGCTTGGTGTTGCTGATGGACAGCTTCTAATTGGGCACATTGGTCGTTTTACAGAGCAGAAGAATCACTCATATTTGCTTAATATATTCGATCAGGTTTTAAAGATTCGTAATGATGCAGTTTTAGTTTTGGTTGGTTCTGGTCCGTTGGTTGAACAGATAAAGGACCAAGCTGATTGTCTGGGGATTAGCCATTCTGTTCGGTTTTTGGGCACTAGAAGCGACGCAGCATCTTTATATCGAGCATTTGATGTTTTCTGCCTGCCGAGCCTGTATGAAGGCCTCCCAATGGTCGGAGTTGAATGCCAGGCATCGCATACACCCATTCTTGCGTCTGATACCGTTACCTCTGAGACCGCTGTTACATCCATGATGCAATTTGAATCACTTTCTAGCTCCTGTATAAAGTGGGCCGAAAGACTTATTGAGTTGAGCACAGAGGTCTTCGCGCCTGGCGACGATGCCGGTTTGCAGGTATTTGAAATTAATGCTGCGGCCAGAGTGTTATTGGATTGTTATATGACCTATTTAGGTTCTGTTGATTAAGGGGATAGCTTGACTATTACATGTTCTAAGCGAGTCGCAGTCGCGTCGTGTCATGACAAAATCAACTTTGGCAGCGTTCTTCAGGCGTACGCGACCCAGCGTGCCCTTGAGGAGCTGGGAGTTGAAGTCAATACTATTGATAAACGTGGCCTGGGTCATGCTATTTCTGAAGGACGCAATGATTACTATCTTGAGCATCTATTTGATGTAGATCTTTATCGTGCAAAGCTGGGTTTTGTAAAGCATCGCATCAAGCAGAAGCTTGATGCTGACTTTGGAAAGAAAATGGCAAAGAGGAAAAGTGCATTTTCATCTTTCGAGTCAACACATTTTAGTTTTACTCCTCAAGCCGCTTCGTTTGAAGAACTTGGGGCGCTTGTGGCTGATTATGACAGCGTTGTTGTTGGCAGCGATCAGCTTTGGCTGCCTGTTAACATTGCTGGTAGGTATTTTACACTATCTTTCGTGCAGCCTCCTGTCCGCAAGGTGTCTTATTCCACTAGTTTTGGAGTATCTTTCCTTTCTGAAAAATATCTTCGTAAAACAAAAGATTTTCTTTCCGATTTTTCGGCCATTTCTGTTCGCGAGGATACGGGAGCGGATTTGGTAGAGAAAGCTACGGGCGTCCGATGCTCTGTTGTATGCGACCCTACGATGCTGCTGGCTAGAGATCAGTGGGCAAGCCTTGCTTGTTCCTCTTCGATTGACGTTCCTGACGAGCCCTATGTTTTCTGCTATTTCATGGGTAAGAATGCATGGAATCGTGAATGTGCCCAAGAGCTTGCCAAGCAGCATAATTTGAAGATCGTCGCCATTGCTCATCCCGATGAATATGTTAAGGCTGATGACGATTACGCGGATTATTATCCTTGGGAAGCCGGTCCGGCTGAGTGGGTCAACTTGATTGCCCATGCTTCGTATGTCTGTACTGACTCTTTCCACGGAAGCGTTTTCTCAAATATTTTTGAGGTGCCCTTCTTCTCGTTCCGTCGCCACGAGAATATGGGTGCTCAGTCTACGAACTCACGTATTGATACATTGTTGCGTGTCCTTGGAAACTCCGATCGTATTTGCGAATCGAAGGATGCTTTCCGTGCCGCAATGGCAAATGAAATTGACTTTGTGTCAGTACGTCAACGACTTAATGTGTATAGGAATGAATCGGCCAATTGG
The DNA here is from genome assembly GCA_900541005.1 of uncultured Collinsella sp. GTDB lineage: Bacteria > Actinomycetota > Coriobacteriia > Coriobacteriales > Coriobacteriaceae > Collinsella. The sequence continues at coordinate 34,640 of UQIP01000022.1, read as the reverse complement.
CTTAAATCAGCTCTTGAGTTGTAGGGAACAGTATGATCTCCATCACGGACAAAAGTAAATGCTGCGGTTGCGCTGCCTGTGCTCAAAAATGTCCCAAGCAGTGCATATCAATGGAATATGACGCCGAGGGCTGCGAGTACCCCGTAGTCAATGCTGACCAGTGTATTGATTGCGGATTATGCGAAAAGGCTTGCCCAGTGCTTAATGTTGATAAGGACGAGCCTAAGTCCCAACGAGCCTTTCTAGTCCAGCATAATGATCAAAAGGTGCTTGCTGAAAGCACTTCTGGTGGAGCCTTCACTGCCCTTGCTCAGGCCGTGATTGCCAACGGCGGTATTGTGTTTGGTGCAGGTTATTTGCGCGGTGAACAGCTTGTGCGAGCCGAAGGAGCCCCTGGGCGACTTAAGGTCGGACATTTTTCTGTGGAAAGCGTTGATGAACTTTGGCGCTTCCGCAACAGTAAATATGTTCAGAGCGTTGTTGGCCCTGCGTATCCCGAGGTCAAACAACAACTAAAAACTGGACGTGAAGTTCTCTTTATTGGTACCCCTTGTCAATGCGAAGGCCTACTTCGATTTTTGGGCGGCAAGCCGGCAAATTTACGCGTGGCAGACTTCGTCTGCCACGCGAACCCCGCTCGCGCTGTGTTCGCGCGGCAGGTCGAATGGCTTGACGCAAAGGTTGGCGTAAAAGGTGAGACCGTTCTTTTTAGAGATAAATCACGGTTTGGCTATCGCTATTCAAATATGTGCGAGCTCGAAGGCGAGACTCTGTATGGTGAACGGCTGTACAGTGAAGGTGTCGAAACAGATCCTTACCTAAGGGCCTTTTTTGCTGATCTTTCAGATCGACCCATTTGTTACGAATGCCCGTTTAAAAAGCGTTATCGCGTTACTGATTTGACTTGCTGGGATTTCTTCGATGTTTATCGACTCTCGAAAGAGTTCGACGACAATCGGGGCGTCACTCGAGTTCTCATCCAAAGCGATGAGGGACAAGAATTGCTTGATCGAGCCTCAAGCTATGCCCGTATGAAGGAGATTGATGTTGAGGCTGCAGTAGAAGGTGTTCGTGAACTTACTAAGTCCGTGAAGCTGAATCCGCGTCGCGATGAATTCATGGCTGATGTGGCGAATCTGGATGGTGAGGAGCTTATGAATAAGTGGTTCCCCGATTCCGGAAAAGTAAAAGCCGAGCGCTTTGCTAGGCATACATGCGAAAAGCTTGGAATTTATGACCCGATGAAGCGTCTGGTTAAAAAAATCATCAAGAAGTAGCCTATTGTTCGAAAGGGAATTGATGATTCCTAAAGTTCTGCACTACATCTGGTTCGGTGGAAGTGAGCTTCCTGAACTTGAAAGAAAATGCATTGAGTCTTGGTCGAAGATCATGCCTGATTGGGAAATTCGTAGATGGGACGAAAGCAATTTCGATATAAATCAATGTGAATTTTGTCGTGAGGCATATGCCTCAAAAAAATGGGCGTTTGTCAGCGATTATGCGCGCTACAGAATACTGTATTCAGAGGGTGGAATCCTTCTCGATACAGATGTCGAAGTCCTGAAGCCTCTGGACGAGCTTTTAGATAATGAGGCTTTTGCGGGATTCATGAAGAATAATTTCTTCTTGAATCCCGGCCTCATCATGGGTTCTGAGGCCGGAAGCCATGTCATGAGCGATGTCGCAAAATTATATGAATCTATGAGATTTGAGATGCGAAAAGGCCGCAACTCTATGGATACCTCTCCGAGGGTGCTAACTGATTACCTGGAAGTGAGTTGTGCTCTTAAGAGAGATGGTTCATTTCAGCAGTTAAATGGTTTCACTGCATACCCTGCTACTTATTTTGATCCCCTAGACAGTCATAGTGGCAAGTTTGAAATTACTGATGATACATATTCTATTCACCATTATTCAGGCACCTGGTTGTCACCCGCTAAGAAGTTCCGTGTTGAAATGCGGAAAAAGCTTGCGCCAGTAATTGGACCCAAGCTGTCTTGGTTCATCTCCTCTGTTCTATCGGTACTTAGATTTGGAAGGAAGGCTTTTTAATGGTTTCGTCTGCCTTAGACCACAATAAGCCTAGGGTTTTAGTATCTGGCCTTTCAAATGGGCTGGGTGGAACCGAAATCGTTGTTGGTAGGTATATAAAGGCCCTCAGCTCATATGCTACGTTTGAATTTCTTGCTTCGTTTGAGGGACTTGGTGTTGCCGCAATTGAGGCCAAGCTTAACGGATTACCTTATGTCTGTTCATTTGGCGTTCCAGATGCGGCTGATATTTCTGATAAATTTTTAAAATGCTCCTTTAATGTTGCCGAATGGATTGAAGCAATTATTTCTATGGGTCGTCCATATAAGCTTGCGGGGGGCGTCTGTTTATGACGTCAACAAGCAAGCAAGTAAATTGCTGTCAATCTTCCTTGGTCGACAATCCTCTCGTGAGCGTGATTGTGCCGATGTATAACGCTGAAAAAACGATTCAAAAGACATTAAATAGTCTTCAGCGTCAGAGTGTGAGCAACATTGAAATAATTATTGTTGATGATGGGTCGACAGATCGTGGCGCTGAGCTAGTTATGGCTATTGCAGAGGGCGACAACCGGATTAAGCTGATTAGTCAAAACAATAGTGGTGTATGCGTGGCGCGTAATAGGGGTATCGATGAGGCCTCCGGTGATTGGGTGGCATTTGTTGATGCTGACGATATGCTGCCTATAAATGCAGTTAGGCTGTTGCTTGAATCCTCAGATGGCTGTAGCTTGGTTATCGGGGCTCTACTGAATGAGCATGGCGATTATTCGGGCAAGGCTATAAGCATCGACTGGAAAACAGCATGCTCTCTTAGCCTTGCATTTTGGGATAATGTTAATAAAGTTCCGTTTTCGAGCTTTACTAAAGGTGTTGTATTCCGAAGCGTTTGCGGAAAGATATTTAAGAAATCATTATTCCGGAATGGTTTTCTTAAATTTGAAGATGGCATTCGTTTCGGTGAAGACGCGTTGTTTATGGTAGATGCTTATCGTCTGGCTGAAAGTGTAAAAGTAGTGGACTCGGCGGTCTATTGCTATGTCAACAATAGTGATTCAGTAACGAGAAATACTGATATCTCGGCTATCGAGAGTGTTGATAATTTACTGGTAAAACTATATGAGCTATGTCACGTGAATCCGGATTTAAGCGAACTATATAAGCAATCTGCAGTCAGGGAAGTCTTATCTTTGATTCGTAATTGTGCACGTTTGGAATCGAATCAGCTTTTTAAGCCTGTCTCTAATATGGTCTGCCAGTCGTATTTCAGCTATTTAATGGAAGGCTTTGCTTCTCACCGCTATTCACGTCGATTTATCTCTGAAGTGAAAAATCGCATTACGATCCGTCTTCTTCTTGCGAGGCGTGTTATGGCTGCAATTGGCTTTACTAAGTTTGTTTATGGGGTACGTTAATTGAATTTGACTAATGTGGAAAGATCATGGACTGAGATTATACGAGCAAATGCCGGGGCTGTAATGTTCAGCTTTGCTTTGGCTTTATTTTCAGTTTCCTATTATATTGGATCAGTAAATGCTACCAATGTGTTTGGGATTTCTCTTGCGGTGCTTTCGCTGGTCCTTGAGTTGTTTGCCTTAGCGTTTCTACTGCTGAAGCTTTTACTACAAAAGACTTCTCATGTGAAAGTGCTAGTTGGCTTGCTGCTGATTTTAATTTGCGTCGGGTCGCTGAAATCAAATAAAGCCCCTCAGATTATTTGGTTGGCGCTGTTTTGCCTTTGCGCTGAAGACGTCCCTGAATACTACATCTCAAGGTCTATTCTTGTATCGTCCGTCTTTATGCTATTGATGGTTGTTGGTCTCAATAGTGTCGGTGCCATTCCTTCTGTATTAATGTCGCGCGGTAGCAATTTTGTACGAAATTCGATGGGCTTTGCCCATCCTAATAATTTTGGACAGCTTTTGTTTATTGCTTATTCTGCTTCTATTTTTGAGCTGAAAGGCAGAAGCGGTCTTGCGGGCATCTTCTGTTTCGCAATTGCTTTTTTCGTAGCTGATTCAAAAACTTCTGCAGCAGGCATTTTCGTAATGGCCTTGTATTCGGTTATTTCATTCAGAAGCCCCCGTTCAAAACCATATGGGTCCCTATTTACTTTTTTACCGCTTTTTCTGGCGATTATTAGTATAGCCCTGCCCTTTATGTGGTCCCATGGTGCCAATAAATGTCTTGTTCAGCTTGATAATTTAATGACCAACCGGATTTTTTATTCCGCCTATTATTTTGAAAACTACCCTCTGACTGTTTTTGGTAATGACTTAACGGCCATAGTTTCGCTGCCGTCTGCAACGGGTGGTTATTTAATACAAACAAGAGTCATGCTTGACAATGCATATTGTCGACTACTTATTCAATACGGTTTGATCCCATTTACCGCGTTTGTTGCTTTCTATTGCGTAGCGATAAATAAAGCGCGTATTTCGGCCCACGTGACATTCATGGGCTTGGTCTTGTATTCCCTAATGGGGTTTGTTGAATGCGGAATGTTATATCCAGCATGTAATTTCTTTATGCTTATGGCGCTGCCCGCCTTTTCAGATAAGGGGCCCTGTCAATCCAGGGTGCCATCAAAGGATGTTGTGGAGATGGCTAAATAATGGCAAAAATTAATACTACCAAGTCAGACATTATATGGAACTATGTAAGCACTGTGCTTTCAATGGGGAGCAGCTTCCTTCTTCTTCCGTTTCTGCTTGCTTACTTATCTAACGCCGAACTTGGTCTCTGGTACACTTTTGTTGCCATTGGGAATTTAACGCTGTTATTTGAATTTGGCTTTACACCAACTTTTGCGAGAAATATTGTCTATTGTCTTAGCGGTGCGCGTAGCATTAGCAAGAGCGGCTACGATTCATCTCAAGTTGGTGATTCTGTAGACTATGAGCTGCTTGGCAAATTGATTAAAACATCCCGGATTGTTTACGCGTTAATTTCTTGCGTTGTCCTGATGCTTACCGCTACAGTTGGAACTGCCTACATTTCTTCAATTTCAAGTGCTATTGATCCCTTTTCTTGTTGGACCGCATGGTTAATTTTTTGTTTTGATGTGTTTTTTAATCTATTCTTTTTTCATTATACGACCTGCCTGAGAGGGTTCGGGGATATTTCCGCTGAAAGCAGGGCAAAGTCTTATGGTCGCATTGGGCAGCTTGTGGTTTCTGCGTTTTTGCTGTTTATGGGTTTTGGCATCATTGGCGCTGCCATCGGTTATCTGTTTAATGACATTGTGCTGAGATTTTTTTGCGGTCGCTTTCTGGAGGTTCACTCAGAGGCGATAAAAAAAGCAAACGATGCTTGTACGGGTGTTTCTATTTCTGAAATAAAAGAAACGTTTATTTCAGTGGCTTATTTGGCGTGGAGGGACGGCGTTGTTCAACTTTGCTGCTATGCTTCCACTCAGTTGAGTTCGCTGCTCTGCTCCTATTTTCTTGGTGTGGAGGTTAACTCTCAGTATTCATTAATTATTCAAGTTGGCGGTGCAATTTACGGGTTTGCCAGCGCCTACGTTCGATCTTTTATTCCAATGTTTCAATCTGCTTATGCTGGTGGCGAAGTTCAGACTGCACGAAAAATTATTGAAAAAAGTCTGTCTCTATATTGGATTTTAATTGTTGTATGCACGATCGGTGTCTGGTTTGTCGGCTTCCCAGTCTTGTTCCTAGTTAAGAAAGGTTTTTCCCCCGACGGGCTTCTTTATTTCTCCTTGGTTGTTTATCTTGCGGTTTGGAACCATCATTCATTGTGTTGTAATTACATTATCAGTACGAATGAAATCCCCTATCTCCCGGCTTATATAGTTTCGGCTATTGCAGGTTTTGTATTGTCGTATGTCTTAATTTCCTTTACTGGCATGGGCGTTTGGGCGCTTGTGGTTGGTAATGGGGCCGCTCAGCTTGCATATAATAATTGGAAATGGCCTATATACCTTGCGCGTAAATTCTCTTCCCATTATTTTGCGTTGATTAGAGCTGGTCTCATGCAGTGGTCCTGCGCATTGAAGAAATAAGTGTTAATCACTGCTTTAATGTGACTTATGATTTCGATCGCGCCGATAGTGCCGAGAAAGTGGTGTAGAGTCCGATCCGAAGTAAGTTGCATGGCGTTGGGGAGCAGAGCCTGCTCGGCAGATCACCATTTAGATGCAAGGCCTATAACCCGATCGCAAACCTCCAACGCAGCAGATCGATGCGTGACGATGATGACGGTATGACCGAGATTTCGCATGCGGTCCAGCATTTCTCGCTCGGTCTTGGGGTCGAGGGCCGATGTGCATACATCGAGCAGAAGCACAGGGGGTCGGAGCAGACCGCACGCGCAACGGCAAAGCGCTGGTCCAGGTCCCCATACCAGTTGTCGTTGGTGTCGTCCCAGGTTAGGTCCATCTGGCACCATTTGCCGTCGATCTTTACGGCGTTCCAGGTGTGGCCGTTGCCGATGATGCGGCCGTTGGCGATGTCTGCGGCGTCAAGGAGCTTGGAGTAGATGCGCTGGTAGCTCTCGCAGGTGCCCTGGTGGCGCGTGAGGCCGCTTTCGGCCGAGCACCAGTTGAGGCTGTGGTCGTACTCCAGCTGGTCGAGTGTCCAGTCGTGGAGCCACAGGGCGCGGGCGTAGTCGGACCCGTCGGTATCGGCGCTGCATTTGTCGACTGCGGACTTCACGATGGCGCTGACCGCCGGATAGGCGTCGTCGTTCGCGCTCGCAAACACGTTTGAGCGCAGATAGTACACGCCGGCCGCCTTATCCATCAGGTAAAAGCGCAGGTAATAGGTGCCGCTAGCGGTCATTTCGAACTGGTAGTCGTGCGATGTGCATTCGCCGGTGTATTGCTGCCACTGGTTACGGCTGGGGTCGGCAACGCTTTCGCTGCTACCGTCGGGATCCATATACGTCGGTGCGTCCATGCGGAATTGGTGCGCACCGCTTCCGCCCGTCGCAGTCACATGGAACGTGGTCTCCTGGCCGAGCCTCGGGTCGTTCCATTGGACGGTGAGCGTGATGTCGCCGCTTTGCGCGGTGGTGCTGTGCTGGTAGTTCGCGGCCGCGTTCGCCGGTTTGATTTCAAATGGGATCGCGCAGGTGCCGCTGTAGTTCTGGTCGTCGGCGGTCACAACGGCGGTCGCCTGACCGATGGCTACGTTGTTCTCGTAGGCGACAGTGTACTGGTCGCTCGGCACGGTCGACGACGTGACGGTGGGCATCACGGGATTGCCCGTGTAGCGAATGTCGGTGTCCTCGATACTGAACATGCTGGCGTCGATCGGCTGCGTTGCGTTGGCCGTTACATTGGTGCCGGAGGCGGCGCTGATTTGATCGTTTGCCCGGGCTTGGCCCGACGTGGTTTCGGCTGGGCTCTCGTTAGGTTTGCCGGCGCTTTGCGCGGCGGGTTCTGGCGCACTGGCGATTTCGGCAAGCGCGGGTGACGGGATAAAACCAACCGTCATTACGAGCGAGAGCGCGATGGAAAGGACGCAGGAGGCAGGCTTACGCATGACGGCCCCTTTTCTGTAATCGGAACAGGTACGATTCTGCAAGCGTACCGGCATTTAATATGAGCAGGACATTGTCAAGAGGCAAAATCGGGCCTGGCCCCAACGATATGGGGTCAGGCCCTCTCCCTATATCAACCCGTCCGCGGCGACCTCGGCGTGTCTTACCGACGCTCGTCTTTGCAGTTTAATATCCGCCCGCGGCGATCTCTCGCTGGGCAATCCGTTGCTACGGCTGAGGCTTCTACGTCGAACCGACAGTCTGTGCACGCGTGTGGCGCCCTGGGCGCTCGCAGAAAAGGGACCTGAGGTTCGCCTCAACGGCTTCGGATCGAACCGCTTCCGGGGTGACTGGCTTATGTGCGGGGGACCGCCCCCCTACGCCTCCTCGGCCATGAGGCCGACCGCCCATACCCAGCAGGCGAGCTCGCGCGCCGTGGCCACGTTCGCCTTGTTGCCGTGGACCCCGCGCGCGAGCAGCGCCTCCCGCCTCTCGACCAGCCTCCGCACGCCCTTGGCGGCATGCCTCCGGGCGCCCCGGTCCCGGGCCTGGCCCTTGGCGAGGTCCTTCGGCCGCCCCGAGCACGTCAGGTAGTGCCACGCGGCCTCGACCAGCGCCTTCCTCAGGTGTTTGTTGCCTGCCTTGGTGATCGCGCCCCTGCGGTCGCTCTCCCCGCTGGAGTGCTCGGAGGGCGTCAGGCCGACCCATGCGGCGAACGACCGGGCGTTCCTGAACCTCGAGAACTCGCCGGCCTCGAACACGAGGTCGGCGGCCGTCGCGGTGTCGACGCCCTTGAGGCAGCGCAGGGAGTCGACCCTCCTCCTCCACCTGGGCTTGCGGGCCTCGGCCTCGACGAGCCCCTCGAGCCGCGCCTTCTCCTCCGCCGCCCGCCTGACCGCGTCGACGTAGTAGGCGAGCACGTCGTTGTCGGCCCCCTCCGCGAACCTAATCGACTCGATCCAGGACCAGTGCGCCCGGGTCCAGTTGCCCTTCCTGCGGCCGGTGGGCGTCCTCTCGTCGAAGACGAGCCCGTGCCTGAGCAGGAACTTGGAGAGCCGCTGCTTCGAGCGCGAGAGGTCGTCCCTCGCGTCCTCGAGCGCCCTGGTCAGGTCGCGGGCGGCCTCGCACTCGTCGTCGGGGACCCACACCTCGACCACGTTGCCGACCGACAGCATGCGGGCGAGGAACTCGGCGTCGTTGCGGTCGTTCTTCCTGCGCCTGTCCGCGCTGGGCTTGATCATCTTCGAGACGGCGCCGACCACGCAGCCGACCCCCAGGCCGGAGAGCCTCTTCTGCAGGTCGAAGCCCGTGACCCCGGACTCGTACACGCACCTGGCCCTGGGGTCCACGGAACGGACCCACCCCGCGACGGCGCCGGCGTCGTAGCCGAAGGTCGCGGCACGTACCTCCCCGGTCATGACGTCGAGGGAGACGGCCTTTATCGAGCGGGCGTGGACGTCGAGGCCGACGAAGGTGGTAGTATCGAGCATGGGAGCCCCTTCCATGAATGCGGCGTGGCCGCCACGGTTGGATTAGACACTCACCATTGTCGGCCTAATCCGCGGTCTTTCATGCAGCAGGGGCTCTCAATGTTTTTATGTCCTGCTCATATCGTCTCTGCCGGCACCTGGGGACAGTCCTTGCGGGGCGTCCCCACAGCGCCTATGCCAGCTTGTCGATCTGCCCAATCTCCCAAAGCGGAATATTGATGAGCATGCCCTCGTCTCTATATGCCGCCAGGGAGCTCCTCACGCAACGCTCGAGTTTGAATTTTTCGCAGGCTATTTTCAGACTCTTCGCTTTAAGGTTCTCTGCCGCCTTGACCTCAAGCGGAAGCACGGTTCCCGCATGGTCGATGGCAAAGTCGGTTTCGGCATTGCCGGAGGTAGAGGACCAATACGCCGGAGTTTTGTCCTGGAGCAAAAGCTCCTGCGCGACATATTGTTCGGTCAGCGAACCTTTGAACTCGGTAAAAACAGCGGATCCGTTAAGAACGATGGCCGGAGAGAGACCGGAGAGCGCTCCGAGGATGCCGGTGTCGATGCAGAACAGTTTGAAGCCCGAGAGGTCTTCGTAGCTCGAGAGCGGCGCCTTTAGAGCGGAAACACGTGGCACCTTATGAACGATTCCGTAGTCCGTGAGCCACTGGAGGCTTTCCTCGAAATCGCGTGCGCGCGCTCCGGGACGAAGGGCGCCATAGACAAACTTCTTGTTTTCCTTTGCAAGCTGGCCGGGAAGGGATTTCCAAACCAACCTCATGCGCTCGACGATGCGGGCGGGTGCATGTTTGCCAAAATCGGATTCGCAAGCCTCGATGATTTGCTGCTGAAGCCTTCGGGCTTCGATGAAGTCGCGTGTCTCGGCGAAAGCGGAGACGACTTCGGGCATACCGCCGACAACAAGGTATTCCTTGAGCAAGTGCTCGAGCTTTTCGGTAACGTTTGCTAGAAGGTTCATGTCTGCGGCAAGGATGGCATCGGCGAGCGGGTTGCCGTCGACGGCACGAACGAATTCGGCAAACCCCATGGGACGCATGGTGAGCTGGTCGATTTTGCCGACGGGAAATGACTCGTTTTCGCGTCGGAGCGCGAGGCCCATATAGGAACCGGCTGCTACGATGTGGTATTCGGGTGCAAGCTCGTTGAAGTACTTGAGCGAGGTGATCCCGCGTGGCGCCTCTTGGATCTCGTCGAAGATGATGAGCGTGTCTTCCGGCGTTACGGTTTGGCCACGTAGGAGTTCTATCTGGGAGATGATGCGCTTGGGGTCGAGGTTCCCATCGAACAGCGAGCGTGTGCTCGGCTCGAGCATAAAGTCAAAACGAATGACGTTTCGATACTGCTGGCTTGCGAATTCGTTAAGAAGCCAAGTCTTTCCTGTCTGGCGGGCTCCCTTAAGCAAGAGAGGTTTGCGATTCGCCCTTGATTTCCAAGCGATAAGTTCACTCATAAGCTGTCGCTGCATATTGCCTCCCAACCCTCTCGGCTAGTATAAGGCCATTTGGGAGTTTCCATCGGAAAATGTGGGAGACAACCACGTTTTTCCATCGGAAAATGTGGGAGACAACCACGTTTTTCCATCGGAAAATGTGGGAACACCAACCTAAGTCGCGGTGGAATAATTCCTAAATGGGCTGGTAAACTGCCAAAACAGGAACTATTTCACCGCAACTTAGAGCCCCGCCGGCGTGTAAAAGAAACGAGCCCGCATCCCTTGGGGACACGGGCTCGAAAGCTCCATATGGTAGGGGCGGTGGGACATCCGCGCATTTGCTGCGCAAATACGCACCGGCTTCGGCCGCCTGTCGGCGCCCTCGCCGGCTCGCTACGGACGCTGCGCGTCCGCTTAACGCTCGCCCCCTCGCGGGTTCGAGTCCCACCGGCATCTAAAAGAAGCGAGCCCGCATCCCTGGAGAACACGGGCTCGCAAGCAATCACATGGTAGGGGCGGTGGGACTCGAACCCACAATCCTTGCGGCGAGAGATTTTAAGTCTCTTTACCGCTCATATAGCTGTTTGCTACCGTTCGCCAACATCCCTTTAAAATAGCAGGTACATCGCTTATCGCTCTATCACCTTATGGCTATAATAGTCATGGTTTGTCATTGTTTCAATGAGATTCGGTACCGAGTGAGGTACCAATGGTACCGAGGTGGAGGCTTCTCATGAGGACGTACACGGCTGCATATGTGCAGAAGCGCAAGGACAGCGATGCATTTCGCGCGTTTGTTGACTTCTATGAGGAGGACGGCAAGAGGCACAAGAAGTCCAAGACGCTCAAGGCCAAGACCAAGCGTGAGGCGAACCGAGAGGCCGAGGACTGGCTCAGGGAGCTTGAGCGTCAAGAGTTGGAAAGCGATGAAACCCCAGAGGCCGTCAAAGCTGCCAACATGCTTGTTCCGGATTATGTTGAATCCTTCATCGATATTTGGGAACAGGGAAAGTCGATTGAACCGTCAACCGTGAAGGGCTATCGATCCACGGCTAAGTACATCCGTTACGGCTACCCCAAGGGCAATGTGAAGGGCTTCGCAAAGGTCAAGGTTAAAGACCTCAAGAAAAAGCAGGTTGAGGAGTGGAGCGCAGGCCTTACCGCAAGCGGCCTAACCTATTCGCCCGTCAAGAAAGCCCTTGGGCTGCTCAAGCAGGTTATGACCCAAGCCGTCTATAACGAGGTGATAGTCGTCAATCCCTGCAACGGGGTCAAGCCTCCCAAGAAGTCCAAGAAGAACGAGGGCATCAACGCCCTGACCGCCAAAGGACTCCGCGATACGCTCAGCATCCTTGCATCGCTAGAGCAGACTCCCGTAACAGTCGGTGCTCGCATTGCACTGTTCACTGGCATGCGAGAGGGCGAGATTTGCGGACTCAAGTGGAAAGACGTCGACCTTGAGAACAAAACTCTATGGGTTAGGGGCGCAATTGGTCGAGCTATCGGCGGCACTTATGAGAAGAACGCCAAGACGGATAGGGTCAGGGATATATGCTTGTCCGATAGTCTCATTGACATTCTTAGAAAATGGCTTGAGGTTCAACAGACGGAGTTCCATGAGTTCGGGCGCACTGTCGGCGCTGGCGACTACGTTCTCGGAGATTTGGACGGATACCTGAGTCCTGATACCTTGAGTAAGGGTTGGAGCGCTATTGCCAAGGCAGTTGGTGTGAAGGGAACAGAGAGTCGCATACCTACGTTCCACGACCTGCGCCATACGTGGGCAACGCGCTACCTTGCCGAAGGCGGGGACGTCAAGACCGCCTCAAGCGTCCTAGGGCACGCAAACGCCGCTATCACGCTCAACACGTACGCGAGCGCTGACCCCGATGCAAAGCGCCGTAGCGCGCTTCTTACGGAGGCGATTGCGGGCGGTCAAGTTGCGCCCAAGAGCAGCATCCTAGAGCTGACGGGCACGGACAACTAAGGGCGTTATTGCTCTCAAGCCAACAGAGTAAATGTGAAGGTCGTGAGGAGCCGATTGCTTCTCGCGGCCTTATTTTTTTAGGGCGGTTTTGCTGGGTGTGAAATACGTTTTATGGCGTTTAACTGCGGAAACGATACGTGCTGCTAGTTTCCTCACTGGTGTTAGTCTTTCCTCACGTGAAGCTTCACAACCGCATACAAACGGGCTGAGCGCCCATGACCGAAAGGTGGCCCAATGGCTAAGCAGAAAACGAGGAAACCCATTCGTCCCATCACTGAGGAGAACATCAACGACCCCGCGACCATCGAGGAGTTCGCCGCATATCTGCGGTTGAGCTACAGCACTGTCTATCGCATGGTGCGCGATGGGCAGCTCAGGGCAGTTCGTATCCGCGAGCAGTGGCGTATCAACGTCCCCGAGTCGCTAAAGATGCTCGGATACTAAGGTGGCCCTCATGGCAAACAACACTAAGGCGGTCGTTGAGCTGTCGCTGGGAGCCGACCCGCTAGAGGCCGCGAAAGTCGGCTGTCTCAACGGCGCGACCCTATGCAACGCCGACATTTACGGCATGGGGACGTTCGGGCTTGGCATGGAGCGCGAACAGGCGCTCCTGTCCGCTGAGGACGTTGACGGGGACTGCATCCTGCGCATTGCCGCGCCCGACAGCGGACGTGAGCTTGAGGTCCGCTGCTCTGACTGGCTTGCCGACAGGGTCGAACTCATGAATGCCGAACTCAAGCGGCGCGGAAGGCTCGCGAGGAAGGCGGCAGACCCCATGAGGCTTGTGGCAGCTGATGCCCATGAATAGTGAGCTGAGGGCCGGGTATCGCGCCGAGGTGGAGCGCAAGGGCAGGGCGCTGAAGGCGATGCGCGAGGCCCGCGGGGTCCGCTCTGATAAAGGGCCTTGCGCGTTCGACAAGGTTCAGCTCAAAGACTGGTATACGTCCCTTCAAATCGCGAACGAGGAATGGCGCTGCGCATACGTCACGGCAATGGTTGACTATTGGTTCACGGGCGTCACCCCGGACTATCTCGATGACATTCCGAAAGCGTATTTCAACGCGAACTTCGAGAGGCTCAGCGATGCCAGAAGGCAGTCCTTCGCAAAGAGCGATACCGGAGAGGACTCAAGCCTAGAGGCATGGGTTGACGGTCGCAACGGCACCATTCCCGCTGATGGCGAGGGGGTACCCAACCCCGTACCAGACCCCGTTCCCAGCCCCGTACCCAACCCCGTACCAGATGGGGTTCAGCCCTTACATAGCTATAAGCTACCAACTACTAGCCATGAGCCACAAGCCATTAGCCATGGCCCTACAAGGCCATTGGCTAATGGCAAGAGGACTACGGGCTACGGAACGAACGGCAGCGAATCGCTTTTCGAGACGGGCGTTGCTTGGTTCCACGTCCCTTGCCCGAAGTGCGGGGAAGTGGCAAAGGAGCCTGTCGGGTTCATCGATGGCATGGGCCAAATTCTCGTTAAATGTCCGAACTGCGGAGTACAAACATACGGAAAACCGCCCGAGGAATATGAGGTCGAGCGTTGTTTCCCCGAACCTTCGATCCTGAAGTGCAAAGAGGAAAATAAGCAATGAGAAAGACTGACCAGATGACGCTTGCCGTCAACGCCGCCCTCACGGTCGAGGAGTACGGCAGGGAGGCGCTTGAGGCGGGGACCGTGGCCTACGCCGGGGACGGCGCTCTCGTCTACGAACCCGGAGACTCGGGGGTCTACGACCTGACGACCGAGAGCGGCAGGAGGGCATGGAAGGCCAACGCCCCCGAGGGCGTGACGAGGACCGTTATCGAGGACGGCGAGCCGTGGTTCGATTCGGTCGTTGGCATGTTCTCCGAACGGCTCGCGGACTGGATGGAAGGGCGGGGCGCGACCCTCTAGAAAGGCGCGGCGCGGGAGGTAGGGCCGCGCCGACAGCGCCCCGCTGCTCGGGACAGAAATTGCTGCTTGAATCGTAGCATATTTTTAAGTACCGCTGCCGCTGAGGGGGTTAGTATATAACTGCCCAGCGTGACGCGCCTGCCGTGACTGACGCATATGCGATGACCTGCGGATATGCCGTCTAAGGCTCTCAGATGCTCTTTTTAAGCTTTAGAACGGACACGGTGCCTAAGTTACTCACGCCAGATGCCAGACGGCCCTTATCGGCTGTCCCCGCGGCTCTCAGGGGCATTTCCGAATAGCCGACCGATTCGCTCTTGGGGTGGTTCCGATACTGAGGCGGGGAGAGATTAGCCCGACGCTGGCGCAGTTCAGGCTCTACTGGTTCGTGGCGCTCGACATGGAGCGGCAGAAAACGCGGCGAAAGATAGACCTCATGCGCCCCGAGGGAGACCCGAGGAGGGAGAGGGCGCTCTACTGCATGGGGAGGCAGGAGGAGGTACTGGACCGCGCCTACGCCGACATGCGCGAGATGGCCCCGACAGTCGGCGAGAGGGCGGTCGAGGTCATAACTGCCCACTACCTAGAGGGCGAGGACTGGCATGACCTGAGCGCGAGGATCGGCATAGCCTACGACAAGTGCAAGAAGATAGCGTACAGGGCGTTCAGGGAATACGACGCCGCGACATAGAGAAGGCCGCAGGGGAGCGAACCCTTGCGGCCTTTTTGTTTTCGTTCTCCGGGCGCGGTTTATAGCCTGCGCCCTGCCCTCTAGTTCCTCACCGAGTACCGCTTGCCGCAGTGGTTGCAAAGGTACTCGCGCTTTCCCTTCCTGCCCATCGCGGCACCGACCACCATGCCCTCAAGGCGGAACAGTTCGGCGCCAATGAGCGCCTTTCCAGCGCTCGTGGACTTCGACGTGTTGTTCAGGAACGTTACGTCGGTTGAGTCGCACTTGGGGCAGCGGAGTCCGGCCTTGCGCTGGGCCTTCTTCACCTTCTCGGGGGTCGTGTCGAGCGCTGCACGGTTGAGTTCTGCGTTCGAGTGTGCAGGGGCGTAGCCCTTTTCGGCGCTTGACCCAAGGGGCTGGGGCGTTACGTTCTTACGGCGGTCTCGTTCGTATTTCACTTCTCTGTGAATCTTACTGATTGTCTCGTCTACCTTCTCACCGGATTGTGCGGTGAGCGCGTACAGGCTGTTAAGCTCTGTCACCGTCATGCCGTTAGGCCTTTTGGCGTTGTAGACGAGAAGCAGGTCGTTTAGCTCCTTGCTACGGGGCATCCGATACGGAGCAGGGTCGGTTGTCTGCTTCGGCTTCGTCTCCGAAGTGTTATCCGTTGTCCTTTTATTTTGGAATGGCAACGTGAAGAAGTCGACGGCTACAACAACTATGAACAAAGAGCTGACAAGCCCAACTGGGTCGTTCAACATAGTGAGTACCGTTACGTGGTGTGCAAAGATGTACCAGCAAGCTGGGAAAACCAGCACCCAGAGAATCGGTCTAATCTTATCCATCATGCTGAACTCCTGTTCGCAATCGATCCGGTAACGGATTTGGTCGCCATTGGGCACTTCAACGCGCTGCCACTGTGCCCAATGCGTCCGATAAGCCTTTTTGTTTTCGCGCGTCCCCGAGGGGCTTAGTAGCGCCCATGCCGGGGCGCTGGCACCTGTCCGGTGGGGTCGGGCGCTGCCCGCCTACTTTGCGAGCAGGAACCTGAGGACGACAATCGGGAGAATGACCGGGGCGAGGACAATCCCGAGCAGGTAAATCCAAAGCGTGCCCTTCATGGCTATCGACCTTCCTTTCCTGTTGCGATAGCGGTTGACTCGATTCTAGTCCTCACTGGACGTGAACGGGACGTGTTCGCCCCGCCTCTCCATGCCGCTCAGCTCCATCTGCTCATTTGCGTACACGGCTATGAGTTCGCGGCGGTGTGAGTTGCACCTGCGGTAGGCGTCGCGGATGCCGTTGAGCCGCACCGTGTTGAGCGCCAGATGCTCGGCCCATCCAACGAGGTCCCGCCTGTCCTCGGGGCTTAGCTCGCGGTAGCTAGCCAACAGCTTGCGTTCGTCCTCAGTCAGTGGGGTCCTCTTGTTGTGTCTCTTGCTCATGCCCAGTCCTTTCACTCGATTTGGGGCGTGAAGGTGATTCCTGAGCTGATTCGGTACCAGATTCGGTACCAATGGTACCGAGAACGAAACTGAAACAAAAAGCAGCCCAGAGTGATTAGATGCTCTGAGCTGCCATTTCGTCATATGGTAGGGGCGGTGGGACTCGAACCCACAATCCTTGCGGCGAGAGATTTTAAGTCTCCTGCGTATGCCAATTCCGCCACGCCCCCGTGAGACTAGAAGTCTAGCACAAGCCGTCCGTTACGCGTTGACGGCCATCGAGTGTTGGCCCGACTTCTCCAGGAACTCCTGGAACTTGGCTTCGTCGCCCTTGTTCTGGTACTGCAGGGCCAGCAGGTACTCCAAGCGGCAGCGCTTGACCGGGTCGTCGCCGACATCCTCGAGCATGCGCTCCAGCTCGGGAATGTCGTTGTGGCGCTTGAGGATCATCGTGTCGTACATCAGCTGGCACTCGTGCGCAACTGCCTCGGCCTGACCGCCCTCAAAGCCCTTGATCTCGTGCAGCAACTCCTTGGACTTTTTGCGGTCCTCCTGGCCAACATAGTAGTTAAAGGCTTTGATCACCAGGTCGACGCGCTGCATCTTGGGGAGGTTGAGCCCCAGCAGCAGGTCGAACATCTCGCTGGCACGCTCGTGGTCCTCGCGCAGCAGATAGGAGTTCAGGCGCAGGTAGTCGCGGTTGTAGCGTGGGTACAGCATGCTGGTGAGTTTGCCGTCGAGCAAACGATCGAACTCGTCCCACTGCTTGGCGGCCATCAATTGCTGCAGACGCTTGAACGTGGTGCGTTTTTTGACGCTAAAGAACACCGACACGGCGATGCAGATGATAACGACGGCGGTCCAGAGGGTGCGGGAATCGGGCATTTCAGAGTCCTTAGTCGCTCTTAAAGCGAGCGGTATGACAACACGTACTAGATGTATTATACGCAGCGTGCAAGCAAACTGGCATAAAAGCTCATCGAGGCTGAGTGCCATCGCTCGCTGCGGTACACTTACCTAAAGTAAACCATGAAGGGAGACATTACCTATGAAGAAGATCGTTTTGGCTTGCGGTGCTGGCGCTGCTACTTCCACACTCGTTGCCCAGAAGGTCGCCACCTTGCTCGACGCCAACGGTTACGCCGACAAGTACGAGATCGTGCAGTGCGCCATCTCCGAGGCCAAGGACTACTGCGACGAGGGCGCCGACCTGCTGATCGCCACCACCGTTGCCCCCGAAGGCCTCACCTGCCCGTACGTGAGCGGCGTGCCCTTCATGACCGGCATGAACCGCGTCGCTGCCGAGAAGGCCGTTCTCGACGTCATGGCTCAGTAGGCACTGCCTGTATGAGTGAGCAGAACGTCAACCCGGTCGAGCTCTTTGGCATGCGCGTTGCCCATGTGGGCATTAACGCCGCCGACCCGGCAGACGCCCTGGAGATCGCGGAGCTGTTCTCGACGATGATGGGCCTGCCCGTTATCGAGACCCCCGTTTCGTACTTTAACGATTCGCTGGTCGAGATCATGAAGCAGAACGGTCGTGGCACCAAGGGCCACATCGGCTTTGCCGTTAACGACATCGATGCAGCTGAGAAGTGGTTTGCCGAGCGCGGGCTCGAGGTCAACGAAGAGTCGCGCGCGCTGCTGCCCGACGGTGGTACCAAGCTCGTGTACTTTAAGCGCGAGTTCGCCGGTTTCGCCGTGCACCTGTGCCGCGAATAGCGCACAAGCTGCCATAGCTAGCAAAAAGGGATAGGGCCGCGTGGCCCTATCCCTTTATTTATGCCGAGGGGCTTCCTACCGCGGCAGGCGAATCGTAAAGCGGCTGCCGACGCCCTCGACTGAGGTCACGCCAATGACACCGCCATGGCTATCGACGATCCACTTGGCAATGGCAAGCCCCAGGCCCGAGCCCTGCGCGCCGGCATTGCGTGCGTTGTCGGCGCGGTAGAACCGTTCAAACGCGTGAGCTGCGGATTCCTGGTTCATGCCGATGCCCTCGTCCTCAACGCTTATGTCGATTGTGCCCGCGCCCGCATCCGGCGTTATGCCAAATGTGACGGTCGTTCCCGCGTCCGAATACTTGGCGGCGTTTTGCACGATCACGCGTAGCGCCTGCTTCACGAGTGCCACGTCGACGGGCGCGTCGCAGCGCGAATCGCTGACAAGCGCGGTGTCGTACGCCAGCCGATACGTGTGCGCGGTATCGATCATCTGCGATTCCTCGCATACCTCGCCGACCAGTGCGGCCAGGTTGGTATCCGCACGCCGCAGGACCGTGCGCCCGGCATCGCCGCGTGCCAAAAACAGCAGCTGCTCCACGAGCTCTTGCATGTGCTCGCTTTCGGCCTTGAGGGACGCGATGGATTCTGCCAGCACGTCCGGGTCGTCTTTGCCCCAGCGATCGAGCATGTTTACGTAACCCTGAATCACCGCGATGGGCGTGCGCAGCTCGTGGCTCGCGTCGTTGACAAAGCGCATCTGCTGCAGCTTGGCCTCTTGCATCTGGCGCAGCAGGCGGTTGAGTGCGACCTCGATGCTTGCCAGGTCGGCGTCGCCGGTGGTGACGCTCGGCGAGTCGACGCTTGCGCGCTCGATGGCCTGCTCCAGTGTTTCCATTTTGCCGCCGGCGAGTTGCATGCGGCCGAGTTCGTCCACGCGCAGGGCCAGATCGTTGAGCGGCGCCATGGTGCGGCGCACGCGGCGGGCGCCGCCGAGCATGTTGAGCACGCTGATGACCTGCCAACCCACAACGACAAGGTAGAGAGGCCATAGCGTGACGAGGTCCTGCGCGAGGGGGAAAGTCTTGGTGGTACGCGCAAGCTCGACGGTATAGGCGAGCGTTGTCAGGTCCCAGCCGCGCGCGGGCGTCAGCGTCATGCCGCGAACGGTGGCGCTGGGGATCCATCCTGCGGTAAACGCGCCGTTGGGCAGCGTCTGGTTGTATCCATAGACAAGGATCGCCGCCACAATCATTACTAGCAGCAGGTCGAGCCAAACGTAGCTCATCAGGCGGCGCCACATATAGCTCCAGTTGATGGCGCGGGCGATGGAGGTGACGCGCTTGGCCTCGGCGTTACGCGCGGCAGACATAGCCCACCCCGCGCACGGTTTGGATGATGCGGGCGCCGCCGGCGTCCTCGATCTTGGCGCGTAGATGCGCGATGTGCACGTCGACGTTGTTGGTGTCGCCCATGTATTCGTAGCCCAGCGCTTCGTGCGCGATGCGTTCGCGCGTGAGCACGGTCTCGGCATGCGCCATAAGCAGGGCGAGGACATCGAACTCGCGGGCCGTGAGCGCAATGGGCGAGCCGCCGACCGTGACTTCGCGGCGGTCGGGGTCGAGCGCAACCGAGCCCACGGCGAGCGTGGCGGGGGAGAGCGAGGCGGAAACCTGGGTCGAGTCACTGACCGGGGGCATCGCAGTGGCGCCGACACCCGTGCCGCCTGCCGCGCCCGTCCCGATGCCGCCAACGCCCGAAGCCGCCCGCACGGCCTCCGAGCGCTTCAACGCCACGCGGATCCGTGCGAACAGCTCCTCAATCGCAAACGGCTTGGTCAGGTAATCGTCGGCGCCGGCATCGAGCCCGGCCACCTTGTCCATCACGGCATCGCGCGCGGTGACCATAATCACCGGCACATCCTTGTGCTTGCGGACGCGTCGCAGCACCTCCATGCCGCTGAGCTGAGGCAACAGCACATCGAGCAGAATCAGATCGTAGTCGCGCTCCAGCGCCAGGTCCACGGCGGTGCGGCCGTCGGCGGCGTGCTCCACCTGGTAGCCCTCGTGCTCCAGCTCGAGCGTCACAAAGCGGGCGATTTTCTCCTCGTCCTCTACGATCAGGATTCGTGCCATACGTGCCCCCGTCTGCGATTACTTGTCGTCGTTGAGATTTTGCTTGATGTCGTCCGCGGCGTCGGCGGCGTGATTCATAAGGTTGTTGATGCTGCCGGGCACGTCGCCGTTGCTGTCGATGCGGTAGCGCATGCCAAAGAACAGGCCAATCAGCATCAGCCATATCGTGGCGCCCCAGGCAAACAGCGCGACGATGGGGATCAGGATGGGAATGTTGAGGATGATCGCATCGCGGCGCGTGGCGATAAACTTGGTGTCCAAACTCAGGCGGAAGAGCTTTTTGAGGTACTCCCACACGCTGTCCATCTTCTTGGAGAAGTCGGTCTTTTCGCTCGACTTTTCGTAGGCGGCCTGCGCGGCGACCATCTCGGCCGAGGGCTCGTCGACCGGCGCGGACTCGGTGGCGGCGTGCGCCGATGTGGTCTGCGTCTTGCCCTGCGACTCGAGCCAAATGATGGCGTCCAAAACGTTGCCGTCGGCAGCGTCGAGCGCCGCCTTGGCGTCGGTGTAGCTCACATTGCACTTGGTGCGGATGGTTTCAACTTTTTCGAGGTCGTCCATGACCTGTCCCTTCGTTCGATGGGCGCGACGCCGGGCGATCTGCCCGGGCGCGAGCGTTGCGTTCGGCGGCCTGCGTTGCGCGGCGCCGCCCCGCCCTTGGTCGAACTCTATAGTGCAGGTTATAGATTAAGCGATTCTTGAGCCAAGATTAACGTTGGATGAGTTTTTGGGTAGCGGTGGGAAAAGTATTAGACCTCGATAGCGGGGGATGTGGTGCCGGTGCAAAACGGCGTCAAAGGTTGGTCGAGCAGGCGGTTTCTCCATTGATGTCCGCACAGCATGTGACACTTACCCTGCCGCCCCGCTCTGCCGCGGCGGCATGCGTCTGAACAACGACTCTCTAAGGAGTTCGATACCGATGAGTGACAACGCAAAGCATCTCGCAAAGAAGTGCGTAAAGGACGCGGGGCCGTGCCTCGCGCTGTGCGTAGCCGGCGCAGCGGTCGCGCTGCTGGCTGTTCTGGGGCCGTTCGACGTGCTCCGAAGTGCCAGCTTTCTGCATGTTTGCATGGCTCTTGCCGGCGCCACGATGACCGGCGGCGTGCTCGATCTGATCTTTTGGGTGTTTGACCCGTTTGGATGGAAGAGCGAGGGGTAGGTCCCAAAGGATGGAAGGGCTGGAACGGTTGACTTAGTGATCGTGCAGAATGTGGGCTAGCGACTTACAGGGAAGTGGTAATCCGATGACGGTCTATGTAACAGGCGATATTCATGGCGGCGCTGACATGCAAAAGCTCCGCGATTGGGAGCTTGGGGATAGCCTGGCGAGCGACGACTATCTCATCATCGCGGGCGACTTTGGCTTTCCCTGGGACTTTTCTACCGAGGAATGTGCCGATATTGCTTGGCTGGAGTCGCGCCCCTACACCGTGCTGTTTGTCGACGGCAACCACGAGCGTTTCGATCACTGGGCGGAACGCCCATGGAGTTGTGGCACGGTGGGCTGACGCAGCGCCTGTCGGATACCTCGCCCATACGGCGCCTGACGCGCGGCGAGGTTTTTGAGCTCGACGGCTCAACGGTCTTTACCATGGGCGGCGCCACGAGCGTGGACAAGGAATACCGCATTCCGTATTCCAGCTGGTGGCCGCAGGAGCTGCCGGACGAGCGCAACTTTGAGGAGGCGCGGGCAAAGCTCGACAGCGTGGGCTGGACGGTCGACTACGTGATCACTCACACCTGCTCTACGCGCATGCTTTCGTCCACGCTTTATCCAGCGTCCGGCTGGAATTGCCCCTCCGTTGATCGGCTTACGGCATTTTTCGATGAGCTGGAAGACCGCTTGGACTACAAGCGCTGGTACTACGGGCATTTTCATCGGGATACCAACCCGGCCGAGCGTCACACCGTGCTCTACGACTGCATCGTTCGCTTGGGCGACGAACTCCAGCCCTGGGATGTTGCGTAGAGGCGGGGTGGCTGGCTACTCGACCGTTACAGTGATGTTCTCCCGATGCGCGCGGATGACGTCCCAGCTAAAGTGCTCGACCAGCTGCTCGGCAGAGCGCGGTGTGGCGTCCGGCGCGATGCCTGTTTGCCCGGCGAGCCATCCCAGCAGCGCCTCGGGCGTGCCAAAGCGTGCACGTAGTTCGCCCAGGTCCAGGTCGCGGTCTCGCTTGGATAGGCGGCGGCCGTCCGGCGACATGAGCAGTGGAATGTGCGCGTAGCGCGGCGTGGGAAGTCCCAGCAGATGTTGCAGGTAGATCTGGCGCGGCGTGGAACCAAGCAGGTCGCATCCGCGTACGATCTCGGTGACGCCCATGGCAGCGTCGTCGACCACCACGGCCAGCTGATAGGCAAACACGCCGTCGCTGCGGCGCACCAAAAAGTCGCCGCACTCGGTGGCGAGTGCCTCGCATTGGGCTCCGTACGTGCGGTCTACGAATTCGATCACGTCGCCCGCGAGGTCGTCGACGGTGGGCACGCGCAGGCGCGTGGCCGGAGCGCGCAGAGCGCTGCGGCGGGCAACCTCCTCGGCAGAAAGGTCTCGGCAGGCGCCGCGGTAGATGGGCGTGCCGTCGCTGGCGTGCGGCGCGCTCGCGGCGTGGAGTTCGGCACGCGTGCAAAAACAGGGATAGGTGAGGCCGGCGTCTTGCTGCTGGCGCAGGGCGTCCTCGTACAGATCCAGGCGATCGTGCTGGTAGTAGGGGCCTTCGTCCCACTCGAGCCCCAGCCAGGCCAGGTCGTCAATCAGTTGAGCGGCAAGCTCGGGGCGCTTGCAGCGATCGTCCAG
Organism: uncultured Collinsella sp.; assembly: GCA_900541005.1. Classification (GTDB taxonomy): domain Bacteria; phylum Actinomycetota; class Coriobacteriia; order Coriobacteriales; family Coriobacteriaceae; genus Collinsella. The sequence continues at coordinate 11,525 of UQIP01000022.1, read as the reverse complement.
GTCCTCGATACGCAACACGATGCTGCCGCCCTGGCTGCGGGCCGAAAGCCATGCGCACAGGCAGCTGAACACGTTGCCCAAGTGCATGCGGCCCGAGGGCGACGGGGCAAAGCGGCCCACGACGGGGGTGGGCACTGCCGTTGCTGGTGCGTCCGCGGCGTGTGTTGCTATGTTGCGTGCGTTGATATCCATGCGGACGAGTATAGCGCGGGGCGCGGTGGGGGAGACGCTGCCGTGGCCTGCAAGTTGCCGAGGCCGCGCGTTGCGCGTGCCGGACCACCGGCTCGACAGCTCGATCGCCGCCCGCCAGCCCAACCCCTCAAACGACAGAAACCCCGGCAGCTCTTCGCAACTGCCGGGGTTTCCGCGGAAAAGGGGGACATGATCCTCGAGCGAACGGCAAAGGGGCAAACCGTTTTCGCTCAACTGCTTTATGCCCCTCGGCTGGCGGCTCAATCAGCGCGTGCCGCGCCCACACAAAGCCGCTACACCTGTGACGGAGCTGTGAAGTGGTATCTATTGCCGGGGCGGGCTATGCCAAGGGTGTCCCTAATGACTAGTCATTTAAGAACGTCCCCAATGACTAGCTGCCGGGGTGCTGGTGTGACTTTCATCCCGTTTGGCGCTCCGGTCGCCTAGATGTTCGCCATGCGTACCCGCAAACGTGGGACAATGGCGCTGTTGGTTTTACAGACAAAGGATGTGCCTATGAACACCCTCGCCGCCAAAGTCAGCCGGCAGCGCCACCTGTTTGCGCGATTCGCTTCCGTCTGCGTGCTCGTCACGCTTGCGTTGTTGCTGCTGCCTGTCGCCGCGCACGCCGACGGCTACTCCATGACCCAGACCTATATCAGTGCCACGGTCGAGGCCGATGGATCGCTGACCGTTGTCGAGGGACGCCAGTTTGATTTCGACGACGACATCAACGGCGTGTTTTGGGAGATCAATACGGGCTCCAACCAGCAGGGCGGCACGGCGGGCGTCGACGTGCTGAGTGTCGAGGAAGAGGACACCGCGTTTAACAAAGTCGATAGCGCGAACAAGGGCGACTCTGGCGTCTACACGGTCGAGCAGACCGGTGACGGCGTAAGGATTAAGGTGTTCAGCCCCCACGAGAGCGGCGACAGCGCGATCTATTACGTGAGCTACACCATGACCGGTGCGGTCATGAACTGGGCCGATACCGCCGAGCTCTACTGGAAGTTTGTGGGCGACGGCTGGTCCGCGGACTCCGATGACGTTGAGATGGAAGTGTACTTCGCAAATGCCGCTGCCGGGACGGCGGCCGTCAAGGGCGATAACTTCCGCGCATGGGGCCACGGCCCGCTGACGGGCGATGTATCGCTCGATGCGGACGAACCCATGGTCACCTATACCATTCCCTGCGTGCATCAGGGCGAATTCGCCGAGGCACGCATCGCCTTCCCTAGCGACTGGGTGCCGCAGCTTGCCGCTTCGGGCGAAGAGCGCATGTCAACGATCCTGAGCGAAGAGAAGGAATGGGCCGACGAAGCTAACGCCCGCCGCGCTCACGCTCGCATGATTGCCAATGCACTTGCCGTGCTAAGTGTTGTTGCGGCGGTGGCCTTTACCGGCACAATCGTTATGCTCAAGCTGCGCAAGCGCAAGCCCAAGCCGCTTTTCCAGGACGAATATTTCCGCGATGTGCCTTCGGCCGACCATCCCGCCGTGCTTTCGGCCCTCATGAGCTGGAACGAGGTGCCCGATCAGGCATATATCGCCACGCTCATGAAGCTCACTGACGACCGTGTGATCAAGCTGGAGCAGGCGACCGTGACCAAGGCCAAGAAGGGTCTGTTGGGGCGTGAAAAAGAAGAGCAGACGTATCGCGTGACGGTGAGTGATGCGGGCTGGAAGTCGGCCAAGGGCATTGACCACATGGTGCTCAAGGTCTTCTTTGCCGGTACTAAGCCTGACGAGAACGGCGATCGCTCGCGCACGTTCGACGAGCTGCAGCACTACGTCAAGCAGCACGCTACACCCGTGGGTGATAAGCTCGAGGACTATCAGAACACCGTTAAGGGCAAGCTGGCCGATAGCGAGTACGTTGCCTCGGACGGCATTGTTGCAATGGTGTTTTGCCTGGTTCTTGGTATCCTGATTGCCTTTGTTCCCGTGGGATCCATCTTCTTTACCGATGGCGCACAGGCGAACATTACCGCCGCGGTTATCTCGGTGCCGATTGTGCTGGTGGGTATCGGCGTGGGCCTTACGTTCCGCCGCTTTACGCCGGAGGGCGCCGAGGTGGCGGCTCGCTGCAAGGCACTTAAGCATTGGCTCGAGGACTTCACTCGTCTAAAGGAAGCCGTCCCGGGCGATCTGGTGCTGTGGAACAAGCTGCTGGTGATGGGCGTGGCGCTGGGTGTTTCCAAGGAAGTGCTGCGTCAGCTTGCCGAGGCCGTGCCTGCGGACCTGCGCAACAGCGACGATTTCTACGACAACTACCCCTGCTACTGGTGGTACTACCATCATTACGGTACCGAGTCCCCGCTCGATTCATTCGATGACGTGTATCACGAGACCATCCGCGAGCTGGCTTCGAGCTCCGATAGCTCGAGCGGCGGCAGCGGCGGCGGCTTCTCTGGCGGCGGAGGCGGCGGCGTCGGCGGAGGCGGCGGCGGAACGTTCTAACGGTCGTAAATCATGGGATGGGCTTTTCTCGACAGCCGTCGGGGAAGCCCATCCCATTTTTATGCGCTACCTACGAAGACTGTCCCCAACGACTAGTCACTGGGGACGTTCCTAAATGACTAGGTATGGCTGCCGGGTTTAGGCTGTTAGATCGAGTTCGTAGAGGAAGCTTTCGCGCGGCATGTCGTGACGGCGCTCTTCGCGGTTGGCGCGGTGCGTGGCCGTGCGCTTAAAGCCGTGCAGCTCGTAGAACTTCCACGAGCAGTTGGAGTCGGTGTACAGGTGCGCCCTCGTCGCTCCAAGCGAGGACAGGTGCGAGACCGCGGCATCGAGCAGAACCGTGCCAACGCCCAGGCCATGGACATCGCGATCCACGGCAAGCAGCGTGACCTCGTTGTCGTGCGGCAACGGGCTGCTCTCGAGCAGGCGGTTGTTGGTTCGGATGGTTGCGCGCACAAACGAGAGATACTCGGCGCAGGCATCAGGCTCCAGCTCACGCATCTGCGATAGCAGTGCGCGTTCGGTATCCATCCAATGCTCGTTGATAGCGACGCCGGAGTTCTGTCCTGCGCGTGCAAGTGCAATGCCGCGCGCCTCGCCGTCAATCACCGCAACCTGCGAAAACGTCGATGACGAAAGGCAATAGGCGAGGTCGCACGCGGCCTCAAGGCGGTTGTACTCATCGTTATCCGAATTGTTATGCCAAAGTTGCTGCAGAATCAGCGCGATGGCGTCGAAGTCTTCGGTATCAAACGGTCGGTAGAGAACCCGCGAGACCATGGTGCCTCTTTCTTTTGCGGATGCATATCGAGCACAGTTCTACCACGCCATTGGCATCTAATTATGGTGCCCCTGTGTTCCATGAACTCACCGTGCCCGGTGCCATGCCCATCCCCTCCGCTCGCAAACTTTTTCTGCACATGCGCCCGTTGCGGGGTGCATCGATGCGCTCGATGCGCTACATTAAATCAGTATTTTCAATGCCGCTGCGCGAGCGCTGCAGATCGACGTATCACCGACTCACAGAGCACGGCGGCGTACCAGACAGGAGGACTGCATGGGATCTGATGTGAAGATCGCACGCGCGTTGATCTCGGTTACCGATAAGACGGGCGTCGTCGATTTCGCACGGACGCTGGTTGACGACTTTGGCGTCGAGATCATCTCTACGGGCGGCACGGCTCGTGCCATCGAGGACGCGGGCGTTCCCGTAACCCCCATCGAGGAGTTCACGGGCTATCCCGAGATGATGGACGGCCGCGTTAAGACCCTGCACCCCAAGGTTCATGGCGCGCTGCTGGCCCGCCGCGATTCCGAGCAGCACATGCAGGAGGCGGCTCAGCACGGCATTAAGCTGATCGACCTGGTCGTCGTCAACCTGTACGAGTTCGAGAAGACCGTCGCCAACCCCGAGGTCACCTTCGCGGACGCCATCGAGCACATCGACATCGGTGGCCCCTCCATGCTGCGCTCTGCCGCCAAGAACGCCACGAGCGTTACCGTCATTTCCGATCCGGCCGACTATGATGCCGTCCTGGCCGAGATGCACGAGACCGGTGGCTGCACCACGCTTTCCACCCGTCGTCGCCTGCAGGTGAAGGTCTACCAGACCACCGCCGCCTACGACACGGCCATCTCCCGCTGGCTCGCCGCCCAGGCAAGCGACGTGGCGGACACCTCTGCCAAGCTCGAGATTTCGCTGGAGAAGGTCGACGACCTGCGCTATGGCGAGAACCCGCAGCAGAAAGCCACAGTCTATCGCTTTGCCGAGGGCTGCGAGAACACCGCGAGCTCGCAGTTCCCGCTCGTGGGCTCCAAGCAGATCCAGGGCAAGCCGCTCAGCTACAACAACTATCTGGATGCCGACGCCGCCTGGAACCTGGTCCGCGAGTTCGACGAGCCGGCCTGCGTAATCCTCAAGCACCAGAACCCCTGCGGTTCCGCCGTTGCCGAGGACATCACGGCTGCCTACGACCGCGCCTTCGCCTGCGATCCCAAGAGCGCCTTTGGCGGCATCATCGCCTGCAACCGCGAGGTTCCCTTTGATCTGGTTGAGCACTTTGCCGATCAGAACAAGCAGTTCGTCGAGGTCATCATCGCCCCGAGCTACACCGCCGAGGCGCTCGAGCGCATGGCCAAGCGCCCCAACCTGCGCGTGTTGGCGACCGGCGGCGTGGACCACGGCGCTCAGGTGGAGCTGCGCTCCGTCGACGGCGGCATGCTGGTGCAGGAGGTCGACCACGTGACCGAGGATCCCGCGACCTTTACGTTCCCCACCGACCGCAAGCCCACCGACGCCGAGATGGCCGAGCTCGAGTTTGCCTGGAAGGTCTGCAAGGGCGTTAAGTCCAACGCCATCCTGGTCTCCAAGGGTAAGGCCGGCATTGGCATGGGCCCGGGTCAGCCTAACCGCGTTGACTCTGCGCTACTTGCCTGCGAGCGCGCCGAGGACTTCTGCGAGCGCGAGGGCGTGGAGAAGGGCGGCTTTGCCTGTGCAAGCGACGCGTTCTTCCCGTTCCGCGACAACGTCGACGTGCTTGCTGCACACGGCGTGACCTGCATCATCCAGCCCGGCGGCTCCAAGCGCGACGACGAGAGCATCCAGGCCTGCAACGAGCATGGCATTGCGATGGTCTTCACGGGCGCTCGCCACTTCCGCCATTAAGTAGGGAGGTGGCGCTGCGGCTTGCCCAGCCACCGCACCTTGCCGCTCATTCGTCGCTCGCGTACCCAAGTACGCGTCGCTCCTCTTTCACGGCAATCTGCGGCACCTGGGCAACCCTCGCCGACCTGTTAGGTCGTGGGATGTTATCTCGTCCCTTGGACTGGCCTCGCTTCTAAAATAATCTCTGCAAAAGACGGTCGCTCCGTTTGGAGGGCCGTCTTTTTGGTATAAGAGGACGGAATGACTAACACGAAAGGTATGACCATGCCCCAGATTGATGATGCCGAGCTGTTTGGCAATGCCGAGGATCAGCGTGCGTACGAGGACTTTTGCGCCAATCAGGAGGCGGTCGAGAAGTTTACGCTCGACAAGCCCGCGCTTGTCTGCCGTTGGCGCATGTCCAATAAAAAGGTGCCCATGCTCAACCGCCACATTCGCGCACTGTCCGAGCGCCTGGTGCAGGGCGAGCCGCTTACCCATAACATGCTCAGCTGGGCCAAACAGCACGTTGAGTGGTCGCTTGCCGAGGGCGATTACACTGCGCACGACGGCGTACTCATGCTGGTGATCGACATCAACGGCAACGCCGCCATGACGGTGGGGGAGTACGAGCCGCTCGCCGATACGTCGGCCAAGGCGCTGCGTGCCCGTTCCGCCGAGGCCCGCTCCGAGGCCGACGAGACCGGCGTGGCGCCCGAGTTGCTCGCCGCCGTCAACAACGGCGAGCTTGCCTTTGTGGCGCCGGCGGACGAGTGCCTGTGCGGCACGGCGACGCTCATTGAGCAGCTGGCCCAGACCAAGGGCATCCCGGTCGCGCGCGTAGATATTCCCGCACAGCTCAAGGGCGCCTTGTTCCTGGTGAGCGACGAGCACGGCGTGGTTCCCGCAACCGAGACGGACGCTGCGGAGGCCGACGCCGCCACGGTCGCCTTCTTCGCCGAAGGCTACGAAAAGCTCCGTGCCCGCCGCTCCTAACCTCAAGGCGGGGTGGGCTTACTGAAGTGAGCGAGCGCGTTCGATTGCGTAGGCGAGCGACAGCTGCTCCATCTCCGGGGCGCATTTGTAGCTCAGTCCGGTGAGAGCTGTCACCTTATCGAGGCGATATCGAATTGTGTTCGGGTGCTGGCCAGTCTGCTTGGCGGTTTGCTCGATACGTCGGTCGTTCTCGATGAATGCGGCGAGCGTTGATTCCAGTTCGCTGCCATGCTCGCTGTCGTGCTCGCGTATCGGCGAGAGAATCGCCTCCGAGAACGATCGCATCTCCGGGGTTTCCGCAAAAGGCATCACGGTTCTCAGGATGCCGAGCTGCGTATAGCGGACGGGACCCTCGGCTCGTTGACAAGATAGGCGCTGTGCGTAAATCGCCTGCGAGATCGCCTGCGCCACCGCCTCGTCTCCAAACAGAATATCGCTGATGCCGAGCCCTTCCGCTCCGCCATCGATGCCGCTAGCCTCGATGAGCTCCGTGAGCGCCTGCACGATTCGCTCCACATCGAGCGTCTGCTCCGAGTCGCTTGTCGCTACGAATAGCAATCCTCCGTCATAGGGTGCCAGCATGTTGTGGCATCCGGCGAGGGTCGATTTTGCACAGAGACGTTCGATTTGCAAAAACGTACGCGGGTCGAGGGGCTCTGCAAACGATGCGAACAGGGCGACCGCTTCGTCCAGAAATGACGGGTTGAGGCCTCGGATGCGTCGGCAGATGGACTCGGGCGATACGTCTGTCCTCAGGGCATCGATCTCGCGCTGTGCGAAGTCGATGGACGCGAGCTGCTCGATATGCCGTTTGACCTCATAGATGACGCTGTCAAAGAACAGTGAGTCGTCGGTCGTGAGAAAGACCGGGTAGTGCCGCGCGTTGGCGTAGCGGATGGCTTGGTCGGGAATCGGGATGTGCAGGACGTTTTTGATGATAAGACCGCTCGTTCCCTTGGCGACGAGGTATTTCACGGCTTCAGTGATGAGGTATGGGTCGTCCTTCGCATAGAGGAAGGTGCTGAGGACGATTTCGTCTGAGCTGAAGTTGGCGCGCTGGTACTTGTTCTTGAGGCCGGGCATAAGTTCATAATCGAGGATCCCGACGCCAGAGACGGCACGCGAGACGCCATCGCTGCCGGCGATTAGACGGACCGACCCCTCATATTCCCGTGAGAAGTCCGAGATGGTGTATAGCATCAACATCACCTTGTAAATCACTACAATAAGTACAGGTATAAATAGGATAATCGCACATCCGTATGCCGTTGATGCGGGAAATAGTTCAAATACCTGCTGATAGAACGAAAAATCAGATTGAGAATCGTTGTAGATTCCAACAAGAAATGATCCTTGGCGGCATCGTTACTAAACCGTACAGTGAGGCAACGTAAAGCTTTCGCTGAGAGGAGCGATGATGGGGCAGATGGTGGTGCTTTCGGCCGAGGAAGTTTCCAAGGTGCTGACGATTGAGGATGCAATCGCTGCCGTGGAGGAGGCATATCGCCAGAAGGCAACGGGCAAGGGCGTTGCGTGGCCGATGGTATATGAGCAGTTCGAGCCCGGCGTGGCCGATATGGATATCCGCTCGGGCGAGTTGGCGGGAAGCGGCCTCTTCGGTCTCAAGCTCACTGCTTGGTTCTCTCAGAATTCCAAAAAGGGGCTGCCCGAGATCTTTGGCACCACGCTGCTGTGCGACAGCGCGACGGGAGAGCCGTTGGCGCTGCTCAATGCCTCCGCCGTCACTGGACTTCGCACCGGTGCCGCCGCTGCGCTCGGTGCCAAGTGGCTGGCTCGGGCGGATGCGTCCAAACTGCTTGTTGCGGGTGCCGGCCACATGAGCATCTATATGGTGGCGGGCGCCCTCGCCGCCTGTCCCAAAGTGAGTGAGGTCAAGGTGTGGGAGCCGGTTTCCGATGCCGCGCCCGAGGCCCGCGTCGAGCGCATGCGAGGCGAGGTCGCCCATATCTTGGGCGCCTGCGAGCATGCTCGCGAGGCATCCACCTATTCCATCGAGGCGACGGCTGACGGCCAAGGTGCCGCGGCGGAGGCCGACATCATCGTGACGATCACGCCGGCGACCAAGCCCATCATTCTCGATTCATGGGTGCGTCCTGGTACGCATATCTCCTGCGTCGGTGCCGACATGCCCGGCAAGCAGGAGCTCGCCTCGGCGCTTGTCGCCCGTGCCGCTGTTTACGTCGACGACCGCGAGCAATCGGTCGCGTCCGGTGAGCTGGAGATTCCGGTTGCCGAGGGCGCCATCACGCCCGAGGACATCAAAGCGGAGCTCGGCGAAGTCATCGCCGGCGCGGCTACGGGGCGCTCGGATGACGAGCAGGTGACGGTGTTCGATACGTCGGGCATCGCCGTTCAGGACCTTTCGGCATCGAAAATCGCCTACGACCGCGCCGTCGAGGCGGGGCTGGGTACCGTGGTGGAGCTGTAAGAAAGTCAAGGAAAGGAAACGACAATGCAGATCAAGGATTTCGCCGTCGAGCAGTGGATGAACGAGTGGGAGACCAAGTGCACCCACAACGTTGCAGAGACGTGCGTCTACTCCCTCACGCTCGACCAGCTGTTCGAGCATACGAACACTGACAAGAAGGCGTGGCTCGATAGCCTGTGCTCGCGCCGATTCACCTACGGAGACATCGAGGGGCAGCCCGGCTTCCTCGAGAGGGTCGCGCGTCTCTATAAGACGGTCGAGCCCGGGCATATCGTGCCCACGCACGGCGCGACCGGTGCCAACTCCCTGGTTATTTCCACGCTCGTCGAACCGGGCGATCACGTAGTCTCCGTCAAGCCAACCTACCAGCAGCTTTACTCGATTCCCGAGATGTGCGGCGCGAAGGTCGATATCCTTCAGCTCGATCGCAAGAACGGCTACCACGTCGACGTCGACGCGCTCGATGCCCTGGTGACCGACGATACCAAGCTCATCTGCATCAATAACCCGGACAACCCCACGGGCGCCCTGCTCGACACCGATACGCTCAAGGCGATTGTCGAGGTCGCGCGCAAACACGACGCGTGGCTGCTCTGTGACGAAGTCTACCGTCTGCTTACTCAGACGGATGAGTACTCCGAGTCCGTGATCGACCTGTACGACAAGGCCATCGTCACCGCATCCATGTCCAAGGTCTGGTCGTTCGCCGGCCTGCGTCTGGGCTGGGCGGTCACCAAGAGCCCGGAGCTCCGTCGCGCGCTGCTCTCGCATCGCGACTACAACCTGATTTCCGCCGGCATATTCAGCGAGTCGGTGGCGGAGCTGATTCTGGGCAACGCTTCCGTGATCCTTGAGCGCAGCCGTCGCATCGTCCGTCAGAACCTTGCTGTTCTGGAGAAGTGGGTCGAGAGCGAGCCGCACCTGTCGTTCGTTAAGCCCGAGGCGGGTACCACCGCGCTCGTGTATTACGATTACGACATCGACTCCAGGACGTTCTGCATCGACATGATTAAGAAGTCCGGCGCGCTCGTCACCCCGGGCGATTGCTTCGAGGAGCCCAAGAGCATGCGCATCGGCTATGCATACTCCGATAACACCGACGACCTGCAGAAGGGCCTGGATGCCATCTCTGCATACATGCGTACGCTCGAGTAGAGGCTCGAGGTCGAAGTGATGAGGCCGATCGGTTTAGGACCGGTCGGCCCCTATTTTCTCTCAAGACTACCGAACGCTTTTGTCACATTAGGTGCCCACGGGGTCGTATCGCTGCGACGCTGTGGGCATAATGGTGTGAAAGGTGCATGTTACGCGAAATGGGAGGACACATGGCGCTGATCTATGTCGTTGAGGACGACGAGCCCATTCGTCGTGAGCTTATCGACATCCTTGCCCGCGCCGGGTTTGAAATCGAGGCCTGCGAATCGTTTGAGCATGTCTCGCGCGATATTCTCGCCGCCGCGCCCGACCTGGTGCTGCTCGACCTCACGCTTCCCGTCAAGGACGGCCAGCATATCTGCCACGAGGTTCGCCGCGAATCCGAGGTTCCCATCATCGTCCTCACGTCGCGCACGACCGAGATCGACGAGGTCATGGCCATGACGCTCGGTGCGGACGACTTTGTTCCCAAGCCCTATAGCGCCCGTGTGCTCGTGGCGCGCATCAATGCCTTGCTGCGTCGCACCGCGGCGGCGGGCGAGCGCAGCACGCTCGTACACAAGGGACTGGAGCTCGACCTTGCACGCTCCATGGTCACCAACACGCTAACCGGCACCAGTACCGAGCTCACCAAAAACGAGCTGCGTATCCTCTCGCTGCTTCTGAGCCGCGCGGGCAAGATCGTTTCGCGTTCGGCCATCATGCAGGACCTGTGGGACTCCGACGCCTTCGTGGACGACAATACGCTCACCGTTAACATCAACCGCCTGCGCACCACGCTCGAAAAAATCGGCATCAAGGGGTATTTGACCACGCACCGCGGCCAGGGCTATTCGGTCTAGGGGCCGGCTATGTCGTTTGCCAAGTTCTTTAAAGACGCGCTGCTTCCCGTCGCCGTGTGGACGTGCGGCGTGCTGCTGAGCTGCTTTGTGCTGACGGTCGCCGGCGCACCCGTTTCTATCGTGGTCGTGGCGGTCGGCGTGTCCTATATCTTTGGTATGCTCGGCATCGTGATCGAGTACGCGCGCCGTCGTCGATTTTTGCACCAGCTGGAGCGTGCGGCCGAGGAGCTCGAGAGTCCCGCATGGATGCAGGAGATGGTGCAATGCCCGACCTATGCCGAGGGCGAGCTCGAGTACGAGGTCTTGCGCCGGGTGGGCAAAGCCGCTTGCGACGAGGTTGCCGAAGGCCGCCGTCAGACCGATGACTATCGCGACTATATCGAGAGCTGGGTCCATGAGGCCAAGCTGCCCCTGGCGGCGGCCCATCTGATTTTGGAAAACCTGGACGGTAGCGAAGACGACCTGTCGCGCGTGGACGATCTGGCACGCGAGCTTGCCCGCGTGGAGCGCTATATCGACCAAGCTCTGTACTATGCGCGCTCGGAAGTCGTGGAGCGCGACTACCTGATTCGCCGCTGGGATCTCAAGACCTTGGTGACGGGCGCGATTAAAGCCAACGCGCGCGAGCTTATCGCGGCGCACGTGGCTCCGGTGTGCGAGAACCTCGACTTTGAGGTCTTTACCGACGAGAAATGGCTCGAGTTTATTCTGGGCCAGCTCATTCAGAACAGCATTAAATATGCGCTGTCTCTTATACACATCTCCGAGCCCACGAGACCCTAAGACA
>UQIP01000021.1:0-45269 GCA_900541005.1 uncultured Collinsella sp. | reverse complement strand
CGCGCATAAAGAAAGCCTCCCATTTCTCATGTCCAAGAAATGGGAGGCAGTTCAGTGGGAGATCGGGCTTTCAAGGCTCAGTTAAACCAAACCTGCGCGGTCAAATGACTCGCAGATTACATCTGCTCGGGCGCGGAAACGCCAACAAGGGTGAGCACCAGGGCGAGCGTCACGCGGACGGCGTCGCAAGCGGCCAGACGGGCACGCGAAAGCTCGGGGTCGACGGGACGGCCCTCGCTCGGCAGAACCTGGCAGGCAGCGTAGAAGCTGTGGAAGTCGCCGGCGAGTTCCTCAGCAAAGTGCGTCAGACGGAACGGGGCGCGGTCGCGAGCGCAGCTGGCGATGAGGTCGGTGAGCTCGTTGAGCTTACGCGAAAGGGCGAGCTCGGTCGGGTCGGTCAGCAGCGAGTAATCGACGTTCTCACCGATGGCCTTGGCGGCGACGGCCTTCATGCCCATCTCGTCAGCCTGCTCGGGCGTAACGTCAGCGGCACGGCGCAGGATGGAGCACACACGGGCGTGAGCGTACTGCACGTAGTACACCGGGTTGGAGTTGTCGCGTTTCTTAACGGCCTCAATATCGAAGTCGACCATCTGGTTGGAGCTCTTGGAGATGAGCGTGTAGCGAGCGGCATCGGAGCCGACCTCGTCGACGAGCTCCTGCAGGGTCACCATGGTGCCCTTGCGCTTGGACATACGGACGGGCTTGCCGTTGCGCAGCAGGTTGACGAGCTGGCCCAGCAGAACCTCGAACTTGCCGGGATAGCCAAGAGCGTCGCAGACGCAGCGGACGCGCTCGATGTAGCCGTGGTGGTCGGCGCCCCAGATGTCGATGACGTGGTCGACGCGCTGGAACTTATCCCAGTGATAGGCAACGTCGGAGGCGAAGTAGGTGTACTCGCCATCGGACTTGATCAGAACGCGGTCCTTGTCGTCGCCCAGATCGGTGGAACGGAACCACAGGGCGCCGTCCTTGGTGTAGAGGTAGCCCATCTTGTCGAGCTTCTCAAAGGCGCGGTCGACGGCGGAGGTGCCGGCGGTCTCGCCCTCGGTGTCCTTCACATACAGCGAGCGCTCGGAGAACCAACGATCGAAGTCACAGTTAACGGCATGGCAAAGGTCGCGCATGTTGTCGACCATCTTTACATAGCCGCGCTCGCGGAAGCTCTCCATGCGCTCCTGCGGATCAGCGTTGACCCACTTATCACCGTCGGTGCGCCAGAACTCGGCGGCCTCGTCGATGATGTAGTCACCGCCGTAGGAGTCCTTGCCCAGAGTCTCGGCAAAGTTGTCCTGATACGGATGGGTCTCGGGGTGCTCGTCGTTCTCGTCGGCAACAAAGGCGTCGCGGTCGGCGATCAGCAGCTTGTGAGCCTCGTCGATATCCACGCCCTGCTTGGCGATGATGTCGGCAAGCTGCATATAGCGCGTGCTGATGGAGTTGCCGAAGGTGTTCATCTGAGAGCCGTGGTCGTTGATGTAGAACTCACGCTGGATGTCGTAACCGGCGTGATCCATAACGCGGCAGAGCGAGTCGCCCAGCGCGGCCCAGCGGCCGTGGCCGATGTGCATGGGGCCGACGGGGTTGGCGGAAACGAACTCGACCTGGGTCTTCAGGCCACCACCGACGTTGGACTTAGCGAAGTCCATACCCTTCTCGCGAGCCTCGCCAAAGATGGCATTCTTGACGGCAACGGAGAGGTAGAAGTTGATGAAGCCGGGGCCTGCGATCTCGACCTTCTCGATCGCGGGGTCCTCGGGCATATGGGCAACGATGGCCTCGGCGATCTTGCGCGGGGCGCAGTGGGCCAGCTTGGCGGACTTCAGGGCCATGGTAGAGGTCCACTCGCCATGAGAAGTGTCAGCCGGTCGCTCGATAGCGCAATCGTCAAGTTCAAATGCGGAAAGGTCGCCGGCCTCCTGGGCCGCAGCAAGCGCAGCGCGTACCAGCTCTTCAATCTTCTCGGGCATAGATCCTCCTTGTGTTAAAGCCCCCGAGCTCTTGGTCACTCGTAGGGCAAAAGCCAGAGTTTGTAGCACTCTATCACAAGCGACGGGCACTGTCGCAGGGTAAAGCTAATAGATATTGCATATGCACAAAAATGACTACAGCTTGTATGGAGTCACTCAAAGATGCCGGTCTGCCTGCAGATTATGCAGGCGTTGAAAATGCATAAAGGTGTGAATGAGCTGCGTCTGTTATCGAATACTCTTACCTATCAGAGTTGTGTGCTTTTCCTGCATAAAGTACGGGTTTGCGCACGTCAGCGTGTTATTCTAGACATACGTAAATTCGTATAAGTTGGAGGTAGCATGTTCTCAATCGGTCAACACGTCATTCATCCGGGCCAGGGAGTCTGCACCGTCGTCGGTTTTAGGGACGACACACCGCAGCCCATGCTGCTGCTCGAGACCAAGCAGGGACATGCGCAGACGATCCTCATGTACCCCGTGGCGCAGGCCGACCGTCTGCACGCCGCCATCTCTCAGCAAGATGCCGAGCACCTGCTGAGCCACTATGACGAGCTGGAGTGCGACACCTTTACCGAGCGCAACAGCTCGCTTGAGGAGACACACTTTAAGCAGCAGCTCAAGCTGGGCGCGCCCGAGACGGTTCGCGTGGCAAAGACCATGATGCACCGCATTCGCCAGGCCGAGGAAGCTGATAAAAAACCCAGCTCCTACTACATGCGCGTACTCAAGGAGGCCAAACGCCGCTCCATCGAGGAGTTCGCCGTGGCCCTTGGCGTCACCGAGGAGGCCGCCGAAGCCCGCCTAGCCCAAGCCGCCCTCAACTAACCCATCCGCGCCAAAAACCACCACAAAGGGAACAGGCACCTTTGTGGTGGTTTTCTTGTTCTAGTAGTATTCATTCTTATCGATACCCACGAGCACAAGGAGTCTCTTATGGCAGAGCCGCTTACCGCCGGAATCACCCGCGACCGTGCGTTCGAACTGCTCAACGAGCACAACAAAGATCCGTTCCACATCACCCACGGCGAGACGGTCGAGGGCACCATGCGCTACTTTGCGCGCGAGTTCGACCCCGAGAACGAGGAGTTTTGGGGCATCGTCGGTCTGCTGCACGACCTGGATTGGGAAGAGCATGAGGACGATCCCGTGAACCACACCATCTATGCTGCAGAGATTCTTGAGGGCGAAGGTGCGTCTCCCGAGCTCATTCACGCCATCCAGACGCACACGTCGGACTTCAACACCTCGCTGCCCAAACCCGAGCTGCAGATGGAAAAGATCCTGTTTGCCTGCGATGAGCTCACCGGCCTGATCGGCGCTGCAGTCATCATGCGCCCGAGCAAGAGCGTTATGGACTTTACGACCAAGTCGCTCAAGAAGAAGTTCAAGGACAAGCGCTTTGCCGCCGGCTGCTCGCGCGACGTGATTTCGCAGGGTGCCGAGATGTTAGGCTGGGAGCTCCCCGAGCTCTTTGACCGCACCATCGCGGCCATGCAGTCCTTCGCCCCCGACCGCGATACCTTCCAGGCCTAACCGCCCACGCCACCTAAAACCGTCACAAAGGGGACAGGCACCTTTGTGGCGGTTTTCGTTTACGAGGGGTTTAGGGGCGGACCTGGCCGGTGCCGCGGAGCTTGTATTTGTAGGTGGTGAGGGCCTCGGCGGCAAAGGGGCCACGGGCATGGAGCTTTTGGGTCGAGATGCCGATCTCGGCGCCCAGGCCAAACTCGCCGCCGTCAGTAAAGCGAGTGCTGGCGTTGGAGTACACGGCCGAGGCATCGACCGCATCGAGGAAGCACTCGCAAGCATCCGTGTCCTCGGCAACGATGGCCTCGGAGTGCATCGTGCCGTAGCGGTTGATGTGTGCGATGGCCTCGTCCTCGCTTGCCACGACCTTCACGCTCATCTCGAGAGCCAGGTACTCGCGACCCCAGTCCTCCTCAGTCGCGGCAACGTAGTCATCACCCTCGGCAAGCCCGGCATCGGCGCATGCGGCGCAGGTTGCCTCATCGCCGTGAATGAGCACGCCGTGGTCATGCAGCACGGCCACGACCGCGGGCAAAAACGCATCGGCCACAGCACGGTCGACCAGCAGCGACTCGGCGGCATTGCACACGCCTACGCGCTGGGTCTTGGAATTAACGATAATGTTGAGCGCCTTATCAAAGTCGGCGGATTCATGCACGTAGATGTGGCAGTTGCCCGTGCCCGTCTCGATCACCGGCACAAGCGACTCGCGCACGCAGCGCTGGATCAGGCCTGCACCTCCGCGCGGAATGAGTACGTCGACAATACCGCGGAGCTTCATGAGCTCGCCGGTGGCCTCGCGGTCGGTGGACTCGATCATCGACACGGCCTCGCGCGGGAAGCCCTTGGCCTCGAGCGCATCGGCCAGCAGCTCGGCGATCATGGCACACGAGTGATAGGCCAGCGAGCCGCCGCGTAGAATGCAGGCGTTGCCGGTACGGGTGCAGATGCCTGCAGCGTCGGCCGTCACGTTGGGGCGCGCCTCGTAGACCATGGCGACTAGGCCCAACGGCACGCTCACGCGGGTCAGGTCCACACCGCTCGCAAGCACGCGGTGGTCGAGCACGCGGCCGACGGGATCGGGCAGCTCGGCGAGCTTCTCCAAACCGGCGGCCATGCCCTCGACGCGCTCAGGCGTCAGCAGCAGACGGTCGAGCAGACCGGCCGAAGTGCCCGCATCGCGCGCGGCGGACATATCGAGCTCGTTAGCGGCGACGATGGAGTCGACACCGTTGCGCAGTGCTGCGGCCATGGCGCGCACGGCCTCCTGACGCTGCTCATCGCTCGCCGTGGCAAGCGAGGCCGACGCTGCCTTGGCGGCAACGGCAAGATCGTGGACATACGTGGCTATATCGACCGACATGGGCGGCCCTTTCTCCTAGAAGTTTGCAACCATGGTAGCCGATTTGCACATGGCCTCGCCCACGGCGGTAGAATTGGTCAACCCGAAACACCGCAACGAACGGAAGACTCACATGGCCCTTATCACTTCGTACCACGTCCCCGGCCTTTACGTCGAGGACCACAGCATCGACGTCCCCCTTGACTGGCGCGGCCTGGAGCCGATGCTCCTGGCCGTCGGCAGTACCATGCGCCGCGGCGCTATGCCGGCACCCATCGCCGGCGCGCCCGAGAGCATCAAGCTCTTCTACCGCGTGGTTTGCGCGCCCGACCGCATCAACGACGATCTGCCGCTGCTCCTGTTTTTGCAGGGCGGCCCCGGCGGCGAGAGCCCACGTCCGCTGTCGCCCACAAGCGACGGCTGGATCGAGGAGGCCGTCAAGCACTTCCGCGTGGTCCTTCCCGACCAGCGCGGCACCGGACGCAGTAGCTGCGTGGACGGACGCACGATCAAGGCACTGGGTGATCGCGCAACGGCCGCCGGCGCCGATACAGCACGCTCGCAGGCGGACTTCCTCAAGCGCCACCTCGCCAGCTCCATCGTGCGCGATTTTGAGTACCTGCGCCTAGTGGGCTTTGGCGGCAAGCCGTGGGTCACGCTCGGCCAAAGCTACGGCGGTTTTTTGACGCTGAGCTACCTGTCGCTCTTCCCCGAGGGCGTGGCGGCGAGCTTTACCTGCGGCGGCATCCCCCACGTACCGGCGAGCGCAAGCGAGGTCTACGCGCACACCTTCCCGCGCATGGCCGCCAAGACGCAGCAGTATTATGACCGCTATCCCGCTGACGTCGAGCGCGTGGCAGCCCTGGCCGATGCGCTCGAGGCTCAGAAGCCCGTGCTGCCCGACGGCTCGCCGATGACGGTCGAGCGCCTACAGCTCATGGGCAGCGACTTTGGCATGAAGCCGAGCTTTGAGCGCATGCATTGGACTATCGATCACGCTTTTGTTACTGGCGACGGTACGCTGAGCTGCGGCTCCTCGGTATCCGACAGCTTTTTGATGCTCGCCTTCGAGCGCACCAACACACGCACGAACCCGCTGTACTGGACACTGCAGGAGTTTATCTACGCCGACGGCGACACCATGCCCATTCGCTGGGCCGCAGCAGAGGAGAAGGCCCATCGTGCCGAGTTCGACACACTCGCGCGCCCGCTCATGTTTACCGGCGAGGCCATGTTCCCGTGGATGTTCGAGCAGATGCCCGAGCTCAAGCCCTTCAAGCCCGCCATGGACCTGCTGATGGAAGACACCAGCTGGGACAAGATCTACGACCCGCAGCGACTGGCGTGCAACGAGGTGCCCCTGCAGGCCGCGGTGTATTTCGACGACATGTACGTGGATTCGGGCCTGCAGCTTGATACGCTCAGCCGCGTGGGCAACTCGCATGCCTGGGTGACCAACGAGTTCGAGCACGACGGCCTGCACGGCAGCGTGGTATTCAAGCACCTCTTCGACGAGGCCCTCAACCGCGGAGACCTGCGCCGAATCTTCTAGCAAAGGAGTGTCCCCACCTGCCGGCACAATAGGAACGTCCCCAAGTGCCGGCACGAAAAAGACAGCGCTGCGGGAAACGATCCGCAGCGCTGTCTTTCTTTATGCAAATACAATCAAGTTGTCTCGATGGATCGCGGGCTTCTCGGCCAGGTCTGCCAGCAGGCGGTTGCTGGCAATCTGGTCTTGGCGGCGACCGGCAGCAAGTTCCAGCACGTCCGAATCGGCCTCGGCGATACCGCGGGCGACGACCATACCGCTCGGATCGCACACATCGAGCACATCGCCCTCGGCAAACTGGCCATCGACCTCGCGAATACCCACCGCAAGCAAGGAAGAGCCACGGCTAACCAGCGCCTTCGCAGCACCATCATCAACCGTCACCGACCCATGTGCCTTGTCGCCCAGCGCGATCCACAGCTTGCGGGGTGCGATGTCCAGACGCTCCGCCGGCGGATCGAACAGCGTGCCCACGCTCTCGCCGCGGGCGAGGCGCACGAGCGCATCGGGCTCCTCGCCCGAGCAAATCACGCTCTGAATGCCCGCCGTCATCAGGATGCGGCTCGCGCGAATCTTGGTGATCATGCCGCCCGTGCCCACCGATGTGGAAGAATCGCCCGCCGAGGCAATGATCTTGGCATCGATCTTATGCACGACCGGGACAAACTCGGCCGTCGGATCCTCATGCGGATTGGCGGTGTAGAGGCCGTCGATGTCCGAAAGCGTCACGCACAGATCGGCAGAAACCAGGCAGCTCACGAGCGCCGCCAGCGTGTCGTTGTCGCCAAACTTGATCTCATCGACAGTAACGGTATCGTTCTCGTTGACGACCGGCACCACGCCAAGCTCCACCAGGCGCAGCAGGGTGTCGCGCGCGTGCAGGTAGGACGTACGGCGCGCCGTGTCGTGACGCGTGAGCAGCACGAGCGAGGTGAGCAGGTCGCGCGCATGAAACTCCTCGTCGTAGGCCGACGAGATGATGCACTGGCCGGCCGAAGCGCAGGCCTGCAGGCTCGGCAGGTCGCCGACCGGCTTACGGTCGAAGCCCAGCACGGGATAGCCACAGGCGATAGCGCCCGAGCTCACCACGACCAGACGCCAGCCGAGCTTGCGCAGCGCTGCGGCCTGATCGGCAAGCCCGCCGATAAAGGCGCGGTTGACCTTGCCGTCGGCGCCCACCACCGTGGACGAGCCGATCTTTACCACCATCGTTTTATAAGAAGTCGTCATACGTCAAACCAATCGAGTGTTGAGCAGGCGGGCGAGCTGGAGCAGCCGGGGCACCCGGTGCGGGACGGACGAAAATGATCCGTTTTCCTCCGTCCCCTTCGGATCATTTTGCCCAGGGGAAGGCAGAAGCCGCGGCCATGTTCTTGCGCACGAGCTCGTCGCGCACCTGAGCCAGGCCCTGCTCCATGCCCACCACATAGGTCTGCGGGTACAGGAAGCGCTTGAAAGCTGCGTCCAGATGATCGAGCGCCCAAGCACAGCGCTCGCGCGCGTCCTGGATGCTCTCACGCGGAGCCACCGCACTGCCATCGCGCACGATCGGCACCAGCAGCTCGCGATACTCAAGTTCGGACACGTCGGTCACCAGGGCGGCATCATTCACGGCCACGAGGGTATTGCCGCGCGCGGCGCCCTCCCCCGCCAGATGGTCCTCGTCGTAGATCATGTCGCAGACCGGGCCGCCAAAGCCGTCGTAATAACGGCGCACGCGTTGCACGCCCGGGATCGTGCGCTTGTAGGGCTGCTCGGAGAGCTTGACCACCGGCGTCCATGGATCTGCCTCGCTCGCACGGCGGGCGGAAAGCTTGTACACGCCGCCCAGCGCCGGCTGGTCATAGCAGGTCGCGAGCTTGGTACCCACGCCAAAGCTGTCGATGGGCGCGCCCTGGTCGAGCAGCGACTGAATCGTGTACTCATCCAGATCGTTGGAAACCGAAATCCCCACATAGGGCAGGCCCTCGGCATCAAAACGGCCGCGAACATACTTGGAGAGCTTGGCGAGGTCGCCGGAGTCGATGCGAATAGCCGACAGGCGCTCGCCCACCGCCTCCATCTCCTTGGCAACCGTAATGGCATGTTCGCAGCCCTCGCGCACGTCATAGGTGTCGATGAGCAGCGTGCAGTTCTTGGGGCTCGACTTGGCAAAGGCGCGGAAGGCCTCGAGCTCGGAATCGAAGCTCATCACCCAGCTGTGCGCATGCGTGCCAAAGACGGGAATACCGTAGCGGCGGCCGGCGAGCACATTGGACGTAGAGGAGCAGCCGGCAACGTAGCTCGCGCGCGCAACAGCTAGGCCGCCATCGGGGCCCTGGGCACGGCGCAGGCCAAACTCGGCCACGGGACGACCGTCGGCCGCCAACACCACGCGTGCCGTCTTGGTGGCAACAAGCGTCTGGAAGCCGACGATGTTGAGCAGCGCGGTCTCGAGAAGCTGGCACTCCAGCGACGGGCCGGTGACGCGCACCATGGGCTCGCGCGGAAACACGAGCTCGCCCTCGGGCACGGCGTCAATGTTCACGTGCGCACGGAAGTTGCGCAGATAGTCGAGGAATGCAGGCTTAAACATCGCGCCGCCGGCCGGAGCCTGGAGCGAAGCTAGATAGTCGATGTCCTCGGGCGTAAAGCGCAGATTCTCGACTAGCTCGGGCAGCTCGGCGGTGCCGCACATGACGGCATAGGCGCTGCCAAAGGGATGGTCGCGGTAAAACGCGGTAAAACAACCCTGCTCATTGGCCTTGCCGCTCTCCCACAGGCCCTGGGCCATAGTGAGCTCGTACAGATCGGTGAGCATTGCAATGTCGGTGGGATGCGAGATGTCGGTCAAAGCCATGGGGTGACCTTTCAGATGTGTGGTGCAGAATTTGAGGGTTGGACGAGAGCAGAGCATGCGGACATGACGCCCGATGCAAATCGGTTAGAGCAGGCCCATGCTGGTCAGGATCGTGTAGCCCATAAAGATGACAAACGCGATGAGGGCAAGGACAATGATGATTTTTTGAGCCGGCGCCATGCCAGGGATCTCGTTCTCGCCCGTAGGTTCCTTGGAGGTAACCATGCGCTGGGCAAAGGTCATCTCGTCACGGCTCGGCTTGGGCTCGACGGACTTGGGACGAGCGGCCTTTTTAGGCTGAGGTTTGGGCGCGGCAGGCGCAGGCTTCGCAGCAGCGGGCTTGGGTGCGGGCGCGGGCGCCGATGCGGATGCGGCGTTCGCGGCGGCCTCCTCGGCCTTCGTACGCTCGGCACGCAGGGCAGCCAGCTCCTCACGCTCGCGGCGTGCCTCTTCCTGGGCCTCGCGACGAGCCTTCTCGGCGCGGAGCTCTTCCAACTCGGCGCGCTCCTCGGCAGACAGTGGTTGGGACTCAAGCTCGGCCATGGTAAAGCCCTTTCTTTTAAAAAAAGCCGCCGACACAATGTCAGCGGCTTATCAAATCCAAGGGTGGAGACGAAGGGAGTCGAACCCTCGGCCTCTGCCATGCGACGGCAGCGCTCTCCCAACTGAGCTACGTCCCCAGGACAAGTCGATATTTTACCTACGGCTCGCCAACTGTCAACGCCCAATACCCAGTCTTTTTGGGACGCGGCTTTTTTGACTACTGTTCGAGCAAGCAATCCTCTCGATGATTTTTTAATCCCCGTCCCAGAAAAATCATCAGCGTGCGCACTACTTTGCACTGGTGAGAACACCGGTGGTGTCGAAGGCCGGGGTGAAGCTCTCGTCTACCGCGCCGCCCTCTTGCCAGAACATCGTCGTAAAGCCAAGGTCGTCGGCATGGTCGAGCACCCGCTCGTACTCCTCGCGCGTCACGGCGCGCGCCAGATCGCCACCCTGCTCGCGCATGAGGGCATTGGGCGTGTATTGGTTCATGACCGAGATCGGCACGTCGCCCACCGTCTGCCACACTAGGTCCAGTACGCGACACGAATCGTCCGCATGCCCCGGAAGCACCAGGTGGCGCACGATGATGCCGCGCTTCATGAGCCCGCCCTCATCCACCAACTCTCCCCCGCGGCGCTCGATCTCGCGCGCCATCTGAGCCAGGCCTGACACGGCCACACGTGGGTAGTCCTTTATATGAGAGAGCGACTGCGCAAGCCCGGCATTGGCATATTTAAAGTCGGTAAGCCACACATCGACCAGGTCGCCCAGCGCCGCCACGGCACTCGCGCGCTCGTAACCACTCGTGTTGTAGACGATCGGGATAACCAGTCCGCGCGCCCGTGCCGCGGCAATCACGGCAGGCAACAGGTGCGCATAGTGCGTCGCCGTCACCAAATTGATGTTGTTGGCACCCTGGTCCTGCAGTTCCAGCATAATTTCGACCAGGCGCTCAGGCGAAATCTCAAGGCCAAAATTGCCGGTCGAGATCTCGTGGTTCTGGCAGTAGATACATTTAAGCGAGCAACCGCTAAAGAAGATCGTGCCCGAACCGGCCTCGCCCGAGATAGGCGGCTCCTCCCACATATGAAGCGCGGCGCGGGCCACCCTGAGCGTGTCGTTAGCCCCGCAGACGCCGTGCGCGCCCTCATCGCGCGCCGCACCGCAACGGCGCGGACACAAATGGCAGGCGGGCGAAAAAAGTTCGGTCAACGACGTCGGCATAAAACCATGCTCCAAAACAACGATTCAGCAGCTCAAACGTTAAGGAATCAACCCCACAGACGGCTCGAGCCCAAGGCGCCGTAATCGTCCGACACGATTTTTGTAATGTCAAGACTGGAATCGATAAAGTGCCGCTTTATGATGTAGGTATTCCGCCCCCCGCGGAGCAACTGGGTGAACCGTCGCGTTTATTTAGGGAGCCCACACAGTCGTGCCTAGTACAGGTATCCTTCGTTGTTAAGGACGCTGGAACAGTCGATGAGGGCACCCACCTGTTTTAGGTGGGTTCATTTTCGTAACGTGGGGGGTGGTTTTCTTTTGCCGAAAATCACCATACAGTCCATATGGATCCCCGCCGGCATCCCGACAAGCCATCGACAACATTCCAATATCTGGTATGCGCGTGATAATCGCACGATGCAAACCTCCGCACCCCCCTCGGTCGAGTATCATGGGACAGCTATGCCATTTCCGCGTAGCAACCTTTGACCTTTTCCTTCGACGCTTGGCGGTTTTTAGATTCATGGCTTCATCCCCGAGCTACATACCGTACCTATGCGTGGCAGCGGCGGCCTTTATCACGACCTTCCTCGCGGTGCCCCTGGTCAAGCGCTTGGCAATTAAGCTCGATGCCGTCGACTATCCTTCTAAGCGCCGCATCAACACCAGGCCCATCCCACGTTTGGGCGGAGCGGCGGTGTTTTTGGGCCTGGTCGTCGCCTGCACTGTGCAAATCCTAGGCACCTGGCACCTAGGCTGGCCGCCCGTTTTGGTGCCGCACCCGCGCCTTCACATTAGCTATCCCATGCTGGCGCTCTCCTTTACCGTCATCTTTGCGACCGGCGCTATCGACGACGTCTTCCAGCTCAAGCCCAAGCAAAAGCTGGCCGGACAGGTCCTCGCCGCGCTTATCGCCTGTATCGGCGGCCTAAAAATCGGCGTCATCGTCAACCCGTTTGCCCCCGGCGAGATCATGCTCGGATGGCTCGCCTACCCCATCACCGTGATCTATCTGGTGGCATTCACCAACATCATTAACCTCATCGACGGCCTCGACGGCTTGGCCACGGGCATCTGCGGCATCGCGTCGTTCACCATGTTTTCGATGGCCGTGCTCTCGGGCCGCATCGACGCCGCCGCGCTCTCTATTGCGCTCTTTGGCGCCTGTCTGGCCTTTTTGCACTACAACTTCAACCCCGCAAGCATCTTCTTGGGCGACTCGGGGTCGCTGCTTCTGGGCTTTGCGCTGGGCTCCATCTCGCTGCTCAACGTGAGCCGCACCGCCGCACTCACCTCGCTTATCATCCCGCTCATCGTTGCCGGCGTGCCCATCATCGACACGTTTAGCGCCATTGTGCGCCGCAAGCGCGCCCACATTAGCATCGGACAGGCCGACAAGGGCCACATCCACCACCGCCTGATCCAAGAAGGCTACAACCAAAAACAGGCCGTGCTGCTCATCTATGCCTGGTGCATCATGCTTTCGGCCGGCGCCGCCGCCATCAATCAGGTCGAGGTGCCCATGCGCGTGCTCATTTTTACCGTGCTCGCCATTGGCTCGGCTGCCTTCGCCAAGCATCTGCATCTGTTTGAGCCCGTGCTGCGCCACCATTACAACAAGCGCACGCACGAGGACGAGCTCGTCACCCCCGACGACCCCGCCTTTAAGCAGGAGGAGCAGGCAGCCGAGGAGCGCAAAGAAGAGCGCCACCACAAGCTCTAGGGCAAGCTGCCGAGGATGTGCCAAGGCACCGTTAGCCAAGCGCGGCCGCGCCGCACCCATCGCACATGCCACACCACGCGCGTCCCTCTCCCGCCCCTCGCCTACTTACGCACCACCCCTTTAATAAACGCGTTATCATCTTGACCCATGAACATACGTTAGGAGCAATCATGCCAAACGAGAACAGCTACGAAGTCGCGCTGCAAAAGAGCAACGCCATTCGCGAGGGCCTGGCCAAGACGCCCGAGAAGTTCACCATGCTCACCGGCGACCGCCCCACCGGCCGTCTGCACCTGGGCCACTACTTCGGCACCCTCAAGGGCCGTGTTGAGCTGCAGAACATGGGCGCCAAGACCAACGTGCTCATCGCCGACTACCAGGTCATCACTGACCGCGACACGACCGAGCACATCCAGGGCAACGTGTACAACATGGTCATGGACTACCTTGCCTGCGGTATCGATCCCGACAAGACCATGATCTACGCGCACTCCGCCGTGCCCGCCGCCAACCAGCTCATGCTGCCGTTCCTGTCGCTGGTGTCCGAGGCCGAGCTGGCGCGCAACCCCACCGTCAAGGCCGAGATGGAGGCCTCGGGCCATGAGCTTACCGGCCTTCTGCTCACATACCCGGTGCATCAAGCCTGCGACATCCTGTTCTGCAAGGGCAACGTGGTGCCCGTCGGTCGCGACCAGCTACCGCACATCGAGCTTACCCGCACCATCGCTCGCCGCTTTAACAACCGCTACGGCAAGGTGTTCCCCGAGGTCGAAGCGCTGCTGTCCGAGACCCCGCTGCTGCCGGGCCTGGACGGTCGCAAGATGAGCAAGAGCTACGGCAACGCCATCAACATCTCGATGACCGCCGAGGAAACGGCCAAACGCATCAAGAAGAGCCAGACCGACTCCGAGCGCATGATCACGTTCGACCCCGAGAACCGCCCCGGCGTGTCCGGTTTGCTTTCGACGGCCGCCATCTGCACCGGTCGCTCCGAGGTCGAAATTGCCGAGGAGATTGGCATGGGCGGCTCCGGCCAGCTCAAGAAGTACGTGACCGAGGCCGTCAACGAGTACTTCGCACCTATCCGCGAGCGTCGTCAGCGCTACGAGAACGATCTGGATTACGTGAAGGACGTGCTGCATGAGGGCAACCGTCGCGCCAACGAGATCGCCGAGCAGACCCTGGCCGAGGTTCAGGACGCCATGGGTATGGTGTACTAGGCCGATCTGCTGGCTTGAGCTTTCGATTGCTATAGGGCGGGCGCTACGGCGTCCGCCTTTTTTGGAGCCGGACCGCTTCGGCTCCGTCCATCGCACTCCCCCGACAAACAGGAACAGGCCCGCCGGCAGTTAGTTGCCAGCGGGCCTGTTCCCGAAGTACACCGTTGAATCGCACAGAGGGGAGGAATGCGAATCAAACTCAACAGGGCAGGCTTTTTCATCGCCTATTGCCTGCTCCGTTGCTGAAACCAATATAGTTCGCCGTGGTTTACTTTGCAGCATCAATATCCGCCGCCATAGCTTCTCCATAAGTTAGCCCAAGTAAACTAAACCACCACAAAGGGGTAGGCACCTTTGTGGTGGTTTTGGCCACGGCAGAGCCGTTAGAGTCCGGCAAGCCAGCGACAGGCGGCCAAGTCGACGTGCACGGGATCGGTAAACGTCACACCCTCCCCCATTAAGAGCTCACGCTGAGCATCGGGGCCGCCAAAGGCAAAGCCCTCACAGATACGGCCGTCGGCAAACACCACGCGGTGACAGGGAATCTCGCCGGGGCGCGGATTGCTATGCAGGGCATACCCCACGTACCGCGCACTTCGTGGACGACCGGCAAGCAGCGCCACCTGGCCATACGTGGCTACCATCCCCTCGGGGATCTGCTCGACCACCTCGTACACCCGTTCAAAAAAGCCCTCAGACGTCATTGCTCGCTCCCTTCCACCCTGAAAAGCATAAACCACCGCAAAGGGGACAGGCACCTTTGTGGTGGTTTATGGCAGGTCGGTTAGTTGGCGGGCTGGAAGAAGGCTACGGCTACGGCGCCGGGGCCTACGTGGGTGCCGATGGTGGCACCAATGGTGTGAACGGGCAGTTCGCCCTCGGTGTGACCAGCCCACAGTGCCGCACTGTCCTCGATATACTTCTTGAGCACCGCATCCGAAAGGCCCGTATAGCCGAGCGCCAGCGGCATGGAAAAGTCGATGCCGCCTGCCTTTTCGACCTTCTGGTTGAGCAGGTTCCGGCCGTTCTTGGAGCCACGAGCCTTGCCCAGCTGCACGATCAGACCGTCCTCCGCTGCCACAACGGGCTTCACATTGAGCAACGTGCCCACAGCACCAGCCGCAGCAGACAGGCGACCGCCGCGAACGAGGTACTCAAGCGTCTCGAGCAGGCCGATGACGACTACACGGTCGCGCACGGCCTCGACAGCCGCCGCGATCTGAGCCGCGCCCTGGCCCTCGTCCACCAAACGCAGCGCGTACTCAACCAGCACGCGCTCGCCCAGGGTAACGTTATTGCTATCCACCACATACACATCGCCGCCCGGCGCCTCGGCAAGTGCGGTGCGGGCACTTTGGTTGGTACCCGAAAGCTTAGCGCCCACGGTAATAATCACTGCCTCATCGCCGGCCTCACGCGCCTCGGCAATAGCCTGCGAAAACGCGTACGGGTTGACCTGGCCGGTCTTAGGCAGCTCATCGCGCTCCACGAGCATCTCGTAAAAGCGCTGGTGATCGATGTCGACGCCATCCATGTACACATCGGTGCCAAAGGTGACGGACAGTGGCAAAACGGCCAATGCTGGGTGCTCGGCCGGTGACATATCGCTTGCGGAATCGGTAATAATACGGACGGACATAGCGAATCCTTTCTTGCGCAGGTCCCGCGCAGGGAATTTTGACAGCAAGCCCCGGCACGGCATACGCGCTCAAACGGGACTATGCAGTTGTTAATTGGAAGCAAATGCCTTGGCGGCCTTAGATCTCGCGCAGGGTGTTGAGAATCGTGCGTAGCGACGCATACATCTGCTCGCGCTGCTCCACACCCATAGCCTTACCGGTGGTATCGAGCACCTCGCGAATGATGCGGTCCGCCTCGCTCATACTCTCGCCGCCCAGAGCGGTCAGGCGCACCGGAGCACGATACTTAACGGCGGCATCGCCCGAATCATCGACCTCGACGTAGCCGCCCTCCTCCAGATGCGCGAGCGTGCGCGAGACGGCGGCGCGGGTCACGCCTGCCATGCGAGCGAGGTCGGCGCCAGTCAGGCCGTCCTTGCTGCGCTCAAGATAGTACAGGCACATAACGTCGGAGCCCTTGAGGCCCAGCCTTGCGCCCTCGGATGTCTTAATGCGCTGGATCTCCTTGTAGAGCCCGCTGATCAGTCCGACAAAGTCCTCGAAACGTGTCTCGTCGTTCTGCTGCATGGGAGACGACCGCCTTTCGCTTGCATAATGCTAACGGGTAAACATCTTAACCGTACTTATCGGCCGCCAGCCCTGCGCACCCTATTTGTTAACCCATCAACATAAAAACCACCACAAAGGGGACAGGCACCATTGTGGTGGTTTTGACCGTCGAGTTTGATCCGCAGACTTCGCTACAGCTCCACGCAGGGATTGTCGCGAGTCACAAGCGTCTTAACGACAACCGTCGCTCCCAGATAACGCTCGAGCAACTCAGCGAGGCGATCGATCGCGGCCTGGCAGTCCTTCATTCGCTCGGGCTCCACGCACTCAATCGCCAGGAACGCATCGGCCGAATCATCGGACAGAGCCGTTCGAACGCCGTCGCGCCAGTTCCAGCAGCGGCACACGGCGCCCGCATCATCGATATAGGCCAGCTCGCAGGGCAGCGTCGGATCGTCCGCCTCCTCGCCAAGCGGCAAGAACGCGTCGCCACCGTCGGTCACCTTCAGGCGAAGGTCTCCCTCGATCGCATGCAGATCCTCGCCTCCCACGGGCAGCGCGTAGGTCAGCGACACCGTGTTGTAAATATCCACCGCCGGCGTGATATGACCGACCGGCTTGCCCTTGAGCACGCGCTTAAGCAGGTTCTCAATCGAACAACGCGCACCCTTCTTAGTCTTGAACAGACGATACGCCTCGCGCCATGCCTTGACCGGTGCGTTCTCGCTGATAGTGTCGCTGGTCAGATGACGCTCCGCGTCGATATTGGCGCGATCGAGCAGCGCCGCAATCGCGTCCACGTCCTCTTGAGGAATCTGCGCCGCGGGTTTCATGCCCTCAACGACTACAACACCGACCGCTGCCTGCGGAAACAGCTCCCAAAATGAATCCTCGGCAATAAAGCTCTTCACACATGCTCCCTTCACGATTCGCGCCAACGCGAGCGCCTAAACAAAAAGCGCCCTTACAACGACCACCTTCAAAGTCCTACGGTGCCGTCACAAGAACGCTTACGCTGTCCCCATCCGGAGAAGGGGACGATATGTCAGGCGTATTGTAACCCGAGTCATCCACGTGAGCAAAACCACCACAAAGGTGCCTGTCCCCTTTGTGGTGGATATGGACTCACGGCGAAGCTAGTGGCGGAGTCCCAGCAGGCCGCGGCCGCGATGACGGGCCTCGGCGGACACCTGGGCGTGCGGGCCGGCGGCTTTGACGGACTCGGGCAGGTGCGAGTACTTCTTCTCGAAGTTCTCCTCGAACATCACCGCCAGGTTGTGCGCGGCCTCGTCGTAGCGCGCGGTGCTCTGCCAGTATTGGCGCGGCACCAGGATGCCATCGGGCACGCCGTGGCACGTCGTGGGAATGTCGACGTTAAAGATGTCGTCGTGCACGAACTCGCTGTCCTCAATGGTGCCGTCGAGGGCGCGCGCGACCAGCGAGCGCGTGTAGGCCAGCTCGATGCGATGACCCACGCCGTAGCCGCCGCCGATCCAGCCGGTGTTGACCAGGTACACGCGCGTGCGGCCGTCGGCAATGCGCTCGCCAAGCATCTTGGCGTAAACCATGGGGTCGAGCGGCATAAACGGCTCGCCGAACAGCGAAGAGAACGTGGGCGTGGGCTCGGTGACGCCGACCTCGGTGCCGGGAATCTTAGCCGTAAAGCCCGTCACAAAGTGGTACATGGCGGCGTCGGCCGTCAGGCGCGAGATGGGCGGCAGCACGCCAAAAGCGTCGCAAGTCAGGAACAGCACGACACTCGGAGTGGTGCCCATGCCCTTAGTCCACGCGTTAGGAATGTGCTCCACGGGATAGGCCACGCGCGTGTTGTGCGTGATCGAGATGTCGTCGTAGTTGGGTTTGCGGTTCTCATCGAGCACCACGTTTTCGCAAATGGCGCCAAAGCGGACAGCGTTGAAGATCTCGGGCTCGTGGAAGGCGTCCAGGCCCTCGCATTTTGCGTAGCAGCCACCCTCGATGTTGAAGATACCCATGTCGGACCAACCGTGCTCGTCGTCGCCGATCAGCAGGCGCGTGGGATTGGCCGAAAGCGTGGTCTTGCCCGTGCCGGACAGGCCAAAGAACACGGCAGTCTCGTGCGTGACGGGATCCATGCTGGCCGAGCAATGCATGGGCAGCACGTCGTCCTCGACGGGCAGCAAGTAATTCATAACGCTGAAGATGGACTTTTTGATCTCGCCGGAGTAGCCGGTACCCGCGACCAAAATCACGCGCTCCTGGAAGTTGATGACCACGGCGGCGCTGGAGTTGAGGCCCTTGATGGCAGGGTCGCATTGGTAGCCCGGCGCGGCGAGCACGCAGAAGTCCGGCTCGCCGGTGCGCGCGATTTCGCGGGCGAGCGGGCGGGCGAGCATCTGCTTAATGAAGAGCGCCTGGCTGGCACGCTCGCAGGCGACGAGCAGGCGGCGCGTGTGGTTGCGGTCGGCGCCGGCCATGCCGCGGGTGACGAACACATCGCGCTCGTTGAGATAGTCGACGATGCCGGCTTTGATGACCTCGTAGCTTTCGACGGACAGCGGGCGGTTGACGGCGCCCCAGGCAATCTTGTCGTGGACATCGGGGGTGTCAACGATAAAGCGGTCGTTGGGCGAACGTCCGGTACGCTCCCCCGTCTCGATCACCAGCGCGCCGTTGGATGCCATGCGGCCTTCGTTGCGGCGGATGGCATGCTCGACGAGCTCGGCGGCGGGTAGATCGACCAGCAGACGGGGCTGATTCTCGGCGGGATCTTCAACGAGCGTAATACCAAAGTTGGACAAAACTTCTGCAGGGGTAACACCAGGCATGGGGCCTCCTTTAAAAACGCGACACATGGACGCGGCGCGCACTTTACTCACGTAAAGCCCGTTGTACCCGATATGCAAAAACGTTTTTGCGGCAAGGGTGCCAAGCCCG
This sequence comes from uncultured Collinsella sp., assembly GCA_900541005.1. Lineage (GTDB taxonomy): Bacteria > Actinomycetota > Coriobacteriia > Coriobacteriales > Coriobacteriaceae > Collinsella. The sequence continues at coordinate 26,221 of UQIP01000021.1, read as the reverse complement.
CCCAACGGTCAAAAATCGCAGGCAAGCGGCCTAGTCATTGGGGACGTTCTTAAACGACTAGTCGTTGGGGACACTCTTGAACAGGCAACATTCAAGGAGTGTCCCCGGATGCCGGCACTTAAGGACGTTCCCAAAGTGCCGACTACTGAATGGCGCCGCCGAAATTATTGAACAACCTGTTCAAAAATACGAATGGATACCACCGCGACTATACTAGAGTGCAGCAATAGAAAGGACCTACTTTGAGCATCACGCCCCTCGATAGCATTCGCCGCGCCATCGCCCGCCGCAATGGCGTCGCCGACCCCGCCGTAGCGGGCAACGGCACCGCAAGGGCCCAGGGCGGACGCATCGAGAACGGCCTGTTCCCCGCCTCCCACACGGCCGAAGAGCTCGCGCGCATCCAGGAGCTGAGTCAGCGCAACGCCGGCGGGCCCGATAGCAGCCAGGCCACGCGCCGTCGCCGCGAGCGCGATCGCCAGCCCGGCCCCGTCCGCCGCATGGTCAACGCTTGGTGGAACCGTCTGCTCGGCGCCGTCTACGGCGGCGGCTTCTCCATGCAGGAAGCGGAATACGAGGAGCACGCCACCAGTCGCGACTATCTTTGGAACACCCTCGGCACCGCCGTGTGGGGCTTGGCGTTTCCGCTGCTCACCATCGTGTCTACGCAGCTCGTGGGCGCCGAAGAAGCCGGCAAGTTCTCCATCGCCTTTGTCACCGGCACGCTCATCATGATCGCGTGCAACTACGGCGTGCGCAATTTCCAGGTCTCAGACATCGACGAAAAGACGTCCTTTGCCTCCTACCAGCTCAACCGCTGGCTTTGTGGAGCGCTCGCCCTAGGCTGCGGCTTCATGTACAGCAGCGCCCGCGGCTATGACGCGCAGATGGCGACGATCGGCCTGGGCGTCTACCTGTATAAGGTCATCGACGGCGTCGCCGACGTGTACGAAGGCCGCCTGCAGCAGGCCGACAAACTCTACTTGGCTGGAATGAGCCAAACGCTACGCTCCGTCGGCGTCATCGCGGTCTTTAGCGTGGCGCTGTTCCTCACGCGCAGCATGCCCATCGCGGCCATGGTCATGGGTGTCACCGCGATCGCCTCGCTCGTGCTGGTCACCGCGCCGCTTGCCCTGCTCGAGACCGAAAAATCGCGCCGCGTGAGCCTGCGCGAGGTCGGCCACCTGTTTGTCCAGTGCGCCCCGCTCTTTGGTGCACTGTTCCTGTTCAACCTAATTGAGAGCATGCCCAAGTTTGTGATGGAAGGCACGCTGGCATACAAATATCAGCTGTACTTTAATGCCCTGTTCTTTCCGGCGCAGGCTATTTTGCTGAGCATTGGATTTATCTATAAACCGCAGCTTCTGCGCTTGTCGAGCATTTGGGCTAATCCTCGCAAGCGTCATCGCTTTGACCTGATTATTGTTGCCGTTATGGCGCTGATCGTGGTCATCACCGGCGTGTGCGCCGCATTTATGGCAGGTCCCGGTATTCCCCTCATGAGCTTGATGTACGGCCTCAGCTTTGAGCGCTACCGTACGCTGGCGTTGCTGATGGTCGTCGCCGGCGGCGTCACCGCGGCCATCGACTTTATCTACGCCATCATCACGGTGCTACGCCACGCTGGAGACGTCACCAAGATCTACCTGATCTGCTTCGCCGTAAGCGTGGTGCTGCCGGTGATCCTGGTTAAGCTGCTGGGTCTGATGGGCGCTGTGGTGAGCTACCTAGCCATCATGGCCCTACTCCTGGTGCTGCTGATAATCGAGTACGCCCACATCCGCCAGCGCATAGAACGCGACCGCAACCCATACGGCGCCTAATTAGCTGCCCGGTCACCGGAATTTGCGATGGAATCACCCCGTCTGGGGTCTCGTTGCGGACAATATTCATCACGCAAAACTAAGTGAGTAGACTTTTACCGAATCTCCGACCACACCAACAGAGCACAAGTCTGTGACCTGCGGTTTTATTGAGGCAAATATGTTGGGTGCTCGGCATTTCCAAAAAAGTCTACTCACTTAGCCAGCGGGCAGCCAAATGATTATTTAATCCCCGTCCCAGAGAAATCAATTAGCGGGCAGAAGGGCAAAAGTAGTCAAAAAAGCCCCGTCCCAAATTAGCTACCCCTTGCACCGATTATTCGCCCGGGTTGATGTTCGCGTAGAACTCCGCCCCGTCGTCCAGGCGCAGGATGCCCACGCGACCGAACTCGGAGCCGGTGGCGGCAGCGCAGTCGATGTCGATGCGATCGGGCACACCGGCGGCATCCTCGCCGCCCAGGCGCACGATCTGCCCGCGGCCCGACTCCTCATCGAGCCCCGCAAGACCACCGACCTCGCAATAACGCCCGAGCGACACCGTTGGCGTGTGACCGCTCACCACGACCGGACCCTTGCCCTCGGCAGAAAGCAGCCCGGTCGGCACATCCCAATAGCCGTGACGAATCCACAGCAGGTCATCGGACGACTGCACTGCGAGCATCTGCTGCAGCAGCTCGCGATCAGCACCCACCGCTCCGACGCCATCGGCACAATCGACACCATGCTCAAGCAAAAACGCACGCGCCGCCTCGGTCTGAATGCCGGCGTGCACCAGCAGGTACGGCCGCTCGGTAGTCTCGACCACCGCGTAGAGCGGCAGCGCGGCCATCCATCGCACGAGCTCCTCGTATGCCTCAAATTCCATGTCGTTGAGCTGCTCGCGCGTCGTCCAGCCACCGTTGATATCCCAGGTCTCGGCATCGAGCGGATCCTGGCCAATGATGGCATCGAGCATGATCTGCTCGTGATTGCCCTTGAGCACGCGGGCGTTGGGCAGCGAGCGCACGAGCTTAATAACACCGACCGGATCGGGCCCGCGATCGATCATGTCGCCCAGCACGTACAGTGTGTCGTCGGACGTCAACGAGATCTTAGACAGGGCCTCGTCAAGCGCACGCACGTGCCCGTGAGCGTCAGATGTCACATAGATCGCCATGGTACGCCTCTCCTTGCATTGCGGCCGAAGCCCGGTGCCGCAACTAAAACTTCAAGTTGAACTTAAACGTTACCCATTGTACTCCGTTGCAATAAAGCTGGAAAGGGTTTCCGAGCAGAGGCAAAGACGGCAGCCGTCTATGACGATATCGCGCACGCCCGCAATCCAACCCCATAAACCCACCATCTTTGGGTACAAATAACCGCAGACAACTGACCGTGCCACGCCAACCACCCAGGAGCGGACACCATCTATGAACCAGATCCTTCTCTTTATCGGCCTCGTCATCATTTTGTGCCTGACCATCAAACCCGTCGGCAAAAAACTCCCCTTCCCCACCCTGCTCATCTTTATCGCGCTCGGCATGCTGTTGGGCGTCAACGGCCCGGCGCATATCGACTTTAGCGACTACGCGCTCACCGAAACCGTCTGCAGCACGGCGCTGCTGTTCATCATGTTCTACGGCGGCTTTAACACCAACATCGACCGCGCCAAGCCCGTCGCCGTGCCCGCGGTGCTGCTGAGCACGCTCGGCGTCGTCATCACCGCAGGCATCACCGGCGTGTTCGCCCACTTCGTGCTGGGCTTCGACTGGATCGGCGGCCTGCTGCTGGGATCAGTCGTGGCATCCACCGACGCGGCCAGCGTCTTTAGCGTTCTGCGCGAGCACAGCCTGTCGCTGAAGGGCGGCACCGACTCGCTGCTCGAGGTCGAATCGGGCTCCAACGACCCCGTCGCCTACATGCTCACCGCCGTGCTCGCCACACTCGCGGCCGGCGGCGACATCAACATTCCCGCACTGCTGGCCAAGCAGATTATCCTGGGCGCGGGCCTGGGCCTTGCCATCGGCTGGGCGGCGGGCCGTCTGATTGAACGCGCACACGCAACGGCCGAGGGCGCGCAGACCATCTTCTTGTTCGCCGTGGCGATCGTCGCCTACGCGCTACCAAGCTATCTGGGCGGCAACGGCTTTTTGGCCGTATACCTGGCCGGCATTGTGCTGGGTGCGAGCGACATCACCGGCAAGGTCGAGATGGCGCACTTCTTTGACACCCTCACCGAGATGGCCGAGATGACGATCTTCTTCTTGCTCGGCCTGCTCGTCACGCCCGCACGCCTGCCGCAGATGCTGCTGCCGGGCCTGGCGCTCATGGCGTTTATGCTCTACGTGAGCCGTCCCATCGCCGTCGGCGTGCTCCTGGCGCCCTTTAAGACGAACCCCCGCCAGGTCGCGCTCGTAAGCTGGGCGGGCCTGCGCGGAGCAGCTTCGGTCGTGTTTAGCCTCTTTGCCGTGGTGGCCGGCGTTCCCGGCGGACACGACCTATTTGACCTGGTGTTTATGATTGCCGTGTCGAGCATTGTGGTGCAGGGCTCGCTGCTGCCAGCGGTGGCGAAGAAGCTCGATATGATCGACGCGAAAGGCGACGTGCGCCGTACGTTTAACGATTACCGCGACGAGGACGGCATGTCGTTTGTCAAGTTCAAGGTGGGCGCGGGCCATCCGTTTTCCGGACGCTCGCTCGCCGATGTTGGCAGCGCCACGGACATGCTCGTCGTCCTGGTGCTGCGCGATGGCGCACACCCGGTGCTGCCCAATGGCGATACCGTGATTGAGGAAGGCGACCTATTGGTGATGGCTGCCCCAACGTTTGAAGAGCGTGCCGAGGTTACGCTGCGCGAGGTCACCGTGACGCCCCACGGTCGCCTGGCCGGCCAGCGCCTGCGCGACGTGCCACAAGGCAAACATCCGTTTATTGTGGTGATGCTCAAGCGCGAAGGCCAAACGATCATCCCCGATGGCAACACCCTAATATACGCCGGCGACGAAGCCGTTATCGCTACGCTTGCGTCGTAGCCATCCCCACCCATAAGTTGCGGTGAAATAGGGACTGAATAGGCTTCTGAACAGCCATTTCAGTCCCTATTTCACCGCAAGTTATTGAGGGGATGGGTTGAAAAACATTTGAATTGACACCGAAATGAAAAAAGCCGGGGTAAACGTCCCCGGCACTTGGAAGCCTTCTCTTTTGAGATGACCGACTTCTTTATATCACGAACGCTTGTTAGATGCCATTCATTGAGGACTTTATCAGGCGCGCCATCCCATCCACATGGCGCCATTTGAAAGCCGTTCGATCTCATGCTATAAAGAAGTCGGTGCCCTCGAATAGAGGGACCTCCAAGAGCCGGGGGATGTCCCCCGGCATTTTTTATGCGAGTCAAGACTAAACAGTTCTCTGGAAACCACCGGCGCCATTGCGTCAGCAATTTACGAGCCGCTCTACCCAACCTCTCGGCGGCTTAGGACTTTTCGCAGGTAGTTTGACGAACATATGTTTGCTTATTATAATATTACTTGAAAGCACCCCTTATCTCATGGTATAAAGAATACGGTTCCCTCCAAAAGAGGGGCCTCCAAGAGCCGGGGTCTTACCCCCGGCATTTTTTTGCAAAAATGGAGGCCCATCATGAGCGAACTCTCCGTCTTTGTTGACGAATCTGGCGACCTCGGAGGCGTCTCCAACTACTACCTCGTCACCCTCGTTTTTCACGATCAAAACGATGCAATCGTTGAACGCATTGACCGCTACGAGCGCGCCCTGTCGCAGTCCTCGCTTCCCAATACGCCTTTTCATGCAGGACCCCTACTGAATGGAAACGGCGACTACAAAGATCTTCCCAAGGAGCAGCGAAGGCACATGTTGAGCGCATTTCGCGCGTTCATTCAGCATCTCCCCATACGCTATCTCTGTCTGCAATACCGAATGAGCGAATTCGCCGGCAATCAAAACGGTCTCGCGGAGAGAATGAGGCAAGACCTCACAGTTGAACTTTTCGACCATCTGGAATTCTTCCAGCGATACGACACCGTTAAGATTTACTACGACAACGGCCAACCAATTGTAACGGAGGTCATTCATTCTGCGCTTGAGTACGTTCTAGCAAGGGATGTCATCGTATACCGAGAAGCCACACCACGAGCCTACCGGCTATTCCAAGTTGCTGACTACATCTGTACGATCGAGCTAACGGCTATCAAGTTTGACAGCAAGGAAGATACAAAGACTGATCGGCTATTTTTTGGAACCCGAAGGACGTTCAAAAAGGGATTTCTCTTATATCTCAGGAAGAAAAGGATGAACTGACCCGGGGTCACCAGTCGTCAGACGCTCCGCAGTCGTCATCGACGGCAAAGTCGCGGAGGTCGAGGCCTTCGCGTTCGGCTCGGACTAGGAGCTCTTGAGGTGACTCGCCCTCGATATCCATCACGTCGAGCATGGCGGCCGGAAAGCCCACGCCTGCCGCACTCCCCGCGCGGTCGAGCAGGCTCTCGCGCAGCTGGTCAACATCGACATCGATCTTCATAGTGAAACCTCCTACCGGATCAGACCCCTACTCAGCAGCGCCGAGCGCATTCACGGCTGCAACAAAAGCTGCAACCTGCTTGTCATCCATCTTCGTAGCCAAACGCCCCACGGACTCATCGTAGGCGAACTGAACCTTATCGATAAAGCAATCCCAAGCACGCTCGTCCACACGCACGGCGGCCTCGCAATACTGGCTGAGCTTTTTGAGTCCATACCAAAACGCATTTACATGGCGCGCGGGGTCCTCGTCCAGCACGCCATCGTAGCGGCGCCCGTTAAACTCGCGCATGCGCGCCACGGCAACCTCGAGCGAGTCGCCGCCCTCGGCCAAAGCCTCATCAACAAGCTCGGGAATCGGAACCTCACGTCGAACATCGTGCCTGGTAGCGCCATCGTACTCGCCCACCAACACATCTTCGTCAAGCCTAGAATCGTAGTCGAAATAACTACTGCCCTGGCAAATCCCATGCGGGGAGCCCGTGCCAAACGCGCAGAATAACCCGCCGTCGGCAACAACTCGACGGTAGGTCTCAAACGACTTCTTAACCTGAGCGAGCAACTCGGAAAGCTCCCCGGCATCGCACGCCGTCTCGCACGCAATGCACGCAGACTCAGGCAACGATACCGGCTCCACCGTGCTCCCCGCAACGCGGGCGGCGCGCTCGGCCCGATACGCCTGCGCCGCCAAGCGCGCTCGCTGCGCAGCGCCGCGCACGTTGGTAAGCTCACGCTCCAACGCCACGTCATCAGCAACATCGCCAGCAACATCGCTCTCAGACCCGCCGGCACCCTGCGACCCCGTCGCACTCAGCTCGGACTCAAACGTCGCCGTGATCATGCCCGCAAGGTCCGTCGCATCGGCGGCACAACGCATCTGCTCCAGCTGCGCACACAGCAGATCGGCATCCAGAGGCACGGCCTCGGCAATGTGCACATCACTCAAACGCGCCGTGCCCTGCAACACCAAAGCCCCCGCGGCATCGTACGCTGCGCGAACCCTGGCCGCAGTATTGGCCCGCAGCTTTACCTCGACAAACGCAAGTGTCTGCTCCAGTCGCGTCAGCAACTCGGCCTTGTCCTCCATGCACAAAAAGGCAGCATAGCGACGCTCCATCCGTAGCGGACCAACAATGCCCGCCTGCTTGCGAGCGCGTGCAAGCGCGGCGCTCTCAACACGGCGAACATACCCGTCAACAGCCCGCACGACAGACTCACGTGTAGCGTGCTCGGCAGCCTCGACATCCCTAAGCATATCCAGCAGCTCGCGGGAACGCGCCTTGCGCACCAACTCCCCGCGATCGTACTGCTCAAGCGCCGTTTGACGCTTGACTACCGACTCAAAGCCAAACAGCTCGTCGAGCAGCTCACCAACAGAACGCTCGTCTGCCACGGCAGGCCTCCTCACGCACTACGCACCAACATGTACGCGGGGCACCCGAACACCGGACGCCCCGCACGCCCGCACCCCTACAGATCCAGAGCCTTCTTCGCGGCGTCGACCGGGTCGCCATCCATGTAGAACACCGGGCTCAAACCCGAAATGATCTCGGACGACACGCTCTGCAAGCCCGCGATGGCGCTCAGCGGCAAAATCACGCGCTTGGCACCGGCGTTTTTAGCCACGCGCATAATGTCCTCGAGCCCTCTGATCTCGTCCATAGAGCCCGACATGCGCAAGATTCCCGGAATCGCCAGCGCGGGCATCACCGGGCGGTTGCACGCCGCGGAGCAAAGTCCCACAAACTCGGCGAGCGAAACCTCCTCGGACAGGCCCTTGCTCTGCAGGTCGTTGTAGAACAGCAGGTAATCCTTGGAGCCAATGTGCATGCCCGGTGCCACGCGGTTCGCCAGGTTCACAAAGTTGTCGAACGCGGCCTCCAGCGTATCGCGCACCGGCTTGTTAAAGGCCACGCCCTCGTGCTTAAACTTACACTCGCCAGCAACGGCCTTGTTCTCCAACTTGTACACGGCAACCTCGCCGCCCTGCGATCTGCCCACACCAAACACGTGACCGGACAGCAGCGGCCCGTCGGGAATCAGCGTGTCCTCGCTCTGCTCGGGCACGCGCACCACATGCACGTCCTGCGGGTTGTCGGCATCCATATAGCCCAGGTTGACGTCGATAAACTCGACGCCCGCCATAATCTTGAGCTGCTCCTTTACGCGGCGACGGCCCTCGATGGCGTAGTCCAGCAGCCAGCGCACGTCGTCCTTGTCCATGGCCTCGTCGGGGAACAGCAGCTTGGCCAGGCCGCTAAAGGTCTTGCGCACGGCGATTTCATCGCGCTTGTTAAAGTCGCTGTTAAAGCGGAAGTAACGGTCGATATGGTGCGTAAAGTCCTTGCGGCGCATCTCTTTGCAAAACTCCGACAGGCAGTCGGTGATCAGGCCATAATGCCCGGTCAGCAGGCTCGAGCGCATCTTGGGAATCTCCCAACCCGGCAGGTAATAGTGGATACGGTCGAAGAAGGCCGAATCGTTGTTAAACTCCGGCGGGAACGGATCAAACAGGTGCGTGGTCTTAAGGACATTTTGCACGGTGTCGTTGATGTTGCCCTCAAAGACCATGGAGGCATCGGCGTTAATTTGGTCGCGGCCGCGCGCATAGCTGCCGCTCGCCATGTAGTCCTTCATGATCTGCACGGCGTTGGTGTCCTTAAAGCGCATGCCGGCGACCTCGTCAAACGTCACGCAGTCCCAGTGGCCCACCAAGCCCACGCGATCGGCGCGCATGGAGTTCATGCGGCCGAACAGGTTGGCCGTGGTGGTCTGGCCGCCAGAGAGCAAGATGGCGTAGGGCGAAACCTCTTTGTAGATATGGCTCTTGCCGGTGCCGCGGGGACCCAGCTCGCACAGGTTGTAGTTGCGCTCAATCAGTGGCACCATGCGCTCGATAAAGTGCAGACGCTCTTTCTCGGAAAGCTCGCTGGGCTCATAGCCGGCAGAGCGCAGCAACATGTTGAGCCACTCGTCGCGCGTAAAGTACTGGCGCTCGTCGACCATGGCATCCAGGTCCAGGTTAGGCATCTGGATGGGCGTGAGCGACGCCACGCTAAACGGAGAGTCCTCGGGTCCGCGCTTTTTGCGCTTGGCCTTGGAGCGACGCGGCGCATCGTCGCCAAAGACCTCCATGCCAAACTCGTCTTCCTCATCCAAGGGGTGACGATACTCGATGCTCATAATGCACCAAATGCCGCCCTGCAGAATCTTGGAATAGTCGCGCACGTACTCGGCCGGCATCACAAACGGCTCGATGGTCAGATTGGCAAACGACGCCACGTAGATGTCTTTGTACTCGTCGAGCTTGGCCGTCACCTTATCGATGATGGTAAAGCGGCCCAGTTCGCGAATCTTGGACTTAATACGCTCGGACTCGTCGGGGCGCACGTAGTTATCGGTGAGGATCCTGCGGATGCGGTCCAAGCCCTCTGCCACGGCATCCTCGTCGTCGGTTGAGCAGTACATGCCCAGCAGGTACTCCAGCACAAAGGTGGGCACGTTGGCGCCACGCTTCATAAGGGCCGTCAGGTCCTTGCGCACGATCTTGCCGGCAAAGTGCTCGAGCAGCTTGCCGTCCAACCCATCCATGTCGTAGCCGTCGTCCTCGGGAGCCTCGTCCACGGCCGGGTCATAGCCATCGGTCGAGGATTCGTCCTCGGCGTTTACCGCAGCCTCGGCGGGCACTGCAACCTCAACGGGCGCAGCAGTTACCGACTCCGGGGCAGCCGTAACAACCTCAACCGCCGGCGCCTCCGCATGCACCACACCCTCCACAGGCACATCCACATCAATCGAGGGAACTTCCCACAGATCGTCATCATGGCTATCAAACATAGGGCACACTCCTAAAAACCAAAGTCAGCAACAGGGGCAAACGAAACAGCAATGGTGTACGTCTCGCGCCAAACGATCTTGCCCGTCTCGCGCTCGCGGCAGACCAGATAGTACGGACCCTTTGCCGAGAATCCATCCGCCGCGCGCAGCGCAAACTTGGCATGCACTACGCGCTCCTGCGAATTAACAGAAGTCTTGTTAGCATGCGCCTTGACTGTATCGCTCACCTCGTTGCCGCTTGCATCGGTAAACACCAGCTCGTATTCGCACGGCAAGACCTTGCCTTGGGCTGGTTCTTCCTGGATCAAGTTGAGCGAGAAGAGCGAGTTGGTCACCCGGCGCCCCTCACTTAGCACGCGCAACGTCGCCGCGCGCGTGTCGACAAAGTCCTTGGTACCCGAGCGCGCACGCCAAAATCCAATAACGGGCACGCAAAGCTCCTGCAGGCTCATGCCGCCGTGGACGTAGTTGTTAGTACCACCGGGACGCTTGAAGTGCACGTTCTCGCGCGGGGCAAACCCCTCAAAGCCAGCACCCAAACGTCCCATGTCAACATTAACAAACACCCCGCGTGCCTCGTCCGAAAGCTTGGCCACGGCCTCGTTGGGCACCACCAGATGACGCTTGCCGTGCATGACAGGAGCGTCAAGGAAGGGAAGGTCTGGCTTGCCGAGCATCTGGCACTCGTTGAGCTCACGACGCGTGTAGATGAAGCCGTGATCCGCCGTCATAACAACACGCGCGCCCGGGGCGTCGGTGCACGCGCGGCGCGCCAACGCGGCAAGTTCCTCCACGGTGTCCGCGCAGGCATCGAAAACGTCATCCTGCGTAGCTGCCTTCTCGCCCGTGGTATCGATCTTGTTGTGGTAGAGATAAACGAGTCTGGAGTCTTTGAGCAGCGCTTTGCGCTCGGTTCCCGCCATGTTGAGGTATGCGCTCGAGCGCAAAGCGCGGGCCGTGGGCTCAATGTGGGTAAGTACGGCCTCGCGCTGCGGAGTCGTCGCAGTGGGCATGCCGTCAGCCAACACAAACGCGCCATCCTCTGCAAGCTCAAGCACCTGGTGCGGCAGCAGCGCAGGCATGCCCACCTCGGTAATGGAGGGAAAGACCGCCTGCATGCTAGAGACCTTGACGTTGCCGCCGCGTTCGCGCTCGAGCAGCGCCGCAACGTCGCGGGCAACCTCATAGCGCAGCGCATCGCTCACGATAACGACCGTTGTTTTGGCAGAACCCACAAAGGCGGGCAGCACATGCCAGTAAAACTCATCCTGCCGTGCGGGACCATCGATGTAGCCGCAATCGGCCCACTCCCCTTGCGCAGCAGCCGCCCAGCAGGCATTGGCATCCGCCAAGAACCAGTTGCTGTAGAGATTCTCCGCCCAGTCCGCCACGGCGCGGGCAGGTTCCTCGAGCGCATCGCACTCGACGGAGCGTGCCCGCAGATACGCGGTGCACATATGGCGATAGGCAGCGTCCATGGCATACCATTCGGACGTATAGGCATCCCACACCTGCTGGGACTGCGCCAGATGGAACCCACTCGCGTGCGTCTGCCTAAACGCGCACATATCGGCCACAGCGACAAGCAGGTCAAAGTAGCTCTCGACACGACGGTACCAGCTTAGGTCGCAGCGACGCGCCACAAAGGCGTGTGCGTCCTCAACGCGGTCCGCACCCTGGGCAAACGAGCAGAACAGCTGCGAGAGCACGGCCTCATTGACGCACGGGAACACATCAAGCGAGGCAAGCGCATCGATCGGCAGGGCCTCAAACCGCGCAAAGAGCCCGCGGGCGTCCTCGACTAAACGGCAAATCTCAAATAGGTCCTCGCTCGATGCCTGGGTATCGGCGGCCTGGTCCCACGTACGCACCGCCTCAAGGCAATAGGGGCCGTAGGCGGGAGCCATATAGTTTTCGAGCCCCTTGAGCGCTCCCTCGGGAAGTGCGGTGGATGCCGCCGTAAGAAGCACATGGGATGCAAGCATAAGCAGTGAATCACGCTCGTGCAGCGGTCCATCAAACCCATAACAGCGCAGCATAAAGGCAGCGAGAACATCGCGCACACAGTACTTATCCACCAGCGCGGCCAGCGCCTCGGGACCCTCGTGCAGCAGCGTGGCCATGCAGCCGCGCAATACAAACGCGGGCCGCGCGTCGCCCGGCTCCTTGCCGCCAAAGATCACCGTAAGGATTCCGAGCTCGATATCGGATGCACTCGCGGCATGCGGAACGCATGCGACAAACTTAGCGCAGCGGGACTTGGCGACAAAGAACGCCTTGTGCGCTCGCAAGCTCTCGCGCACGGCATCGATATTCTCGATACCCAGCTGATCGGCCAAAAGCGAAAGATAGTCAGCCTGGAACTGATCGGCATACAGCTCAACATCGGCAAGCCAATCACCCTCAAGCCTGCCGCGCGGGCAACGGCGATACAGCAAGATATCGCTCGCAAGGTCATCGCGGTTGATGAGCTTCTTGACGGCAAACATACGGCCCTCGCAGGCCTCAACAAAGCGCACCGGGCGCTCAAAGTCGCCGTGAGCAGGCATTACGCCAGCATCGGCCCCCACGCCGTCGAAACCCTCGGCAGCCAATCGCTCAAACTCAGGAGCAAACTCGCCGTCTGCATCGTGCCAAACCACAACACGGCGCGGCGCGCATGAGGACAACGGCTGCAAAAATCGCAGCTTGAGCTGTTCTTCTACATCGATCTTGGGCATGAATATCCTTACCGTATCTGCAGTTACTTAATCTTCGCCAGCACATCCTGAAACTTGGCGTAGTTGACCTTGACGCCGTCATCCAGGTCGATCTTAATCATCTGGTCTGCCAAGTGGTGCAGTTTCTCCTCGAAGGCAATAGTCTCTTTGAGCTGGTCGTTGAGCTTTTTGATGCGCTTATCCAAGCGCACGCGCTCGCCGCGCTCGGCACTGACAAGGGCATCGTTGGCATACCCGATCTGGGCACGGTAGCGCTCCTGCTGCTCATGCACATAGTCGGTGCGGATGCGAGCCAACAGGTCAGGCTGGTAGCGATGCATGTAAACAAGGCACTTGAAGCCGTTCTTCTTGCCGCTGTCGAACAGCCAGTAGATGGGGCGCTTCTTGTAGGTCTGGCAATGATCCTTAAAGAAGTCCTTCAAAAAGTAGGTGCGGATGACCTCGCGCGAGGTGCCTTTGCCGCCGAGCGCCTCGGCAATAAAGGCCAGGTTCTGCTCGAGCGTCTCCTCGCCGTACACGGTACGCACAAAGTCGATAAAGTAGCGCACGATGTCGTCGTCAAAGTACTCATCGTCGGTGATGGGCAGCACGTTATCGCTATCGGGCATAAAGGTCACGTGCGCGGGATCAGACATCTTTGACAGATAGTCGTCGACCGTGGCGCCCTGATCGGCCAGGACCAGTCCGTCCACATCCAGCGAATAGCGACCAAACATGCACCCCACGGCATAGCTTATGAGCGAGGTGATCTCGTCGCGCTTGGTACGCACGTATTTGTTGCCTTTATAGCTCTCGGGAATCTCATCTGCGGTATCGAAGATGCGCGCCACCGAAACGAACTTATCCTCGACCTCGATGGGCACCTCACCCTCCATGTTGTAGATCTTGGCAAAGATTCGGTTGAGCTCTTCCTCGTTAGTGCGAAGCTGCTCGAAGCGAGCATTGACCTCGGCCTTACGAGCCTCGTATTTATCTTGAAGTAAAGTGGCCATGACAGACCGCCCTTTCTTTGTTGAAAAGTGCGGCTATGCAAATTTAAAATTTGCACTAGCCAGCTAAACAATTAACAGATTTAAATTCTTTACGGATTAAAGCGCGTCGTTTATTAATTCCCTAGTGTTTGTTGCTCTTTCTATGAATGAGCTTTTCAAATTCGCCTCTGCCAGCGTCCTTAAAATAAAAACGAGCGTCAATATCAATCGCCTTTATCCAGTCGGTAAACGCCTTTTGAGGCAGAAGCATCATGGCAGTCGTTTTTCCACTTGAACCACCAGCTTTATCCTCGAGAAGCATCATTCCATTAGGGAAGTAATACGTACACCCATGTGCAAGTGAATTGCGGATATGAGTTAGTAAAGTCATTCCTTTACCTGAGTCTTTAGGTTCGGGACCCTTGCGACCAGAGATTGTATAAGGTTGAATACAGAGGACCCTCGGACTAACGATATCAATCGGAGCTTCAATCTCTTGTTTAACTCCATCAGCCGACTTTTGATTTACAGTTGTTTTAAATCCATATTCCTCAATCACATCTCCAAGATTATCAGCCATAAGTAATTCACGCTTCCCGGAAGGCACCCCTTCATACTCAAGAAGAGTATCGAATGGCAATTGTTTCAATCCGTAATCAGAGGCGGTTCTTCTTTGAGAGGCAGAGTTAGCTACAGATTTAGTCACAAAGAAATCCCAGATAGAAGAAATCTCATCCGGAGTCCAATAGCTAGATTCATGCAGAGACATATGAAATGAAGATATACAGGCTTTGTCCATAACCAGCACCTACACCAAAGGGTTATGTTTGAAATCCCAAGAGGTTTCAAACGAGTCGCAATCTAGCCTTGAAATGCCCAGACAATAATCCACCAAACCATCAACCGCCCCATGCTCAGCAGGCTCAATAGCGATGGGAAGCTTGGCGATATCACCGGGTTGGGCGTTTAGCGTGGGAACAAGGAAGGACGTTGCCGTTGCAACAACGGATGAGTTAAGCAACCCAAGCAAGTACTTCATATCGCAGACAGGAGGAAACATAGCCACGGCCGCAGAGTCAAACAAAGACCCGGAAGGCTGCATTCTAAATGCAATCTGCCCAGACGTAATTCTTGAATACGTGATGCACGATAAGAAGGCAATTGAATCCTTTATCCTGGATGCGCCAGGTGCCGCGGAAAGAGAGCGGCCATTCTTGGCATATTCAATAACGTGATCCCTGTTGCCATACCATTTCCTAAAGGAACCACCCTTATTGTGCGGATACCATTTTGCATCTAGGCTCAAACTGGATTCGGCAGAGTTACAAGCGACGCTCATATCCCCAAGAGAGCATTCAAACCAATAGCGCAAAAAACGATCGTTATCACTTGTCTGCAAACCGACCTGCGGCTTGGCAAACAAGCCAAGCTTTTCCTTATTCGTAAACGCATCCAGAAGGGCATCGCTGGCCCAGTAGGCTATGGGAGTGCCGGGGATCTTCTTGAAGGTGTCGGCGTCGCGACGGTAGAACCAGCCGCAGTTAGGATTATGGATGGCCTCCAGCGCCTTGGGAGCCTGAACCGCGGGACCAGTAAAATCGGCAAGACGAACGTATCCGCCCTTATAGTCATCGATATGCGAATTGTGATAGGTAAATGTGCAGATAGGCACAGTTGCCCCTGCAAAGCCAGAATACTCGAGCTGAATGAGCGTGGTTAGAGTCTTCTCATCGATAAGCCTATTTCGAAGCTTCTCGTAGCTACCGATAAACATCCAAACGAACGGGGTCATCATTCCAACTTCGCCGTGCTCGCCGGCAAAGTCCATAATACGCACGATGAACGAAGAGAACAGGTCGCTCTTCACGTCGGGGTAGTTCTTCTTGACCCACTTGCTCATGAAGGGGTTAAAGCTACTGCTGCCCATATACGGAGGATTCGCAACGGTGCAGGTAAAACGACGGGACAGCTTCTCGCAGATGGCGGCAGCGTTTTCGAGCTTAGTTTTGGTCGCAACGGCAAAAAGGTCGTCAGAACAGCTCGCGGCGGCAGCCTTGAGCTCGTCGATCTCGTCCTCTGAAGGATTGAGCAGCGAACCGATCTCGCCCAAATGACTCAGCTCCTCGGCGAGCTTCTTGTTACCCGGCAGCTCGTCCTCCCCTAGCGGGATGCTCGAGAGCACGGTAACGTCGGCGCGAACGCCACGCCTAAAGAAGCGACGGTCGTGCTCGCGGGCGCACATGGCAAGCGCCAGCTCCGCGATCTGTGCCGCGCGGGAATCGATTTCCATACCTGCAAGGTTTTTAGTAAGAATGAGCTCGGGAATCTCGCGCTCACGATAGCCGCGCTCCTCGTACATATGGAAGAGCAGCTCAAACGCATAGACCAAGATATGGCCCGAGCCGCATGCGGGGTCGCAGAGGGTTATCTCCTCGGGACTCGAAATGCGGATGAAGTCCTCGTGCTCAGCATCGGGCTCGATGTAATACTCCATGCGCTCGCGTAGCGAACTCCCCGGATTGTTGAGCATCCACAGACGGCCGAGCGAGTTCTCGACCATATAGCGCACGATCCACTCGGGGGTGAAGAGCTGCGTGGCGGGCGCGATGTCCGCCGCCGCTGCCTTGCGCTTGGACTTGAAGAACTCGTCTTTAACGTCGGCATTGTAGTACTGATACATCCAGCCCAGAACGGTCACGCCCTCGCGCCAGTCCTCGTCAGCGAGGACAGCATTGAGTTTGCCCACCACACTGTCAGCCATCATGAGGCCCTGGGGCAACAGCAGCTCCATGGCTCCGCCCACGCGTTCAAAGACGCCCGCCAGGCAATCGGCAAGCTCCTCGCACTGAGCAACAAACAGGTAGCGCCACAACGGTTCATCCAAGCCCGCCATCTTGAGCTCGGCTATGCGATTGGTATCGGCCGTCGTTATTTCCACGTCCAGTGCGTTCTCCACGGCCTCGCTGCCATGGCTGCCGTCCGCACGACTTAGCATGCGCATACGGCTGGGAAGCCATCCGCGTGCATCCATGAAGCGAATGGCCACGATGCGGTTGAACCAGGTGTAGGCCGCACGGTCGCGCAGCGCCTCGTGACCCACCTCCGCCTGCATGCGCAGCAGTTCGTCGCGTTGCTCAATCTCAGCCGGACTTAGGGGCAGGCCGTTGACGGTCTCGGACCCAACGGGCGCGGGTGCAGGTTCGGTGATGCCGTAGCGCACCATCTGCGCCTCCACGCCTTTGATGAGCTCCGTACGGGCCCAGGTGCAGAAGCTCTTAAGAGCAGAATCGTTCATGGTTGATGAGCCTTTCTAAACGCCATAAGCCACCGGTGCGCGCTTTGGCACCGGTGGCTCCGCGGGTTAGTTGATACGGATCTCGTCGTTTGCAGCGAGCGCCTGCATAAGGCGGGAGCGCAGGTCGTCCACGTAGCGCTCCACATCCTCTGCGGACAAGAGACGACTCGGCTTGGCCAGATCGGCGCGGCGCACAGTCTTGATCTTGCGCTGGGGCTTGGGCGCGGGCACGGGAGCAGACGATGCGGCGCCCTTGTTGGAGACCTTCTTGACCACCTCGCCCGTACTCATGACCCCGGTGGTGCGGCGCTCGTTGTCCATACGCACGCGGGCCTCATCCACAGCGTCGTACATCTCGTTGGCCGCCGCACTGAGCCAGTCGCCCCAGTTAGTTGCAACAACGCTCAGTTCGTTGAGACTTTGAGCGCTGTGGGCACGGTTTTTGAACGACTCGTATTTGGCGCCGGCGTCTGCTATGGCATCCTTGGCCTGATTGACAAAGCCCTTTTGACTCTCGGCCTGCGTCCGCAGGTCTTGCAGATCGCTCTCGATGCGACACAAAAACTCATTGCGGCGGATGCCCAACAGCTTTTTCATGTCATCCTCGACGGGATCCATAAGCGGCTGCAGGTCTTTAATACGGCCGTAGGGCTTGGGATCTTTGAGGATCTCACGGACCGTTGCCACGTTCTCCACCGCACCGGGAATGTCATCGGAGGCATACTCGATACCCTCGGTGCGGTTCAAGAAATCCCTGGCGTGGTCAAACGCTGTTCGTTGATTGGACTCGAAGAACTCAACCACCTTGTCAAAGTCTTCCTTGGCATCGAGCAAACGCTCCTCATGCTTGGTGAACGTGGTCAAGAACGCCTCGGCCTCGTTCTGGTCCTTAAGGACGTCGGCCACCTCCGAGCGCATCTTCTCGCACTCGTCCTCACCGGGATACGGGTAGGCCGGCTTGATGCCCGTGTAGTAGTCGCGTGCCATGGCGAGGCACGCCTCGCGCAAGCCCTCAAGGCGCTCTTCGAGCTCGGCCACGAGCTTATCCTCGTTGGAGGGCACGGTCTTGAGATCAAACAGGTCACACATGAGTTCGCCCGTGGCACGTAGCAACCGGTCGCTCATGCGCATGCGCAAGCGCACCTGGGCCTTATCGGCATCCTTGCGCAGGAGCGCCACCATGCGGCTGTCGTTGGCTTGAACCGTCTGACCGCCAAACAGCACCTGCGCGCGCTGCTCCACTACAAGCTGCGCCACCACATTTGCGATGTCAACCTCGCGCCAGCCATAGGGCTTTTGCTGGTACCTGCGCTGGATATCGCCCATAGCGGTATCCAGGTGGCGCTGGTGCTGAACTTTGAGGTAGTCCTCGACCTCCTTGAGCGCACGCGTGTTGCCCGCGTCCATGCCAGCGAGCCCCGCTTGAACGTTGCCCGCCAGAGTGGAGCGGATATCGGAATCGCTCGTGACCGGCGCGCCGATATAGTCGGCCTTTTCAAAGACCACATCGCACAGCTGCGCCAGCACTTGCTCAAAGACCTGAGCGGGTTTGGCCGCGCGGACCTCAATTATGCGGCCGTTGACCGTGCAACGTGCATGGAGTACGGCCTCGCTCAAAAGGACATCGGCCTCTTTCTCGTTATAGGCTGCCTCGCGCATCTTGGACTCGACGATCTGGCGCGTACTCGGCTGAAGCTCCTGGAGATTTCGCGTCTTGGCGTACTTGCGGATCTTGGCGGCGTTGACGAGCGCCTCCCAATAATCCGCCTCGTCGCTCAAAGCCACGATGGCTTTGCCCGAAGAAGCCAAGGCCAGCTCGGTATCGTCCGCACGGCCCAGATCGCTCGCCATAGTCGCCACGCAAAGCTCCATGCCGCCCATGCTGGCACCGTGGATTGAGCCGTCCACATAGCGGTCAAACGGAAAGTCGTTGGCCCCGCGGTTGAGTTTACGCGCGGTGTAGATGCTGTCGAACAGGCGCTTTTTGATAGACTCGATCACCTGCGCGTTATCGACCGGAGTGCGTGCGATCTCCTGCGCTATCTCCTGCTCCTCGTCGGTGAGGAAGCTATAGGCATCGCCCTGGCGTGCCACGTAGTTCTCGCGCTCCAGGCGGGCAAGGGACTCCTTGACGCGGTCCTTGAGGGCGCGCATGTCCACGTCGAGGCCGTCGATCATGAAGATGGAGATGTTCTCGACCGTGG
Organism: uncultured Collinsella sp.; assembly: GCA_900541005.1. Classification (GTDB taxonomy): domain Bacteria; phylum Actinomycetota; class Coriobacteriia; order Coriobacteriales; family Coriobacteriaceae; genus Collinsella. The sequence continues at coordinate 6,850 of UQIP01000021.1, read as the reverse complement.
CCTTAACGTAGCCGATGTAACGAATCAGGTACAGGAGCTTGAGCACCTGAACGTCGTAGGGTTCAAGGCCCTTTGCGTCCTCGGCCGCACGGACCGCGCGGTCGACCACCTGGTTGATACCGTGCTCAAGGTCTTTGGAGATAGTGTCGAAGAAGCACCAGAACGGCACGAGTGCACCGGTCTGGTCATACTGGATGACCTGAGCGCTCTCCTGGAACGCGCTCAGCATGGAGCGCTCGCCCGTTGACATGTGCTTGGCCTTGACACCGTGCTTGCGCACCTCGGTCATCACGTCGGGCAGGAGCTTAAACTGGTAGCCCACAAACGGGTAGCTGGCCACAAAATCCTTGGAGTTGGCGTAGCCGGCAAGGTCGGAGCGCGAGCCACCCTCAAAGGTAAAGTTGTTTTTAAGCACGGCGGCGTCTTGCTCGTAGACCTGTGCAAGCATATCGGCCGCCGGCGCGGTCTTCTCGAGCACACGGCGCTGGATGACCTCGTCCACGCTGGAGCTGGAGAGCGAAAGGCGGGTATTGAAGCGGCCCTGGATCTTTGAAAAGTCGTTGCCCACGGGCAGGCTCAGGTTGTCGATGGCCTCCTGGCTCGTAACCATCACCCACACGCGGCCACCGCAGGCGGCACCCAGCTCCTCGACGATGGTCTGAAGGCTCAGCATAAGGCTTGGGTCCTTGTCGTTTGTAATAAACTGACCCACCTCGTCGACCATAAAGAGCAAACGGAAGTTGCCGCCGTGGGCCGCTGCCTGAGCGTCTACGTAGTCCTTGACCTTTTTGGCAAAGACATCGGGGGCCAAAACCTCGTCCTCAGAACCCTCGAGCCAGTTCCATGCGGCCTTTTCGCTCATGCCGAGCACGCTCTGCAGCACCTCGACCACGTCGTCCTCAAAGTAGCTGTAGGTGTCGCGGGTCTGGAGCCAGGACTCGCCGTTCACGCGCTCAAAGGCCTCGCGGAACTCCTGGGTCTTGCCCAGGGAATCGATGTAGTCCTCGAGCTTTGCAAGCTTGAGGTCCTCGCCGTAGAAGCCGCGCGCCTCGTAGAACATGCGCTCAAAGCCGCGAAGCAGCGCCGTGGGGGCCGTATCGCCCTGCTTCCACTGGCCCGCCTTGCTATCGATGTTAAAGAGGATGGCCTGCGTGGGCACCGAGCAGGCGCGCTCCATGACAGCCGCGACCATGGGGTCGACGATCTTGCCGTCAAAGTACCGGATGGCGCTCTTACCGCCGATCTGGCGATTCTCGAGCAGGTAGCTCAGCATCTTGAGGAAGTGCGATTTACCGGAACCGAAGAAACCACTGATCCACACGCCGATCTTGTCGGTGCGCACATCGATGGCATCGCCGTAGGCCTTGAAGAACGTGGCAAAATGCCTCTGCAACTCGCGCGTCACCACGTACTCGTCAAGCTCTTGGCGGATGGACCCATCTTTTGAATCCTGGACCTTGACCACGCCGTTGATGGAGCGGTTGATGTCTTTTGCAAAGAGGTCGCGAATGATCGTGTTGTCCATGGGTGCTCCTTTGGGTTTGGGAACGTTATGGCAAAGGGTTGTTACCGGCGGCAGGGACTTGCCTGCGGGGAGCCGTGCTTACGAGATATCGATGGCGCGGTAGTAGTTGTCGGCCGGCAGACGGTTAAAGAGCTGGAAAGAAGAGCCGTTGAAACTGCCCGGATAGGCGGCGACCACAGGCACCTCATCAAAATCCGCAAGCATGCAGTGGAGAAGCGTGTGCATGCGAAAGAACGGGAAGACCTCACCTGCACCGGTGAGGAGAATGACGTCTCCGGGCGCGAACGGCTCGGTCTGCTCAAGGATGTACGCGGCAACTTTCTCGGGCGAGGCGAACTTGGCCACGTCCTCGAGCACGCGCTGGGTACCGCGGCGCTCCTCTTGGCGCGGGATAGCCTTGAGGACACGGCGCTTTTCGAGAATTGCCAGCACGGCGTCGTAAAGGTTCACGACCTTGAGCGTGCACGGAAGCTTGTCGGCCTCGGCATCGCATGAAAGGGTGTCAAATAATGCACGCGCCTCAAACTCCAGCGCGGGGTCATAGCAAAAAGTGTGGAAGCCGATCTCATTGCCTATGCCCTTGTTGGCCAAAAAGTCCTCGCTGCACAGGCACTCGCGCAGAAGCTGCGCACGGCGCTTAAATTCCTGACAGGCGCGCTCGGAGCGGGCATGCGCCGCCACGACGCTCTTGCGGGAATGGATGCCGATATTGGTGGTGAGATCGGTCGCCGGGGTGATAACAGGGTCGACGGCGCTTTTGACGGAAGCCACGCTACATCACCGCCCTGCCGGTAAGGGCCGCGATAAGCGACTGCTCGCCCAGCTGAACCAAGGCTCGCTCGACATCGGAATCGAGGAAGAGTGGTGACAGGCGCTCGGACTCCGGGCCCAGGCCCTCGCCGATAAGGCCAGCATGGCGGAGCGTCTGGCGGAGCGAGCCCTTAATGCGCTTGACCGTGGCCTCAGTCCAGCGGGCCGCGTCCGGATACTCCGTGGTAAAGCGTGTCATAAAGGCGTTGAGGTCAACCGCCGTAAAGGCATAATCGAAGTTTTGTAGGCGCTCCCCTACCTCGACGAGCACGAGCTCGCGCACGATATCGTAGCGGCAGATCATGCCGTAGAAGATGGCCTGGTCCGCCTGCGTGGGAGTGCCGGATGCCATGAGCCTGGTTAGGGATGACGCAGCCTCGACGGCGGTTTTGGGGTCGATGCCGCGCGCGGCGCATACGGCGTCCGTGGGCACCATGGCGTCAAGGCGGCGAAGGCACACGGTTGCGCGGTTGGCGACCATGCGCTCCGTGGGATATTGAAAGAGGTTCTCGCTCTTTACGCGTACAATGACCTGCTCGTCGCTTGCGCCCTGCATACGAAGGGCAGCGACGATGCGCATCTCATGCGGGAGGAATTGCTCGCGGGTGAGCACCCCCCCCCGAACGCTTTTTGTGGTTATATCCACAGTACACGCTCCAAGGGTGTCAAAGGCTGTCACAAGTGCGCCGCAACCCGGCAGGCAGGCGCGGCGCACATGACAATAATCATACCTGTTGGTAAAAAAGTTACCACGCCCAGAGTGTCAAATGTTGAGCAACAAAATTTAATCCGGTTAACGGTCATTTTCGCAGCTTAGAAACTTTAACGAGATCGCCCCAAATCACACTTGCCAGACAACCGCGCTTACGAATGCAGGCACGCACACGCCCAACGCCACCCTCCGCTACACTCAACATAGAGTTATACATATGATTCTATGTAAGGAGTTTCATATGCCTGTCGTAAAGCCTATTTCTGATCAGACGCGCGCGCTAACTACCATTCAGGAACGCGAAGATCACATTCAACGTACCATCACTCATGGTTACGATGACCTCACCAACGGCCGCGTGCGCCCTTGGAAACAGGCAAAGGCAGAGGCAGATCGGATGCGAGCCTCCAGATAAACCCTCCCCCATGTAACAACCCTGTAAATCATAGCGGCACACTCGGGTTTTACCGTGATGCGGTCGCGCCTGACGCTGCACTGTGCTAAAGTATCCCGAACGTTCAAACGACTACGAGGGAGACTAGAAGATGGCACGTGTGCACAACTTCTCAGCTGGCCCGGCCGCACTGCCTACAAGCGTGCTCGCCGAGATCGCCGACGAGATGATGGACTACCGCGGTTGCGGCATGTCCGTGCTCGAGATGAGCCATCGATCTAGCATGTACCAGCAGATCATCGACGACGCCGAGGCAACTCTGCGCCGCCTGCTGAGCATCCCCGACAACTACCGCGTCCTGTTTTTGCAGGGCGGCGCCACGCTGCAGTTTGCGGGCATCCCCATGAACCTCATGCGCCGCGGGCGCGCCGGCTACATCGTGACCGGCAACTTTGCCAACAAGGCGTACAAGGAGGCCGCCAAGTACGGCGAGGCTGTGCTGCTCGCGAGCTCCGAGGACACCAATTTCGACCGCATACCCACCATGGCCGACATCAACGCGCGCATTGCCGCCGAGGCCGCAGGCGACGGGCTCGACTACGTCTACATCTGCCAGAACAACACCATCTTTGGCACCATGTACCACGAGCTGCCCGATTGCGGAGACGTGCCACTGGTCGCCGATGTCTCGAGCTGCTTTCTGTCGCAGCCGCTCGACGTCGAGCGCTACGGGCTCATCTACGCCGGCGCGCAGAAAAACGCCGGCGCCGCGGGCGTGACCGTGGTCATCGTGCGCGACGACCTCATCGCCGACGGCCCCGCCTTTGCGCAGACGCCGCAGTACATGGACCTTAAGACCCAGGCCGCCAAGGACTCCATGCTCAACACGCCCAACACCTTTGGCATCTACGTATGCGGCAAGGTGTTCCATTGGGTTGAGCAAACCGGCGGACTTGCAGCCATGGCCGAGCGTAACTGGGCCAAGGCCAACCTGCTCTATGAGCTGCTCGAGCACAGCGAGCTGTTCCATAGCACCACGCAGGCCGACAGCCGCTCCATCGCCAACGTCACCTTCCGCACCGGCGACGCCGAGCTCGACGCGGCCTTTGTCGCAGGCGCCGCCGAGCACCAGATTCAAAACGTCAAGGGCCATCGCCTGGTGGGCGGTATGCGCGCCAGCGTCTACAACGCCGTAACCATGGAAGACGTGCAGGCACTGGCCTCGTACATGAAGGACTTCGAAGCGCAGCATAGTTTGAGCCCGCGATCTAACTAGCCCGCAACCCGCGGGCCGACCAGCCACTTCAAACCACTTGTTTTAAACAAACCCGCTAAGGAGTTTTTCATGCGCAAGATTAAGACCATCGACGACATCACCAAGGACGGCAAAGTCGAGTTTGGCGAGGGCTACGAATTTGTGAGCACCGCCGAGGAGGCCGACGCCATCCTGATGCGCTCGACTGACCTGCACGGCTACGAGCTGCCCGAGGGCATCCGCGCCATCGCCCGCTGCGGCGCCGGCGTCAACAACATCCCCGTCGAGGAGTACGCCAAGAAGGGTGTCGTCGTCTTTAACTCCCCCGGTGCCAACAGCAACGCCGTTAAGGAGCTCGTCCTAGGCATGCTGGTGCTCTCGAGCCGCGGCGTGGTGCAATCGATGAACTGGGTGCGCGACAACGCCGACGACCCCGAGATCCAGGTCGACGCCGAGAAGGCCAAGAAGGCCTTTGTGGGCCGCGAGCTCAAGGGCAAGCGCATCGGCGTCATCGGTCTGGGCAACGTAGGCTCCAAGGTCGCCAACGCCTGCGTCGATCTGGGCATGGACGTCTACGGCTACGATCCGTTCATTTCCGTTGAGCACGCGTGGGTGCTGAGCCGCGAGGTGCAGCGCGTGGGCACGCTCGAAGATCTCTGCCGCGGCTGTGATTACCTCACGGTGCACGTGCCCAGCAAGGCCGACACCATCGGCATGATCAGCACCGAGCAGATCAACCTGCTGGCCCCGGACGCCGTGCTCATCAACTACGCACGCGAGACCATCATTGACGAGGACGCCGTTGACGCCGCCCTGCGCGAGGGCAAGCTCAGCTGGTTTAGCTGCGACTTTGCCACGCCCAAGACCGTCAAGATGCCCAATACGTTTATCACCACGCACTCGGGCGCAGGCACCGGCGAGGCCGAGGCCAACTGCGCCGACATGGCCATCAGCGAGCTCAAGGATTACCTGGAGAACGGCAACATCGCACACAGCGTCAACTACCCCGCCTGCAGCATGGGCAAGGCGCGCGCCGCAAGCCGCATCGCCTGCCTGCACGCCAACGTGCCCAACATGATCGGCCAGATCACGGCAATCCTGGCCAAGGACAACGCCAACGTGCAGCGTATGACCAACGAGTCTGCCGGCGAGAACGCCTACACCATGTTCGACACCGACGAGCACCTTGACACCAGTACCATCGAGGCGCTCAAGCAGATTCCTTCGATGTATCGCGTGCGCGTGATTAAATAGCGGCGGCGCCAAGCCTGTCAGACAGGCCACGAAGCCCATTCGGCCCCCCGTTTTCACGAAACGGGGGGCCGATTTCGTTACTCCGGACGGCTTCAAAATGATACCCAGAACAAGTTTTTTCGGATAATCGACGGTAAGACCCAAATCACTCAGCGCACCCGCTTTGATAAACAGCTTTATCAGGGACTTTAGTAGGTAAAAATCGATCTCTATGTGCCGAATGTAAGTTGACTGTCTATTTTCCGAAACAACTTATTCTAGATGGCATTTTTAAGACCCCTCCAAGGCAAAATTGAAGCTTTTTGCGACCAAAACTCTAGTTCACGCGACCGTTTTCCACCCGCGCGACTACATTTCCGCCCAATTGATAAAAATCTCCTCACGAAGCCGCCGTTCGAGCTCCTGCTGCCGCGGCGTCTTGTCTTTCAGCGGCACATCGAGATAGGACATGATGAGCTCCATCACCACGCGGAAGGCATCGGAGTCGGCCAGCTGACCATAAGTCATCAGAACGACGGGATATCCCATCGCTTGCAGGGCAGTCGTTCGATCGGAGTCCGAAATCTTGGATTCTATGGATCCGTGAATGGCTTTACCTTGGCATTCAACCAGACACTCTCGGCTGCCGTCCTTATTTGCCAGCAGGATATCGGCATAGCGCCTATCAAGACCCGAAATCAGGCGGGCGCTGCGCGTCATACGAATCTCAACGTTATTGGTGAGGTACAGCCCTTCGCCGCCGCGCAGCCTCGTAAGGCCAAACAGCATCGAAGCCTGGACCTCGAGCGGCGATGCTGCCATCCCCGTAATGCATTTCGCGGCTCGTATGAACGATTTGGCGCCGCGGAGCCCCCGGATCTTATCGACGAACTCTGCAAGCTCAGAGAGCTCGATCAAGGG